>ATTB01000032.1 GCA_000419465.1 alpha proteobacterium SCGC AAA028-C07 | reverse complement strand
GTATGAAAAAAGACGTTCCTGACGAATTTTTAATTGAAAAAAGAAATCCTTTGACCATGCCCCCAAATTTCTGCCATTGCCATTGCCATTGTAGTTTTTTTTGCAGGCTATAGAAGTATGCAAGGCGCTATAACTCTTGGTGAGTTTGTGTCTTTCTTAGCTGCGTTAATGTTGGCCTACCAGCCAGTTAAAGCATTAGCTGGGATTAATGTTGGTATACAAGAAGGTATTACAGCCGCTAAGAGAATATATGAAATAATTGATCAAAAAAATGAGATTTATAATGATGAAAATGCCCCTTCTTTAAAATTAAAAAATGCAACATTAGAGTTTAAAAATATCAGCTTCACATATCCGGATGGAACACGTGCTTTAAAAAATTTATCTGCAAAAATAGAGGGTGGAAGAAAAGTTGGTTTAGTTGGGATAAGTGGATCTGGAAAAACTACATTTTTAAATTTAATTCCAAGATTCTTTAATTTAGAACACGGTACAATTCTTATTGATGATCAAAATA
>ATTB01000031.1 GCA_000419465.1 alpha proteobacterium SCGC AAA028-C07 | reverse complement strand
GAGGGTCTACATCTCCGATACTATCTTGTTCAGAAGAATAGTTTGTAAATTTCTTATATTCAACTTTTGTTTCAAAATTTTGCTTAGGTTCTTCTTTTGCAATTTTATTTTCAGGATCTGTTTTTTTTAAAATTTTTTCAGCTTCTTGAATGATCTTTTCTGTTTCTGGAAGTATAGATTTATTATCCTTTATTTTTGAGGAATCTCCATTACTTAAAGTAGCTATTAATGATCCTTTTGAGACTTTATCCCCAACCTTAACTTTTATACTTGAAATTTTACCATCGAAAGGGGATGGAACCTCTACGCTTGATTTATCACTTTCTAATGTAAGAATAGGATCATTTTTCTTAATTTGATCACCTTCTTTTACTAATACTTCTATAATCTCAACATTCTTAAAATCCCCTATATCAGGAACCTTAATTTCTAAATTCATAAATTTTATTATATTTAAATGCTCTTTATAAAACTATAAAAAGTTTGGCTTAAATATTAGGTTAAAACCGTATTGGGAA
>ATTB01000030.1 GCA_000419465.1 alpha proteobacterium SCGC AAA028-C07 | reverse complement strand
TTGTGATCCGCCCACTGTTACATCTACTTTCCAATCATCGTGGCAATAATCAATTGAAGCAAGGGATGAAATTGTATCAACCATTAGTAATGCTGGATGCTTAGCGCTGTCCATTGCTTGTCGAATTTTTGCAATGTTACTTGTAACGCCTGTTGATGTTTCATTGTGCAAAGCAAAAACTGCTTTTATTTTATGAGCTTTATCTTCACTTAATTTTTTTTCAACAATCTTTGGATCTGCGCCGGTACGCCAATCCCCTGGCACAAGATCAACTTCGATATTAAATTTTTTTGCCTGCTCTGCCCATAATGATGAAAATTGTCCAGTTTCAAACATCAATACTTTGTCATAAGGATTTAATGTGTTTACAATTGCAGCTTCCCAAGCTCCCGTGCCTGAACCTGGAAATGTAATGATAGGTTGTGTGGTTTTAAAAATTCCTTTTAATCTATCTAAAACTCTTTTTACTATTTCTGCGAATTCTGGACCGCGATGGTCTATTGTTGGAGAACTCATTGCTCTTAAAA
>ATTB01000029.1 GCA_000419465.1 alpha proteobacterium SCGC AAA028-C07 | reverse complement strand
AAGAAATTAAAAAAGGAGAATATTTATTAGACGGAAGTCCAGCTCCTCATGACATTTTAAGAATTTTAGGAGTAGAAGCTCTTGCAAATTACTTTATAGATGAAGTTCAAGAAGTTTACAGATTACAAGGAGTTATAATTAACGATAAACATATTGAAGTTATTGTTAGACAAATGTTAAGAAAAGTTGAAATCAAGGCTTCAGGAGATACACCTTTCTTGGTGGGAGAATTAGTTGATAAAATTGATCTAGATGAATTAAATAAAAAATTAGTTTCAGAGGGAAAGGCTGCTGCAAAAGTTGATCCAGTATTATTAGGTATTACAAAAGCTTCATTGCAGACTAAATCATTTATTTCTGCAGCTTCATTTCAAGAAACAACAAGAGTTCTTACTGAGGCAGCAATCAAAGGTAAAGTTGACGTACTACATGGCTTGAAAGAAAACGTTATTGTCGGAAGATTAATCCCAGCGGGAACAGGAGATAGCACATTTAAATTCTCTAAAATTGCTCGCGAAAGAGACATGGAGCTTCAAAACAGTAAAGCAA
>ATTB01000028.1 GCA_000419465.1 alpha proteobacterium SCGC AAA028-C07 | reverse complement strand
AAATCGTAGACTTAGATCTGTTGGAGAACTTGTAGAAAATCAATTTAGAATTGGATTAATAAGAATGGAAAGAGCCATTAAAGAAAAAATGGCATCTGTTGAAATTGATTCAGTAATGCCACAAGATTTAATTAACGCAAAACCAATTGCTGCATGCCTTAAAGAATTTTTTGGAACTTCTCCATTATCTCAATTTATGGACCAAACAAATCCATTAGCAGAAATTACTCATAAAAGAAGAGTGTCAGCTCTTGGGCCTGGAGGATTAAATAGAGAGAGAGCAGGATTTGAAGTTCGAGATGTTCACCCAACTCATTATGGAAGAATATGTCCTATCGAAACACCTGAAGGACCATACATTGGATTAATTAATAGTTTAGCAACTTATTCAAGAATTAATAAATATGGCTTTATTGAAAGCCCATATAGAAAAGTTGTTAATGGGAAAATTACAAAAGAGATTCATTATTTATCTGCAATGGAAGAAGGCAAATATACAATTGCTCAAGCAAACTCTCCTTTAAGCAAAGAAAATACTTTTGTAGATGATTTAGTTTCTTGCAGAAAATCTTTAGGTTTTGAGTTAGCACAACCTGAAAATGTCGATTTTATGGACGTT
>ATTB01000027.1 GCA_000419465.1 alpha proteobacterium SCGC AAA028-C07 | reverse complement strand
AAATTTTAATAATATTAAAATTTCTTTAGCCAGTCCTGAAAAGATTAAATCTTGGTCATTTGGAGAAATTAAAAAACCAGAAACTATTAATTACAGAACATTTAAACCTGAAAAAGATGGATTATTTTGTTCTAGAATATTTGGACCAGTAAAAGATTACGAATGTTTGTGCGGCAAGTACAAGCGTATGAAATTTAGAGGAATTATTTGCGAAAAGTGCGGAGTTGAAGTTACAAAGGCAAATGTAAGACGTGAACGAATGGGTCACGTAGAACTGTCAACACCAGTTTCTCATATTTGGTTTTTAAAATCATTACCAAGCAGAATAGCTCTTGCAATGGATATGAAGCTTAAAGATCTTGAAAAAGTTTTATATTTTGAAAATTTTATTGTTATTGAACCAGGATTAACAGAATTTAAGAAAAATCAATTAATTACAGAAGAAGAATTATTAAAAGCCCAAGAAAAATACGGAGAAGATCAGTTCTCAGCAGGCATTGGTGCTGAAGCTATTAGAGAAGTATTAGCTGCGATTGATTTACCAGCTGAAAGAGAAAGATTAAGAGAAGTATTGAAAACAACAACCTCTAAAGTTGCTGAAGAAAGAACTATTAAAAGATTAAAAT
>ATTB01000026.1 GCA_000419465.1 alpha proteobacterium SCGC AAA028-C07 | reverse complement strand
TAGGCCTGTCTTCTGGATTGTTAATTATTTCTTATCCTTTTATGAAAAGGATAACATTTTGGCCTCAGTTATTTCTTGGGTTTAGTTAAATCACAAAAAAATCTTTTAGATGAATATTCATAATCTCTTTCCATACTATCCTCTTCTTTTGCAACAACATCGCATGAAACACTAAAGATCGATGATCTTCGTCCATTGGAAAAACCATTAGAATTTTTCAGTATAAAATTTGATTTAGCTTCGGTAAATGAAACTCCATTAGAGTTAAATATTTTTTTCTGTTTTAATGCTTCAGATTCGCATTCAGAGATATAATCTTTTTTAGCTTCATAAGAGATTACTGAATTATCAAATAAATCTAAATCAATATGATCTTTTTCAAGATTATTATTGTTAGGCAGACCGCAATATTTATCTTCAGGTGTATTTTTTGCCATTTCGTAACATCTAATAATTGCCTGTTTGATATTATTTTTTGTTAAATTAGAACTGGAGATAGAAGATTTTTTTTGTCCAATATAGGCGGTTAGCCCAATGCTAATATCTTCAGATCTTGTGACCTCTTCAATTTTTCCATTTCTTTGTAACATATCCTCAGAAACTGAATGAGCTACGATTACCTCAGAGTTTGTAGTCCCGATTTTTTTT
>ATTB01000025.1 GCA_000419465.1 alpha proteobacterium SCGC AAA028-C07 | reverse complement strand
TTTATTTATTTTTCTTAATGTTTTTAAAATTTTAATAAAATCAATTTTATGTAATTTTTTTTTACATTCAAAAAAAATAGAATTCATCATATTAACTGGTGGATTACTTGGGTTTAAATTAATTATAACTTTATTATTTTTCATTCCGCACAATTTGGATATGGCAGATTGAGTATTTTCAATATAATCATTAACATTCTTTCTAGTTGCTGGACCAGCACTAATAGATGAAATACTAGATACTAATTCAACATAAATTAAACTTGGTAGCACTTTTTTTAATTCTATAATCAGGGGTATTGAACTTTGCCCCCCACAAGTAATGAGGTTGATTGACTTAGATTTAGCTTTAAGAGAATGATACGGAACTACATATTCGCCAATTTTTGATGGTGTTAAATTAATATAAAAAAAATTATTTAGACTTAAATAAGTCATGAGTGACTTATAATTATTAATGCTCATTTCAGCAGAAGTGGCATCATAAATTAAATTCAAATCATCTAAATCAATTTTATTAATTAAGCCCTTAATTCCAGTGTTAAAATAGCTAAATTTATTTGCTAAACAATATTTAGCGCCGATAGAAAATTTATTGAGATTAAAAATATGTACGTTCTTAAAAAATTTTAATTTTTTACATTTTATAT
>ATTB01000024.1 GCA_000419465.1 alpha proteobacterium SCGC AAA028-C07 | reverse complement strand
AGCGCTTTATATTTGTTTATCAAAGCACTCAGCAGATAATGAAATTACGACCAATTTTTTTATACGTCTTTTTATCTTTAACTATTCTTTATGCTTCCGTTTGTATTTATATGTACATTTTTCAGAGAAATTTTTTATATCATCCTTACACAAATAATTATTTACGTGGTGAAAAATTAAACATTGGAATTAAAGAAGTATTCGTGCCTTCAACCGAAGGTATTGATTTAAAAGCGTGGTTTTACAAAAATCCGCAGAACAAATACACAGTTCTATTTTTTCATGGAAATGCCGGGGAATTAGGAAATAGAATTTATAAATTAAATGAATTAAAAAATTTAAATTTAAATTATTTAATCATTTCTTGGCGAGGATTTAGCGGCAATAAAGGAAATCCAACAGAACAAGGTTTATATAGTGATGCCAGAAGCGCTTTAGAATGGTTAGAAAAGAATAATATTTCAAAGAATAAAATTATTTTATACGGAGAGTCTTTAGGTACAGGCGTTGCGGTTGAAGTTGCTCAAAATCAAAAATTTGCAGGAATTATTTTAGAGTCTCCGTATACTTCTATTGTTGATGCCGCAAAGATTTATTATCCTTATTTACCCGTAGATCTAATATTAAAAGATAAATATTTAAGTTTAAAAAAAATTAAAAATATTAAT
>ATTB01000023.1 GCA_000419465.1 alpha proteobacterium SCGC AAA028-C07 | reverse complement strand
AGTTCTTATAAAAGAAAATCAAAATATAAAAAAAAATGATGGGATCATTACCTTAGAAAGCGACAAATCAAGTGTTGAGGTTCCTTCTCAGTTTTCAGGTAAAGTTAAAATTATTAAAATTAAAGTTGGAGATAAAATTTCTGAAGGTGATAAAATAGGCGAAATAGAAATCACTTCTGATGAACCAATCCAAGAACAAAGATCTGAAGATAAAAAGATTGAAATACAAAAAGAAAGTGGACCTCCTAAAAATATAACGTTATTAAAAATTCCAGCCCTTGGAATAGCTAAAAATTTAATTGTTTCTGAAATTCTTTTAAAAAAAGATCAATTTATTAAAGCTGATGATATAGCACTGTTAATTGAGGATGAAGAAAGTGCTTATGAAATACCATCGCCAATATCAGGAATTGTTAAAAGTGTAATACTTAAAAAAGGTCAACAAGTTAAGATTGGAGATTTAATTGCAGAAATTCTTAATCAAAACTTAGAAACAAAAATAAAAGAACAAGTAATTGTAGAAAATCTTTCACAAGACAATAATCAATATCAAAACATTAAAAGCGCAAGTCCAAAAATAAGAAAATTTGCTAGAGAACTTGGTGTTAATATTCAGTTAGTTGAGGGAAGCGCAAGAAAAGGAAGAATTCTTGAAGAAGATATCAAACAATTTATTAAAAGTACTTTAAACAACAAAATTAACAAAGAAGAAGTTATACAAAAAATAGAGACAAAAGAAGAAAAGCTTCCGTATGAGCATGGAGAATTTGGTGAGATTGATATACAAAAAATACCAAGAATTAAAAGACTATCTGGTCCTCATTTAT
>ATTB01000022.1 GCA_000419465.1 alpha proteobacterium SCGC AAA028-C07 | reverse complement strand
AGCAGGGACGTTTCAGACAAAACTTATTAGGAGAACGAGTAGATTATTCAGGAAGATCTGTAATTGTTGTAGGACCAGAATTAAAACTTCATCAGTGTGGTCTTCCAAAAAAAATGGCACTAGAATTATTTAAGCCATTTATTTATGCAAAATTAGATAAACTTGGTCTTGCCACAACAATTAAGCAGGCTAAAAAAATAGTAGAAAAAGAAAAATCAGAAGTTTGGGATATTTTAGAAGAAGTTGTTAGAGAACATCCAATTCTTTTAAATAGAGCTCCAACACTTCATAGATTAGGTATTCAAGCTTTTGAACCATTACTAATTGAAGGTAAAGCTATTCAACTGCATCCTTTAGTTACAGCGGCATTTAACGCTGACTTTGACGGCGATCAAATGGCTGTTCACGTTCCCTTGAGTATTGAAGCTCAGTTAGAGGCAAGAGTATTAATGATGTCGACTAATAATATTTTAAGTCCATCAAACGGAAAACCTATTATCGTTCCATCTCAAGACATGGTTTTAGGAATTTATTATATGTCCCAGTTTTTTGGAGATCAAGATACTAAACCAGTCGGCTACTTCCTAAATTTAGATGAAATTGCCCAAGGACTTGAAAACAAATCAATAAATGTTCATTCTAAAGTTGTTTGTCGATTTGAAACGGTAGATGAAAAAGGTAAGCCAGTTTTTAAAACTTATCAAAGTAGTGTTGGTAGATTTTTATTAGCAGATGTTCTTCCAAAACATCATAAAATTTCATTTGATCTGGTAAATAAATTATTAACTAAAAAGCAAATTTCCGAACTTATCGATATTATTTTTAGATACTGTGGTCAGAAAGAGACTGTCGTTTTCTGCGATA
>ATTB01000021.1 GCA_000419465.1 alpha proteobacterium SCGC AAA028-C07 | reverse complement strand
TAAAACAGAGAGTAAAAACGTTTTTAGAATTACTATAAGAGTTGTTGGACAAGGAGATTATTTACCTTCCTATGCTGGAAATTTGGATATAATAACATCTGCAGCTGCATATTTACCTAAATTAATACATGAAAAAAATTATCATTAGCGACGTTACTTTAAGAGACGGAAACCACGCTGTAAATCATTCAATTAATTTAAATATTATAAAGCAATATTGCCAATTTGCTGAAAAAGCAAAACTATCAGTAATAGAAGTTGGTCACGGAAATGGTATTGGAGCCTCATCATTATCAATAGGAAGGTCGGCTTTTCCTGATAAAAAAATATTAAAAACTGCAAGAAAGTTTTTAAAAAAAACTAAATTATCTATTCATAGCATTCCTGGATTTTCGACAATTAATGATTTGCAGTTAGCTATAGATGAAGGAGTAGACATTTTTAGAATCGGCTGCAATTCAACCGAAATAGATATTATCGAAAAGCAAGTAAATTTTTGTAAAAATAATAAAGTTGAGGTTTGGGGTGTTTTAATGATGTTTCACTTAATCATGAATAATAAAGAGTATATAAAAAAAATTAACTTCTTAAAGTCATTAGGTTTAAAAACAGTTATATTAATGGATTCTGCTGGATGTTTGCTGCCATCAGAAGTTAAAAAAATTTTTTTTGATCTTAAAAAAATTAAAATTAATTTCGGTTTTCATGCACATAATAATCTAGGCAATGCAATTTGGAATACTATTGAGGCTTATAAAGGCGGAGCAAACATACTAGATGTCTCTATAAGAGGCTTTGGAGCTGGCGCAGGTAATGCGCAAATGGAAATCTTATTAACAATATTAAAAAGAATGTTTAAAAAGAAA
>ATTB01000020.1 GCA_000419465.1 alpha proteobacterium SCGC AAA028-C07 | reverse complement strand
AGAAAAAGCAATTGATGTAAGAGATTCATCTTTAAAAATGCCTTCAGGAACAAACGGCGTTGTAGTCGAAGTAAGAGTGTTTAACAGACACGGAATTGAAAAAGATGAAAGAGCAATTTCTATTGAAAGAGCTGAAATTGAGTCAGTTCAAAATGATAAAAACGCTGAAGAAGAAATATTAGAATCCAACATTAAAGCGAGAGTTAAAGGCACACTAGTTTCCGCTAAAGTTGAAGAAGATTTCAAATCTTTAAAAAAAGGAATGGTTTTATCAGAAGATAATTTATCTGAATTGACAGCAAATGATTTATTCAAATTAGTCATAGAAGATAAAAAAGTTCAATCCAACTTAGCAATTTTAAAAGAACAATTTGTTAAAGCTAAAAAAGATATTCAAACTAGATTTGAAGATCAGGTAGATAAAATTCAAAAAGGAGATGATTTATTACCCGGTGTTATGAAAATGGTAAAAGTTTTTGTTGCTATGAAAAGAAAACTTCAGGCCGGAGATAAAATGGCAGGAAGACATGGTAATAAAGGAGTTATTAGTCGAATTGTACCAGCAGAAGATATGCCTTACATGAAAGATGGAAGACCAGTTGACATTGTTTTAAATCCATTGGGAGTCCCAAGCCGTATGAACGTGGGTCAAATTTTAGAAACTCATTTAGGATGGGCCTGTTCTGAGATGGGAGAAAAAATTAAAAAACTAATCGAAGGTGTTCAAAAAAACTCCTCGAAAAGAGAAGAATTAAAAAATTATTTAGGAAAAATTTATAAAGGCGAGTTGGGTGATGAAATTAAAAATTTATCCGATTCAGAACTTAGTGAATTAAGTTATAATTTATCAAGCGGAGTTCCTATTGCA
>ATTB01000019.1 GCA_000419465.1 alpha proteobacterium SCGC AAA028-C07 | reverse complement strand
TATAATTCCAAATGTTTGAATAAGTTTAAGTGCAGAACGTGGAAAAATTTCTGTTGTAATATCTCCCCATTTTTTAATCACACGACCTTCGGAATCCATTGCAACTGCAACACCTTGGTGAATATTTTCAACAATATTGCCTCGCGTAGACGAGACTAAATCAACATACTTAATATTTTCTTCACTCATAATTTAAATTTAAAAAAAAGACTTAATTATTGAAAGTTGGACGCGCTTTAAAAACCATCCAACAGATAACGTAGGCAAGAATTGTAATTCCATAAAACCAAGCACCAATGATGAATGCAAAACGAACTCCCCATTTGCTAAAACCTAATTTATGCGCAAGACCTGAACAAACACCAGCTAAGAACTTGTCGTCGCTGCTTCGGTACATATTATTATCATTATCAGCCATAATTTATTTTATATAAATTATTATCAAATTTTCAAATCTAAAATTATAATTTTGCAAGTTCTGCTTTTATAAACTCAGCTATTTTGAGCATTCCAGATAATCCTGCTTTCTTTTCAGCAATGGAATTGTAATTGGTATTGGTATTTACATCGTAAGTGAACATCGTGCCGTTTTTATCAAGCATATATTCAATCCCAGCAACCTCAACACTATTAGTTTTTAAAAATTTTTCATAATTTTCAATGAGAGGATTTTGATAATTTTTTACAATCATAAATTTATTACCATCGGGATTAGTTGGGCAGAATTGTTCTTCAATATTGCAGGCATCGGCAGGACATAATTCAAAGCTATCGCTTGCATCCACTTGAACTGCATAAAAGAATTTAGAATTAATAAACTCAATACGAGTGACCACTTTTGGATCGGCCTCAATAAATTCTTGCAAAATAGTAATACCATCAATGGACTCTTCAAACTGATTTCCAATTACATACTTTTCTAATTCAGCTTTAT
>ATTB01000018.1 GCA_000419465.1 alpha proteobacterium SCGC AAA028-C07 | reverse complement strand
AATGTGAATTAATGGATGCCGCGGGAGTCAAATCTATAGATGTTTATTCACCAATTACTTGCGAAGCAAAAGATGGAATTTGTTCAACATGTTATGGAAGAGATTTAGCAAGAGGAAGATTAGTATCGATCGGTGAGTGCGTTGGAATGATAGCGGCTCAATCAATTGGAGAGCCAGGAACACAGCTTACAATGAGAACGTTCCACGTGGGAGGTACAGCACAAATTAAACAAGAGTCTTCAATAACTGCTCCTTCAGAAGGAGTATTAAAAGTTTCTAATCAAAACTTAATTGAAGATTCTAAAAAAGAATTAATTGTAATGGGAAGAAATACTGAAATTATTATTGAAAAAAATGGCACAAACGTTGCAATGTATAAAATTCCATATGGATCTAAACTTTTTGTAAAACCAGATCAGCCAGTTAAAAAAGGTCAAAAAATTTGTGAGTGGGATCCATATACTCTACCAGTTATTTCAGAAACTGATGGTATCGTTAATTTTGTAGATTTAATTGATGGAGCATCGATTACAGATTCCACTGATGAAGCTACGGGAATTTCTTCTAAAGTTGTTTTGGATTGGAGAGGTCAATCTAAGAATCTTGATCTTAAACCAAGAATTACATTAAGAGATAGCAAAGGAAAAGTCGTTAAAAAAGCTGACGATAACGAAGCAAGATATTATTTAGTTCCAGAAACAATTTTATCAGTTGAAGACGGAGATAAAATTAATGCAGGAGATGTGTTAGCTAGATTACCCAAAGCAACTTCTAAAACAAAAGATATTACTGGAGGACTACCAAGAGTCGCTGAATTGTTTGAAGCAAGAAAGCCTAAAGAAGGAGCGATCATTGCAGAGAATGATGGTAAAATTGAATTCGGAAAAGAAGTTAGAGGAAAACTTAAAATTACAATTAAATCAAAAGCAGGAATTGAATCTTCTTAT
>ATTB01000017.1 GCA_000419465.1 alpha proteobacterium SCGC AAA028-C07 | reverse complement strand
CTTTTAATCCATCTAAAACTCTTTTTACTATTTCTGCGAATTCTGGACCGCGATGGTCTATTGTTGGAGAACTCATTGCTCTTAAAACTCGATCAGGAATATTGGTAGGTCCTGGAACTTGTAATAAGTGTTTGCCTGATCGAAAAGAATTTGATTTTGCCATTAAATATAAAGATTAGTAAACCACAATAAATTAATAAGTAAATTTATTTTAAAGAGGAAATCCACTCCATTTTTCCAATCTTTGTAATAGTTGAGTTTAAGATTGGCTGGCCGCTGAGACTTTTCGTCTCATCATTTTCTAAAAATTTTAATTCTCTTAATATTCCAGCAATTGCAACTTCGGCCGCTTTCATATTGCCGTCTTTAATTTTAACAACGACTGAAACTTTTTCTTGTGGAATAACCGCTATAAAAACTCCATCAGCTCCATTTTTAACTAGAATTTTTTTATCACTACTCTTTGTTAAAATAGAATTCACGCTCTCAGATCCACCAAATAATACTGGATGTTTTATACAAGATTCAAATATTTTAATCACCGCCTTTTGTTCAATCCCTTCTAATTTTGAAGGATCTGCAAACTTTGTTAAAGCTTTTGCAAATTGATTAAGGGGTAAGCTTGGCGCTGGCAAATTACAGCCATCAATTCCAATATTTTTAATTTTAACTTCAGCTAATTTTTCTAAATTTTCTATAAATAGTTTTTGCACCGGATGTTTTGGATCATGATAATTTAAAGTTTTAAATTTACTGTGTTTGCAAATTGATAATTGTCCGCAATGTTTTCCGGAACAATTATGATAAATTCTACTTTTTCGTCCTTCGTGTCTGACAATATAATCTTTTCTTTTCTGTCCAAGTGGCCAAGCAGGTCCTAACATTAAATCTTCTTCCTCTAATTCTAATTCAGAAAGCCAAGATTTAACCATATCTAAATGAACAGGTTCTGCATGATGAGAGGATGTTGCAAATGCAATTCTTTGTTCACTTAATTTTAAAGCCTTCTCTGCGCCTGTAGTTATAATTCCAAATGTTTGAATAAGTTTAAGTGCAGAACGTGGAAAAATTTCTGTTGTAATATCTCCCC
>ATTB01000016.1 GCA_000419465.1 alpha proteobacterium SCGC AAA028-C07 | reverse complement strand
GATATATTCTCCAAAAATTCTTCCTATATTTTTCCACATGCGCTCAATCATTTCATTGATTGATTTTTCATTAAGATCTGGAAAAACTACATTTTTAAATTTAATTCCAAGATTCTTTAATTTAGAACACGGTACAATTCTTATTGATGATCAAAATATAAATACTATAAATTTAAATTCTTTAAGAAAAGAAATTTCAATAGTTAGTCAAGATGTAATACTTTTTGATGACACTATTAGATCTAATATATTATACGGAAATGCATCAGCATCTGATGATGAAATAATAAACGCATGTAAATTTGCAGCTGCCCAAGATTTTATAGAAAAACTTCAAAACAAATATGAAACTATCATTGGGGAAAATGGAATAAAATTATCTGGAGGACAAAAACAAAGATTATCAATAGCAAGGGCTATATTAAAAGATTCTCCAATAATATTATTAGATGAAGCCACTTCGTCTTTGGATTCTGAATCTGAAGCAGTTATCCAAAAAGCTATTGAAAATTTAACTAAAAATAAAACAACAATTATAATTGCTCATAGACTATCAACAATCATGAACTGCGATAAAATTTTAGTTTTTGATAATGGTCAAATAGTTGATGAAGGCAGTCATGAATTTTTAGTAAAAAATTCTTTGATCTACAAAAACTTATATGAAAAACAAATTATAAATTAATGAGAATTGCTTATTATTTTATAACAACGGTCTTCTATTATCTATTATATCCTTACCTTTATTTTAGAATTATAAAAAAAAAAGAGTGTCCATTACGCTATCGAGAAAAATTAGGAGTTTCTCTTAAAGTCAGAAATGATGGTTATTTAATATGGTTTCATTGCTCAAGCATTGGAGAATTAAAAAGTATATTTCCAATAATTGATCACTATTTAAAAAAAAATCAGATTCTAGTTACAACTTCTACCTTGGGCTCAAATGAAGTTTTTCAAAAAAAATATTACAATATCAACAATATAATCCATCAATATGCTCCTATTGATAGTCCGCAAATTATTGAAAAATTTTTTAAAAAATGGAATCCTAATATTATTTTTTTTACTGAGTCTGAAATATGGCCAAATCAGATCTTTTACGCAAAAAATATTAATATTCCAATAATCCTACTTAACGCAAGAATCTCTAATAAATCATTTATTAAATGGAAACTAATAAGAAATAGTATGAATAAAATACTAAATTGTTTTGATTTAATTCTATGTCAAAGCAATGAAAGTGCTAATTTTTTTAATTATTTTGGAACTAATAATGTCAAAATATCAGGGAATCTTAAATTTGTGGCATCAGAGGACTTTGAAAATAAAGAAGAAAATTTAAATATACAAAAAAGATTAATATTTATAGCTCTAAGCACTCATCCTACAGAAGAAGAGTTTTGTATAAAAATACATGCATCTTTGAAAGTGCAATACGCCAACCTATTAACAATCATTATACCAAGGCACATAAATAGGATTCCTGAAATAAAAAAAATAATTATAAACGCTAAACTAAATTTTTTAATTGCTGAATCTCTTGATAATTTTGAAAATAACACCGATATTTTAATAATTAATTCATATGGAAATACTAAAAAAATTCTTAAATCATCAAAATATGTCTTTATTGGCGGGTCTTTAGTTAATCATGGGGGGCAAAATCCAATTGAAGTTGCTTATAACAATGCTTTAATTTTTCATGGACCACACGTACATAACTTCAGCGAAATATATGATTTCTTAAATAAAGAAAATATTGCTTTCAAGATTAATTCTGAGGCCGAATTAATTGATCAGCTAAAAGAAAAATTTAATAATTATCAAAATAACAGTATTAAAGAAAAAATAATTAAAATGGGCGATGAAATTTTATCATCAACAATTAAAAGATTAGATCAATATATAGTTAATAAATAAGATGTATTTTATTAAACCAAAGTTTTGGGATAAAAAAAATAATTCCTTTTTATCTATATTATTATATCCATTATCATTTTTTTATTATCTGATTTGTATAATAAGAAAAAAAACTACTATTACACAAAAATTTAAAATTCCTATAATCTGTGTAGGAAATATTTATATTGGCGGCACTGGTAAAACGTCTGCAGCTATAGAGATAATTAAAATTTTAAATAAATCTAAAAAAGTCTGTTTTTTAACAAAAGGATATGGAAGAAAAAGTAAGAGAGATATTTTTTTAAATAAATTAAACATACCCAATCAAAAAGCTGAGGATACGGGTGATGAAGCATTGCTATTAAATAAATTTGGGCATGTATATATTTCAAATAATAGAGCTGAGGCTATAAATACTATTATAAAATTAAAGTATGAGGCCATTATTCTAGATGATGGATTCCAAGATCATCAGATATTTAAAAATCTAAATATTCTATGCTTTGATTCAAAAAATTGGGTTGGAAATAATAATTTAATACCATCTGGACCTCTTAGAGAGCCATTAACATCAATAAAAGAAGCTAACTTCATAATTGTTAAAGGAGAAAAAAATCAAATTATTGAAAAGGAAGTTAAAAATATAAATCCGAATATTGAGATTATTTATGCTGAAAACAAAATTGAAAATATTG
Organism: alpha proteobacterium SCGC AAA028-C07; assembly: GCA_000419465.1. GTDB lineage: Bacteria > Pseudomonadota > Alphaproteobacteria > Pelagibacterales > Pelagibacteraceae > Fontibacterium. The sequence continues at coordinate 562 of ATTB01000016.1, read as the reverse complement.
AAACTTTAAAGAATAAAAATTTTATAGCATTTACTGGAATTGGTAATCCATATAGCTTTTTTAATACTTTGCTAGATCACAACATAAAAATCATAAAACAAATTATTTATCCAGACCATTTTCAATTTACTGAAAAAAATTATAAAGTTTTATCTAAAGAAGCTGAAAATAATAAATGCGATTTGCTAACGACTGAAAAAGATTACCTAAGAATTAATAATAATTTTAAAGAAAAAATTTATTATACTAAATTAAATACTCTATTAATTGAAAAAGAATCTTTAGAAGAAAAACTTAAAAAATTATTTTAATGAAAATTATTAGATATTTTTTAGAATTTTTCATCGTAATAATATTTTTTTTAATATTTAAAATTATTGGTCTTAAATTGTCTTCTGACTTAGGAGAAATAATAGGAAAGTACTTTGGTCCTTTATTTAGGAAAAAGACAATAGCTAAAAAAAATATTTTAATAGCATTTCCAGATCTTAATGAAAAATCAATCAATGAAATGATTGAGCGCATGTGGAAAAATATAGGAAGAATTTTTGGAGAATATATC
>ATTB01000015.1 GCA_000419465.1 alpha proteobacterium SCGC AAA028-C07 | reverse complement strand
TGTTTCAATTAAAGACGCTATTCCAAAAGGAAAAGTCAAAAAAGGTGATGTTCATAAGGCAGTAATCGTTAGAACAAGAAAAGAAATTAAAAGATAAATTCTTACACAACGTAGGTACTATCTCTTTTATGTACTTCTCTTTTAGTCTAGGTATTAACTTCATTTTTTACTCTTTGTTTTTGGTTTTTCTTCTTTTGCAGTGTTTTTGGTTTCTTCTTTTTTTTCAACTTTTTTCTCTACTTTTGCGTCAGATAATTTAACAACGTTTGATATGTCAATTGGTCTTTCAACAGTAATAATTCCACCTTTTTTTTCTCTTGTTGGTTTTTGATGTTTTTTCTTTTCATTAATACCTTTGACTAAAACTTTTCTTACCTCAGGAAATACTTTTATTACATTTCCTGTTTTGCCTTTATCGTCGCCTGTAATTACTTTTACGTTATCTCCTTTTTTAATTTTTAATTTAATCATAAAACTTCCGGAGCTAAAGAAATTATTTTCATAAAGTTTTTATTTCTTAATTCTCTTGTTACTGGTCCAAAAATCCTTGTTCCAATAGGCTCGCCATTTGGCTGCACTAAAACTGCAGCATTGGCATCAAATTTTATTGAAGTACCATCTAATCTTTTAATTTCTTTTCTTGTTCTAACGATTACTGCCTTATGAACATCACCTTTTTTGACTTTTCCTTTTGGAATAGCGTCTTTAATTGAAACAACAATAATATCTCCTATTGTTGCATATCTTCTTTTAGATCCACCTAATACTTTAATGCACTCTACTTTTCGAGCACCTGTATTATCAGCAACAAATAATTCTGTTTGAACCTGAATCATTTATTTATCACCTCCAACAACTGTCCAACGTTTAAGCTTAGAAATTGGTTTGCTTTCTATAATAGAAACCATATCACCAACTTTAGATTTATTTTTTTCATCGTGAGCATGATATTTTTTATAAGTTGTCATTACTTTTTTGTATTTTGGATGAACAAATCTTCTGCTAACTTCAACAACGATAGTTTTGTTGCTTTTGTCGCTAACTACTTTTCCTTTTAAAATTCTCTTAACCATTATTTAGCTCTGTTTAAATTAATAAAAGTTTTAACTGTAGCAATAGAGCGTCTATTAGTTTTAATAGACGATGTATTTGTTACTTGACCATTTTTTTTCTTAAATCGGATATTAAATTGTTCTTTTTTTAATTTTTCTAATTCAGAAAATAACTGATCCTGAGTTAATTTTTTTATTTCTTTAGTTTTCATTATTGCGTTCCTAATCTTTTAACCATTTTAGTTTTTATAGATAATTTTGCCTGAGCTCTCTCAAAAGCTTCTTTCGCCACTATCTCGTCAACACCATCGATTTCAAAAATAATTCTTCCTGGTTTTACTCTAAATACGTAATACTCTAATCCACCTTTACCTTTACCCATCCTAACTTCTATTGGTTTTTTTGTTACAGGAATATTTGGGAAAATTCTAAGCCAAACTCTACCTGCTCTTTTCATGTGTCTAGTTAAAGCAACTCTTGCAGCTTCAATTTCTTTCGAAGTTACTCTGTTAGGCTCTGTTGCTTTCAATCCAAATGATCCGAAATTCAATTCAGCTCCACGTGTAGCAACACCATGAATTTTTCCCTTAAAAGCTTTTCTAAATTTTGTTCTAGCTGGCTGTAACATTTTCTTTCTCGTTTATATTTTTAATTTCAGCATCATCTTTTTTTTTCTTATCTTTTTCAAACACGATACCTTTATAAATCCAAACTTTTACTCCAATAATTCCATAAGTAGTTGTTGCTTCTGCTTCTCCATAATCGACATCAGCTCTTAATGTATGAAGTGGAATACTGCCTTCTCTTAACCATTCTGTTCTTGCAATCTCAGTTCCTGCTAATCTTCCGGCAACAGTTATTTTAATTCCTTTAGCGCCCAATCTAAGAGTTGATTGCATCGCTCTTTTCATAGCTTTTCTATATGCAATTCGTTTTTCAAGTTGCTGAGCTACGTTTTCTGCAACTAAATAAGCGTCCAATTCCGGCTTTCTGATTTCTTTAATATTTACTGAAACTTCTGAACTTGAGATTTTATTAAGATTACTTTTAATTTTATCAATATCAGAACCTTTTTTTCCAATTACAAAACCTGGTCTTGATGTAAAGATTGTTACGATACATTTTTTAGTTGGTCTTTCGATAAAGATCTTTGAAATGCCAGAATTTTTAAGATTTTTGTGAATGTATTCTCTAATTTTAAAGTCTTCGATTAAATACTGTCCATATTCTTTTTTCTTAGCAAACCACATTGAATCCCAGTTTTTATTAATGCTTAATCTAAAACTAATTGGATTGACTTTCTGTCCCATTATTTAGCGGCCTCCACCGGAGCTTTTTTGTTTTCTGAAACAATGATTGTTAAATTAGAAAAATGTTTTTTAATTCCTGCAGATCTTCCTCTTGCTCTAGGCATGAAACGTTTTAATGTAATTCCTTTTCCAACGTACGCTTCTTTTACAATCAAATTATCAATATCTAATTGATTGTTATTCTCAGCATTAGCAATTGCTGATTTTAAAGTTTTTTTGATCTCACTAGCTACTCTTTTGTCTGTAAATTCTAAATCTCTCATAGCAACATTAGCATTCTTTCCTCTAATGCTTTTTAAGATGTTATTAATTTTACGCGGACTTGATCTTAAGTTTCTGTAAATTGCTTTTACTTGATTTAAATCTCTATTTTTTTGCATCTTTTTTCTCAGTTGTTGGAGTAGCTTTTTTATCAGCTGGCGTATGTCCAAAAAATTGTCTTGTAGCAGAAAACTCTCCTAGTTTGTGACCAATCATTTCATCTGTAATAGTCACCGGGAAGAATTTTTTTCCATTATGAACTTCAAAAGTCATTCCAATAAATTCTGGAATAATTGTAGATTTTCTTGACCAAGTTTTAATTGGTTTTTTAATATTTTGATCTTTATGCTTTTGTACTTTTTTCATTAAACTTAATTCAACAAAAGGACCTTTCCAGACTGATCTACTCATAATTAATTAATACCTCTCTTCTTCTTTCTTGAGATAATATACTTGTCTGTATTTTTATTTTTTCTAGTTTTTTTACCTTTGGTCTTGATACCCCAAGGAGTAACAGGATGTCTTCCTCCGTTAGTTCTTCCTCCGTGTGGGTGATCTACAGGGTTCATTGCTATACCTCTTGTTTGCGGTCTAACTCCTAGCCATCTGCTTCTTCCAGCTTTACCAATTTTAATATTTTTTTGATCAGGATTTGATACAGCTCCAATTGTTGCTTTGCATAAACTTTGTACTCTTCTTACTTCGCCTGAAGCTAATTTTAATGTTGTATAATCTTGGTCATGACTCATAATTTGGACAGAAGTGCCGGCTGATCTTGCTAATACAGCCCCATTGCCTGGTCTCATTTCAACATTATGAACAACAGTTGCAGGAGGGATATCTATTAAAGGCATACAATTACCAATTTCTATATCTTTTTTTCTTCCCGAATGGATTTTGGTACCAACTTTAATGTCTTGTGGAGCAATTAAATAGCTTTGAGTTTTATCTTCATATTCAACAAGCATAATATTAGCTGTTCTATAAGGATCGTATTCAAAACGAATTACTGTAGCGGGCATATCAAACTTATTTCTTTTAAAATCTACAAATCTATATTTTTTCTTATGTCCAGCTGAACGGTGTCTAGATGTAATTCTTCCTAAATTATTTCTTCCATATGAGCCATTAATTCCTGAAGTCAGAGATTTAACTGGCTTGCCTTTCCAAAGACCTGTTCTATCCAGGATAATTGTGCCTCGAGTAGATTTTGTATAAGGTTTATATGTTTTTAAAGTCATTTTTATATTCCAGTTGTAATATCAATTAATTGTCCTTTTTTTAAAGTAACAATAGCTTTTTTGTACCCTGAAGTTCTTGCAACTCTTCCTCTAACCATTTTAAATCTTGGATGAAGATTAATAGTATTAACTTTAATAACATTAACTTTAAAAAGTTTTTCAATACTTTTTTTAATATTTGCTTTAGTTGCAAAAGGCGCAACTTTAAATACTACTTTATTTAACGAGCTTAGATTTGTAGACTTTTCAGTCACAACAGGCTCAAGAATAATATCGTATGAGTAATTATCAGCTCTTTTTTTCATTTTAATAATCTTTCCTGAAGTTTTTTAATTGAAGAATGAGTAAATAAAACATTTTGATATTTTAAAATATCATAAACATTTGTTCCAATCTCAGGAATATTTTTAATGTTCTTAATATTTTTTACGTTATTTAATAAGACTTCATTTTCGTTATCATAAATTAATAATGCGCTCTTTGAATTAATTTTTGATAAAAATTTACTAAAATCTTTAGTTTTAAAATTTTTAAAATCTTTATCTGATAAAATGTTAATTTTATTGTCTAAAACTTTGCTAGATAAAGCGTGTTTTAACCCTAGCTTTCTAACTTTTTTATTTAATCTTTTAACTCTATGCTTTCCCTTTGCCTTTGGTCCATGCGCAATACCACCGCCAACAAAAATTGGAGCTGTAATATTACCATGTCGTGCTCCTCCAGATCCTTTTTGTGGTCCAATTTTTTTTCTAGATCCAGCAACCTCACCTCTAGTTTTTGTGTAACCAGTTTTTTTTGAGTGACGACTTATTTGCCAATCAACAACCATTTTAATAATGTCTTTTCTAGGTTTTAACGAAAAAATATTGTCAGAAACTTCAATATTCCCAACATCTTTTCCATCAATCCCTAATTCTTTTATTTTCATATAATTACTTTTTCTCCGCTGCAGGCGCTGCTGCTGCTGGTTTAGCATCTTTTTTGTTTGTTTCTGCGCTTTTTTCTTTTTTATTCGATTTCTCTTTTAATCCTTCAACAATATCATCTTTGAAAGCCTGAATAGTATCTTTCATAGTTCTTTTGTTTCTTTCTTTAACTGCTTTATTAATTTCAACTACAGCATTCTTGGCTCCTGGAACTGAACCTTTAACAAATAATAAATTATTTTCTAAATCTGTTTCAATAATTTCTAATCTTTCAACTGTTCTAAATTTATCACCCATATGACCAGCCATTTTTTTACCTTTAAACACTCTGCCCGGGTCTTGTCTTTGACCTGTAGAACCATGAGATCTGTGTGAAACTGAAACACCGTGAGTTGCTCTTAATCCTGCAAAATTGTGTCTTTTCATAACTCCGGCAAAACCTCTTCCAATTGTTTTGGATCTAATGTCCACAAAATTTATGTCTTTGAAAATATTTAAATCTACATCAGAGCCTAATTTCAAATCGCTATCTGTGTCTACTCTAAATTCTTTTAAAATTTTTTTAGGTTCTAAAGATTTTTTTGCAAAAACACCTTTCATTTGCTTTGTTACTTTTGAATTTTTAATATGTCCAAAACCAACTAGTACGGCGCTGTAACCACGTTTTTCTTTAGTGATAACATCAACAACTTTACCTGGTTCAACATGAAGAACAGTTACAGGAACGGATTGACCATTATCATAAAATCTTCTTGTCATCCCAATTTTTTTACCTATTAAACCTAAAGTCATAATTTAAATTTTAATTTCCACATCCACACCTGAAGCTAGATCTAATTTCATTAACGCCTCAACTGTTTGAGGAGTTGGATCTAGAATGTCTATCATTCGTTTATGTGTTCTTGTTTCAAACTGTTCTCTGCTTTTTTTATCAATGTGAGGAGATCTTAATACTGTAAAAATTTCTTTTCGTGTAGGAAGTGGTATTGGCCCTCTGACCTGAGCCCCAGTTCTTTTTGCTGTATTTACAATCTCAATAGTTGATTGATCTAAAACTTTATGATCATACGCTCTCAGTTTAATTCTAATATTCTGTTTATCCATAATTTAAGCCATTTTCTTTGTAACTTCGTCCTGAACGTTTTGAGGAACGCGATCATAATGATCAAACTGCATCGTATATTGTGCTCTACCTTGAGACATCGATCTTAAAGTGTTTACGTAGCCAAACATGTTTGCAAGTGGAACCATTGCATTAATGACAGCAGCATTACCTCGTTTATCAGTAGATCCAACTTGACCTCTTCTGCTATTTAAATCACCAATAACATCACCCATATAATCTTCTGGTGTCACTACTTCAACTTTCATAATTGGTTCTAAAAGTTTTGGATGTGATTGAAGACATAATTCTCTAAAACAATATCTTGCTGCTAATTCAAACGCTAAAGGGCTAGAATCTACTTCGTGATGTAATCCGTCTAAAATTTGAACTTTATAATCTAATAATGGAAAGCCAGCTAACACTCCTGAATCTGCAACGCTTAAAATTCCTTTTTCAACTCCTGGGATAAATTCTCTTGGGATTGATCCACCTTTAATTAAATTCTCAACAATTCTACCTTCTCCTTGAGTAAGAGGTTCAACAGCTAATTTAACTTTAGCAAACTGCCCAGCTCCACCGCTTTGTTTTTTGTGAGTGTATTCAAGTTTGCCAGCTGAGGTAATAGTTTCTCTGTAAGCAACTTGAGGAGCTCCAATATTAGCCTCAACTTTAAATTCTCTTTTCATTCTATCCACAATAATTTCGAGATGTAACTCACCCATTCCTTTAATAATTGTTTGTCCAGATTCATTGTCTGAGGAAACTCTAAATGAAGGGTCTTCTTTTGCTAAACGGTTAAGAGCTTCACCCATTTTTTCTTGGTCATTCTTTGTTTTTGGCTCAACTGCAATTTCAATAACTGGCTCAGGAAAATCCATAGACTCTAATACAATTGGATTATTTTTGTCACAAAGAGTATGTCCTGTAATTGTATTTTTAAGACCAGCTAACGCAACAATATCTCCAGCGCTTGCTGTTTTAATATCTTCTCTATTGTTTGCATGCATTAATAACATACGGCCAATTCTTTCTTCTTTTCCAGTTGTTGCATTCAGAACACCTGTGCCTGTAGACAATGTTCCTGAGTAAATTCTAATAAATGTTAACGATCCAACAAATGGGTCGTTTGCTATTTTGAATGCCAAAGCAGAAAAAGGCTCTTCATCAGTACATTTTCTAATTAACTCTTCTTCTGTATCTGGCTTAACACCTTTAACCTGACCAACATCTTTAGGACTTGGTAAGAAATCTACTACTGCATCTAAAATTAATTGAACTCCTTTATTTTTAAAAGCAGCTCCACAAATTATTGGAACAAAAGCAAAAGAAATAGTTCCTTTTCTAATACATGCTTTTAATTCTGCTTCCGATGGATCTTTACCGTTAAGATAATTTTCCATTACTTTTTCATCTTGCTCAACAGCAAGCTCTACTAACTCTTTTCTGTATTTTACTGCTTGCTCTTTAAGATCTGCTGGAATTTCAACATAATCAAACTTTGCCCCTAAACTTTCATCTAACCAAACAACACCTTTCATTGTAACGAGATCAACGACTCCTTTGAATGTGCTTTCAATACCGATTGGAAGCTGAAGTACCATAGGAATTGCTCCTAAACGCTCTTTAATCATATCAACGCACATGAAAAAATTGGCTCCGGTTCTATCTAATTTATTAACAAAACAAATTCTTGGAACTTTGTATTTATCCGCTTGTCTCCAAACTGTTTCAGATTGAGGCTCAACACCAGCAACTCCGTCAAAACAAGCAACGGCTCCGTCTAAAACTTTTAATGATCTTTCAACTTCGATAGTAAAATCAACGTGTCCTGGAGTATCAATAATGTTAATTCTATGATCTTTCCAAAAACAAGTTGTTGCTGCAGATGTAATTGTAATTCCTCTTTCTTGTTCTTGTTCCATCCAGTCCATAGTTGCAGCACCATCATGCACTTCACCAATTTTATGTGCTTTGCCTGTGTAATATAAAATTCTTTCTGTAGTAGTAGTTTTGCCTGCATCAATATGGGCAGCAATACCAATATTTCTATATTTATCTATTGAATATTTTTCGCTCATAAATTTACCATCTAAAATGCGCAAAAGCTTTATTTGCTTCTGCCATTTTGTGAGTGTCTTCTCTTTTTTTAATTGCTGATCCCTTGTTAGATGCCGCATCTAATAATTCTTTAAGTAATTTTTCCTGCATACTTTTGTCTGTTCTTTTTCTTGAAGCATCTATCAACCAACGAATTGCTAAGGCTTGCGCTCTATCAGCTCTTACATCTACTGGAACTTGATATGTTGCGCCTCCAACTCTTCTAGATTTAACTTCTAAATTTGGTTTTACATTTTTAAGTGCATCATTAAAAACTTTAATTGGATCATCATTCGTTTTAGCTTTGATTAATTCAAGAGTTTTGTATAAAATTTTTTCAGCAACTGTTTTTTTTCCTTGATACATTAAAGAATTCATAAATTTAGTAACAACTTTAGATTTATAAACCGGATCTGGACTTACATCTCTTTTTGTTTGTTTTCTTCTTCGTGACATAATTATTTAGGTCTCTTTGCTCCGTATTTAGATCTTTGTTGTTTCATTTTTGTAACGCCTTGAGTATCGAGAACTCCTCGAATAGTATGATAACGAACACCTGGTAAATCTTTTACCCTTCCTCCTCTAATCATAACTACTGAGTGCTCTTGTAAATTATG
>ATTB01000014.1 GCA_000419465.1 alpha proteobacterium SCGC AAA028-C07 | reverse complement strand
TCTACTGAAGATTCTAATTTAGAGTTTTTATCAACAATTGCTTTATCGCTTATCATCAATCTTTTCTATCAACTATAGTAGCCATCCACTCAGAGTCTGCCATGACTTTATCATTAACCATTGCAACCCCTTTGTATTTCCAAACTTTTCCTTTAGATCTTATAGCTTCAACTTTAAGTTTTAATTCACATTCTGGCATTACAGGATTTCGAAATCTGGCATTATTAACTGTCATCAAATAAACTAATTTATTCTTAACAATAGCAGGATCTAAACTATAAGCAGTTAATGCAGCAGCGCTTTGACCAAAGGCCTCTACTATTAAAACCCCTGGCATCACAGGTTGTCCTGGGAAATGTCCGTTAAAGAAAAAATCTGTTTTTTTTATATTCATAACTCCTGTTGCAGAAATCATTGGAACAATATCTGTTAATTTATCAATTAATAAAAACGGTTTTCTATGAGGTATTAAGGTTTCTATCTCTTCTTTATTTATTTCTTTTTTTAAATTCATTATTTCTTATTAGTTAAAAAATCTCTTATACTTTTAGCTGGATAACCCATTACGGTTTGATTATCATCAATATCAGCGATGACACCGCTTTTTCCACCTATTTTAACATTATTGCCTATAGATAAATGACCTGAAATTCCAGTTTGTCCTCCTATTTTTACATTATTACCAATTATTGTGCTCCCGGCTATTCCTGCTTGCGCTGCAATCATACAATGGTTTCCAATTTTAACATTGTGTGCAATTTGAACCTGGTTATCAATAGAAGTAAACTCGCCAATAACTGTATCGGTTAATGAACCTCTATCAATAGTGCAAAAAGAACCAATCAGAACATCGTTTTCAATAATTACTCTACCTATATGAGGAAATTTAATTCTTTTCTTTTTTTCAAAAGAAAAACCAAAACCTGTCTGCCCAATTAAAGTACCTGATTTTATAATTATATTATCTCCTAAAAGTGCATTTTCAATTATAACATTGGATCCGATTTTACAATTTTTACCTATGTGAACATTATGTTTAATAATAACGTTATTACCAACATTTGTATCTTTGCCAATGCTTGCGCTTTTGTCAATTAAGGAATTTTCTCCTATTGAAATATTTTTTTTTAAAAATTGTTTTTTATTTTTTAAATTTATAACTCTCTCATTGTCGGTTGATGAATCTGGGTAAAAAATAATAACTGTTTTATAGAAGTCTAATAATGGATTTTGAGAAATAATTGGTATAGTGTTTTTATTTAAGTATTGAGCTAACTTTTTGTTTACAATACATGCTGAAGCTTTACTAATTTTAATATCATTTTCGTATTTAAGGTCATTAAAAAAAGTAACATCTCCGACTTTTGCATCGTAAATATTATTAACTCCAAATATTTTTTGATTGTAGAATTTATTTTCTGAATAATTACAAATATTGTAAATATCTTTAATAAAAATAAATTTTTTTGATTTTTTAAAAAAAATTTTATTCATTAAAAATTTAAATAAATCTAAAAACTCGAACCGATATTAAATAAGAAATTTTGCTCTTTGTCGGTAGTAGCTTTAGACAATGGAATACTATAAGTAAAACTTAGTGGACCAATTGGACTCACTAAATCCAAAGCAATACCTGTTGATGTTCTTAATTTTGAGCTATCAGAAATTAAACTGGAATAATCCGCTCCCCAAACGTTACCCATGTCTAAAAATAAAAAAGTGGTAGCTCTTAAGTTTTCTGGTATCGGATTTGGAAAAGTTGATTTTAAACTTAAAGTAGCTAAATTATTTCCTCCGATATGGTCACCGCTATCTACAGGGCCCACGCCTCTTTGTTCAAAACCTCTTAAATCGCTTGTAGATGAAAAAATTCGATCAGATAATTTAACATCCTTATCGTTAAACGCCACAACATTTGCTAGTTTTGCTTTTGCTGAACCTATAAATTTATCGCTTAACAACTCTTTGTAAAAAGTGGCTCCAAAGCCTGTTTGAATTGTTGGGATATCACTAAAAAAAGTTGCAATATTTTGATCAAAATAAATTATAGATCCAGATGTCGGGTTAAATTTTGAATCACGTTGATCATATAAAAAATTATATCCAAGTGAAGTTGTAGTAAAATCCCCTTGTCTACTTCTTAGTAGACTAGATGCATTTCCAGTTACTTCTAATCTATCAAACTGTACTCCTAAATTTGGTCTAAAAAAAATATCCTCGTAAATTTCATATTTTGTTGCAAATCTAGTGCCTGCACTTTTGTTTTGATAGCCTGAGTTTTCATAATCATCAACGACTGAGAATAGTGATGCAGCTAATTCTTTATTAGAATTTAAATAGTTTGGATCAACATACGAGAGTTCTCCTTTTATTTCGTCGCTAGAAAGTCTTCCGGTGAAATTTAAATTGATGCCTTGGCCTAAAAAATTTCTCTCATTTATAGATGCTTCGAACAAACCACCATTTGAACCGTAACCAACTCCTGCGCTAATGCTGCCAGTTGGCTGTTCTTTGACAAATAAATTTAAATCTTTAAAATTTTTCTTTTCAGAATCTTCTATTTTATAATCAACTTTACTAAATAATTGTTTTGATTTTACATTATCAATAGATTTTTTTACTTTAGATGAATTTAATTGATCTCCTTCTGAAATAATTAAATTATCTCTAATCACTTTTTCTTCAGTAATTGTATTACCTTTAATGTTTATTTTATTAACGATTGATTTTTGGCCCTCGTTTAGTTGTACAATAATATTAATTTTATCATCGGCTGCTTTTAAATCTTGGATATTAATTTCAAAATTGCCGTACCTTTTAGTCTCTAAATAGTCTGTTATTTGTTTATTAATTTTATTTATTGTTATAGGTGAGTACAATTCATTTTTTAACAACTTATTAGAAATATTTTTAACTTCATTAATATCCTCTTCTTTGAGAACCAGACCAGAAACTTTTATATCATAATCACCAAACTTATATTTTTTTCCAGAATTAATTGAGTAAGTTAAAGTAAATTTATTATTTTTATCGACACTTGCGAATGTACTTTCTATTTGAGCATCATAAAATGATTTTGATTTATAAAAATCTTTTAGAAGTTGTTTGTCATACTCAATTCTTTGCTCACTCAGAGCTGATGATGAAAAAATTTTCCACCAGCCATCTTCTGTCGAAGTGATTACATCTAATAATTGACTGTTGCTGAAATACTTATTCCCTATAAAATAAATATTCTTAATTTTTGAAATTTCTTTTTTATCGATATTAATTATTAAATTTATTTGATTATTATCAATTTTTATTACTTCAGGAGTAATTGAAGCTTGATAATAGCCTGATGCGTTTAAAAATTCTCTAGTTGCTTCAATATCTTTTTTTAATTTAGAACTGGAAAAGATACTATTTTCTTTTAAAGTTATAATCTTATTTACCTGGTCTAAATCGCTATCTTTAACCCCATTTATATAAAAAAAATTAACTATAGGATTTTCGATGACATTTATAGTTAGTGCATCTTGATTAAATGAAATTTTTACATCAGCAAAGAAGTCAGTATCATAAATTTTTTTGGTAAGATTATTTATATAGATAGAGTCTATATTGCTTATTTTTTTATCTACTAATGACTCTATAGTAGCTGAACTAACTCTTGCATTTCCAACGATGTTAATTTTTTTAATTTCTGCAAACGTAACGTTTGTTAAAATTATAAAAAATATAATTATAGACCTTATCAATTCACTATACTCCTACTGAAGTTATATACTTTAAAGACGTCATTTATATGTCGAATCTGATGATTTTTTAAGTAATTTTTAACGATTTTAGTATTTAAAATACCTAGCAATTTGTTGGTTATATCACTGAAAGTTATCTTATTTTGCAAAAATTTTTGAACTAAAATTTCATTAAGTGCATTAATTAAAATAAAACCTTTTTGATTAAGAACATTTTTAAATTTTAAAATTTTAAGTGAAGGATTTCTTTTAGAATTTGTTTTAATGAAAGTTAATTGATTTTGAGACAAAAATTCATGATCATTATTTTTATAATTATTAAAATTATTATACAAAGAATTTGCAATTGGTATTTTCATATCATTATAATGATACAGCATAGATGAAAGACCATTTTTAAATTCAATGACTGCATGAATTAAGGATTGGGGATGTATAATTATTTTAAATTTATTAAATGGTAAATTAAATATTAATGAAGCTTCGATTACTTCTAGAACTTTATTCATTAGATTAGCTGAATCAATTGATATTTTTTTTCCCATTTTCCAATTTGGGTGCTTTGCAGCTTGTGAGGGGGTAACTTTACTTAAATTAACTTTTTTATTAAAAAAAGGTCCTCCGGATGCTGTAAGGTAAATGTGTTTAACAGTATTTATATTATTATTCTTAATTAAATTGTGTATGGAAAAATGTTCTGAGTCAATTGGTGTAAAATGACAACGATATTTTTTTAATTCTTTTAGAATAAACTTCCAGCCACAAATTATACTTTCTTTATTTGCAATTAAAATTTTTTTTGAAAACTTAATAATATTAATTGTAGGTATTAGGCCAGCAATTCCAGAAATAGCAGCTACTGTAATATCAAATTTTATTTTTTTTAATAAAATAATATCGTCAATTAAATTGATATTATTATTTTTACAAAAAATTCTAAGTTTCTCCTTAAAATAAAAATTATTTGAATAAATATATTTAGGTTTAAATTTTTTTGCCTGTGTAATGAGTAATTTCACATTATTATTTCCGCTTAATAAAACTACATCGAAGTCTTTTTTATTTTTTGATATAATTTCTAAAGTGGTTTTACCTATGCTGCCAGTTGATCCTAAAATACAAATTTTTTTCTTCATCAGATTAGAAAATTTCCAAAAATAAATATCCAGATTAGACCATCTACCCTATCCAAAAAACCTCCATGTCCTGGAATAAAATTAGAAGTATCTTTCTTATCGTTAAATCGTTTTATATATGACATTAAAATATCTCCGATTTGACCTGTGATCGATAATAAAAACTGAAATAAAAATATGTTAAAATTTAATATATAATTACTATCTAAAAAAAAAATTAAACAAGCAAATTGACTTAGAATTAATGAACCAAATACTCCAGACCATGTTTTGTTAGGACTAATTTTAGTTAATTTTGGACCGCCAAATAATTTTCCAAATATATAACCTCCTATATCCGTCAGCCAAGCTATAAGAATTAACCATAAAAATTTTAAATTATAATCTTGTAAATTATATATTTTGATTATTGAAAAAAAAAAAACTGATAAAATAAATAATCCGAATAAGTAAATATAATTTTTTTTATTAAAAATTTTATTCCATTCATAAGCGCAAAATAAACAAACTATTACAATCAATATATTGGAGAATATTTTTTGGTAGAGCAGAATGTAAATAATTGGAAATGCTAATAAAGATATAATAAATCTCTTTTTAAAATTACTCATTTAAACCTCCAAATTTTCTTTTTATACTAGTAAATTTTCTAACAATTCTTTTTAAATCTGAAAAACTAAAATCAGGCCAGTTTTTATCTGAAAAAAATAATTCTGCATACGAAAGTTGCCATAACAGAAAATTGCTTAATCTTTTTTCTCCACCAGTTCTTATAAGGATGTCAGGATCAGGTATGTTTTTTGTGTACAAATTATCAGAAACTAACTCTTCGTTAATTGTTTTATTTTTATTTTTTAAAATATTTTTAAAAGCATTTACTAATTCAGATTTTGCTCCATAATTAAAAGCAAAAACAACTGTTATAGCAATATTTTTTTTAGTTTTTTCTTGAATTTTTTTGATGATAGGTTTTAAATCTTTTGGGATATTTATTAAATCTCCAATAAACTTTATTCTAATATTATTTTTATTTAATTTATTAAAATTTTTTTTATAAAAATATTTAAATAAATAAAAAAGATAATTTACTTCTTTCTTTGGTCTATTCCAATTCTCCGTTGAAAAAGTATAAAGAGTTAAATATTTAATTTTTAACTTAATACAATGTCCAATAACTTTATTAATGTTTTGCAGTCCATGATAATGGCCTTTATTTCGATCATTATAATTTTTTAAACCCCAACGACCATTGCCATCCATGATAATGGCGATATGGGATGGTAAAATCATACTTTTAAGATTTCAACTTCTTTTTCACTTAATTTTTTATCAATTTCTGTAATTTTGAGGTCAGTAATTTTCTGCACTTCGTTAGAATTTTTCTTTAAATCATCTTCGCTTAAATTATTATCTTTCTGTTCTTTTTTTAACTCTTCTAATGAATCTCTTCTAATATTTCTTATGGCCACTTTAGCTTTTTCAGCTATAGTTTTTAGAACTTTTATTAATTCTTTTCTTCTTTCCTCTGTAAGCTTTGGAATGGCAATTCTCAATAATTGACCATCTACAAGTGGATTTAAGTTTAAATCCGAAGTTCTAATCGCTTGATCTACAGCGCCAACATTTGCTTTGTCCCACACTTGAACATTGATCATTTGTGACTCTGGAACTGAAACAGTTGCCAATTGGCTTATTGGCATTTTCTGACCATAAACTTCCACTCTAACTCCATCTAGCATTTTAGGATTTGCTCTACCTGTTCTAATGGTCGATAACTCTTTTGAATATGAGCCGAGAGACAAATTCATTCTCTCCTCTATTTTTTTAATAATCATTTTAAGCTCCTGCTAATGATTTTACTTCTTCGTTAAAGTCAGTTTTTTTAACTTCTATGCCTTCACCAACTTTATATTTTATAAAAGATTTAATAACTAGATTCTGCTTAATTTCTTTTCCAAAATCAACAACGGCCTGCTCAACAGAGATTTCTTGATTATGTATCCATTTTTGGCCCATTAAAGTATTATCAGATATAACTTTCTTTAATTTTCCAACTAAGATTTTATCAATCATATCGTCCTTTTTACCCTGATTTTTAAGCTCTTCTTTTAAAATTTCTTTTTCCTTATTAACAAAGTCAATACTCAAGTCTTTCTCTGATAAAGACATTGGGGACATAGCTGCAATATGCATACAAACTTTTCTTGAAAAATCTAAAACTTCTTTATTTTTATTCTCACAATTAATTGAAATTAAAACACCAATCTTTCCCATATTTTCACTTTGTTGATTGTGGATGTAATTAGCAATAACTCCTTTAGAATTTTCTATGTAAGCAATTCTTCTAATTTTAATATTCTCACCAATCTTAGCGATTAAATTAACTAATGCATCTTTTATTAAAATATTATTAATTTTTGCATTAGATAATGTTTCTAAGTTAAAATTATTCGCTAGTGCAATTTTAGAAACTTCTAAACAAAAGTTTATGAACTCATTATTCTTTGCAACAAAGTCCGTTTCAGAATTAATTTCTAATATACAAGCTTTAGAGTTATTTGATGCAATTACAGCTAATCCTTCAGCTGCATCTCGTGATGATTTTTTAGCAGCTTTTGATATTCCTTTTTTACGTAAATATTCAATGGACTTTTCAATGTCGAAATTATTCTCTGATAAAGCAGTTTTGCAATCTTGAATGCCCGCTCCTGTTAATTCTCTAAGTTCCTTAACTTTTGCTAAATTGTCAGACATTGAATAAACTTTTTAATTTTTTAAAGCTTCTTCTTTGTTCTCAGAAACTATTTTTACTTTTACTTTTGAAGTTTCTTTAGCTGCTTTTTTAGGTTTTTCTTCCTCAACTGGCTCAACTATTTTAATATTCTGTTTTGCATCTAAAATAGTTTTTTTAGCTAAATCGCAATAAAGATTAATTGATCTTCTTGCGTCATCATTTCCGGGTATTGGGAAATCAATATCGTCAGGATTTGAATTACTATCAACAATAGCAACGATTGGAATTTTTAATTTTCTAGCCTCTGCAATTGCTAAAGATTCAATATTTGTATCGATAACAAATAACATATTAGGAACGCCTCTCATGTCTGCTATTCCGCCTAATGATCTATTTAATTTATCACGCTCAAGGCTCATCTTAATAAGCTCTTTTTTTGTAAAGCCTTTATTCTCTTTATTAAGTTCTTCAGTAAGTTTTTTTAATCTTCTAATTGAATTACTAATAGTCTTCCAGTTCGTCAACATTCCGCCTGGCCATCTATGATTAACAAAAAATTGTCCAGTTTCTTTAGCAACTTCAGCAATCAACTCGCTTGCTTGTTTCTTTGTTGAAACGAATAAAATTTTACCACCAGAAGCTACACATTTGTGCATTTCTAACATTGCATTATTCAGTAATTTTACTGTTTGAAGTAAATCAATAATGTGAATTGAGTTTTTTTCTCCAAAAATAAATTTCTTCATTTTTGGGTTCCATCTAAAAGTCTTGTGACCTAAGTGTACGCCAGCCTCTAAAAGCTCTTTTACAGACGCAGAAGGTATGTTCATTTTTTTCTCCGGTTATTTCCACCACAGTTTCTGCCTTTATTGGACCGGGGGGTATTGCTACCCACAACTGTGTGCGAATTTTTTAGAGTTTTATATTAAAATCTGGGAAAAACACAAGTGAATACTAGTGAATTTTACACTCAAAACCTGAGCTATTTAAAACGCTAACTATAGAAGCATCAATTAATTTGTTAGTTTTAAGATTAAACGCGTAGTTTTTGTCTTTAGAATTCACTCTAATTAATACTTTGGTATCTCCACTGTCTTTTAAAATTTTCTTTAGCTCGTTTATACTTTCTAAATTTTTAATAACAATTTCAGCATTATTAATTTTTACTTCTTTAATAGAATTAATTTCAGTTAATTTTCTAGTAGTTAATCTTGTTGTTCCATTTGTCATTTTTTCTTTAACAATATTTATTAAAAATGAATTTCCTGGAAGCATCTTGTCTCTGTTTGCAAGTAAGATTTCTGAAAAAATAAAAAGTTCATACATTCTACTAAGGTCACTTAGTTTAATGATTGCAAACGGCTGCCCTTTGGCTGTTTTCTTTTCTTGAACCGCCATTAAGGTGCCAGAAAGAACAAACTCTCTATTTAAATCGTTTTCAGAGATATCTGAAAATCTTTTAACATTATAAGTTTTTAATACTTTCTCATAATTTAGCAGTGGATGTTCGCTAATAAAAAAGCCTATAGACTCAAATTCATTTTTCATTTTTTCATTTTGATTCCAAAAGTCTTTTTTATTTACAAAATTTTCTAAGGATGGAAGTTTACTGTTTTTGTCATTACCAAATAAACTGTCTTGTAATAGATTTGCTTCTTTATAATTTTTAGAAATCTTAATAATTTCAGGAACAACATCGAATAAAAATTTACGATTAGTCTCTAAACAATCAAAAGCTCCAGATTTAATTAAGCCTTCCATTTGAAGTTTATTAATTAACTTTGAATCAATTCTTAAAATAAAATCTTCTAAAGATTTAAATGGACCATTATTTTTTCTATCAGCAATTATTTGATTAATAGATTCGTAGCCAACAGCTTTAATTGCAGNTAATGCATAATAAACTTTATTATCTTTAACAATAAAGTCTGCAAATGATTCGTTAATCGATGGCAAAACAACATCAATTTTTAATCGTTTTAGCTCTTCATAAAACTCATTTAATTTATCTGTATTAGCTAAATCCAAATTCATTGAAGCTGCTACAAAATAGAAAGGATAGTGAGTTTTTAAATAAGCTGTTTGATAAGCAATCAACGCATAAGCTGCAGCATGACTTTTGTTAAATCCATACTGAGCAAATTTTTCAACTAACTGAAATATGTAAACAGCTTGATCTTTGGTAATTCCATTTTTAACTGCCCCTTCTATAAAATCCTTCTTCTGTCTTTCCATTTCTGCTGATTTTTTCTTACCCATGGCTTTTCTTAAAATATCGGCCTTACCAGCTGAAAAACCTGAAAGTGATTGAGCGATCTGCATCACTTGCTCTTGATAAATAATAACTCCGTAAGTCTCTTTTAAAATGTGTTCTATTTTAGGATGAAGGTAATCAGGCTTTTCAATTCCATGCTTACAATTATTGTATTTAGAAATATTCTGCATTGGACCTGGTCTAAAAAGAGCAACTAGTGCAATAATATCTTCAAATTTATTAGGCTTCATTTGCTTTAAAACCTCTCTCATTCCAGCGCTCTCTAATTGAAACACGCCCATAGTTTCTCCAGAACATAAAAGTTCAAAAGTTTTAGGATCATCAAGAGTAAGATCTTTTAAATTTATATTAATGTTATTTTCTTTAAGAGAATTTAATGTCTTTTTAATAACGGTAAGAGTTTTGAGACCTAAGAAATCGAACTTCACAAGTCCAGCATTCTCAGACCACTTCATATCAAACTGCGTTACTGGAATGTCATTTTCTGAACCGAAATCTTTATATAGAGGAACAATCTCTTCAATTTGTCTGTCAGCAATAACTATACCTGCAGCGTGAGTTGCAATGTTTCTAAAAAGACCTTCAAGTTTAATTGCTAATTTAATTAATTTATCAATCTTAACATCATTCTTTTGCGCCTCTTGAATTCTTGGCTCAAGTGCAACAGACTCTTGTAATGAAAGAGGACGTGACGGATCAAAGGGGATCATTTTGGAAAGAGAATCTACAACGCTATAAGGAAGGCCAATAACACGTCCAATGTCACGTATTGCCATTCTGGCTTGAAGTTTTCCAAATGTGATAATTTGCGCAACTCCACCTTTATATTTATTTTTTACATAATTAATTACTTTATCTCTATCTTCCTGACAAAAATCGATGTCAAAATCTGGAATTGAGATTCGGTCTGGATTTAAAAAACGTTCAAAGATTAATCCAAATTTTATTGGATCTAATTCAGTAATAGATAAAGCCCAAGCAACCAAAGATCCGGCTCCCGATCCCCTTCCTGGTCCTACAGGAATATTATTATTTTTAGCCCACAAAATATAATCAGAGACAATTAAGAAATAACCAGAAAACTTCATCTGGTTAATCATTTTCACTTCATAATTTAATCTATCTATGTAAATCTTCTTTGTTTCTTC
>ATTB01000013.1 GCA_000419465.1 alpha proteobacterium SCGC AAA028-C07 | reverse complement strand
TCAGAGACAATTAAGAAATAACCAGAAAACTTCATCTGGTTAATCATTTTCACTTCATAATTTAATCTATCTATGTAAATCTTCTTTGTTTCTTCAATCTCTTTCGGATCAGTTATATTTTTTAAAATAACTTCCTTTAATCTTATCTCTAATCCTTTTTGAGCTAACTCTTGAAGAACAACCTCAACATTTTTTTCGGTTGAAGAAGTTGATGTGAAGTTTGGAAGTAATGGTTTGCTTGGTAATGGTCGATAAAGACATTGGAATCTTAAATTATGATTGTTTTCTAAAGCATCAGGTAAATCAGCAAATAGTTTAAGCATTTCTTCATTGCTCTTAAGATAATGCTGATCTGAATAACTAATTCTATTTTTATCCTCCACATAAGCTTTTTGACCAATACAAATATATGCATCATGTGCTTCATACATATCTTGATGAATATAAAAAACTTCTTGCGAGGCTATAATTGGAACTTTTAAAGACTTTGAATTAGCTATTAAAAAATTTTCTATTCTGTCTTCATTGACTTCATTATGTCTTTGTATTTCAAAAAATAGATTATCTTTAAATACAGACTTTAATTTATTTACGTTATTTAAAAATATTTTATCCTGATTGTTAAGAATAAGTTGAGAAGTTAAAGTATGATTTCCACCTAACAAAACAAAGAGCCCATTACTATAATCTAGTAAGTCTTTAATTAAACAATGAGGCGCATCAGTTGCGTTAATATCAAGATAAGATTTAGAGGAAAGTTTTAATAAATTTTTGTAACCTATCTCATTCTTTGCAATAAGAGAGACTTTACCAATTATATTGTCAGTCTTTATATTAAGCTGAGTACCAATTATTGGATGAACGCCTGCTTTTGATAGTTCTTCTGAAAACTCTAAAGCTCCACTTAAATTATAAGAGTCAGATACTCCAAGGGATAAAAATTTTGAAAGTTTTACATATTTTGATAGCTCCTCAATTTTAACTGCTCCTTCACAGATTGAGTACTGAGTGTGAATTTTAAAGTGGTTAAAAGTAATATCTTTGAGACTCATTTTTCTATTTCAAAATTCTAACACTAGAATCTTGAATAGCTAACTGAATATCTGCTTTATCAGATAATTCTCTATTGTGAGTTGCAAAAACAATTAATCTTTCTTTTGATTTTAAACTTAAAAGTATTTCAAAGACTTCGTTTGCAGTTTTACTGTCTAAATTACCAGTTGGTTCATCTGCTAGAATAAGCTCAGGTTCATTTATTAAAGCTCTAGCGATTGCCACACGTTGCTGTTCTCCGCCTGATAATTCATGAGGGTAATGATTTAATCTTTCTTTTAACCCAAGTTTTGTAAGTAAACTTTCTGCTTTTTTAAAAGATTCATTTTTATCTAAATTATTAATTAACAATGGAAGAATAACATTATCAACTGCTCGAAGATCAGAAATTAAATTGTTAAATTGGTAAACTATTGAAATACTTTTTCTTCTATAAATTGTTTTTTGATCATCCTTTAAATTAATTAAATTCACATCATTAAAAAAATATTCACCCTGATCAACTGTCTCAAGTAATCCCAAAATATGCAAAAGCGTTGATTTTCCAGAACCAGAAGGACCAATCAATGAAACAATGTTATTTTTGCTTAAAGATAAATTAACACCATTTAAAACTTGAATATTTTTACTAGCGTCGATGTATTTCTTTTGAATATTTTTTAACTTTAAAAAATTATCAGTCATATTTTAATCCTTTGATTGGATTAAGCTTAGATGCTGAAATTGCAGGATATAAACTTGCAAAGAATGTAATCAGGACTGAGAAGAAGCAAATAATTAGAACAGATTTATAATCTATCAATGAAGGCATCTTGCTTAAAAAATAAATCTCAGGAGGAAAAACTCTTACCTGAAAGACAAAACTTACAAACTGTCTAATGGCTTCAATGTTATGAGCAAAAACTACACCCAAAATTACTCCAAATATTGTTCCAGAAATTCCAATAAAAGATCCCATGATAAAAAAAATCTTTGAAATTGAAAACTTTGACATTCCAAGGGTATTAAAAATTGCAATCTCTTTTGTTTTGTTTTTAACTAAGATCGTCATGCCCGTTACGATATTAAATGCTGCAACAATGATAATAAGAGTTAAAATAATAAACATCACATTACGCTCAACTAACAGTGCATCAAAAAATGTTTGATTATTATCTATCCAAGTTGTGAAGTAATAATTTTGAAAATTTTTCTGTAGATCCTTTTTATAAAGATCAACGTTATTAACGTCCTTAATTTTAATATCTACCGAGATAAGATTTTTATTATTTTTTATAAATTCTAAAGCATCGTTATAGGGTATAAAGACATAGTTATAATCTAACTCTGATACTCCACTTGAAAATGTTGAGGATACTTTAAAGGTAAATTGCTGAGGCAGTTTACCAAAAGGGGTTGAAACATTATTTGCTGAAAGGACGTTAATCTTATTGTTTTTTGCAATCCCAAGTTTATCCGCTAATGCATTACCAATTATAACCGAGCCCTTCGTATAACCAGATAGTTCCTTGATAAACTCGTCTTTAAGCAAATCCTCTTTATTAATTCCAATAATTCCAATCCCAGAATTAGTTCTTTCTGAAACTAACAATCCTTGAGCTTTAATAACTTTTCTAATGCTCTTAACTTCAATTTTTCTTTCATTAAAAAACTGAGTTAATTTCGGAATACTCAATTCATCGTTACCAACAGAATGAACAATTATATGAGGATTAAACTTTAAAAGTTTATCAAACAGTTCGGCTCGAAACCCATTCATTACTGACATAACAATGATCAGGGTTGCAACACCTATAGATATTCCAAGAAAAGAGAAAATTGAGATAATTTTTAAAAAACTATCTTTTTTTTTTGATCGAATATAATTTTTAATTATTAGTAACTCAGCAGCGGAAATCAATTTAACCTTTTAATTTTTTTATTTTTTTAATTATCTCTTCAATTGTTAACATTTCTGTTTTTGCATTTAACTCTTTAAATTCTAACTTATCATCACTACTTTTTGAGCCGATAATAATTTGATAAGGAACGCCCATTAAATCAAAGTTTTTAAATTTACTTGATGGACTTTCTAAAGTGTCATCTAAAATAGCATCGATGGAATTGCTCTTTAAAGTTTCATAAATTTTACGAGCTTTATCTAAAGGAACGGTATCAGATTTATTATTAAGTGGGATAATTGCAATATCAAATGGAGATATCACAAGCGGCCACTTCATAACGCCTTCAATACATTTTGCTTCAATCACTGCAGCAACAAGTCTAGAAACTCCAATTCCGTAAGATCCCATCTCAACATTAACATTCTTGCCTTCTTTATTTAGAACGTTTGCTTTCATGGGTTGAGAGTATTTATTTCCAAAATAAAAGATGTGTCCTACTTCTATTCCTTTAGTTGCTAACTGTTTATCTTTTGAAACTTTTTCATTAAACTCTTTTTCAGAATGTTTTTCATCTGTTGCGCTATACGGAGTTGAAAATGCTGTAATCATTTTGTTGATTGAAGCTTCAGAACCATCAAAGCTATTAACATCTATATCAAGCAATGATTTGTCTAAATAAACTTGGCTCTCACCTGTGTCTGCTAAAATAATAAATTCATGAGAGGCATCTCCGCCAATCGGGCCTGAGCTTGCTCTAAGAGGTAATGCTTTTAATTCTAATCTAGTAAACGTTCTAAGGTATGCATAAAACATTTTATTATAAGATTTGATTGCATCTTCTTTGGTAAGATCAAAAGAGTAAGAATCTTTCATTAAGAATTCTCTGCAACGCATTACACCAAATCTTGGTCTAATCTCGTCTCTAAACTTCCACTGAATATGATAAAGAATTAATGGTAATGATTTATAGGACTTAACGTTATCTCTAAAAATTTCTGTAACGAGTTCTTCGTTAGTTGGGCCGTATAATAACTCTCTATCTCCTCGGTCTTTAATTCTAAGCATTTCCTGACCGTAATCATTATATCTGCCGCTTTCTTTCCAAATATCTGCTGATTGAATGGTTGGCATTAGCATTTCTTGAGCGCCCACGTTGTTCTGCTCTTCTCTAACAACCTGCTCAATCTTCTTTAAAACTTTAAGCCCCAATGGCAGCCAAGAATAAATACCTGCAGCACTTTGTCTGATCATTCCAGCTTTAAGCATTATTTGATGTGATTTTAATTTAGCATCAGCTGAGACTTCTCTGAGAACGGGGAAAAATAACTTTGAAATCAGCATTAAAATAATATTTTTCTAATATTAAACAAATCTAATTGGTCTACTACTAATATTAAAGAGAAAATAACGGTTGATATAAGTGTGGTTATTAAAATCTTTTTTTTAATTCTAGATTCAACTGGAGCTCCAGGATCAGTGCCTTTTTGATAATCTGGAGAATCAATTTGATTAGTAATTCCAAAAGGCAACACCATAAAAAATATGATCATCCACAGATTTACATAAATAATAATGCCACCTGTAATCGACATAAACTAAAATCTAACTAAATTTATATTTACGAAGGGTTTTTTTCCAGATTTATCGTTGATTAATTTTCTACAATTACCTTTTAAAGTATCGATTAAATTTTTTTCTTGTTTTGAATTATTCAAATTAAAACTTTTACAAGTATCCATTACTACATCTTCTAAATCATACTCAATCTCACTTGCATCTTCTTCGATAAAAGGAATTCCTTTTAAAGTAATGATTGGATTATTTTTTATCTGACCGTTCTTCGAAATTAAAACTGTAATCTCCATATAGCCATTCGCTGCCATATTTCTTCTCTCTTTTAAAACTGGAGAGTCATTATCAATTAAAACTTTACCATCTAAATAAACTCTACCCGATGTTACTTTATCAACTACTTGGGGTTCACCTGGTGCAAGTCTTATAATCTCGCCATTACTTACTTTAACTGGAAACTTAACGCCCATTTCTTTTGCAAAATTAATATGCTCGGCCATATGTCTTTGTTCGCCATGTACAGGAATTAATATTTTGGGTTTTACCCAATTATACATTTTTTTTAAGTCTTCACGGGCTGGATGACCAGAAACATGGATCATAGAATTTTCTTCTGATAAAACATTGATTTCACTTTTAGAAAAATCATTAAAAATTTTGTATAATCTTTTTTCGTTTCCAGGAATAATTCGAGAAGAGAAAATGACATTGTCATCTTTTTCAAGATGAAGATCTGGATGAGTTCCGTTTGCAATTCTTGCTAATGCTGCTCTTTGTTCGCCCTGTGAACCTGTGCAAAGAAATACCATTTTATTTTTTGGCATTTTTTTTGAATCTCTAACGTCAATTGGAACTTTAATGTCTTGTAAATAATTACACTGTCTTGCTAGTTCGTAAATTCTATTCATAGATCTTCCAACTAAACAAACATGTCTGCCAATTTTTTCTGCAACTTTGAAAACTGTTTCCATTCTTGCAACGTTCGATGCAAAAGATGTAATAACGATCCTGTTTTTCATCTTCTCTAAAACAGTTAAAAGACCTGTTCTTACTAAGCTTTCTGAGCCTGATGATCCAAGATTAAAAATGTTAGTAGAGTCGCAAACCATTGCAAGTACACCTTTTTTTCCAAGCTCTGTTAATTTCTTAACGTCCGTCTTCTCTCCAATTAATGGATCTTCATCGATTTTCCAATCCGCTGTATGTAAAATAACTCCCTCTGGCGTCGTGATCGCAAGTCCATTTGGTTCTAAAATAGAATGAGTAAGTGTAACGTAATCAATATCAAAGGCCCCTAGTTTTACGTTACCACCTAATTTAACAATTTTTAAATGACTCCCGATATTAATTTTTTTTTCTTTAAATTTTTCTCTAACAATTGCTGCTGTAAATGGAGTTGCATAAATTGGACACTCTAACATAGGCCACAAATGCGCAATTGCCCCAACGTGATCCTCATGAGCATGTGTTAAAACTATCCCTAACAAATTCTCTTTTTGGTTTGCAATAAACTCTGGATTGGGAAGGATGACTTCGATACCTGGAATATTATCATCAGAAAAAGTAACTCCAATATCAACAATAATCCATTTGTATTCACCTGGCTTACCATAGCCAAATAAATTCAAATTCATTCCAATCTCACCTGCTCCACCTAATGAGCAATATACTAATTCCTGTCCGCCTTTTGCCATTAAATATTTTTTAAATTAAATTTTAAAGTTTCAGCTATTCCTTTTAAAGTTATTTGCTGATCAATAACTTTGTCTTTGAATGGAAATGAAGAAAAGAAAATATTTGCAAGTCCCCCAGTAAAAATAACTAGATACTTCTTATTAGTTTCTTTAATAATTTTTTGCACAAGTTCCTTAATTAAACCAATATAGCCCCAATACATACCGTTATTCATCGCACTGACAGTATCTTTTCCTATATATTTGTTAGTTTTCTTTAATTTAATTAAAGGAAGCTTAGCCGTTGCTTCTTTTAAAACTTTTAATGATAAATTAATACCCGGTGTAATCATTCCGCCAATGTAACTATTTTGAACGATAACATCAAAAGTTGTTGCTGTTCCAAAATCAATAATGATTGAATTTTTTTTATAAATTTTAAATGCAGCAATAGCATTTACAACTCTGTCTGAACCAACTTGTTTTGGTTTGTTTAGTTTAAGTTTAATAGGCAGATTAAGATGTCGATCTTTAATTTCATTAAGATGTATATTTTTTACCTTTAACATTTTTTTTAAATTATTAAATGCATTAGGAACAACGCTTGAGGATAGAGCACCTTGATAGAAATTTTTTTTAATTTTATTATTAATAGAACCAAGACGACCTTCTAATATATCAGAAGTATCTATTGTAAATTTATTAGAATACTTATTCGTCAACTTATTAAAATTAACAAAATCAATATTCGTATTACCGATGTCGATGATTAAATAATTCAAACTAAACTACCATGCGTGAAATAATCTTTTTGATTATTGTGCTCTAAAATCAAAGCACCGTTGTTATTAATACCCTTAAAGATACCCTTATAAATCTTATTGTTTATTTTGAAATTTATAAACTTATTTTTATTAAAAGCATATTTATTCCAATCTTTAGCGATCTTTTTTAATGAATATTTTTTATCAATAATATTGCTTACAAAAGCTTTTTTAAGTTTTTCCACTAGTTCTTTTAAGTTAATTTTTTTCTTTGTTTCTTTATTTAAATAAGTCGTTGGATATTTTTTAATCTTTGGAGAAGATTTTACATTAATACCAATACCAACAATTAAAAAAAACTTACCAAAGACAATACTTTCTTGCAAAATTCCACTAACCTTCTTGTTGTTAACATAAAGGTCATTAGGCCACTTTAAAGTAATATTTTTAATATTATAACTTTTTAATATATTTCTAATTTGCAATTGAACAAGAAACTGAATTTTTTTTAAATTAGATCTTAAAATTGGAAAGAAAATAGTAAAATATAAATTTCCTTTTGGCGAACTCCATTGATTACCATATCTGCCACGACCTTTTGTTTGTTCGTCAGCAATAACAATTCCTTTAAAAATCTTATGTTCGGTAATTAATGATCTAGCAAAATCATTCGTGCTCTCTATTTTCGTAAAATTAAAAATAGGCAGACTCATTTATTTTATATTTTTTGTAATACTTTCTACGATTGTATTAAGTGTGGATGGATCGATGAAATAAAATAATATAACAACTGTTGAAACGATAAGTGAAAATTTCACACCATAACTAGAATTTTTATCGTAACTTTCTTTAGCAGCATCAAAATAAATAACTTTTATAATTCGAAGATAATAAAATGCAGCGATCACAGCAGATAATAGTCCAACAACAGCGAGATAATAAATTTTTTGCTGTATGATCGCTAAGAAAATATAAAATTTTGCAAAAAATCCTGCAAGAGGAGGAATCCCTGCTAAAGAGAATGTTAATATTGTTAAACAAATTGCAATAAGCGGATGATGTTTTGAAAGTCCTGATAGATCAGAAATATTTTCAAAATAAACTCCATTTCGATTTAAAGACATAATGCAAGCAAACACCCCAATATTCATAAACACATAAATAACTAAATAAACTAAAACTGCGCTTAATGACTCGGGTGTTGCAATAGCAAGACCTGCAAGAATAAAGCCGACATGACCGATTGAACTATAGGCCATTAGACGTTTTAAATTACTTTGACCTATTGCAGCAACAGCGCCTAGGAACATTGATGCAATTGATAGAACGATAACAATTGTTCTCCATTCACTTATGAAGTTTGCATAAGGAACGTTTAAAAATTTTATCAATGCTGCAATAGCTGCAACTTTTGGAGCCATAGCAAAAAATGTTGTAACGGATGTAGGTGATCCTTCATAAACATCTGGGGCCCACATATGAAATGGTACTGCTGATATTTTAAATGCAATTCCGCAAAGAATAAAAACTAAACCAAATTTTAAAGCACCACTCTGCTCGGTTGCGACTTTGGCTATTTCTGAATAATCAACTGAACCTGTGAAACCATAAACTAAAGAACATCCATACAATAAGAGACCTGAAGATAAAGAGCCTAAAACAAAGTATTTTAAGCCAGCTTCTGAAGATTTGAGAGACTTAGTATTAATTGCTGCAAGCACATAAAGACATAAAGATTGAAGCTCTAATCCTAAATAAAAAACAATTAAGTTATTAGCACTAATCATTACAAACATTCCAAGTGTGGATAGCAATAGAATGATTGGAT
Source organism: alpha proteobacterium SCGC AAA028-C07 (assembly GCA_000419465.1). Lineage (GTDB taxonomy): Bacteria > Pseudomonadota > Alphaproteobacteria > Pelagibacterales > Pelagibacteraceae > Fontibacterium. Next base: position 4,296 of record ATTB01000013.1, on the reverse strand, counting down.
ACTCAAATTTCGCAATCTTTAATCTTTCAAGATAAGTGTTTGAAATTAACATTGTAAATAAAACTGAAATCAAAACTAAAATCTTCATAAAATTCGATAACGGATCAATAGTGTAACTGTTGCCAAATAAAGTAACAGATGAAGCAAAGTTAAAGTAAACAACGAAAATTAAAGCGGCTAGCAATACAATAATAATATAATTTATTATTTTATTAAAAGTTTTAGAAAAAACTCCAGCAATTAATAAAGAGAATGAGCTTAATAATATAACTAATTCTGGAATAATATTTTTCATTTTATAGCTCCCATATTTTTAACAACTAAATCTACTGAAGATGAAATTGGTTCTAAAATTAAATTAGGATAAACCCCAAACACAATTGTTAATATCATTAGCATAAATAAAATAACAATTTCTGTTGCATCTAAGTCTAATAATTTTTCGCCATGATTGTTAACTTTAAATTCTCCAAATACAACTCGTTTACATAACCATAATGAATAAGCGGCAGATAATATAACCCCGGTTGCTGCAAGTATGGCTACAATATAATTTACTTTAAAAGTTCCAATCAAAGTTAAAAACTCTCCAACAAATCCACTTGTGCCTGGAAGACCCACATTTGCAAGGGATGAGAATATAAATACTAAAGCAAATTTTGGCATAATGTTTACAACACCCGAATAGTCTTCAATTAATCTACTATGAACACGATCATACAAAACGCCAACACATAAGAATAATGATGAAGAAATTAATCCATGGCTAATCATTTGAAAAATCGCTCCATCTATCCCTTGTTTAGTAAATGAGAAAATTCCAATGGTAACATAACCCATATGAGCTACTGATGAATAGGCAATTAGCTTTTTCATATCTTTTTGCATCAACGCTACGAAAGATGCATAAATTATTGCAATGACACTCAAGACAAATACAAAGTTTGCAAAGTAATGAGAGGCAATTGGAAATAATCCAAGTGAAAATCTAATAAATCCATAACCTGAAATTTTAAGCAAAATTGCAGCAAGTATTACTGAGCCTGCTGTTGGCGCCTCAACGTGGGCGTCTGGTAACCATGTATGGAATGGCCACATTGGAAGTTTAACAGCTAGAGAAATAAAAAAACCTAACCACATCCAGTATTGTAAATTTTCAGGAATTTTTAACTCCGTTAATTTAACCAGATCTAAAGTATTCATGTTCCAATAGATGGCGATGATTGCAATCAGCATGAAAATTGAGCCTAAAAACGTATATAAAAAGAACTTTAAAGCAGAATAAACACGTCTTTCTCCACCCCAGATGCCAATAATTAAAAACATTGGAATTAGTCCACCTTCAAAGAATAAGAAGAATAAAAATAAATCTAAAGCACAGAAGACCCCAATCATAAAAGTCTGCATGATCAAGATCGCAATTAAAAATTCTTTAATTCTTTTCTTTAAACTATTGATCGATGCAAAAATGCAAAGTGGGGAAATAAAAGTTGTAAGCAAAACTAAAAATATTGAAATTCCATCAACACCCATTTTGTATGAAACAAAATTTTTAATCCATTGAGTTTCTTCAACAAATTGAAAACCAGGATTAGCTGGATCAAATTTACTCCACAAAAATAATGAAACTATAAAATTAATAACTGATACTAAAATTGAAATATTCTTTGATGAACGCTCAACAACTTCATCGGTTCCTCGTCTTAGTAAAATAAAAATAACTCCAACTAATGGAAAGAAAGTTAAGAAAGATAAAATTGGAAAATTCATGTTAGATAATAATTAAAAAAGATACGATTAATATTACGCCAATTAAAATTACTGTTGCGTAGTGATATAAGTAGCCTGACTGAATGCTACTTGCTCTATCTGATAAATTTTTTACAACTTTTGCAACTCCATCTGGTCCATAAGCATCAATTGTTTTAACATCACCCCTTTGCCACAAGAATGTTCCAATGCCTCTAAAACTTTTAACAAACAATAAATCGTAAAGTTCATCAAAGTACCATTTCTTAACTAAAAAATTATAAAATGGCCTATTGGTGTTAATAAAGCCCTCAACGATATCTTTTCTCTTTAAGAATAAAAAAAATGATAGAGGAATTGCTAAAATTACTAATGTTGGAATTAAAATTAGTAACCACAGCGGTGGATGGCCATGTGCTGTTTGTTTTAAGAAAAATATCGCCTTACCCCAAAACTGTGTATTCTCTCCAATAAATATACCATGAAACACATAACCTGAAAATATTGCTCCAACTGCAAGCAAGAATAGTGGAATAAGCATTACCGGTCCTGACTCATGAACTTTTTCAAAACTCATTGTGTTGTTATATTTTCCATGGAAAGTTTTAAAAATTAATCTCCATGAATAAACGGATGTTATAAATGCAGTAGTAAGACCAATTACAAATGCATAACCTGCAAACAAACTTTTAGAAAAATAAGCAGACTCTATAATTGCATCTTTAGAATAAAATCCTGCAAGCAATGGAAATCCCGTTAAAGCAAGTGTTCCGATTAACATTAGAGCGTAAGTAAGAGGAATTTTTTTCCAAACTCCGCCCATCTTTTCTATATTTTGTTCATCATGAAATGCGTGAATTACTGAGCCTGCCCCTAAAAATAAAAGAGCTTTAAAGAAAGCGTGTGTAAATAAGTGAAATATAGCAACGTTATAAGCGCCCATTCCAGCTGCAAAGAACATATAACCAAGCTGACTACATGTAGAGTAGGCAATAATTCTCTTTATATCTGTTTGAACGATTGCAATTGATGCTGCAAAAATTGCAGTTGTTGCTCCAACAAAAGCTACTAAGTTTAAAGCGTATTGAGAATACTCAAATAAAGGTGAGCATCTTGCAACTAAGAACACACCAGCTGTAACCATGGTCGCAGCGTGAATTAATGCTGATACTGGTGTTGGACCTTCCATAGCATCAGGAAGCCAAGTATGAAGAAAAATTTGAGCAGATTTGCCCATTGCACCAATAAATAAGAATACACAGATCGTTGTAATTAAATTGTATTCACCACCAAAGATCTTAATTGAATTTTTAGACTGATCTGCTGCTTGTGAAAAAACTTCACTAAAATTTAAAGTTCCAAAGGTTTTAAAAATTAAAAACATTGCAATTAATAAACCAAGATCCCCTACTCTGTTCACGATAAAGGCCTTCATGGACGCATTGTTTGCAGATTCTTTTTTAAACCAGAAACCAATTAACAAGTAAGACGCAAGTCCAACTCCTTCCCAACCAAAGAATAGTTGTAAAAAGTTATCAGCCGTAATTAGCGATAACATCATAAACGTGAATAGAGAAAGGTAAGACATAAATCTTGGTTTGTGAGGATCGTGACTCATATAACCAATTGAATAAATATGAACTAAAGCTGAAACTGAATTTACAACAACAAGCATCACTGCCGTAAGTGAATCTACATAAATAGACCAATGCAATTTTAATGATCCAGATGTAATCCAGTTAAGAATTGGATACTCATAAACTTTTCCAGTTTTAATTGTTTCAAGTAAAATAATTGAAGAAAGAATCGCTCCAGTTACAACGAATGCAGAAGTTATAATCTGACAAGTTCGATCACCAATCTTTTTGTAAAAAAAAGCTGAAATGAAAGAACCTAGTAAAGGTAAAAATAAGATTAAATAAAGCATTTACCCTTTCATTGAATTAATATCTTCTACCTGGATAGATCCTCTGTTTCGGAAAAACACCACAAGTATAGCAAGACCAATTGCAGCTTCAGCTGCTGCAACAGTTAATATAAAGAGAGTAAAAATCTGACCTGTTATATTCTGTAAATAAACAGAGAAAGCAACCATATTAATATTTACTGAAAGCAAAATTAATTCAATAGACATTAAAATTACAATTACGTTTTTACGATTAACGAAAATCCCAAACACTCCTAAGGTAAAAATGCTTGCAGATAAAAAAAGGTAGTGAGCTAGAGTAATTTCAATCATTAACTTTTACTCCCTTGTTACTTTCAACATCCACAAGCTCTATTGAGTCTTCTCTCTCACGAGACGACTGCTTTAAAATGTCTTGTCTCTTAAGATTATCTCTACGTCTAAAAGTGAGCAAAATAGCACCTATCATAGCAACTAAAAGGACTATTCCTGAAAGTTGGAATGGTAAGAAATAATCGGTGTAAAGTAATTTTCCAATCTGAACAGTGTTTGTTTCTTTTACATCATAAGCAATTTTTGCAGTTTTAATAAATTCAGGTCTAAACTGCCAGCTTCCAATAATAATAATTAATTCAAAAAAA
>ATTB01000012.1 GCA_000419465.1 alpha proteobacterium SCGC AAA028-C07 | reverse complement strand
GCAACAGTTACGGCTTTTATTTTTTTTGATCAAAAAATATTTTTATTAATTTTCTTTTATTTTATCACTTCAATCTTCACTCATAGACAAAACATTGCTTCCTTAATAAAAAGATAATTTCTAAGTAATTAACGACTTTTTTGTATATTTTTTTTTGAAATTTGACAAAGGTCACAAATTTTGACAGTTCTTCACTTTTTACTAAAAACTTATGAATTTAGTTATCGTTGAAAGTCCAGCAAAAGCAAAAACTATTAATAAATATTTAGGTTCGGATTATAAAGTTTTAGCAAGCTACGGTCATGTTAGAGATCTTCCTTCGAAAAATGGTTCTGTAGATACAGAGCATGATTTTAAAATGATTTGGGAAATTGACCCCGGATCAAAAAAACATTTAAAAGAAATTACTGATTATGCAATTGATGCTGATAGAATTATTTTAGCAACAGATCCTGATCGTGAAGGAGAAGCTATTGCTTGGCATTTAAAATGTATTTTAGAAGAAAATAAAAAAATTAAAGATAAAAAATTTGAAAGAGTTGTGTTTAACGAGATTACAAAAAAAGCAGTTGAAAACGGTATTAGCAATCCAAGAGATATTAATCCTGAGTTGGTTAATGCTTACATGGCAAGACGTGCATTGGATTATTTAGTTGGTTTTAACATTTCTCCTATTCTTTGGACAAAACTTCCAGGTTCAAAATCTGCAGGTCGAGTTCAATCCGTTGCTCTAAGAATTATTGTAGATAGAGAGCATGATATTGAATTATTTAAACCACAAGAATATTGGACTTTTGCTTGCACTTTTTTAACTCAACAAAAAAAAGAATTAAATGCAAGACTTTATTCTTTTAAAGGAAATAAGATTGAAAAATTTACATTTAAAAATGAACAAGAAATTAAGAATGTTTTAGAGCAGATAAAAAAAGAAAGTTTCAACATTGCAAGTATTGATAAGAAACCATACAGAAGAAGTCCTTACGCTCCTTTTACTACATCTACTATGCAGCAAGAGGCTTCTAAAAAATTAGGTTTTTCAGCATCGAGAACAATGCAAATCGCTCAAAGACTTTACCAAGGAATAGATTTTGAAGGGGATACTGTTGGTTTAATTACTTATATGAGAACTGATGGCACTAACATTTCTCAAGATGCTATTAAAGAATGTAGAAATTACATTGATAAAGAGATTGGTAAAAAATACTTACCAAGTGAAGCTAGAAATTATTCAGGTAAAAAAGCTAAGAATGCTCAAGAAGCGCATGAAGCAATTAGACCAACTGATATTTTAAGAACTCCTGAAAAGATGAGATCTATTTTAGATAAAGATCAAGCAAGATTGTATGAGCTTATCTGGAATAGAACACTTTCTTCACAGATGGAAAATGCAGAATACGAGAGATGTACCTTGGAGATTTTAAATGGTTCAAAATCTATCACCTTTAGAGCAACAGGTTCTATTCAAGTATTCGATGGTTTTTTAAAATTATATCAAGATGTAAAAGAAGAAGATGAAGTGGATAAAGATGAGGAGAATGATCAAAAAATATTACCAGAAGTAAAAATTAATGAAAAATTAGAAAATCCTAAATTTAACACTGAACAGCATTTTACTGAACCCCCTCCTAGATTTTCTGAGGCAAGTTTAGTTAAAAAATTAGAAGAACTTGGAATAGGAAGACCTTCTACTTACGCAAGTATTATTTCAGTATTATCAGCTAGGAACTATGTAGAACTGATAACAAAACGATTTATACCAACTGATAGAGGTAAGCTTATTACGGCTTTCTTAGATAAATTATTTACTAAATATGTAGATTATAATTTTACAGCGACGCTTGAAGATAGTTTAGATGAAATTACTACAGGTAAAATTGAATATCTTAAGGTTTTAGAAAATTTTTGGAAAGAATTTTATAAAAATATTAATGAAGTTAAAGAATTAAGAACAAGAGCAGTCCTTGATTTATTAAATGAAAGTTTAGGAGATATTATTTTTGATAAGGATGAAAATGGAAAAATTTCTAAAAAATGTAAAAACTGCAGTAATGGTGAGCTTAGTTTAAAAAATGGAAGATTTGGAGCATTCATTGGTTGTTCAAATTATCCTGAATGTAAATTTACAAGACCTTTATCAAGAGCAAAAGCTGCCGAACAAGATTTCCTTGCTGAACCAAAAGTATTTGGAGAAACCGATAATAATGAAAAGATTGTTTTAAAAAAAGGAAGATTTGGTCCTTATTTGCAAATTGGTAATGATGAAAAGAATCTTAGAAACGTGTCTATTCCAAAAGGGATCTCTTTAGATTCGTTAGATTTAGATAAATGTAAATTTTTAGCATCACTTCCTAAAGTACTTGGACAATATCCTGAAAACTCTCAAGACATTACTTTAAATGTAGGGAGATTTGGACCTTATGCAAAATGTGAAAATAAATCAGCTTCTTTGGAAAATCCTGAAGATATATTTTCATTAGGATTAAATAGAGCAATTACTTTAATTGCTGAAGCAAAGCCAGGCAGACGTACTTCAAATGAAATAAAAAATCTTGGTGAGCATCCTGAAGATAAAAAACCTGTAAAAATTATGAAAGGTCAATATGGTCCTTATATTAAATATAAGACAATCAATGCTACAATCCCTGATGATAAAGATCCTGAAAATATATCTATGGAAGAAGCTCTGGTATTAATAGCGGCACGAATTGCCTACGATGAGACTAAGAGTGGTAAAAAAACTAGGAAAAAAAGCAAAAAAGCTAAAGCTGAAGATGAATAAAATTGAAGAAATATTAAAAAAAATAAATATTAATATACCAAATCCTCCAAAACCCGTTGGCAATTATGCTGCGTTCAGTAAATCTGAAAAACTTATTTTTATATCAGGACAACTTCCTATTACTGTTGATGGAAAAATAATAACTGGAAAAGTTATGAAAGAAGTTACTTTAGAACAGGCTCAAAAGGCTGCAGAAATTTCAATTTTAAATGCCCTTGGACAATTAAAAAATGCATGTAATGGTGATCTTAATAAAGTGAAAAGCTGCATTAGAATAAGTGGTTACGTTAATTGTTTAGATAATTTTTCAGAGCATGCAAAGGTTATTAATGGAGCTTCAGACTTAATTGCAAAAATTTTTACAGAAAATTTGCATTCCAGGATTGCAATTGGATGCAGTTCCCTACCTTTAAACGCCTGTGTTGAAATAGAAAGTATTTTTGAGATTAGCTAAGCTTTTATTTTAACTTTAACTTTATATTCAATTAAGATTTTATCTAAAATTTTCTGCTCTGCTTTAGATAACACATATTCAGATTTCTTATATTCCTTAGATAATTTGCTAATAAATTCATTAAGATAATCTTTTCCTTTAGCGGCCTCGAGGTCATTATATAGAGAATTTAACTCTTTAGTCTTGCTCATATGCAAGTTTTTATAATTATTTTCATTTGGATAAATAATAATATTTTTTTGAATACTTGCTATTTCAATTGCAAGATTTGATAGTTTTTCTTCTATTTTTTTTGCCTTACTCGAAAATAAACCAAACATATTTATTGTACCGTTTTGCTAACTGGTTTTTTTGATGTTTTTTCAATTTTATTGATTTCAAAAACAAGAATATCATTTTTGGCATCTACTAAAACATGTCCACCGTTTACTAATTTTCCATGAATAAGTTCGTCTGCTAGAGGTTTTTTAATTTTTTCATCAATAACTCTATTTAATGGTCTGGCACCCATTTTTTCATCAAAACCTAATTTAGAAATTAAGTTACTAGCTTTATCTGTTAAATTAATAATTACATCTCTTTCGCCTAACTGAGTTTCAAGTTCTATTACAAATTTTTCAACAATTTTTTTAACTGTATCTTTGTTTAAAATATTAAATTGAACAATAGAATCTAATCTATTCCTAAATTCAGGTGAAAATATTTTATTTATAGATTCTAAATCACTGTCTTTGTTCGTGCTTTTATTGAATCCTATCTGAGATTTTTGTAAATCTTCTGCTCCAGCATTAGTCGTCATAATTAAAATAATATTTCTAAAATCTATTTTTTTACCATTTTGATCCGTTAATTTTCCATAATCCATAATTTGTAACAAAACATTATAAACGTCTGGATGAGCCTTCTCTATTTCATCAATTAAAAGAACTGCATACGGATTCTTGTCAACTTTCTCAGAAAGTAATCCTCCTTGATCAAAACCAACATATCCTGGAGGAGCTCCAATTAATTTAGAAACTGAATGTCTTTCCATATACTCGGACATATCAAAACGAATAAGCTCAATACCAAGAACTTTAGCAAGTTGTTTTGCAAGTTCAGTTTTTCCAACTCCTGTCTGACCTGAAAACATATAATTTCCAATGGTACGATTACTATCCCTCAAACCAGATCTTGATAATTTAATTGAGGATACAAGACTATCAATTGCAAGATCTTGTCCAAAAATAACTCTTTTTAAATTTTTATCTAAATCTTTTAAATACATTCTGTCATTAACTGAAATATTTTTTTCTGGAATTTTTGTAATTTGGGAAACTATTCTCTCAATATCTTCAACATCTAATATTTTTTTTCTCTGGTTTTCAGATTTTAAAACTTCTGAAGAACCCAATTCGTCAATAATGTCGATTGATTTATCCGGTAACTTTTTATTACCGATATATTTGCTCGATAAATCTACAGAAGCTTTGATTGCAGCATCAGTAAATTTAACATTATGAAATTTTTCATATTTAGATCGAATGCCATACATAATTTTATACGCCTCTTCTATTGTAGGCTCCGGTACATCAATTTTCTGAAATCTTCTTTGTAACGCTCTGTCTTTCTCAAAAAATAATCTATACTCATTGTAAGTTGTCGATCCGATGCATCTTATATTTCCAGCTTGTAAAGCAGGCTTAAGCATATTAGAGGCATCCATTGAACTTCCAGATGTTGATCCAGCTCCTACTAATGTGTGAATTTCATCTATAAATAAAATATAATTTTTATTTTTTTCTATTTCCTTAATAATTAATTTGAGACGCTCTTCAAAGTCTCCTCTATATCTAGTACCTGCAATTAGTGATCCCATATCAAGAGAAAATATTACATGCGATTTTAAGATTTCAGGAACTTCATTATTAAAAATTTTTAAGGCAAGTCCTTCAACTATTGCTGTTTTTCCAACACCTGGATCCCCAACTAATAGTGGATTGTTTTTTGTTCTTCTGCACAATATTTGAGCTAAACGATCTACCTCTACTGTTCTTCCAATTAAACGGTCTATTTTATTTTGTTCAGCTTTTTTATTTAAATTAACACAATACGTTTCTAGAGGTGAATTAGTAGCTGCTTTATTATTATTTGAGGTTGATGAGCTGTCAAATGATCCTCCGTAAGCAAAATTATCAACTTTAGTAATTCCATGAGAAATAAAATTAACTACATCATAACGTGTAACTTCTTGTTCTTGTAAAAAAAATGTAGCGTGACTTTCTCTTTCAGCAAATAATGCAACTAATATATTTGCTCCTGTAACTTCATTTTTTCCTGAAGACTGAACATGAACAATAGATCTTTGAATAACTCTTTGAAAACTTGCTGTTGGCTGAGGTTCTAATTTACTATCTGAAGTAACTATATTTTCTAATTCATTATCAATATAAAATTCCAGATTCTCATTTAATAAATCAACATCTACATTACATGCCTTCATAACGTTACGGGCATCAGTTTCATCTGTTAAAGCAAGTAACAAATGTTCTAAAGTTACATACTGGTGTTTTTTTTCAGTGGCAAATTTAAATGCTTGTGAAATTGCTTGTTCTAAAGATTTAGTAAATGTAGCCATTTAAATAGATTTTTTCATAATACATTTCAAAGGATACTGATTTTGTTTTGCAAAGTTTATAACTTCCATAACTTTAGTCTCAGCAACCTCATAGGGATAAACCCCGCAAACGGCGCTACCATCGTTATGAATTTTAAGCATAATTTTATTAGCTGTTGGCTTTGTCATATGAAAAAATAATTGTAAAACTTTAACAACAAATTCCATCGTTGTAAAATCATCATTTAAAAGAATAACTTCATAAAATTCAGGTTTTTTAATTTTAGCTTGAGTCTTAATTTTTTTTAACTTTATAAGAACTTTAGACATTTACTGGTCTGCCAATAGAATAATAGGTAATATTATTTTTATTATAAAAAAACTCATTATCGTATAAATTTCTTAAATCATATATAATGAATTTTTTATTATTATTTTTAATTTTAGAAAAATTTAAATTTTTAAATTCGTCCCACTCTGTATGAATAATAATTAAGTCTACTTTCTTAGTTGCTGAATATAAATCATCAAAATAATTTACGTTATTTCGTTTATCTAAAACTTCTTTGCTTCCTGATGGCTCGTAATAGTTGATCTTTGCTCCTTTTTTAATAAGCTTAGATATTAAATTTATTGCTGAAGAATCTCTTAAATCATCGGTGTTTGCTTTAAATGTTACTCCTAGAAAACAAATAATCTTATTTTTAATTTTATTATTCAAAATTTTATAAATATTTTCTTCAATATCTATTTTTCTTTTTTCATTAAAATTAATGACCGAATTAACAATAGAAAGTGGTGAATTATAATTCTTACCTATCTTTGCTAAAGCTTTAGTATCTTTAGGAAAACAAGATCCACCATATGCAGGTCCTGCTCTTAAAAATCTTGAACCAATTCTTTTATCAAGTCCAATTCCAAGAGCCACATCATCAACACTTACATGGACCTTTTCACATAAATTTGCCATTTCATTTATAAAACTAATTTTAGTAGCTAAAAAAGCATTAGATGCATATTTTATAAGTTCAGCTGCTCTTCTAGAACAAGAGACAAAAGCAGCACCTTTATTAACTATAGGACGATATAACTCATTAAATATTTTTATAATTTTTTTATCGTTTGCTCCAATAACTACTCTATCTGGATATTTGAAATCTTTAATAGCCTCTCCTTCTCTAAGAAACTCTGGATTAGAAACAATTGTAAATAATCCTTTTTTTTTATTTTTATTTAAAATCTTTTGAATCTTATCCCCCGTACCAATAGGCACGGTTGATTTTGTAACGATAATTTTATGAGATTTAATTTTTTTTGAAATTAATTGTGCAACAGAAAATACTTGCGAAAGATCTGCTGAAAAACCATCTTTTGCTGTTGGTGTGCCTACAGCAATAAAAACAATATCAGATTTGTTAATAGAGCCAATTAAATCATCTGAAAAAGTAAGTCTACCTGCTTCTAAATTTTTTCTAACCAATTCAGACAGGCCAGGTTCAAATATTGGAATATCTCCATTTTGAAGTCTGCTTAATTTTTCTTTATCTTTATCAACACAGATAACGTTATTACCAAGATCAGAAAAACATACCCCCGATACTAACCCAACATAACCTGTGCCAATAAAACAAATTTTCATATTAGAATTTTTTTAATGAATTATTATATCCATTAATAGTTCCACAGTCTAAATATGTTCCAGAAAATATGTGTCCTACAAATTTATTATCGTCATAAATTAAACTTTTTATTGCATCTGTAATCTGAACTTCTCCTGCGGATCCTCTTTTAGTATTTTTTAGTGAAGAAATTATTTTTGTTGGCAAAACATATCTTCCTATAATTGCATAGTTAGATGGAGAATTTTTTAAACTAGGTTTTTCAACCAAATTGCTGATAAATAAATTATTATTAATTTTTTTTGAATATTTTATAATTCCATATCTTGATACTTCAGAGTTTTTTATTTTTTTAGAAGCTATAACTGAAGAATGATATTTATTATGAATATTAATTATTTTTTTTGAACAATTTTCTTTAATAATAATATCGTCTGGCAAAACCAAAAGAAAAAATTTATTTTTGATTACTGATTTGGCTGACAATACAGCGTCTCCGAGACCTTTTGGAGAATTTTGATACACAAATGTAAGTTTATTTTTGTAACGATCTAAAATTTTTAGTTTTTGAATTGATTTATAATCTTTCTTTTTTTTTAAATAATTTAATAAATAATGATCAGGTGAAAGGTAATCTTTAATAAATTTTTTCCTTTTCGAAATTACTAAAATAATTTTTTTTATACCTGCTTCCAAACATTCATCCAAAATATGTTCCAAAATAGTTTTTTTTCCTAAGGGTAACAGTTCTTTTGGAAGTATTTTACTAAATGGTAGAAGCCTTGTGCCTAAACCAGCTAATGGTATTATCGCTTCTTTTATCATTAAATATTATAGTTAATTTCTTAAATGAAAATAATTAAAACAGCAAATAAAATAACTTTAGAGTTGTTAAATAAAAAAAAAATTGGCTTTATCCCGACTATGGGATGCTTGCATGATGGTCATGTTTCCTTAATAAGAAAATCAAAAAAGAAAAAATTATTAACAATAGTAAGTATATTTGTTAATCCATTTCAATTTAATAATAAAAAAGATTATAAAAAATATCCTAAAACTATTTTAACTGATTTAAAAATTTGTAAAAAAAATAAGGTAGATTATGTTTATTTACCTCAAGAAAAAGATATTTATCCAGAAAAAAAAATCATCATTAAAAATAAAATTCATTATTTTAGAAAATTTATGGAAGGAAAATTTAGACCTGGACATTTTGAAGGTGTTATTGAAGTTGTTAAAAGACTATTAAGTCGTATTAAAACTAATTATCTTTTCCTTGGAAAAAAAGACTACCAGCAATTAATTATTATTAAAAAATACCTAGAAAGTATTGATTCAAAAATAAAAGTTATACCCTGTGATACTATTAGAGCTAAAAATGGTGTCGCTTTATCATCTAGAAATAAACTTTTAGATCAAAAATCATTAAATGTAGCTGGAGAAATAATTAATTTTTTAAAACAAAATAAAAATCAAATCATAAAGTCTAAAAATAACTCATTTTTTTTAAGTAAAATAAAAGAATTTGGTGCTAAAAAAATAGATTATTTGTCCGCATTTAATTTAAAACAATTAAAGAAAACCAATAAACCGTCACTTAATACCAGGGTGTTTATAGCATATCATTTAAATGGGATAAGATTGATTGATAACTTTTAATGGAAATCAAAATATCGCACAAACCTGTTGCTTATAAAAATGCAATGGAATTTTTGGAACAAAGGGTAGAAAAAGTTCATGCTAACTTAGAAGAAGAACTTATATGGATATTAGAACATGACTCAGTTTATACAAAAGGTATAAGCGCATCTAATAAAGATTTATTAGAGCCTAATTTATTTCCTGTAGTTGAAACAAATCGAGGAGGCAAATTTACCTACCATGGCCCTGGGCAAAAAATAGTTTATTTTGTTATAAATCTTAATAAACGTGAAAAAGAAATAAAAAAATTTGTTCGTAATGTTGAAAAGTGGATTATTTCTATTCTTAAAGATTTTGATATTTCGTCATTTGCTAATCCTAAAAATATTGGCATTTGGGTAAATAATAATAGTGAAGAAAATAAAATTGCCGCTATTGGAATAAAAGTTAAAAAATGGATTGCATATCATGGGTTTTCTCTTAATGTTAATGTCAATAAAACTGATTATCGTGGAATAGTTCCTTGCGGGATATCAAACAAAGGAATAATTAATATCTCTGATCTACGTTCAATTCCAAGTGACGAAAACATTAATAAATCTATAAAAGATAATTTTTATAAATTATTTAATTCGTAAGTTAATTTCTGCTCCTTACAAAAATTCTGAAAATACAAAGGAGGTTCAGCATGATGAATTATTTTTTTACTGTTTATTATAAACTCTACTTTACAAGCATGAAGCATTAAATGAAGTTCCTTGGATTTGTTTAAGCCTTTATTCGTGTATTTTTTTTCTCCCAAGATAGGATGTTTAATAAAATTTAATTGTCTTCTTAACTGATGTTTTCTGCCTGTTTCTGGATTTAGCAATAACAAAGAGTAGTCTTTTGTCTCGGAAATAACTTTATAATTAGTAATAGATAAATGTATTTTTTCTTTATTATTTTCAACATAACTAAGTTCATTTTTTAAAGTTCCACTTTTATTTTCTAAAACCCCATCTGCTACCGCTAAATAACTTTTTTTTATAGTTTGATTTTTAAAAGTTTCTGAGAAAAATTTTGCACTTTTATGGGTTTTACTAATAATTAAAATTCCCGTTGTTTCTGCATCTAATCTGTGAACTAAATGTGGTGTTAGATATTCTGTTTCTGAATAGTTTTTTAATATATCAAAAATATTTTTTCCTGTTTTTGTCCCCGATTGTACAGCTAAGTTGTAGGGTTTGTTTAAGACAAGATAATGCTCATTTTCAAATAAAATATTATTTTTTATTAAATCGTAATCTTTTTTTGATGGTAAATATGAAAATTTTTTTTTAATTATTTTGTTATCATTATCAATATCGGCATATATCTTAATTTCATCATTAATCTGTATTTTGTAAGAGCTTTTAGCCTTTTTCCCATTAACTAAAATTTTTCCTTTTCTTAAAGTTCTTTCAATTAATGACTGAGGTAATGGTTTAACTTTTTTTTTAAACCATTTATCGAGACGAATATTTTCAAAATCCTCTTCAATTTTAAAAATATGCTTAGGTTCCATTATGAAATAATATGAATAAACTTATCCCCTAAATAAAACGTCAATAAACCAAAAAAAACTGAAATAAAAATATAAATAAAAGCTAATAAATAATTTGAACTATTAATAAGATTAAAAAAATCTTGAGAGAAAGAAGAGAATGTTGTGAAACCTCCTAAAAATCCAATAGTAATATAATTTTTAAAATTTTCATCTATTGATATGAATTTTGTATCTAATATTCCTGAAACTAAACCAATTAGAAAACATCCCAATAAATTTACTGCAAGAGTTCCAATTGGAAAAATAGTTTGAAAAATTTTTGGGGTGAATTGTATAACTGAAAATCTTGCTAACGTTCCAATAGCACCAAATAAAGCAATTAATAAATAAGACTTCATTAATTGTTTATTTACTTAGCTGCTGAGCTTCTTCCTTTGGTTGTTCAGGTTTTTTTTGAACTGGGCCTGAATCTTGTCCTTTTGCATTAAAGTCTTTATCTACCAATTCAATGTAAGCCATTGTTGAATTATCACCAAAACGATTTCTAGTTCTAATAATTCTAGAATAACCGCCTTTTCTATTTTCGTATCTCTTAGATAAAACTGTAATTAATTTTTCTGCTGAATCTTCATCTTGTAATTTTGAAATTAAAGACCTTCTAGCTGATAAATCTTTCTTTTTTCCAATAGTTATAACTTTATCAATTAATGGCTTTAATTCTTTTGCTTTGGGCAGAGTTGTTTTAATTTGCTCATGCTTAATTAAAGAATTAAGCATATTTTTAAACAAAGCTTTTCGGTGTTCTGAAGTTCTGTTTAATTTTCTATGAGCAATTTTGTGTCTCATTGTTATTAATAGTTATCCTCTAATTTTTTAGAAAGTTCAGCGATATTTTCTGGTGGCCAATTTGGAACTTCCATTCCAAGATACAATGACATTGTTGTAAGAACCTCTTTAATTTCATTCAAAGATTTTCTTCCAAAATTAGGAGTCCTTAGCATTTCGCTTTCACTCTTTTGAACTAAATCTCCAATATAAATAATATTATCATTTTTCAGACAATTCATTGATCTTACAGATAGTTCTAATTCATCAACTCTTCTAAGTAAGTTTCTATTAAATTCTGGCTCTGAAGGTTTTTTCTCTTGAATTGTTGCAACTGGTTCATCAAAATTTACAAACATTGCTAACTGATCTTGTAAAATTCTAGCTGCAAAAGCAACAGAATCTTCTGCTGTTACAGATCCATTTGTTTCAACTTCCATTGTTAATTTATCGTAATCTAATGTTAATCCTTCTCTTGCATTAGATACGTTATAAGAAACTCTCTTAACTGGACTAAAAACAGCGTCAATTGCTATTAATCCTAATGGGGAATTACTAGCTTTATTCCTGTCTGCAGGAACATAACCTTTTCCAGTATTTACCGTTAACTCCATATGAAATTTAGTTTTTTCATCTAAATTGCAAATTACTAAATCAGGATTTAATATTTCAATATCTGAATTTGGAGCGATCATTTTTGCTTTAATCTCACCAGGTCCTTTTGCATCTAAAATTAATTTTTTTGGTCCAGAAGTTTTTAAATTTAAAGCTAAAGCTTTAACGTTAAGAACGATATCAGTAACATCTTCTCTGACGCCGTCAATTGATGAGAATTCATGAAGCACTCCATCAATTTGAATAGCTGTTACAGCTGTGCCTTGAACTGAAGACAACAAAACTCTTCTTAATGCATTTCCTAAAGTTAAAGCGTAACCCTTTTCTAAAGGTTCAGCGATAATTTTTGCATGTTTTTTGTCATCACTTTGTGTAATATTTAATTTTGATGGTTTTATAAGTTCTTTCCAATTTTTGTCTATCAAGTTACTTCTCCTATTTAGTTATTATTAAACTCGTCTTTTCTTTGGAGGCCTGCAGCCATTATGCGGCATAGGACTCATATCTTTAATAGAGGTGATCTTAAAACCTCTAGCCTGTAATGCTCTAAGAGCAGTTTCTCGACCTGAACCAGGTCCTTTTACTTCAACTGTAATATTTTTTAATCCATGCTCTAATGCTTTACCCGCCGCATCATCGGCTGCAACTTGTGCTGCATAGGGAGTTGATTTTCTAGAGCCTTTAAATCCTTTTGATCCTGCAGAAGACCACGAAATTACATTACCTTGTTTGTCAGTAATGGTAACAATAGTATTGTTAAAAGTTGCATTTACGTAAACATTTCCATTTACAACATTCTTTTTCTCTTTTTTCTTAACTTTAATTTTTTTCTTTATTCCACCATCTTGCTTAGCATCTTTTGCTGGTCCAGCAGCACCTTCTGTTTTTGGTTTTTTATCTTTAATATTTTTATCTTCGGCCATTTAATTATTTCATACTAGTTAATTTTTTTCCTGCTATTGCAATAGCCTTACCTTTTCTTGTCCTTGCATTGGAATGTGTTCTTTGTCCTCTAACGGGAAGTCTTTTTCTATGTCTTGATCCTCTATAAGTTCCTAAGTCTTTTAGTCTTTTAATATCTAAGGATACATTTCTTCTAAGATCTCCTTCAACAGAATATTTGCTATCAATAAATTCTCTAATTTTTAAAACTTCATCGTCTGTAAGAGCGTTTGTTCTTTTACGTTTGTCAATTTTTAATTCGTTGCAAATGTCATTTGCTATTTTATCACCAATACCATGAATATAAGTAAGAGCTGTTTTAACAACTTTATTTTGAGGAATATTTACTCCAGCTATACGAGCCATAAATTAAAAGTCTATTTTTTGAAAAAATGCGATTATATGAATCAAGCTATCAAAGTCAACTGCGTACGGCACGGATTATTGTAAATAATTGGTCACTTATCGCATTGATTTCCTGCATTCCGTCTATATTTTTCATTATTCCTTTTTTTAAGTAATAATCTAAGACTGGAAAAGTTTTTTCATCATAAGTTTTTAATCTTTTTACAATTGTCTCTTCATTATCATCAGATCTTGTAATAAGTTTTCTTTGTCCACACTCTTTCAAGTCACAATTTTTTGGAGGATCAAAAAAAGTATTAAATGTTCTGTTGCATGCTGAACAAGTAACTCTGCCGGTAATTCTCTTAACTAAAATTTCATTATCTACTTTTAAATTAAGAGCCAAACTCATTTGTTGATTATATTTTTTTAATAAATTGTCTAAGCTTTTTGCTTGTTCAATATTTCTTGGAAAGCCATCAAATATTATTCGGTTTTTATACTCTGGGTTAGAAATTTTATTCTCAATTAAATTATTAATAATTTCATCAGAAACCAATCCTCCAGATTTCATAATTTCTTCAATTTTATTTCCAAAATCAGTTTTTTTGCTCACTTCATCTCTAAGTAAGTTACCTGTTGATAACTGAAATAAATTAAATTCTTTAACTAACTTTGCTGACTGCGTTCCTTTTCCTGCTCCTGGAGGGCCAAAAATTACGAGATTCATTAACGATTAAATTTTGTTTTTTTAATTAAGCTCTCGTATTGCTGACTCATTAGTCTAGTTTGTACTTGGGCAACTGTATCCATTGCAACCACAGCAACGATAAGAAGTGAAGTTCCACCTAAATAAAATGGAATTGGATAATTTGCGATAATTAATTCTGGTAACAAACAAATTAAAACTAAATATAAAGATCCAATAGCCGTTAATTTTAAAAGTAATTGATCTATAAATTGTTCTGTCTGCTCTCCTGGTCTTATTCCAGGAACAAACCCGCCATACTTTCTTAAATTTTCTGCTGTCTCTTTTGGATTAAAAATTATTGAAGTATAAAAAAATGAGAAGAATATTATACCAGCCGCATAAATAATCATATACAGCGGCTTTCCTTGACCTAGCATAGAGGCAATTCCAACGACAATTTCATTTGAAGACGATGTAAAATTTGAAATTGTAATTGGTAAAATTAAAAGTGCTGAAGCAAAAATTGCAGGGATAACGCCGGCCGTATTAACTTTTAAAGGAAGATGAGAAGCATCTCCGCCGTACAATTTATTCCCTACTTGCCTTTTAGGATAATGAATTAAAATTTTTCTTTGAGCTCGTTCTACAAAAACAATAAAGTATATGGCGCCAATAAGAATAGTAATAATAACTAATATTACTCCAGCAGAAATGGCTCCTGTTCTTCCTAGTTCAAAAGTAGAAGCTAATGCTCCTGGAATTTCAGCAACAATTCCTGCAAAGATAATTAATGAAATGCCATTACCAATACCTCTGGCAGTAATTTGTTCTCCAAGCCACATTAAAAGCATTGTTCCTGTTAACAACGTTATTGTAGTTACTAATCTAAAATAAAATCCTGCTTCTAAAACAATCCCTTGAGAATTTTCCAAACTAACAGCCACTCCATATCCTTGCACTAATGCTAAAAGAACTGTGCCATATCTAGTGTATTGAGTGATTTTTCTTCTTCCGATTTCTCCTGAATTTTTTAAATTTTTAAAATAATCTGTAACACCAGTTAATAATTGAATGATAATTGATGAAGAAATGTAAGGCATAATTCCTAATGCAAGAATTGCCATTCTGGATACAGCTCCGCCTGCAAAAAGATTAAACATTCCAAGTAATGATCTTTGATTATCGGATATCAAACCTTTTAATGCCTGCGCGTCAATTCCTGGCAAAGGAACGTATGTGCAGAATCTATAAACAATTAAAATAAATAAAGTATAAAAAATTCTTCTTTTAAGATCGTCTAAAGACGAATTTGGCTTTAAGGATTCTACAGACCCAAAAGAACTAGACATGCAAACTATTTAGCCTCTGCTTGTTTCAATAAATTAACGCTACCGCCTACTTTTTCAATTTTCGATTTAGCAGATGCGCTGATTTGATGTGCCTCTATTTGTATTTTTGATTTAATTTCACCATTACCTAAAACTTTTAATTTTTTAAAATTATTTTTAATATTTTTAACTTTTCTAAGACTGTCTAATGTAACTTTAGAAGTTGTGTCTAATTTCTTTTTCTCTATTAAATGCTGAATATCATTTAAATTAATAATCATCTGATCGTAAGAATGTTTCTTTATAATTGCATTAAACCCTCTTTTAGGAAGTCTTCTATAAAGAGGCATTTGCCCCCCTTCAAAACTTTTAATAGATACACCAGATCTTGCTTTCTGACCTTTAACACCTCGACCAGCAGTCTTTCCTTTTCCAGAGCCTATTCCTCTACCGTATCTTTTTCCTTTTTTATAAAGAGAAATATTTAATGTATTTAATTTCATAGTTTTATCTTCTCGCTACAACTTCACTAATTTTTTTACCACGAAGTATAGAAATGTCTTTAGGAGATCTTTGTTTTGTCAACGCTAACATACATGCTCTAACAACATTGTATGGATTTGATGAGCCAATTGATTTTGCAACAACATCTTGCATGCCTAACATTTCACATATTGCTCGGATAGCTCCCCCAGCAATAATTCCTGTTCCAGCCGGAGCACTTCTAAGAAGAACTTTTCCAGCTCCACTTTTGCCATAAGTGTCATGATGTATTGTTCTTCCTTCTCTTAATGGAACTTTAACTAATGAACTTTTTGCTTCTTCTGATGCTTTTTTGATTGCGTCTGGAACTTGTTTTGCTTTACCATGTCCATAACCAACTAAGCCTTTTTGATTTCCAACAATAACTAATGCTGCAAATCCAAATCTTCTTCCACCTTTTACTACTTTAGTAATTCGATTAATCGCGACTAATTTTTCTTTAAGTTCTGATTGTGTATTCATAAATTAAAATTTTAATCCTTCTTTTCTTGCAGAGTCTGCTACTGCTTTAATACGACCATGATACTTATATCTGCCTCTGTCAAAATAAACTTCTTTTATTCCTTTTTCTAAAGCTCTTTTTGCTACCAATTTTCCAACTTCAACTGATAATTCCATTTTTTTCTTCTTATCCATAGCTTTTTCAACTGAAGATGCTGAAACTAAAGTTTGATTTTTAGCATCATCAATAACTTGAGCGTAAATATTTTTTAAAGATCTAAAAACAGTAAGTCGGAATCCTGTAGGATTGTACTTTTTCATTTTTCCTCTAGTTCTTGTCTGTCTTTTAATGTCGCTAGCCATATTTATTTCTTTTTACCTTCTTTTCTTAAAACAAATTGATCAGAAGAAGTTATTCCTTTTCCTTTGTAGGGCTCAACTGGTTTTAAAAATTTAATATCAGCACATACTTTTCCTACTAATTCTTTATCAATGCCTTTAACTTTTATTGCTGTTTGTTTATCTATGGCTATTTCGATGCCTTCCGGAATATCATAATGAACGTCATGGCTAAATCCTAATTGAAAAATTATCTTTTTACCTTGCAATGCAGCTCTAAAACCAACGCCTGTAAGTTTTAAATCTTTTTCAAATCCTTTTGAAACACCAATAATGCCATTATTAATTAAACTTCTGTGCAGCCCCCAAGTAACTTTATTTGCATTTTTTTTATCAACGGGCTCAAGAGAAACTTTATTATCAGCAACTATTACTTTTAAAATACTCTGATCTACAACTAGTTCTTTTTTACTTTTAGCGCCTTGAATAATAACTTTATTATTCTCAACTTTAACAGTAACTCCAGATGGTAATATAATAGGTGTTTTTCCGATTTTTGACATACTTTAAGAAACCTTACAAAGGACCTCCCCGCCTAGTTTTTTTTCTCTAGCTTCGTTATCAGAGAAAATACCTTTTGATGTAGAAATAATAGATATTCCCAATCCATTTTGAACTTTTTGAATACTTTCTGATCTAGAATATATTCTTCTTCCAGGTCTTGAAACTCTTTCAATCTCTTTGATAACCGGATCACCGTACATATATTTCAAATTAATTTCTATTGTTTCAAAACTTTTATCTTTTGAGACAGTATACTCTTGAATAAATCCTTCTTTTTGAAGAACATCCAAAACTGCTTTTCTTAATTTAGAACCAGGAACTGAAACTTTTTTTAAACCACGCATTTGCCCGTTTCTTATTCTTGTAATCATATCTCCAATGGGATCTGTAATTTTCATATTTCCTCCTTACCAGCTAGCTTTCGTCATGCCTGGAATTTTTCCACTAGAAGCAAATTTTCTAAGTGCAATTCTGGACATTCTTAATTTTCTATAATAACCACGAGATCTTCCTGTTATTTCACATCTATTTTTTACTCTATTTTTTGCTGAATTTCTTGGAACTTTGGAAAGTTTTAAGCTAGCTAAAAATCTCTCATTCAAAGATATAGTTTTATTCATAATAATTT
>ATTB01000011.1 GCA_000419465.1 alpha proteobacterium SCGC AAA028-C07 | reverse complement strand
AAAAAAATTACTAAGGCGATAAAAAAACCAAATGGCATGTATTGCAAAAACCCTTGCTTAACTTTTACAAAATTTCCCTCTAACATCATCACGACGAATAAAAATAAAACCGCAACGGCTCCCACATAAACAATAAGTAAAATCATTCCGACAAATTCGGCTCCGATCATGATGAATAAACAAGAAACATTAACGAATGCTAAAATTAAAAAGAAAACGGAATGCACAGTATTTTTTGAAGAAATAACCATAAGGCTTGAAAGAATAGCTACTGAGGAAAGTAAATAAAATATTAATGCGTGTGCTATCATCTGAAAGATTTATCTACTTTAATGTTGTGAGCTAATTCTTTTTCCCACTTGTCGCCATTTTCTAAAAGTTTTTCTTTATTGTAATAAAGTTCTTCTCGTGTCTCTGTTGCAAATTCAAAATTAGGTCCTTGAACAATTGCATCCACCGGACAAGACTCTTGGCATAGCCCACAGTAAATACATTTCAACATATCGATGTCGTATCTTGTTGTTCTTCTAGATCCATCTTCTCTAGGTTCAGCTTCAATTGTGATTGCTTGAGCAGGACAAACTGCTTCGCATAATTTACATGCAATACATCTCTCTTCGCCATCAGGATATCTTCGCAGAGCATGCTCGCCTCTAAATCTTGGACTGATAGGACCTTTTTCAAAAGGATAGTTTACAGTTGCTCTTCTTTTAAACATATAAATAAAAGCAAGATAAAGACTTTTAACAAACTCTGATAAAAAAATAATTTTTAATATTCTAGAAAATTTTATTTTCATTTTGGTAATAAGTTAAAAAAATATAAAAACGACGCCGTCAAAACAACCCAGAACAATGAGAATGGTAAAAATACTTTCCAACCTAATCTCATAAGTTGATCATAACGGTAACGTGGCACAATTGCTTTAACCAAAGCAAATAAAATAAATAAGAATAGTATTTTAAAAATTAACCAAAGGGGCGATGGAATTGCATTAAAAGGATAGGCGTCAATTGGAGATAACCAACCACCTAAAAATAAAACAGAACCAAGTGCGCATAATAATAAAATATTTGCATATTCACCTAGCCAGAATAATGCATACATCATTCCTGAATATTCAGTTTGATATCCAGCAACAAGTTCAGCCTCAGCCTCTGGTAAATCAAATGGAGGTCTGTTTGTTTCAGCTAATGCTGATATGAAAAAGATAACAAACATAGGGAATAATGGGATGGCGTACCAAATATTCTTCTGGGCAAGAACGATATCAACCAAATTTAAAGAACCCGCGCACAGCAATACATTTATTATTATGAGCCCAATGGATACTTCATATGAAACCATCTGCGCTGCAGATCTTAGTGCTCCTAAAAATGGATACTTAGAGTTTGAAGCCCATCCAGCCATAATAATTCCATATACACCAAGAGATGACACAGCGAAGATATAAAGAATTCCAACATTAATATTTGCAAGCACTAGCGTCTCGCTAAAAGGAATAACTGCCCAAGCGATTAATGCTAACGACATTGTAACAATTGGAGCAATTATAAAAATTACTTTGTTTGCATGAATTGGAATAATGACTTCTTTAAAAATATATTTAAGTGCATCTGCTAAAGTTTGAAACAAACCAAATGGTCCAACGACGTTAGGTCCTTTTCTAAGTTGAACAGCGCCCCATACTCTTCGATCAACCCAAACAATCATTGCAACAGCAATTAAAACTGGAACGACAAGAGCTGCAATCTTCAAAAGATCATACAAGACTATATTTAAATATTCTAAAAACATTAATTATCAGTTCCTGTCTTTTGTAAAATTTGTTTAGCTTTTTTACATTCATCCATTGTCTTTGATGAAGCTGCAATAATATTTGAGAAATAAAAATCAAAGTCAGCAATTTTAATATTGCCATTTACTGGTGTAACATTTTTAAAAGTTAGACTATCGATTTCAGATTTAGGTAACTCATCTACTTCTTTAAATATTGGATACTCTTTAAATAAATTTTCTCTTAAAATTAAATGAGAGTTGATATCAATTGTTTTTTTAAAGACATCAGATAACGCTCTAAATATTTTCCAATCTTCTTTAGCATTTCCTGGAGGGAAACTTGCTTTGTTAGCATCTTGAACTCTACCTTCAGTGTTCACATACAAACCTTGTTTTTCTGTATAAGCAGCTCCTGGTAAAATCACATCTGCAATTTTACTATTTAATCCACCATGTGTTCCTTGATAAATTATAAATTTATTAACAGGTTTAACTTTAATTTGATCAGCTCCTAAAAGATAAACTACTTTTAAAGTGTCATTATTTAAATCTTCTAAAAAATTAGATTTAAGTAAATTTAAATATATCGCTCCAACACTAGATGCGTTTTGATGAAGAATATTTAAACCATTCCAATCATTATTTAAAAAATTATTATCTTTTAAAATCTTTTTTATAGTTTCTAAAACATACTCACCGTTTGGACTTAATCCAGATTCACCAATAATAAATACTGGCTTCTTTGCAGATTTAAGACTGTTATAAATTTTTCCATTTTTTGCTAAAATGTCACCGATTGCTGAAAGTGATGAACCAACATTTTCATGCGGATAAGTAAGATCACCCACATCACCAATAGAATAAACTTTAGCTTTTCTAGCTACATAAGCCTTTCTAATTCTAGCATTTAAGATGGTCGCCTCTAATCTTGGATTAGTTCCAACTAAAACTACCAAATCAGCTTCCTCTAAACGAGCAATAGATGTGTTGAATAAGTAGTTAACTTTATGTGACGGGTCGATAAAATAATTAGTCTGTCTAAAATCTATATTGTCTGAAGATAAAACATCTTTGAAGAATTTCTTAAACATATACATAGTTTCAACATCAACTAAATCGCCAACCGCTCCAAAAACTTTATCTCCAGTAAAACCTTTTGTGTTTTCAGCAATATATTTAAAGGCATCATCCCAGCTACAAGCTTTAAGTTTGCCCTCTACTTTAATGAAAGGAGTATCTAGTCGATTTTTTGATAATCCGTCGCAAGCATAACGAGATTTGTCACTAAGCCACTCTTCATTAATTTCATCATTTATTCTTGGTAAAATTCTTTTAACTTCCCAACCTTTTGTATCTACACGAATATTAGAACCAACTGCATCCATTACATCAATGCTTTCGGTCTTTGTTAATTCCCAAGGCCTTGCTTCAAAGGCATATGGTTTTGAAGTTAATGCGCCAACTGGACAAAGATCAATTACGTTTGCAGATAACTCTGAATCTAAAGTTTTTTCTAAATAAGTTGTAATCTCCATATTCTCACCACGATTAATCGCACCAATTTCTGGTACGCCTGCAATCTCTTCTGCAAATCGAACGCAACGAGTACAATGAATACATCTTGTCATAACCGTTTTAATTAACGGTCCCATATATTTTTCTTTTACAGATCTTTTGTTTAGTTCGTATCGAGATTTATCAACTCCATACTTCATTGACTGATCTTGAAGATCACACTCACCACCTTGATCACAAATAGGACAATCTAGAGGGTGATTGATAAGCAAAAACTCCATCACGCCTTGTCTTGCTTTTTTTACCAACTCGGTATTTGTATAAATTACCTGCCCATCTGCTACTGGCATTGCACAAGATGCTACAGGCTTTGGAGATTTTTCCATCTCCACTAAACACATTCTGCAATTACCAGCGATAGATAATCTTTCGTGATAACAAAATCTTGGAATTTCTTTTCCAGCAACTTCACAGGCTTGCAGTACCGTTGCACCCTGTGGCACTTCTACTTCAATTCCATCTACTTTAACTTTTGGCATCTATATATTTTTCTTATGAGTTAATCTTTCTTCCATCTCGGTTCTAAAGTGTCTTAATAAACCTTGAACTGGCCAAGAAGATCCTTCACCAAATGCGCAAATCGTGTGGCCTTCAATTTGTTTAGTCACATCCATTAACATGTCTAATTCAGCAACCTCCGCATCCCCTTTTGCAATTCTCTCTAACATTCTCCACATCCAACCAGAACCTTCTCTGCATGGAGTACATTGCCCGCAGCTTTCATGTTTATAAAATCTCGCAATTCTGGCTATGACTTTAACAATATCTTGCGACTTATCGATTACGACAATTCCAGCAGTGCCAAGGCCACTTTTAGCTTCAACTAGAGAGTCAAAATCCATTTTTATAGTCTCGCAAATACTTTTGCTAAGTAATGGCATTGATGATCCGCCTGGTATGACTGCTTGTAAATTATCCCATCCACCAATTACTCCACCTGCATGTTTTTCAATTAAATCTTTTAAAGGAATTCCCATTTCTTCTTCAACGTTACATGGATTGTTTACGTTTCCAGAAATACAGAAAATTTTTGTACCCGTATTTTTAGGTCTACCAAATCCTGCAAACCATTTTCCGCCTCTTCTTAATATTGTTGGAACCACTGCAATCGTTTCAACATTGTTTACAATGGTTGGGCATCCATAAAGGCCTATTAAAGCTGGGAAAGGTGGTTTTAATCTTGGCTGACCTTTATTTCCTTCTAAGCTTTCAAGTAATGCAGTTTCTTCTCCACAAATATAAGCACCTGCACCAAGATGAATGTGAATATCTAAATCAAAACCAGTGCCGCAAGCATTTTTACCAAGTAAACCTTCTTTATAAGCTTCATCAATTGCTTCTTGTAAAATTTTACTTTCTGCAAGGTACTCACCTCGAATGTAAACGTAGCATGCGTTAGCATTCACAGCGTAAGATGCAATTAAACAACCCTCAATTAATTTTTGTGGTTCAAATCTTAAAATATCTCTATCTTTACAAGTTCCAGGCTCTGACTCATCGGCGTTAATAACTAAGTAATGAGGTCGACCTGGCTTTACTTCTTTTGGAGCAAAGGACCATTTCATGCCAGTTGGAAATCCAGCGCCACCACGGCCTCGAAGTTCTGAAAGTTTAACTTCATTTATGATCCAGTCTTTACCTTTTGCAATAATCTCTTTTGTGTCTTTCCAATCTCCACGAACTTTTGCAGATTTAATATCACGACCAAAGTCTCCGTATAAATTTGTAAATATTCTATCTTTATCCTGTAGCATTTAATTTTTTACTAATGTTAATCGTTTGTTTGGCTCGAAACCTACACGACCTTTTTGTGATCCAGGTTTTGGTAATTTATCGCTTTTAATTCCTTCAAAAATTTTAGTTGCTGTCTCTTCAGTTAGATCTTCATAAAAATCATCATTAATTTGCATCATTGGGGCGCTCACACATGCACCTAAACATTCAACTTCAATCCAAGATGCTTTTTGATCATCGCTTAGTTTTCCTTCTTTTTCTGAAATATGTTTTTTACAAAGGTTAACAATTTTGCCAGATCCTCTGATCATGCATGGAGATGTTGTGCAAATCTGTATAAAGTATTTTCCAACTGGCGCTAAATTGTACATCGTGTAGAAAGTTGCAACTTCATAAATTTTTATGTACGGAACTTCTAAAATCTCACCTATTTTTTTTATTGCAGCATTTGGTATCCAATTATCATGCTGTCTTTGTGCTAGATCTAAAAGTGGCATTACTGCACTCTTTTTTCGCTCTGGGGGATATTTTTTTAAAATTTCCTGAATTCGTTTTAAATTAACTTCATTAAACTCAAATGTAGTCGGCTGATCTTTTGCAACGTGCTTTCCACTCATCGATCAATCTCCCCAAACACAATATCCATTGAACCAAGTACGGCAGGAACGTCTGCCAACATATGACCCTTCACTACATAATCCATTGCTTGTAAGTGCGCAAAACCTGGTGCTTTAATTTTGCATCGATAAGGTTTATTAGAACCATCTGCAATTAAATAAACACCAAACTCTCCCTTTGGTGCTTCAACACAAGCGTACACTTCACCTTTTGGAACGTGATAACCTTCAGTAAATAATTTAAAGTGATGAATTAAAGCTTCCATAGATTTTTTCATTGCTGCTCTTGATGGTGGCGATACTTTTCCATCTGTTGTCATTACAGGACCTTCTGGAAGATTTTTTATTGCTTCAATTATAATTTTTGTACTCTCGCGCATCTCTTCAATTCTACAAAGATAACGATCGTAACAATCTCCATTTTTTCCAATAGGAATCTTAAATTTAAATTTGTCATAACCTTCATAAGGTTGTGATCTTCTTAGATCCCAAGCAATTCCGGATCCTCTTAGCATCACACCAGAAAAACCATGTGCAACCGCGTCTTGTGGGCTTACAATTCCAATATCAACATTTCTTTGTTTAAAAATTCTGTTGTCTGTTAGTAGATTTTCTAAATCATCAATTACTTTTGGAAAATTTTTACAAAAATCTAAAATATCTTCTTTAAGTCCAACTGGAAAATCTTGGTGAACTCCACCTGGTCTAAAATAGTTTGCATGTAAACGGGATCCTGAAACTCTTTCATAAAACACCATTAACTTTTCTCTCTCTTCAAATCCCCAGAGAGAAGGAGTTAATGCACCCACGTCCAGTGCTTGGGTTGTAATATTTAAAATGTGACTTAGAATTCTTCCGATCTCACAAAAAATTACTCGAATATGACTTCCGCGAGGTGGAACTTTAATGTCTAATAATTTTTCAATCGCAAGAGCGAATGCATGCTCTTGGTTCATTGGCGCAACGTAATCTAATCTATCAAAGTAAGGAACGGCTTGAGTGTAAGTTTTGTTTTCAATTAATTTTTCTGTTCCTCGATGTAGCAATCCAATATGTGGATCTGCTCTTTCAATAACTTCACCATCTAGCTCAAGAATTAATCTTAATACTCCGTGCGCAGCAGGATGCTGTGGACCAAAGTTTAGATTCATGGTTTTTGTTTCTTTAGCCATTACCTTTTGTCTGTTTCTTTTTTAATATATTTTGTGCCTTCCCATGGGGATTCAAAATCAAAATCTCTGTAGGCTTGAGATAATTTTACTGGCTCATAGACTACTTTTTTAAGCTCATCATCATATCTAACCTCTGTGTGGCCTGATAAAGGGAAGTCTTTTCTAAGTGGATAGCCTTCAAATTCATAGTCAGTTAAAATTCTTCTAAGATCTGGGTGGTTTGTAAATTTAATCCCATACATATCAAAGGCTTCTCTTTCAAACCAATTAGCTACTGGAAAAATAGGCACCACACTTGGTAGGGCCTCATCTAATTTTACAGAAGTCTTAACTGTAATTCGGTTATTAAATTCGTGACTTAATAATAAATAGATAACATCAAATCTGTTAACTCGTTTTGGATAATCAACACCCAAAATATCAATAAGCTGTCTAAATCTTAAATTTTTATTATCTCTTAAATAAACTAATAAAGCTGGTAACTCTTCAGTAGATACTTCTAGAACTGGCTCTGAAAAATTTTCAGTAATATTTAAAGATTTAAATTCATTTTTTAAATTTGTATCCAGATTTACTTTTTGCATAATTATCTCTCGATCGTTCCTTCTCTTCTAATCTTCTTTTGTAATTGTAATATTCCATACAACAACGCTTCAGCAGACGGAGGGCAACCTGGTACATAAACATCAACAGGAACTATACGATCGCAACCTCTCACAACAGCGTAAGAATAGTGATAGTAGCCACCACCATTTGCGCAGCTTCCCATTGAAATAACGTAACGTGGTTCTGGCATCTGATCGTAAACTTTACGAAGAGCTGGAGCCATTTTATTTGTTAAGGTTCCTGCAACGATCATAACATCCGATTGTCTTGGCGATGCTCTAGGAGCTGCTCCAAATCTTTCAAGGTCATATCGAGGCATTGATGTTTGCATCATTTCAACCGCACAACATGCAAGACCGAATGTCATCCAGTGTAACGAGCCTGTTCTTGCCCAATTAATTAAATTTTCGCTTGAAGTGGTAATAAAACCTTTTTCAGTAAACTCTTTTGCGAGCTCTTTAAATTCTTCTGGAACTTGATCTAATTTATTTTGTATCATTCCCAATCTAAAGCTCCTTTTTTCCACTCATAAACAAATCCAACTGTTAACGTTCCAATAAAAAGCATCATTGACCAAAAACCTAACGAACCGATTTGACCTAAAGTAATTGCCCAAGGAAAAAGAAATGCCACCTCAAGATCAAAGATAATAAAAAGAATAGAAACTAAATAAAAACGTACATCAAACTTCATTCGAGAGTCACCAAAAGGTTCAAATCCGCACTCATATGCAGATAATTTTTCAGCATCGGGTTTACTTGGCGCACACAGAAAGTTAACGACGATGAAGGCTATTCCAATTCCAATTGCTACGAACAAAAAGATTAAAATAGTTAAGTAATTCTGTAAGTATTCGAAGAACATTGGCCATTCTTATATAATAAGAATAAAAACAACCAAACATTCAATTTGACACAACTGTGAATAGATTTTTAAGTAAAAATTATTGTTTTTAAAGGGGTTATTAAGAAGAAATTATTTGTACTTTTCGATTTTTTCTTTCAATTCTTTATATTCTTCGCAATTACAAGTTTTTAGAACTTCTAATCTTTTTTTAGCCTCTTCAGGTCGTTTAGTTTGAAGATAAAGTTCTCCTAAATACTCATTAGCTCCAGCGTGTTTTGGATTAATTTTAAGAGCTGCTAAGTAAAATTTTTCAGCTTTGTCGTATTGTTTTAAATTTCTTAATGAATAAGCGTAGTCATTTAAAATATCAGGGTTACTGGAGTTTTTACTGTCTTTTAATAGCTCCTCCAACATTACAACTGCTTTATCAAACTTCTTACTTTTAACTAAAGTTTTTGCTTCAGCATAAGTTGGGTTTGTTTTTTTTATAACTTCAGGAGGAGGACCAGAATCTGCTGCTCTCACATTAACAGTATTGAAAGAAAATATAAGTAAAAGTGATAGAAATATTGTTTTTATCATAAGAAAAATATGTTCTAATAATAATAATAAAAATGGTTAAATCAATCAGAATTACAGAAACCGGCAATGCAAACGTAATGAAGTTTGTAGATGTTGAGCTTAAAAAGCTAGCTCCAAATGAAGTTTTAATTAAGAATAAAGCAATCGGTTTAAATTACATAGACGTTTATCATAGATCTGGAACCTACCCGCTACCTCTACCAAACGGTATTGGACTTGAAGCTGCTGGAGTAATTGAAGAAATTGGATCTGATGTAAAAGAATTTAAAGTTGGCGATCGTGTTGCTCATGCTGCGGCTCCTCCTGGATCCTATTCAGAAAAACAAGTTTATCCTCAAGAAAAACTAGTAAAAATTCCAGATTATATATCAGATGAAATCGCATCGTGTATTATGCTTAAAGGAATTACATCTGAATATCTTCTTCATAGAGCTTACAAAGTTAAAAAAGATCAATTTATTTTATATCATGCGGCAGCTGGTGGAGTTGGACAAGTTTTATGTCAGTGGGCAAAATCATTAGGATGCAAAGTTATTGGCACAGTTGGTTCTGAAGAAAAAGTTGCAATTGCGAAAGAAAATGGATGTGATTTTGTAATTAATTATTCAAAGGAAAGTTTCTCACAAAAAGTTAAAGAAATTACAAATGGTAAAATGCTAGATGTTGTTTACGATGGTGTCGGCGCTAAAACATTTGAAGAATCTATTGAATGTTTAGCAATTCGTGGAACGATGGTTTCTTTTGGTAATGCTTCAGGATTAGTTGATAAAGTTGATCCTAAAAAACATATCGCACCCAAGGGATTGTTTTTCACACGTCCATCTATTGCTCATTATACAGTTACTAGAGAAGAATTGGTAAACAGTGCAAACACTGTATTTGAGGCAATCAAAACAAATAAATTTAAAATTAAAATATTTAAAAAATTTGCACTTAAAGATGCAGTTACAGCACACGAAGAATTAGAGGCTAGAAAATTAACAGGCCCTGCTATTTTAGTTCCTTAATTAAAATTGTCTGAAAATAAAGAAAAAGAAATTATTGAAGTTAAAGAAGTAGAAGCTGAACGAATTAATAATAACGAAACATTTAGACCTCGATTTAAAGCAATACGCTTAAGCCCACTCTTTCTTGTTGGAATATTAATTTATGTAATTACTGCCTTTTGGGGTTTGTTTATTTGCTTTGATGTTGTGAAAGAAGTCTTTGGTCCCATCATTGCTTTTTTAGGATTAATATTTTTTCCATTCATACTCGCTCTTGCTCCTTGGTATGCAGCACTAGCTAATCATGATTTTTATCCGCTACTGATTGTCTATGGTGGTGCAATTTTAGGAACTTTTTGTTTTAGATTTGCAATGAGGTCTACGTTTAAGCGCTGAAGATGGTGCCCTAATACGGACTTGAACCGCAAACCTACTGATTACAAATCAGTTGCTCTACCAATTGAGCTATTAGGGCAATAATTAAAAATGAGATTATTATAAAAATTAATAAGTAAAAACAATATAATTTACTTAATTCGATCTAGTTAATTCTCCTAATCTACTTAAAGTTCTTTGAAAAACCTTTGCTAATTTTACGCTACTTGTAATTTGATTAATTGGAACTGTTGCAGTTGCAACTAAACTTAATTGATTGTCATAAATAATATCGATTAAGTTTATAAATCGATACTGTTCATTAATGAGTTCATCAGTAAAATTTGGAATATTTTCAATGAAGAAAATTTTGGTAATTTTACAAATCTCTATGTAATCCTCTGAACCATAGGTTTGAAAACACAAATCTTTAAAATTAAACTTTGCAATTCCTGAGACATAATTATCAATAATTAATTTTCTCCCCTTTATTTCAATTTCTTTTGTTGCAAATTGTTTGCCGCTTAAGACGTTAAACAATACTTGGTTGAAGTTTTTTTTGGTTTGTGGGTCCTTAACAATGAAAAACCTATTTTGTTTATTTAAATAAAGTTCACGGTAATCTTTTCCTGAGTTTAATGAGTAAACCAAAGTGTTAGCTTTGATGTTTTCGATATAGGGAAGAAATTGATCACGTTGTAATCCGCCTAGATATAAATCGTCAGGTTTAGCGTTAGAGGTAGTAATTATGAAAATATTATTTGAAAAAAATTGTTCTAATAACTTTCCAAGTATCATTGCATCTGCAATGTTGGTTATTTGAAATTCATCAAAGAAAATAATATCGAAGTCTTTTTTAAAAGTTTTAACGATTTTAGGTAAGGGATTGCTTTCATTTTTTAACTTATGAAGTTTATTGTGAATATCCACCATAAACTTATTAAAATGGGTCTTTAGTACTCTTGAATGATTTAAATATTCTAAAAAGAAATTAACAATCATGGTCTTTCCAGCGCCTACATCGCCGTAAAGATAAAATCCCTTAGGTTTTTTACTTGAAAAAATACCAGTGACAGACTTTAAAAATGACGGTTTTAATTGCTCCGTTAAAGTGTCTAAAGTTTTAATTAAATCTTCCTGATTAATGTTTTTTTGAAGGCTATGTTTTTTGGTATATTTTTTAAATGCCTCAGTAATATTTAAGTGGTACATTAGCTTAGTTATTAAAGGATTTTAAATTTTTCACAAATGCATAGATCGTATAATAAAATTCACGTAATTGCGGACTCAAGTCCAAACGCACAGGCTGCAAAAAGATCTATTATTAAAAAGTATAAAAATTATTCAATCAATGATTCGGATGTATTCATTGTACTTGGTGGAGATGGTTTTATGCTTGCTTCACTTAAAAAATATCAAAAATACAAAATTCCTTTCTATGGAATGAATAAAGGTAATCGTGGTTTTTTATTAAATAAATTCGATGAAAAAGATCTAATTAACAAAATTAACAAAGCTAATATTGCAGAACTTCATCCGCTTGAAATGTATGCAAAGAATAAGAATGGTAAAATTAAAACAGCCATTGCTGTTAACGAAGTATCTGTTTTTAGAGAAACTCGACAGGCTGCAAAGCTTGAAATTAAGATTGATAACAAAGTTAGAATGAAAGAAATTATTTGTGACGGTACACTTGTTGCAACACCCGCAGGAAGTACTGCATATAATTTATCAGCACGTGGTCCTGTATTAGATTTGGAATCTAATCTACTTGCAGTTACACCTATATCTCCTTTTAAACCGAGAGGATGGCGTGGTGCTAGTATCCACAATAATTCAAAAGTTTCTATTAAAAATTTAGATCCTAAAAAAAGGCCAGTAAGCGTTGTTGCCGACAATGTTGAATTTCGTCATGTTTTAAATGTGAATATTTATTTAAATAAAAATAAAACTTTTAGACTGTTATACGATAAAAAATTTGGACTAAAAGAGAGAAACTTGGCCGAACAATTTAAATTTTAAAAGATTCTCCGCAGCCACAACGTTCAGTTTCATTAGGATTGTTAAATACAAAAGATGATGAGAATTTATCTTCTTTGTAATCCATCTTAGTTCCAAGCAAATACATAATAGCTTTTGGATCAATAAATACTTCAACGTTATTATCTTTAACCACTTCATCATTTGGAATAGTTTCTTTAAGATAAGTCATCTCATATTCCATTCCAGCACATCCTCCAGATTTTACAGAAACGCGCACACCTTTAACGCCACTCTCAGCGTTGCTTAGAATTTCTTTAATACGCTTTGCAGCGTTATCTGAAATTGTAATTAATTGTTTTGTCATACATTTAAAGCTAGTTTTGCAACTTCCGACATTTTACTCTTATCCCACGGTGGATCCCAAACAATTCTAACCACCACTTCATTGTAATGTCCTAAACTTTCAACAGCTTTCCTAACATTATTAGGAATGCTTTGAGCTTCAGGGCAATTTGGAGAAGTCAGCGTCATATCGATTTCGCAATTCTTATCCTTAAGCCTTACGTCATAAATAAGACCTAACTCGTAAATATCAACGGGTATCTCAGGATCAAAGATGGTCTTTAATTTATCTTTTATTTCGTCAATTTTTTGAGAATTATCCATTAGTCAATTATTTCTGAATTAATTGGTTTCTTTTCATCATCTAATGCTGCTTTTAAAGTATGCCAAGATAAAGTTGCACATTTTACTCTCATTGGAAATCTACCAACTCCTGCAAGAGATGAAAATTTAATATGTTCATCTTCAGATAAACCTGCTTTTTTTATTTCCTGTCCTTCTTTAATCATTTTAAAAAATGCATTTAATAATTCACGAGCTTGTTTTTCTGTTTTACCTTTAACAATTTCAGTCATAATAGATGACGATGCTACTGATATGGCGCAACCTGATCCTTCAAATGAAATATCTTTTACTTTTTTGTCAGTATCTAAACTTAAATACACATGGATATTGTCTCCACATAAAGGATTATGTCCTTCTGCATCATGATTAAATTTATTACATTTACCAAAGTTTCTCGGCTTTTTACCGTGGTCTAATATCAAGTCTTGATAAAGTTCTGTTAAGTCCATTATTTTAATTTAAATATTTTTTTACACTTCTTGATGCTCTCACATATGGCGTCAATATCTTGCTTATTATTATAAACACCAAAAGACATTCTAAGGGACGATCCAATTTTCATTTTTTTATGAAGAATTTGACAGCAATGATGACCTGCTCTTACAGCGATATTATCTTCATCAAAAACTGTTGATGCATCATGAGCGTGAACACCTTTAATATTAAATGAAAATACACTTCCTTTATTTGAAGGACGGCCAACAAATTCTACATCGTTAAATTTACTAATTTTCTCTAGTGCATATGAAGCTAAGCTTTGTTCATGACTTATAATATTTTTAACTTTTATATCTTTAACAAATTTGACTGCTTGTTTTAGAGCAATCACTTCTGCAGAAGCTAAAGACCCAGCTTCAAATTTACTAACACCAGATGCATAAGTTATATTTTTAGTGTCAACATTTTGAATCATTCCACCTCCACCATTGAATGGTTCAAATTGTTCAATCCATTTATTCTTCATGTATAAAATCCCAACGCCTGTTGGTCCATAAATTTTATGACTTGAGAATGCATAAAAATCGCAATCTAAATCTTTAAGATCTACATGGCTGTGAGCAACTGCTTGTGTACCGTCGATACAAACAGGTATCTTTTTAGCTTTAGCAATTGAAATTATTTTTTTAAGATCTGTTGTAAGGCCTGTAACATTGGATATGTGAATAACACTAATAATTTTTGTCTTATTAGTAATGAGTGAAGTTAATTTATTAACTTCCACTTCTCCATCTTCATTGATTGGAATAAATTTTATATTTACTTTTTTTTTTCTTAAAAAATGCCAAGGAACATAATTAGAGTGATGCTCAGCCTCAGTTAAAATAATCTCATCACCTTCTTTTAAAAGTTTACCAAAACAATGAGCTACTAAGTTTAATGATTCTGTTGAATTTTTAGTAAAAATTATCTCACCTTCTGTACCATTAACAAATTCTTTAATTGTCTCTCTAGTGCTTTCAAAGTCTGCAGTTGCTCTTGCTGCAAGACCATATACGGCTCTGCCAATATTTGCGTAATGATTTTTATAAAAATCCTCTAATGCATCAATAACCTGAATGGGTTTTTGCGCTGAATTTGCAGTATCAAAATAAATTAAATTTTTATTAGATTTAAATATTGGAAATTGACTTTTGATGTCCTTTAAATTCATGACAACATATCTTCAGTTTTTTTAAGGAAATAATTCTTAAAATTTTCATCTGAAATTTTTTCAACTACTTCAGATAAGAAACCTTGAACGATTAATCTTTTAGCTTGGGTTTCTGGAATGCCTCTTGCCATCAAATAAAATAGCTCATCTTTATTTAACGATGTAGATGATGAACCATGGCTACATTTTACGTCATCTGCATAAATCTCAAGTTCAGGCTTTGAATGAAATGTGCACTGATCAGATAAAAGAACGCTTTTAATTAACTGATAACCATTGGTCTTTTGAGCTATTTGATCGACAAATATTTTACCCTGATAAACCCCTTTGGCAGTTCCATCAATAATGCTTTTTGAAAACTGATAGCTTTGAGTATTTTCAGCTAAATGATTAATTTTAACTTTAATTTCATGATTTTCATTTTTTTTTAAGAACTGCGTGTAGTATAAATAACATTCAGCTAAAGACTGATTTAGATTGATCTCAACTTCATCTCTAATTGTTTTAACAATATTAGAGAATATAAAACTTTCATAATTTGCGCTTGCTGCAATATTAACTTTCTTAAACCTGTAAACACAATTTTCAGTATTGTTTGAATTGAGAATGTAATTTTTAATATGCGAATTTTGTTCAACATCAATATTCGTGTTGATGCTAATAAATGTTTTTTTGTTTTCATTTGTAAATTTTTCAAAAACTGAAGCTTTTGAATTTTTGTTTATTAAAATGTAATTTTTTTGATGTAATTGCTTTTGATCAACTTTTGAATTGTATTGATGATAAATAATAATTGGTAAATCTAAATTATCTTTAATTTCCAAATAAAAACCAGACGTAGCTAAAGCGTTATTTGCAGTAACGAGTGGATTTTTTTTATTACTGAATAATTTTAATAAATTTTTATTATTTTTTTTATAATATTCATCAATTGTAGTGATGATTAATTTATCTTTATCTTTTCCAATAAAATCTGTTTTTTGAACTAATCCGTTTACTATAATAATTTTATTATGTTTAAAATTTTCAAAAACTTTTTCATTAATAGAATCGTTATTAGTTTTGTAAATTTCTAGTTGCTTATTATCTTGTAAAAAATTATTTAATGGCGACTGCTTCCAATCCTCATCTCTTTTTGTTGGATAACCATGTTTATTAAAAAGGTTTAAACTAAGCGCTCTTAATTCGCTTACCTCTTTAATGTCAGTAATAGTGTTCATGTTGGTTAGATTGCTTTTTGAAATTCCTTATAACCAATCTTATCAAGCTCTTGAGCAAGTTTAGAGCAACCCGTTTTAACAATACTCCCATTCACCATAACATGCACAAAATCTGGTTTGATATAGTCCAATAATCTTTGGTAGTGAGTAATGATTAAGAAAGATCTGTTAGGTGATCTTAAAGCATTCACTCCATCTGCAACAACTTTAAGTGCGTCAATGTCTAGTCCTGAATCTGTTTCATCTAATATTGCAAGATCTGGTTCTAGTAATGACATTTGTAAAACTTCATTACGTTTTTTCTCTCCACCAGAAAAACCTACGTTTAAAGCTCTGCCTAATTGCTCATCTTTAATTCCAAGTTTTTTAGCGTGTTGCTTAACAAGAGATAAGAATTCAACTACATCGACTTCTTTTTGACCTTTTGCTTTTTTAACTGCATTTAGAGATGTTTTTAAAAAATTATTCATAAATACTCCTGGGATTTCTATTGGATATTGGAATGCTAAAAATATTCCCTTCTGTGCTCTTTCATCTGCTGGAAGTTCGACAATGTTTTCATTCTTAAACATAATTTTTCCATCTACTTCATAACCATCTTTACCGGCTAATACGTAAGAAAGTGTGCTTTTTCCAGATCCATTCGGTCCCATAATGGCATGAACTTCGCCTTTACCAATCTTAAGATTAAAATCTTCTAAAATTTTTTTATCGCCTACACTTACATTTAATTTTTCAATACTTAACATTAACCAACGCTCCCTTCTAAACTGATACTAACTAATTTTTGTGCCTCTACGGCAAACTCCATAGGAAGTTGCTGTAGTACTTCTTTGCAAAAACCATTTACTATTAAACTTACGGCTTCTTCTTGATTTAAACCTCTTTGCTTACAGTAAAATAATTGCTCTTCGCTAATTTTAGATGTTGTTGCTTCATGTTCTGTTGTTGAGGTTGAATTTTTATTATCGATGTATGGTACTGTGTGCGCACCACATAAATTTCCAACTAACAGTGAGTCGCACTGAGTATAATTTTTAGCATTACTTGCTTTTGAATGAATACTTACAAGACCTCTATAAGTATTATCAGCATGACCTGCAGAAATTCCCTTTGAAATAATTCTGCTTTTTGTATTTTTACCAAGGTGAATCATTTTAGTTCCCGTGTCCGCTTTTTGATAATTATTTGTAATTGCAATTGAATAAAATTCACCAGATGAATTATCACCTTGTAAAATACAGCTTGGATATTTCCAAGTAATGGCTGAACCTGTTTCAACTTGGGTCCAAGAAATTTTAGAATTTTTTCCCTTACAAATTCCACGTTTTGTTACAAAGTTATAAATTCCACCTTTTCCTTCTTTATCCCCTGGGTACCAATTTTGAACTGTTGAATATTTAATCTCAGCATCGTCTAGTGCTACTAACTCAACGTTTGCTGCATGAAGTTGATTTTCATCTCTCATGGGTGCAGTGCAGCCTTCTAAATAACTTACGTAACTGCCTTTATCTGCAATAATTAAAGTTCTTTCAAACTGACCTGTATTTGATGCATTAATCCTAAAGTATGTTGATAGTTCCATTGGGCATCTAACGCCTTCTGGGATGTAAACAAATGAGCCGTCTGTAAATACTGCTGAATTTAAAGTTGCAAAGTAATGATCTGTTAAGGGAATGACTGAACCTAAATATTTTTTAACAAGATCTGGATGTTTTTGTACAGCCTCAGAAATTGAACAGAAAATAATTCCAATATCTTCTAATTTCTTTTTAAAAGTTGTTGCAACAGAAACAGAGTCAAATACAGCATCCACCGCAACTCCAGCCAATCTTTTTTGTTCATTAAGAGGAATACCTAATTTTTCATATGTCTTTTTAATTTCAGGATCAATTTCATCTAATGACTTTGGTCCTTCTTTAAAACCCTTTGGAGCTGAGTAATAATATAAAGCCTGATAATCAATTTTAGGATACTGAGGTTTTTGCCAGTTTGGTTCTGTCATTGATTGTAATCTCTCAAATGCTTTTAATCTCCATTCAAGCAACCACTGCGGCTCCTTCTTTTGTTTAGAGATAAACTGAATGACTTCTTTATTAAGACCCTTTGGAGCTCTTACAGATTCAACATCCGTTACAAATCCATAAGCATAGTCCTGCTTAATTTGTTCTTGGATTAGGTTATCTGACATTTAATGCTCCATTTTTAAAACAATCTGACTTCCAAACGCTAAAGAAAGTCTCAATTTGCTCTTTAGTAGAATCCCAACCTAAGCTCACTCTAATGGCTGAATGAATATATTTATCATCAACCTTCATTGCTTTTAAAACATGCGATGGTTCAACTTTTCCAGATGAACAAGCGGCGCCTGAACTTACACAAATTCCTTTTTGATCAAGAGCGATCACTTGGTTTTCACTCGTCATTGAGGGATAAGCAAAGTAGCAAGTGTTTCCTAATCTATCTGTATCTTCACCGAAGATTTTAATTTCATTCGATAATTTTTTTAAATTCGTCTCTAATAAATCTCTATTATTTTTAATTTCCGAATTACAAATTTTAGTTAAATTATTAACTTCATTGATAGCCTCACCAAAACCTAAAATTCCAAGAAAGTTTTCTGTTCCAGATCTTAAATTCTTTTCTTGGCCACCACCTATAATTTCTGGAGTTATATTGTTTCTATTGTTAATTAATAAAGCACCAATTCCTGTAGGTCCTCCAATCTTATGAGATGAAATTGAAAACAAATCTACATCAAGACTATCTAAGTCTATTTCAATTTTACCAAGACTTTGAACTCCGTCGCAATGAATAATCCCTTTATATTTTTTTACAATTTTAGATATTTCGGTGATGGGGTTAATGATTCCAGACTCATTATTTGCAAACATAATGCTAACTAAAAATGGAGCTGTTTGTTTTGAAAGTACTTCTTCAATTTCTTTTAAATTAACCGTACCGTTCGAATTTGTCTTAAAGAATTTCTTTTCTATATCTAAACTTTTAACAACATCGATGACTGATGCATGCTCTGTCTCAAGTGAATAAATAGTTTTAATATTATTTTTTTTAATAAGCCCTTTAATAGCTAAATTGTTAGATTCCGTAGCTCCACTTGTAAAAATAAGTTCATAATTTTTTGCTTTTAAAATAGACAAAATATTTCTTCTAACTTCTTCGACAATTTTTTTAGAATTCCTGCCGATTTTATGAACTGATGAAGGATTACCGAATTCTTCAAATTTTAAACTTTGGATTTTTTTAATTACATTCTTATGTAATGGTGCTGTGGCATTATAATCAAAATAAATCATCTATTCATTCCTTGTGATTGATTTATTGAGTTTTCAAATGGAACATTTCTTGGAATTTTATTCTCTAAAACATCTAGTAAAGTAACGGATGTAAAATAATTATTAATATGTTTTGATAGACCGTCCCAAAGGTTATGTGTAACGCATTTAGTAGTTTTGCCTGTGCAGCCTTTTTTTG
The DNA here is from genome assembly GCA_000419465.1 of alpha proteobacterium SCGC AAA028-C07. GTDB lineage: Bacteria > Pseudomonadota > Alphaproteobacteria > Pelagibacterales > Pelagibacteraceae > Fontibacterium. The sequence goes on along the minus strand of ATTB01000011.1, from coordinate 2,908 downwards.
ATTTTACTTTACACTTTGTTGTTTTTATATCTTCATTTACTGCTTCAATAACTGATGAGAGATAAATTTTATTTGGATCTCTTGAAAGTTTGTAACCTCCTAGATTTCCTCTAACGCTTGTAACTAATTCTTTCTTTTTTAATTTTAAAAATAACTGCTCTAAAAAAGAAAGGGAAATGCCCTGTCTCATTGAAATATCGTTCAGACTAACTGGTTTTTGCTGCTTATTAAAAGTAGCAAGATCAGCCATCGCCATTACAGCGTATCTACCTTTTGCTGTTAGTTTCATTGTAAATTAATGATTAATTTTCAATAAATTTAGCTATTCCTACTAATTTAGTCAACTTTAAAAAAAAACCAAAACTCAATTGCTTTTATGGTATAAGAGCCGCTTGTTAAAATAATAATTCTTCAAAATTCTATGAGCGTAGTTAATCCAGCAGGAACTTTTATTAATGGACCAGACGGAAAACTAGAAGCTAAATACGTTCAAGGAAAAAGTTCAACAGCACCAACCGTTCTAATTCTTCATCCTCATCCTGAGTACGGCGGAACTATGAATAACAAAGTTGTTTATAATGCGTTTCATACATTTCTTAAAAATGGATTTTCAGTATGTCGTTTTAATTTTAGAGGCGTTGGCAAGAGTGAAGGTAAATTTGATAATGGTCAGGGAGAATTGTCTGATGCAGCAGCAGTTTTAGATTGGATACAAAGACAAAATCCTAATACGAATGAAAGTTGGATTGTTGGTTTTTCATTTGGTTCTTTAATTTGTATGCAGTTACTAATGAGAAGACCTGAGATTTATAGATTTATAGCAGTTTGTCCGCAGCCGAATATTTATGACTTTAATTTTTTAGCACCCTGTCCATCATCTGGTATGGTTTTATATTCATCTAATGATCAATTAGTTCCACCCGATGCGACGAAGACTTTGGAAACTAAACTTAAAAATCAAAAAAGTATTAATGTAGATTTTGTTAAAATAGAAGGCGCTAATCATTTTTTTGCAGGAAAAGATAAAGAATTTTGTGGTGCTATAGAAAAGTATATTAAAAAAGAATCTAGATTTTAATTAGAATAAACAATCCCACCTGTTACCGGCTTACTTACTCCAGTTGTTGTTGGAAGTGATAAATGTTTTTCCTCTAAACTTCTTATTGCAAGATAAGCAAACGCTTGTGATTCAATAAAGTCACCAGCAAGTTTATACTGATCTATAGATTCAACATTAACATTTAAAATTTTAGATAAAAATTTAATTAAAGTTTTATTTTTTCTGCCTCCTCCTGCTAATATAATTTTATCTTTTTTTTCTTTTATATTTTTAACGAAGTTTGCAATTAAATTTGCAGTGACACTTACTAGCGTTGCTGCACCATCTTCTAATTTAAGGCCTCGAAATTGAGCAATGTTAAAATCAGTAATATCTAATGATTTTTTTTTATCGTGATAAATATAATGATTTAGAAAATCTTCTTGCATTAATGAATTAACTTCACCTTTTTCTGAAATATTTCCTTCCCTATCAAACTCTAAGTCTTTTGAATTTAGTCTAATCCATTGATCTAATAGACAGTTTCCAGGACCAATATCGTTGGAATGAATAACTAAATTTTCAAAATAACTTCCATTTGCAATCCCTCCGATATTTATAATCACGCCGTTATTTATTAAGTTTAGATTTTTTAAAATTTGTCCATGATAAAGAGTGACTAAGGGTGCGCCTTGTCCTTTATTTTTAATATCGTTATCTCTAAAATTAAAGATAACTTTAGTTTTTAATAACTGTGCCATCAATTCAGGATTTCCTAATTGAAATGTAAACCCCTGCTCAGGTTTATGAATCAATGTGTGACCATGATAACCAATTAAATCTAATTTGATTGTCGAGTTCTTCTTTAAAAATTCCTGAATAGCCTCAACATGAAGCAATGTAATCTTTCTCGATAAGTCGTTAATAAGTGCTTTTTTCAATAATAAATCGTCTTTTTGTAAAACTTCTTTTCTAATATTTATTAATTCTTTTTTAAAATCAGAACTGTATTCGAAAAAAAAATTATCAATAACAGAAGTGTTCGTTTCTCCATCAGAATTTATAATAGAAAGATCAATTCCATCCATGGAAGTGCCGCTCATGGTTCCTAAAGAAATGTATTTACTCATTTTATATAGATTTAATATTATTTAATTTTGTATAATACTATCTTATTGAATGAATCAGAATCTTATCAAAACCTTTCAACAAAGAGGATATTTTAATCAGTGCACTGATTTAGATAATCTAACTAAACTCTTAGATAATAAAAAAATTAAACTTTATATCGGTTTTGATTGTACCGCACCAAGCCTACATGTTGGCAGTTTAGTGCAAATCATGTGTCTTAGATTGTTTCAACAATTTGGTCACACACCAATCGTTTTATTAGGAGGAGGTACTACTATGGTAGGTGATCCTTCTGGTAAAGAAGAGAGTAGAAAAATTCTAACAAGTGCAGAAATTAAAAAAAATACTTCTGGTATTAAAAAAGTTTTTAATAAATTTTTAAGCGGTAAAGGCAGTAATAAATTTGTTTTTTTAAATAATGAAAAATGGCTCACTAAAATTAATTATATAAATTTTTTAAGAGATTACGGAAAACATTTTACTATTAATAAAATGTTAACCTTTGATAGCGTTAAACTTAGACTAGATAGAGAGCAATCTTTAAGTTTTTTAGAATTTAATTACATGATCTTACAAGCTTATGACTTTCTTGAACTTAATAATAAAAATGATTGCGTCCTTCAAATAGGTGGATCTGATCAATGGGGAAATATTATTAACGGAATTGAATTAATAAGAAGAGTGAATGCAAAAGAATCTTATGGTTTAACTACTCCGCTTATTACAACAAGCTCTGGC
>ATTB01000010.1 GCA_000419465.1 alpha proteobacterium SCGC AAA028-C07 | reverse complement strand
AAGTAATGAATGACAAAATTCTCTCCAGCCAATTTCATTAATATATTTTCTATAACCGATTTTTTTATTTTTAATTTCTAAACATTTTTGCATTATTTTATGAACTGAAATTTGTCCAAACTTTAAGTATGGTGATAATTTTGAAGTACCCTCTATTGATGGAATATCTCTATCAATTGCGTAGTTTTCAATGCTTTTATTTATAAAATTATTTAATATTTTTTCTGCATTTTCCTCGCCTGGTTCCCAATATTTTTCAAATTTTTTATACCAATGTTTTTTTGGATATATAGCTTGAATATTTTTATTTTTTTTTAAATCATGATTGCAATTTTTATATTTTTTATCATCAAATTTATGATTATTTCTTAGATAGTTTTGTTCAGCTTTTTTCCAATAATGAGTAAAGACTTTAAATGGAGTTCCATCGTCTTTTTTAATTTTTTCAACTGGATTAAGTAAATTAGCCTCAAACTCTTTATAAAAAACATTATTTTCTTTTAAGATTTTTTTAATACCCTCTTCGGTAATGTTATCATTCACATGACAAGACTTATTCCAGTAAATACGATTAAAAGAGTTGTTGGATATTAACTTCTTAAAGATTTTTGATGTATTTTCATGAATTACGTCAAGTGAAATATTTAAATTTACTAATTTTTTTTTTGAAAAATTTCTAGAGATTTAGCAAGCCACCATTTTTGTGATTCACACGAAAGGTATGTTTCTTCTTCATATATATATATCGCAAGTTTTTCTTTATTGTCGTCTTCAATTAAGGCCTTTAAAGCTTGATTATTTGATATTCTAAAATCATCTTTGAGCCAAACAAAAGAACATGACATTATATTTATTTTTTTTAATTTTATGACTTGATTTCTTATTTAAAAATAAGTTTAATCAGATTTTATTATTTAAATAAAGGGATCAATGTCACTAGAATTGAATCAACATTTAGGAAAACAACTAAGAGCAAGAAGATCTTCTCTTGGTCTTACTCAAACTCAAGTTGCAAGAGCAATCAACGTTACATTTCAACAAATTCAAAAATATGAAAAAGGGACTAATGGAGTTAGCTCTAGTAGATTGTTACAATTAGCTAATTTTTTAAAAGTTCCTGTAAAATATTTTTTTGAAGAGTTCAAAGATTTTCAAAATTTAGACTCGCAAGCGAAAGGTGATAATTCTTTAGAGACTTTCGTAAGCAAATTATCAGAAGTTGAAAAAGAAAAACTTTTGCACATTTTAAATTCAAATAAAAAGTTATCAAAAACTGCTTAGTTATTTTTGGCTCCCCGAGCAGGACTCGAACCTGCGACCAATTGATTAACAGTCAACTGCTCTACCAACTGAGCTATCGGGGAATAAAAAAAGCACAATACGATTTTTTTTTTTAAAAACAATATTAATTTGGAGGCCACGCCCAGAATCGAACTGGGATACAAGGATTTGCAGTCCTCTGCGTAACCATTCCGCCACGTGGCCATATTTTTTCTGTATTATTTTATAATAGCTATCGTGTATATATATTTAGTTTTCTAAACTCGCAAATATTATGCAACACAGTACGCGAAAATTAAATATGATTGAGAGCCAATTAAGGCCCAATAATATTATAGATGAAAATTTAATTGCTGCTTTTGAGAAAGTACAACAAGAAGATTTTTTACCAGATTCATTACAAAACTTATCTTATATAGACGATCATATAAAATTCTCTAAAAGTAGTTTTATTTTAAAACCGCTTATCTTCGCAAAATTTTTGAATATTATAAAACCAGATTTGTCAGATGTTATTTTAGAAGTAGGTTCTGGAGGTGGGTACACAACTTCTATTTTGGCTAATTTAGTTAATTCTGTTTATTCAATTGAGCAAGACAAAAACATATACGACTTAACAATAAAAAATATAAAAAATAGTAAAAACACAAATGTTAATGTTTTGTTTTCTAATTATAGGCAACTTAATATTTTGGAGCTTAAATTTAATAAAATTATTGTTAATGGAACAGTAAATGCAGATCCTTTGAATTTATTGGACAAACTAAATGTTAATGGAAAACTAATATGTATTTTAAAAGATGAATCTTCTTCAAATATTTATCTTTTTAACAAAAAACCAATTGGTTATGAAAAATTAAAAATTATGAATGCAAGCTCACCTGTTTTAATTAATTACATCGATAAAGAAGAATTTAATTTTTAATGTTAGAAGAAAATTATAATCATTTAGATATTGAAGATAAAATTTATACTTTTTGGGAAAGTAACAAATTATTCGAGCCTAAAAAAAATAATAAAAAAAAATATTTTTCAATAGTAATACCACCGCCTAATGTAACCGGTAATTTACACATGGGGCATGCTCTTAACAATTCTATTCAAGATTTATTAGTTAGATTTTATAGATTAAAAGGTTATGAAACTTTATGGCAACCAGGAACTGATCATGCGGGCATTGCAACAGAACTTGTTGTTGAAAAAAGACTTAATGAAAAAAACCAATCAAAAAATACATTAGGAAGAGAGAAGTTTCTCAAAGAAGTTTGGAACTGGAAAGAACATTCTGGAAATCTAATCATAAACCAACTTAAAAAATTAGGATCTTCATGCGATTGGTCGCAAACTAGATTTACTATGGACAAAAATATGTCCGAAGCAGTGGTAAAAGTTTTTTTAGAATTACATAAAAAAAAACTTATTTATAAGGATTTTAAACTATCTAATTGGGATCCAGTATTAAAAACTGCAATTTCTGATTTAGAAGTAGTGCAAAAAGAAGTAGAGGGAAAACTTTACTATATTAAATATTTTATTAATAAAAATGACTTTATAATTATAGCCACTACTAGACCAGAAACAATATTTGCCGATACTGCAATTGCTGTTAACCCTAAAGATAAAAAGTTTAAAAAATTAATTAATAAATATGCAAAAATTCCAATTATAGATAGGCAAATTAAAATAATCTCAGATGATTATGCCGATCCAAACCAAGGATCTGGAGCTGTAAAAATTACTCCTGCTCATGATTTTAATGATTATGAAGTTGGATTGAGGCATGATTTAGAAAAAATTAATATTTTAGAATCTGACGGAAGATTGAATAAAAATTGTCCTCAAAAGTATCATGGACTAGATCGATTTGAAGCAAGAAAATTAATAATAGAAGATTTAAAATTAATTAATGCTTTAGAGAAAGAAGAAAAAATAAAACATAACGTTCCTTACGGTGATAGATCAAATTCTATTATCGAACCTTATCTTACAGAACAATGGTTTTTAAATGTTAAAAAAATGTCAGTTGAAGCTTTAAAAGCTGTAAAAAATAAAAAAACTATTTTTTTCCCTGACACGTGGACAAAAACTTATAATTTATGGCTAAAAGATATTCGTCCATGGTGCATTTCTAGACAGATTTGGTGGGGTCATCAAATTCCTATTTGGTATGGAAGTGATGGAAGGATTTTTCCAGCAAAGGATCGAAATGACGCTCAAAAACAAGCTGATAAATTTTATAAAAAGAAAAATTGTTCAATTAATCAAGATAACAATGTTTTAGATACTTGGTTTTCATCAGCTTTATGGCCATTTGCAAGTCTAGGTTGGCCTAAAAAAACTTATAATTTTAAAAGATTTTACAAAACTTCAGTTTTAGTAACCGGTTTTGATATTTTATTTTTTTGGGTGGCTAGGATGATGATGATGGGATTGTTTGTGACCAAAAAAGTTCCTTTTGATAAAGTTTATATACATGCTCTGGTTAGAGATGAGCATGGTCAAAAAATGTCCAAATCAAAAGGCAATGTTATTGATCCTTTAGATTTAATAAAAAAATATGGAGCAGACGCTTTAAGATTTACTTTAATGTCGATGGCATCACCAGGTCGAGATGTAAAGCTGTCAGAAGAAAGAGTTAAAGGCTATAGGAATTTTTTAACTAAAATTTGGAACGTATCTAAATTTTGCGATTTTAATAAATGCAATCTTGATATTAAAATTGATAGCAAAGAAGTGAAATTAGAAATTAATCAATGGATTATCAATGAATATATTCATGCAAAAAATAATATCGACAATCATATAAAAAATTTTAGATTTGATGAAGCATCTAAAGAGATTTATAATTTTGTTTGGAATATATTTTGTGACTGGTATTTAGAATTTTCAAAGTCAATTTTTTATTCTGATAATCAAAGTCAAATAAAAGAAACAAAAAAAGTTTTTGGGTTCATATTTTCAAATATTCTTTTAACTCTTCACCCGTTTATACCCTTTATTACTGAAGAACTTTGGAATAGATTGAAATTTTCTGACTTCTATAAAAGTCCTTTAATTAATTTTAATTCTGACAATGAAATTAAGTTAATAAAAAATGATAATATTGAACTCATTAATTGGCTAATTAAACTTGTTGGCTTGATAAGATCCACAAAAGTTATTTTGCAAGTTTCCCCAGGTAATTTTGTAGATGTTTGCATTGATCATCTGCCTAAAGATAAAAAAAATTTTTTAGAAAGAAATTTTTTAATTTTTAAGAAAGCTTCTAGAGTTGAAAATTATTTTAAAAAAGATGATAAAAACGATAATATATTGCCAGCTTATTTAGATGGAGATGCAATTTTAATTAAATTTTCAACAGAAATCTCCTTAAAAGATCAAATTATTAAAGTAAAAGAGAAAATAAATTTAGTAAAAAACACTATCAGTATAACAAAAAATAAACTTTCTAATAAATCTTTTATAAATAAGGCCCCAAAAGATATAGTTGATAAGGAAAAAGATATTTTAAAGAAATTAGTAAATGATTTAAATCAATTAGAAAGTATAATATCTATTAAAAATTAATTATGAAATTTGATAAATCAAAATTACCAAGTCGTCATACTACAGTGGGGCCGGATAGAGCTCCCCATAGATCTTTTTATTATGCAATGAATTTAAAAAAAAGTGACATTGCAAAACCGTTTGTTGGAGTTGTTTCAACTTGGAATGAAGCTGCACCTTGTAATATTACTTTAATGAGACAAGCTCAATCTGCAAAAAAAGGTGTTTTTGATAATAGTGGAACGCCAAGAGAATTTTGTACAATTACAGTAACTGATGGAATTGCAATGGGTCACGAAGGAATGAAGTCATCATTAATATCTAGAGAAATAATTGCAGATTCAACAGAACTAACAGTTAGAGGTCACTGCTATGATGCATTAGTGGGTTTGGCAGGATGCGATAAATCTTTGCCAGGACTAATGATGGCAATGTGTAGATTAAATGTGCCTAGTGTTTTTATTTATGGCGGATCTATATTGCCAGGAAAATTTAAAGGTAAAGATGTAACAGTCGTTGATGTTTTCGAAGCTGTTGGAAAACATTCTAATAAACAAATGTCTGATGAAGATTTAGAGGAATTAGAAATTAATGCATGTCCAAGCGCAGGTGCTTGCGGAGGGCAGTTTACAGCTAATACAATGGCATGCGTCTCTGAAGCTATCGGTTTGGCATTACCATATTCATCAGGAACACCGGCTCCATATGAAGAAAGAGATAAATATGCTTACGCAAGTGGTCAGGCAGTAATGTCTTTATTAAAAAAAAACATCAGACCCAGAGATATTGTTACACTTAAATCATTACAAAATGCCGCAACTATTGTGGCTGCCACCGGCGGATCAACAAACGCCGCTCTTCACCTTCCAGCAATCGCAAATGAATGTGGAATTAAATTTGATCTTATGGATGTAGCAAAAATTTTTAAAAAAACTCCGTACTTAGCAGATTTAAAACCAGGCGGGAAATATGTTGCAAAAGACATGTTCGAAGCCGGAGGAGTTCCTATGTTGCTTAAAACCTTGCTAGATGGAGGCTACTTGCATGGCGATTGTTTGACTGTCACAGGAGAGACAATGAAGAAAAATTTACAAAATGTTAAATTTAACAATAATCAAGATGTAATGAGACCTTATAATAAACCACTTTCAAAAACCGGTGGCGTTGTAGGTCTTAAAGGAAATTTAGCACCTGAAGGAGCAATTGTTAAGGTTGCTGGAATGAAAACATTAAAATTTGAAGGAAAAGCTTTATGCTTTAATAGTGAAGAAGAAGCTTTTAAAGCAGTTCAAAATCGAAAATACAAAGAAGGGGATGTCATAGTTATTAGATATGAAGGGCCAAGAGGAGGTCCTGGAATGCGTGAAATGCTTTCTACTACTGCTGCTATTTACGGTCAGGGAATGGGAGAAAAAGTAGCATTAGTTACTGATGGAAGATTTTCAGGAGCAACTAGAGGCTTTTGTGTTGGGCATGTTGGTCCGGAGGCATTTAATGGCGGTCCATTAGCGTTGTTAAAAAATGGAGATAAAATAATTATTGATGCTAATAAAGGAACTATAGATGTTAAAATTTCTAATTCAGAGTTACAGAAAAGAAAAAAATCTTGGAAAAATATAAAATCTCATTTTACATCAGGAACTCTTTGGAAATATGCTCAGTCTGTTGGATCTACAAAAGATGGAGCAGTAACACATCCAGGTGGTTTTAATGAAAAAAATTGCTACGCAGATATTTGAGGAATAATTGTTTCTAACAATTCTAAATATAATACTTCCAGTCATATTTGTAATTTTTATTGGTTATTTATGGAATATCTATAACAAAGATTTTAATATCGTTGCTGTAACTAAACTTGCTTCAAATATCGCTTTACCTTGTTTAATTTATGATTCTATAACTAGGACTAATTTAACTATAAATATTTTTTTTAAAATTTTTACCTCAGCTTTTTTAGTTTTGGCTCTTGGATTCTTATTTGGATATATCTTTATAAAAATTTTTAAACTCCCATCTGTAAAATTAACAACTCCAATAATGCATCCTAACAGTGGCAATATGGGTCTCCCGCTTGCTTTATTAACCTTCGGCAATGAAGGTCTTGCGTTAGCGGCTGGTTTTGCTTCTATTGTTATGGTTAGTCATTTTACAGCCAATACTGCAATTTCATCAGGAAATTATTCTATAAAAAAAATACTATTAAGTCCTGTTCTATTGTCGTTAATATTTTCACTTATTATTTTATTTTACAAAATTGAAATGCCAAGTTTTATCAATAATTTTACTAAAATTTTGTCAGGACTTGTTATTCCTTTAGTTTTGCTGGCATTAGGAATGTCGCTCACTAAAATTAATATTAAAAATTTAAAAATAGGTTTGTTAATTGGTATTTTTAAAATTATTAGTGGTCCAATTATTGGATTGTTGGTAGTTTATTTATTAAATCTAGATGGCATTGTAGCTAAAGTTGTAATATTACAATCAACTATGCCCGCAGCTATATTGACATACTTAATAGCCTCTGAAAATAATTCATATAGTCAAGAAATTGGCGTAGCTGTTTTTGTATCAACCATTGCTTCCATTATTTCAATACCAGTTATTTTATTTTTTATAATATGATGAAAATTAAACCAATTATTCTATGTGGAGGAGAAGGAACGAGATTATGGCCAGAATCTAGGAAGAAACATCCGAAACAATTTATTAAAATTAATGGAAAAAGCTTATTAAAACATGCGATAGATAGAGTTACAGGAGTAAATTTTGACCCGATTACAATTTGCTCAAATTATAATTTTTTAGACCAAATTAAAGAGGAAACAAAAAATATAAATTGTAAAATTTACGTTGAACCCGATAAGAAAAATACAGCACCAGCAATACTTGCGGCCTTAAATGATGATGATTTAATTTTTTATCAACCCGTATTAATCATTTCATCTGATCACATAATTGAAAAAAAAATAGCATTTCAGAAACAAATAAAAAAACTTTCTAATTATTTGGATATGTATAAAATTTTTATTTTTGGGGTTAAGCCTGATTATCCAGAAACAGGCTATGGTTACTTATATTCAAAAAAAATTAATAAAAGTTTTAACAAAGTTGTTAAGTTTATTGAGAAGCCTAATTTAAATAGAGCAAAAAAATTAATTAAAAATAATAATTATCTTTGGAATTCTGGCATGTTTCTTTCAAATAAATCAGCATTACTAAATGAATTTTCTATTTTACAAAATAAATTGGCTCTACAAGTTTGCGATTCTTATATTAATGCAAAAATGTTTAGAAATTAAAAATAAAAAAATCGGTTATAGAAAATATATTAATGAAATTGGCTGGAGAGAATTTTGTCATTCATTACTTCATAATTTTCCTGAAATGGAAAAGAATAATCTTAGAAAAGATTTTAATAATTTCAAATGGAATAAAAATGAAAAACTATTATTAAAATGGAAAAAAGGATTAACGGGATATCCAATTGTTGATGCTGGAATGAGAGAACTTTACGAAACTGGATGGATGCATAATAGAGTTAGAATGATTGTAGCCTCTTTTTTAGTAAAACATTTAAGGATCCATTGGATGGAAGGAGAAAAACATTTTAGAAATACACTTCTAGATTTCAATATTGCAAATAATGTCGCTGGTTGGCAGTGGGTTGCTGGAACAGGAGCTGATGCCGCACCGTACTTTAGAATTTTTAATCCAATCTTGCAGGGTGAAAAATTTGACTCGAATGGTAATTATATAAAAAAATGGTGTCCTGAATTAAATAATTTACCTAATGAATTTTTACACAAGCCATGGGAAATGCCTGAAGAATTGCAAATGGAAAAAAATATTATAATAGGAAAAACATATCCATTTCCAATTGTTAAACATGAAGAAGCAAGAAATTCAGCGTTAAAAGCTTTTCAAGATCTAAAGAAATGAAAAAAAAAATTGCTATTATAGGAAGCGGCGTATCGGGTATGACTGCAGGATTTGAGTTGAGTAAAAAATATGAAATTCATATTTATGAAAAAAATTCATATATTGGTGGCCACACTCATACTCATGAAATAATTGAAAATAATAAAAAATATTTTATTGATAGTGGATTTATAGTTTTTAATAACAAAACCTATCCGAATTTTATAAACTTGTTAAAAGAACTGAATGTAGATTCAGAAAATACAAACATGAGTTTTTCTGTAAATTATCCCTATGAAAATTTTGAATGGTCAGGAAAAAATCTTAATAGTGTTATTTTTAAAAATAGAAATTTTTTTTCCATAAAGTTTTTTAAAATTATTATAGGTATAATAAAATTTAATATTTTAGCTAAATTTAATGAAAAATCTTTTCTAAAAATAAAAATTNAAATAAAAAAACTTTCTAATTATTTGGATATGTATAAAATTTTTATTTTTGGGGTTAAGCCTGATTATCCAGAAACAGGCTATGGTTACTTATATTCAAAAAAAATTAATAAAAGTTTTAACAAAGTTGTTAAGTTTATTGAGAAGCCTAATTTAAATAGAGCAAAAAAATTAATTAAAAATAATAATTATCTTTGGAATTCTGGCATGTTTCTTTCAAATAAATCAGCATTACTAAATGAATTTTCTATTTTACAAAATAAATTGGCTCTACAAGTTTGCGATTCTTATATTAATGCAAAAAATACAAACCACATTGTGAAACTAGGTAATAAATACTATTCAAAAATAAAATCTATTTCTTTTGATCATGCCATCTTAGAAAAATCCAAAAATGTCTTCTCTACAAAACTCTTAAGTGATTGGAAAGATGTAGGTAGCTGGATACAAAAATGGGAAATCGAAAAAAAAGATAAAGATAATAATTATATAAAAGGAAATATTTTTAAGGATAATGTTAAAAATTCTTATATTTCTTCTAATAGAACTATTGTGGCTAGTAATTTAAAAAATGTACTTGCGGTTGATAATCATGACGTTCTTTACCTTTCTGATCTTAAAAATAATAATCTTAAAAATCTTTATCCTATAATTAATAAAAAATTTCCAAAAATTACAGACCAGCATACAACAACTCAAAGACCCTGGGGGCAATTTACAAACATATTTGTTAGTAAAAATTTTCAAGTAAAAGAATTAATTGTAAATCCTGGAGCAATTCTTAGTCTTCAAAAACATAAATATAGATCTGAAAATTGGGTTGTAGTTGAGGGTAAAGCCAATGTTACCCTGAATAAGAAAAATATATCTTTAAATAAGTCAGATTCTATTTTTATACCTCAAGGAGCAGTTCATCGAATTGAAAATAGACAAAAAAGTGTTTTAAAAATTATAGAGGTTCAAACAGGTAGCTATTTAGGGGAAGATGATATTATTCGTATCAAAGATATTTATGGTAGAGCCTAAGCTAAAGTTAATTTGATAGGAGCATGATCAGAAGGTCTTTCTAGGGCCCTTAAATATTTATCGATAGTTACGTCTTTGATTAAATAACTAATATTTTTTGATAATAAAAAATGATCAATTCTTAATCCTTTGTTTTTTTCAAATGATCCATATTGATAATCCCAGAATGTATAATTTTTTGGTTCTTTATTAATTAATCTAAAAGCATCTTCATAACCCTCGTTTAATATCTTTCTAAAAAATTTTCTTATTTCGATTCTATACAGAGCATCATTTTCCCAGTCCTCTGGATTGTAAACATCATCCTCATTTGGAATAATATTAAAATCTCCACCGATTATTATCTTATTTTTTAATTTATTTTGATTCACTAAAAATTTTTCAAAAGATTTTAGCCATTTAATTTTGTACTGATATTTATCAGTGTCTACAGGATTTCCATTTGGAACATAGACACAAATAATTTTTATTAATTCTTTTTTATAATTTATATCAACAGAAATAGATCGTGATTGTTCTTGTAAATCATTAACAATATTAAAATTTATATTATTTATTTTCTGATTATAAATAATAGCAACTCCATTGTATGATTTTTGCCCATGCACTTCACTTTCATACCCAATTTCTTTTAATTCTGAGTATGGAAAATTTTTATTTTCAGTTTTAATTTCTTGAAGAAGTAGAAAGTTGGGCTTGTTTTTTTTAAGATATTCAAGAATGTGATTTAATCTTACTCTTACAGAATTAACATTCCAGCTACTTATTATCATTAAACAGAGAAAGAGCTCCCACATCCGCATGACGCTGTGGCTTTAGGATTTATAATTTTAAAAGTATTTTCAATTAATTTCTCAGAGAAATCTAGCATTGATCCTTCAATAAAAGTAAAAGAGGATTTATCTATTAGAACATTTTCAAGAATTATATCATCTTCATTTTTTTTGTTATCTGTCGAGAAATGATATTTGTAACCAGAACAACCTCCGCCTTTGACTTCAATTCTAAAAAACTTATTAATATTTTCTTTCTCTAAAAGATTTTCTATCTTTTTTTTAGCTTTATCTGTAATGGTAAAATTATTGGTCATTCAATTTTATGTTTATTATTAATATATGTCTGGAGTTGATAATTACAATAAGTTATTAGTTAAATTTTCTTCTAATAATTCTAATTATTTAGGAAGACAATTTGGAGACAAAAAAAACTTATACAGATCATTTTATCAAAGAGACAGAGATAGAATTATACACTCAACTTCGTTTAGAAGATTAAAATATAAAACACAGGTTTTTGTATATGATGAAGGAGATCATTACAGAACAAGACTTACTCATACTTTAGAAGTATCACAAATATCAAGATCAATTTCCAGATATTTAAAATTAAATGAAGATTTATCCGAAGCTATAAGTTTAGCTCATGATCTTGGTCATCCACCCTTTGGTCATGCGGGGGAAAAAATTTTAGATTATTGCATTAGAGAGCATGGCGGTTTTAATCATAATATTCATTCGATACGTTTGGTTACAGAATTAGAAAAAGCCTATCAAAAATTTGATGGTTTAAATTTATCCATAAATACAATAGACGGAATTGTTAAGCATAATGGTCCAAATTATTTAGTAAAAGAAAATTTAGATCTTTTGCCAAATTTAAATAAAATTAAAAAAATTAATTTTTATAATCAGTCATCTTTAGAATCTCAGATTAGCGCTTTGTCTGATGATATTGCTTATAATAATCATGATATTGACGATGGTATTAGAGCAGGCTTGTTTTCAATTAATGATATTAAAGATTTGCCTATTATAGGAGAGATTATAAAAAAAAAGAATAAACAATTTAAAAATGAAAAATTATTAAGAAATGAGATTATAAGATCAATAATTAATTTTATGGTTACAGACTTAATTTTAAATACAAATAAAAAAATTAAAAAATTAAAAATTAAAACAATCGAAGATGTTTATAAGTCCACTGATTTTATAGTTAGTTTTTCGCCAAAGCTCATTAATGCAAATAATCAAATTCGTGAATTTTTGAGATTAAATATGTATGAAAATAAATCTGTTAAAGAAATGACAAACAAGGCAGAAAAAATAATAAAAAATTTATACATATATTTAATTAAAAATAATAAAAAATTTATACTTCCTGATCTTAAAAAGAAATGGGGGCTTGAAAGATCAGTATCAGATTTCATTGCCGGTATGACAGATAAATTTGCTATTGATTTATACAATAAAATAAAATGAATATTTTTATTAATTATAAAATAAAACTAAGTGATTTTTTTAAAACTTTAGAAAAAAAAAATATTATTAAATTGCCAAAAAAATTTGATAATTTTTCAGTAGAAATTCCTAAAATAAAAACTCATGGTGATTTTAGCACAAATGCACCAATGATTTTTGCAAAAGAAAATAATCTAAATCCTATTGATCTAGCAACTATTATTAAAAAAGAATTAGAGGGTAAATTTAAAGAGATTATAAAAATTGAGGTAGCCAAACCTGGATTTTTAAATTTTTTTTTTGATAAAACTTTTTGGTATGATTTTATATTATCTATAGATGTTAACTTTGGAAAAAGTCAAAATTTAGAATCTAAAAATATTTTAATTGAATATGTTTCTGCAAATCCAACCGGACCCTTACATGTTGGACACTGTAGAGGTGCTGTATTTGGTGATATTTTAGCAAACCTATTAAGTTTTGTCGGAAATAAAGTTGTTAAAGAATATTACATTAATGATTATGGAAATCAAATTAATCAATTTGTTAAATCAGTTTATTTTAGAGTATTAGAAATAAAAAATAATACTTTATTTCCCAGTGATCAAGATCTCTATCCCGGTGAATATGTTATTGATATAGCTAAAAATATTCTAAAAAAAAATAAATTACCTAATTTTAATAATTACGATTTAATTTTTAATGATCTTAAGAATTTATGCATAGAAGAGGCCATGAATTTAATAAAGAACGATTTAAAAAAACTAGGGATTGTTCATGATAATTTTGTATCTGAAAATTATATTGTTAATCAAAATTTAGTAGAAAAAGCTTTAGATATTCTCAAGAATAAAAATTATGTATATGAAGGAATTTTAGAAAAACCCAAGGGTAATGAAGTTGATGATTGGGAGCCTAGAAAGCAAATCTTATTTCAGTCTACTAAATTTGGAGATGATACAGACAGAGCATTAAAAAAATCAGATGGCACCTGGACTTACTTTGCAAATGATGTTGCTTATCATCTTAATAAAATAGAAAGAAAATTTGATTTACTTATAAACGTACTCGGCGCCGATCATGCTGGTTATTTAAAGAGACAAGCTTCATGTGTTTCTGCTTTATCGGAAAACAAACAGCAAATTATTTCTAAAGTTTGTCAGTTAGTAAAGTTATTTAAATCTGGAAATCAATTAAAGATGTCTAAAAGAGCAGGGGATTTTATAACTGCTAGCGATCTCATAAGTGAAGTTGGTAAAGATTCGGTAAGATTTATGATGATATACAGAAGTAATGACTCTCAGTTGGATTTTGATTTTNATCTAGTTACTGATCATTCAAAAGAAAATCCAGTATTTTATGTCCAATATGCTCACGCTAGAATTTGTTCTTTATTTAGAAAAAATAAATATGAAATTAATAATGAAAAAAAATTGAATTTAGTTTCTCTTAATCAGGAAATTGAAATTGATATAATTAAAAAAATAGCAGAATGGCCAAAATGTTTGGAGTTATCAGCATATCATTTAGAGCCTCACAGAGTACCATTTTACTTGTATGAATTAGCAAGTTTATTTCATACTTACTGGAACTCTGGAAATGAGAATGATAATTTAAAAATTTTAAATGAAAAACAACCTGAGCTTCAGTTTGCAAGATTATTCTTAATTAATAAAATACAATTAGTTTTAAAAAGCGGTTTAGATATTTTAAATGTTACTGCCTCGGTTGAGATGTGATTGATTTAATGAAAAAAAAATTTATTAATTTGATATCTTTTTTTCTTGTTCTTTCTTTTTTAGTTATTTGTTTTGTTTATTATAATTCAAATACATTTGTTAAAAATATAGATAAAAATAGAGAAAATTATTTGATTTATTTAAACTCGTATATTGAAAAATTAGATAAAATTAGCTCATCCTCTGATTTTAAAAAAAGAATAGATAACGAAGAGTTTTTTAAAAAAATTTACAAACAAAAACAATATTGGGAACTAATAAAATAAAATTTTGAAAACACACGCAATTATATTTGGAATTAATGGTTTTAAATTAAATTTAAAAGAAATTTATTTTTTTAAAAAATACAAACCATGGGGAATAATATTATTTTCTAGAAATATTAATAATCTAGATCAAGTTAGAAATTTAACTTCCAGTATAAGAGAACTTTTTAAAGATAAAAATTTTCCAATATTAATCGATCAAGAAGGAGGCAAGGTTAATCGTTTTAGGAAAATTATTAATCTTGATAAATATAATGCCAAGTATTTTGGTGATATTTATAAAAATAATAAAGAATTTTATTCAAAATTTAGTAAATTTCTTAAAATTAATATTTCTATTTTAAAATATTGCGGCATTAATATAAATACAGTTCCAGTTCTTGATTTATTTAATGAAGATAAAAAAAGCGTTATTGGAAATAGAGCTTTTTCAAAAAAATTTAATATTGTTATAAAATTATCAAAATATTTAATAAATTCTTATAAAAATTCAGGACTTGGAACTATTATCAAGCATATCCCTGGACATGGCTGCACCAATATAGATTCTCATTTTCATCTACCGATAGTGAGTTTTTCCTTGGATTATTTAAAAAAAAATGATTTTAGAACATTTAAAAAAGTAAATAGTTATTTAGCAATGACAGCGCATATTGTTTATGAAAAATTAGACTCAGACAAATGCGCCACTCAATCAAAAAAAATAATTAAAGATATAATTAGAAAGTATCTAAATTTTAGAGGAATATTGATGTCCGATGATATTTGTATGAAAGCTTTATCTGGCGGAATTGTTAAAAATGCTAAATTAAGTCTAGATGCAGGCTGCAATTTATTGTTACATTGCAGTGGAAATATAGATGAAATGAAGAAACTGTCTCAAGTTGTGCCAGAAATTGATAATTTTACCTACAAAATAACACAAAAGGTTAAGGCAAATTTTAATAAATTTAACTAAAGAATCAGTTAAATAAATTAAATGGAAAGCATAGTTGAATTAAAACCTCTTTCGGTTGAGCAGCGCGATCAAGTTGGAGATAAATTTAATTTGAACATAGATAATTACGAAGGTCCTTTGGAGCTGCTTTTAGATTTAGCTAAATCTCAAAAAGTTGATCTTATGAAGATTTCCATTGTTCAGTTAGCTGACGAATATTTAAAATTTATTAATAATATAAAAAAAAATTTAGAATTAGCTGCTGATTTTTTAGTTATGGCAACATGGCTTGCTTATTTAAAGTCTAGATTGTTATTACCAGATGATTTTGAGGATGATTTTTCAGCTATTCAAATGGCTGAAAAACTTAAATTGCAATTAAGAAAATTAGAAGCAATTAGATTTCTTTCTGACAAACTTGTTTCGCAGAAACAATTAGGAAGAGATATTTTTACAAAAGGTATTCGTGAAGGTATTAAAAAAATTTCCACCTCTAAATATGCAGTTTCTCTTTATGAACTTATTAAATCTTATGCTGAAATAAAAAGAAAACAAAATTTTTCTATTATGAATATCTCAAAGCTGCCTGTTTATACAATGGAAGAGGCTATAAAAAAAATTACAAGTTTACTTAAAGAATTAACTGACTGGAGAGATATCAAAGATGTGGTTCCGGGATCATTCTCAGGTTCAAAAAATTTAAAAAAATCAGGATTAGCAGGAACATTTGCAGGAAGTTTAGAATTAGTTAGAGAGGGAAAATTATCAATTATGCAAAAAAAAATCTTTGATAAAATATTAATTAAAGCTAGATAATGATGTTGAATAAAAATAAAGATGCAAAAAGATTGGTAGAGGCTATTTTATTTGCAGCTGATGAACCATTAGATATTGAAACAATTAAATCTAAAATTGAACTAAATGTAGATGTTTTAAAAATTTTAAAGGAATTACAATCAGAATTTATTGAAAGAGGTATTAATCTTTATGAAATTTCCAACAAATGGTCTTTTAGAACCGCTGAGAACTTATCTAAAAAAATTGCAAGTGAAGTTGTTCAACAAAGAAAGTTATCAAAAGCAACAATAGAAACTTTAGCAATTATTGCGTATCATCAACCAGTTACGCGTTCTGAAATTGAAGAGATTAGAGGGGTTTCATTTAGCACTGGAACTTTAGAAATATTATTTGAACTAGGATGGGTAAAACCACAAGGTCGAAAAGAAATACCTGGGAAACCTTTGTTATACGTTACAACCGACAATTTTCTAAGTCATTTTAATTTAAAATCATTATCTGATTTGCCAAACTCTGAAGAGTTAGCTTCAGCTGGTTTAATTGATAGTCGTTTGGATAGATCAATATTTGGAACTAATAAATTCGCTAAAGATGATTTAGATAAACAATCTAAAGAAGACATTTTTACCAATATAGACGACATGCTTTCTGAAACTTTGAATCAAAAAGATAATTAATTATTTGTAAAAAATTTTATTTAATATATATATATACTTATGGGTTTAAGTTTTTGGCACATAATTATCGTTGTAATAGTGGTTGTCCTTTTGTTTGGCAGAGGAAAAATTTCTGACTTGANGGGTGACGTTGCTAAAGGTATTAAAAGTTTTAAAAAAGGTATGTCTGATGATCAGTCATCA
This sequence comes from alpha proteobacterium SCGC AAA028-C07, assembly GCA_000419465.1. Lineage (GTDB taxonomy): Bacteria > Pseudomonadota > Alphaproteobacteria > Pelagibacterales > Pelagibacteraceae > Fontibacterium. The sequence goes on along the minus strand of ATTB01000010.1, from coordinate 8,330 downwards.
GACAATAAAGACCCTAAAGATAAAGATAAAGATCAAAATTCTAAGTCAAATCACTAAAATAATTTATGCCACAAATAGGGTGGTCAGAAATTTTAGTTATCATTCTAGTTGCAATTATAGTTATCGGACCAAAAGATTTACCTATCGTTCTTAGAAAATTCATTCAAATAAAAAATGGAATAAAAAATTATGTTAATTCTTTTCAAAAAAGTATTGATGATATTGTTCAGGAACAAGAAAAAGATATAAAAAAAATAATAGATATTGATCCTGAAGAAAAAAACAAAAAGAAACCAGAAAAAATTTAATATCTATTTTCATGAGTGACAATAATAATGATCAAAATCAATCAAGTGTAACAGAGCATCTTTTAGAACTAAGATCTCGAATAATAAAAAGTCTTATTTTTTTTGCATTAGCTTTTATAATTTCTTACATGAATGCAGATAAAATATATGATTTTTTATTACAACCTTACGTTAAGGCTTTAGGAGAAGGGCAGATTGGTACTAAAAGATTAATTTTTACAGCATTACAGGAAACTTTTATTACCTATTTAAAATTATCTTTTTTTTCTGCTCTCTTTTTTTCTTTTCCTGTTTTTTTAATTCAAATTTGGAAATTCATAGCACCTGGATTATATCAAAATGAAAAAAAAGCGATTTTACCTTTTATTGTTGCAACACCAGTTCTTTTTATAACCGGTGCCTTATTGGCGTATTATTTTATAATGCCATTGGCTATTAAGTTTTTTTTATCATTTGAAACTTTAAGCACGCAGACAAGCATGCCAATACAATTAGAAGCAAGAGTAAGTGAATATCTTTCATTAATAATGGTTTTTATGATTGCCTTTGGCCTTAGTTTTGAATTGCCAGTGTTACTAATTTTACTAGCAACTGTTGGTTTTATTGATTCCAAATATTTATCCGAAAGAAGAAGATATGTTATTGTTATTATATTTATAGTTGCAGCAGTTATTACACCTCCAGACCCAATTAGTCAGATAGGATTAGCCATTCCATTGATGTTTTTATATGAAATATCTATTTTAATTATCAAATATTTAGAAAAAAGTAAAAAATGATAAATCTTAAAAATTTAAGAGAAAACCCATCTCTTTATAAAAAAAAATATAAAGAAAGATTTATAAAAAATCCAGATCAATTAGTTGATGAAATTATCTCTTTAGATTCTTCCATTAGACAAATTTTAGAAAAACAGCAAAAATTACAAGAAGAGAGAAACAAAATATCTAAGGAATTGTCTATTTCTAAAGATAAGAAAAATGAAGAATTCTTGTCTTTATCTAAAAAAGTTTTGAATATTAAAAATGATATTGAAAGTTATGAGAAAAATCTTTCTGAACAAAAACATAAAATAAATAATATTCTTCATAATTTACCAAATATACATTTAGATGATGTTCCCGTTGGTCAAGATAGCAAAAGTAATAAAGAGATAAAAAAATTTGGTAATATTAAAAATTTTAATTTTAAAATTAAGTCCCATGATGAGATTGGTTTGGAGAGAGACTTAATAGACTTTGATACCGCAACTAAAATTTCAGGCGCCAGGTATGTAATAACAAAAGGCAATATTGCTAAGCTAGAAAGAGCTTTAATTAATTTTATGATCGACACACATGTTAAAGAATTTGAGTATTTAGAAATGAATGTACCAATAATTGTTAATGAAGAATCAATGTTTGGTACTGGTCAGTTGCCAAAATTTTCTAAAGAGCAATTTTCTTTAAATACTGGTTCATGGTTAATACCAACGGCTGAAGTTTCCCTTACAAATATTGTTAGAGATAAAATATTAAACTATGAGGATTTGCCACTTAGATATGTTGCGGCCACACCGTGCTTTAGAGCTGAAGCTGGTGCTGCTGGAAAAGACACAAAGGGCATGATGAGACAACATCAATTTTATAAAGTGGAATTAGTAAGCATTGTAAAACCCGAAGATAAAAACAATGAACTTGAAAGACTTACCAATTGCGCAGAAACTATACTTAAAAAATTAGAAATACCCTATAGAGTTATCTTGCTGTCATCTGGTGATATGGGTTTTAGCGCAGAAAAAACTTATGATCTTGAGGCATGGATACCATCTCAAAATAATTATAGAGAAATATCTAGCTGTTCCTCTTGTGGTCAATTTCAGGCAAATAGAATGATGGCGCGTTTTAAAGATTTGGAAAAAAAAATTGACTATGTTGCTACATTAAATGGCTCTGGACTCGCTATAGGAAGAACAGTGATTGCTATAATAGAAAATAATCAAAATGAAGATGGTTCAATTAACATTCCTGCAGTTTTACATAATTATATGAGCGGGATAAAAACAATTTAATTTATATATAAATTCAAAAGCTAAAAAAATTATTGTATTTAATCAGCATCTAGTATAATCAACAGAAATATGTCAGCATCTGGTTTCGCACAATTTATTCCTTTAATATTAATATTTGTAATTTTTTATTTCTTATTAATTAGACCTCAGCAAAAAAGAGTTGCTGAACATAAGTTAATGATTTCAAAGCTGACTAGAGGAGATACAGTTGTTACAGCAGGTGGAATTGTAGGAAAAATTTCACGAATTATTGATGAAGAAAAAGCAGAATTAGAAATTGCTGATAACGTTAATGTTAAAATTATAAGATCCACTATCTCACAAGTATTATCTAAATCCGAAACTAAATAAATTAGTAGTGTTAAATTTTTCCAGATTAAAAATTGGATTTATTATTTCTTCGATTTTATTCTTCTTCTATATTTTTTTAGGAAATTTTAACTTTACAAATAAAACTAATTTATTTTTAGATAAAAAAGTAAATCTAGGTCTAGATCTTCAAGGTGGTTCATATTTACTATTAGAAATTGATATGAATCCTCTAATTAATAAAAAATTAGAAGAAAAAGTAGTTGATTTAAAAAAAAAATTTAATGAAAAAAAATTAGATTTTAAAAATTTAAATATTTTAAATAATAAAATTACTTTTGAAATAAAAAATAGCTCTCAAAAAGAAATTGCTATTAATATAATTAATAAGACAAATAATGAAGAAAATATTTTTTCTAGAATTAACAAAAATAATATAGAAAATTCTAATAAAGATTTTGTTTATAAGATTGAAAAAGATGTATTCATTTTACAATTTAATGAAGAGCATATTAAGCGTCTAAAAAAGGATGCAATCAATCAATCTATAGAAATAGTAAGAAAAAGAGTTGACCAACTTGGTACGAAAGAACCGACTATTCAGCAGAAAGGAGAGAATAGAATAATTGTAGAACTACCAGGATTGTCTGACCCATCAACTTTTAAAAATATACTTGGAAAAACTGCACAATTAAATTTTAAGTTTATAAAAACTGGCAACAGCTCTGGTGACAATCTAGGTTTTGAGAAAGTTAAAAATAAATCTGACGGTTTATTTATTGAAGTGGAGAAAAGATTGATTGTATCTGGTGAAAATTTAACCGATGCTCAACCAGGTTTTGATAGAGAAACAAATCAATCTATTGTTAGTTTTAAGTTTGATAACATAGGAGCTAAGAAATTTGCTAATGCTACAAAAGATAATGTGGGTAGGCCTCTTGCTATTATTCTAGATAATGAAATTTTAAGTTCACCAGTTATTAGAGAGCCTATACTAACCGGTAGCGGACAAATATCTGGAGGATTTACAGTTGAGGAAGCTAATCAGTTAGCTATTTTATTAAGAGCTGGAGCCTTGCCAGCACCAATGAAGATTATAGAAGAAAGGACAGTAGGTGCCGATCTAGGCAAAGACTCTATTCGTTATGGAATTATATCTTTTATTGCAGGTTTCTTACTGGTGTTTATTTATATGGTGTACGCGTATAAATTATTTGGAATTTTCGCAAATATTTCACTCTTATTAAATATTGTAATTTTAATTTCAATTTTATCCATATTTGGATCTACTTTGACTTTGCCTGGTATAGCTGGAATTGTTCTAACTGTTGGTATGGCTATTGATACTAACGTAATAATTTATGAAAGAGCAAAGGAAGAATTAAAAATTGAAAAATCTAATATTATCGCTTTTGATATTGCTTACAAAAAATCATTATTAACTATTATTGATTCAAATTTAACAACATTAATCGCTGGCATTATTTTATTTTATTTAGGTAATGGACCCGTAAAAGGATTTGCTGTTACACTATGCGTTGGATTAATAACTTCATTTTTCACAGCTTTTACTGTTAGTAGATTAATGGTTTCCAAATATCTTATGAACAATAAATTTAAAGTTATAAATATTTAAAATGACTAATTTTAATTTTTTAAAGTATAAAAATTTTTTTCTACTTCTTTCATTTTTTTTAATTTTAGCTTCAATTATCTTAGTATTTACTAAGGGATTAGATTTTGGAGTTGATTTTAAAGGTGGCACGACAATTGAAATCCGACTAGAAAAAAAAATTGAAATAGAAAAGATTAGAAATTCATTATCAAAACTTAAAATTAACAATTATTCAATTAAAGAATTTGGAACTGCAAATGACTTTTTAATTTCTACTGATAACAGTATTTCGCCAAATGATATAAAAATTTTTATTGAAAAAGATTTAAATGAAAAAATTACAATTAGAAAAGTAGAAACTGTCGGCCCAAAAGTTGGATCTGAATTGATTAAATCCGCTATTTATTCAGTTTTACTATGTTTTGTTGCAATGTTTTTTTATTTATGGTTTCGTTTTGAGTGGCAATTTAGCTTCGGTGGAATAGCTGCTCTTTTTCATGATACGATTATCACTGTAGGAGTATTTTCACTTTTAGGATTGCAATTTGATCTTACTATTGTTGCTGCGTTATTGACTATTATTGGTTACTCAATCAATGACACGGTTATTATTTATGATCGAATTAGAGAGAATTTAAAAAAAGATAGTACTTCTGAATTGTCAATTTTAGTTAATGAATCGCTAAACAATATTTTATCCCGTACATTAAAAACTTCTGGTACAACACTTTTGTCTATTGTTGCTGTATTAATTTTTGGAGGCGAGGTTCTGAGAGGGTTTGCTTTTGCAATAACTTTTGGAATTATAATAGGAACCTATTCTTCGATTTATATAGCATCACCTATAGTTATGTTTTTTAAAGTTAAAAGAGACTGGTCTGTAAAAGTTGATAATACTCCTTAATAAAGATTTTGCGCTATAACCATTGTCAAAAGCATTGGAATAGACAAGAAAGTGTTTGTTCTAGATACTAACATTGCAATTCTTGCCGACTTAGCTTTTGTTTCAGGATCGCATTCAACAATTCCTAAAGCCCTTTTTTGATTTGGCCAAATTATAAACCAAACGTTTAAAGCCATAATTATCCCAAGCCACATACCAATTCCTATTGTTATGTTTTTAGGGCTTCCTTTAAACGCTAATGCTTCATGAACGTAACCATTCAAGTAAGCTGTTATCAATCCTGTAATAATTGTCGATAGAGCAGCCCAACGAAACCAAAATAAAGCTGTTGGAGCAATTACTTTGCCAATGGCAGGTTTTTGTTCGTCAGGGATTTTTGGCATACTAGGTATTTGAACAAAATTAAAATACCACAATAATCCTATCCACATAATTCCAGACACAACGTGTAAATATCTAAATATGGCGCTCCAAAAGTATCTATGCGCCTGTAGTTAGAGGCAGAAAAGGTGAATATAAAAAAGAATTACTTGGATACAAAAAAAGAGGTTTTCAAAAAGCAAGAATTGATGGAAAAATTTATGAAATTGATCAGTCGCCTACTTTAAATAAAAATTTAAAACACGACATAGATATTTATATTGATGGTTTTATTAATGACAAAAAAGAACAACAAAGAATTGCCGAAAGCATTGAAACAACTTTATCTTTATCCGACGGTCTAGTTTATGTGGATTTTATAAATGAAAATCTTCCTAAAGAATTTAGGAAAAATGAAAAAATAGTATTTTCTTCAAAATTTGCATGTCCAGAAAGTGGTTTCACTATAGAAGAAATAGAACCAAGACTATTCTCTTTCAATAGTCCCTATGGAGCATGTCCAGAATGCGAAGGAATTGGAGTTGATCTTTATATAGATCCAAAATTAGTAGTTCCTAATGATAAAAAAACTTTAATAGACGGAGCTATTATCCCCTGGGCGTCAAGTTCAACTTTGTATTACGCTCAAACCTTATCATCATTAGGAAAACATTATGATTTTTCATTAGAAACACCATGGAGAGATTTACCAAAAAAAATTCAAGAAGTTATTTTGTACGGATCGGGAGAAGAAGAAATTAAATTTTCTTATGATGATGGATATGAAAAATATTCAAGCAAAAAATCTTTTGAAGGAGTAGTAAATAATTTAGAAAGAAAATATCTAGAAACCGATAGTGACTGGAAAAGAGAAGAAATTTCCCAATTTCAAAACGAAACTGAATGCGAAAGATGTAAAGGAATGAGACTTAAAGAAGAGGCCCTATCGGTAAAAATAAAAGAACTAAATATTAGCGAAGTTTCTAGGATGTCTATTCAAAATGCGTATGATTGGTTTTCTAATCTTCATAACCATTTAACCGACAAAGAAAATAAAATTTCAGTGCATATTTTAAAAGAGATTAATGAAAGATTAAGTTTTTTAATAAATGTGGGTCTTGATTATTTAAATTTATCAAGATCGTCTGGAACATTGTCAGGTGGAGAATCTCAAAGAATAAGATTAGCTTCACAAATTGGCTCAGGTTTAACAGGCGTTCTTTATGTTTTAGATGAACCATCAATAGGATTACATCAAAAAGATAATATTAAACTTTTAAATGCTCTCAAAAGATTAAGAGACTTAGGTAATACAGTTATAGTTGTGGAGCATGATGAGGAGGCAATGCTTAGCTCTGATTATATTATTGATCTTGGACCAGGAGCTGGAACTGAAGGAGGAGAAATTATTGCATCGGGAACCCCTTCTGAAATTAAGCAAAATGAAAATAGCATAACTGGACAATATTTATCCGGTAAAAAATATATTTCTATCCCACAAATAAGAAGAAAAGCAAAAGACGGGAGATATTTAACTTTAAGCGGAGCAACTGGGAATAATTTACAAAACGTTACAGCAAAAATTCCTCTTGGGACTTTTACAGCAGTAACAGGAGTTTCTGGAAGCGGTAAATCAACATTTGTTCTTCATACTCTTTATAGAGCATTAAATTTAATGATTAATAAAACTATAACAAAAAATATGCCTAAACCTTTTAAGGGTATTCAGGGCTATGAATATTTAGATAAAATAATCGATATTGATCAATCTCCTATAGGTAGGACGCCAAGATCTAATCCTGCTACATACTCCGGAGCATTCACTGTTATAAGAGAGTGGTTTGTTAATTTGCCAGATTCGAAAGCAAGAGGTTATAAGCCTGGAAGATTTTCTTTTAACGTCAAAGGAGGTAGATGCGAAGCTTGTGAAGGCGATGGAGTAATTACCTATGAAATGCATTTTTTACCCGACGTTTATGTTCAATGTGATGTCTGCAAAGGCAATAGATATAATAGGGAAACTTTAGAAATAAGATTTAAAGATAAAAATATTGCTGATGTTTTAAATATGACTGTTGATGAAGGTGTAGATTTTTTTGAGAATATATCATCAATAAGAGACAAGCTTTTAACACTACAAAAAGTTGGGCTTGGTTATATAAAAATTGGCCAACAAGCTACAACTCTCTCTGGTGGAGAAGCTCAAAGAATTAAACTAGCAAAAGAATTATCAAAAAGAGCAACAGGAAGAACTATTTATATACTTGATGAACCAACAACTGGCTTGCATGTTCATGATGTTAAAAAATTATTAGAAGTTCTTCATACCTTTGTAAACAAAGGAAACACAGTTATAGTTATAGAACATAATTTGGATGTAATAAAAACTGCTGACTGGATCATTGATATGGGTCCTGAAGGAGGCGTAAAAGGTGGAAAAATTATAGCTGAAGGTACTCCAGAAGACGTTTCACTTGTAAAAGGGAGTTATACTGGTGAATTTTTAAAGAAAATTCTATCTAAAAATATTTCAAAAAAGAGTGCTTAAAAAATTATTTTTTATGTTATTGTTGAAATATGGGAATCAGTAATATTCTTCAGTCTCTTCCAAAAACTATTTTGAGCTCTGTTATTGCTACTTTAATTTTCTTTGGTGTTCTATTTTATATTAACGACGGATGGGCAAATGATAGATACTTTTGGAGCGCCATATTTAGATATTTACACGTTGTGTCTGGAATTATGTGGATAGGATTATTGTGGTATTTTAATTTTGTTCAAATA
>ATTB01000009.1 GCA_000419465.1 alpha proteobacterium SCGC AAA028-C07 | reverse complement strand
AAAAAACTATCCAAATAAAAAACCGACCATTCAAGATTGGGAAAATCATGTATCAACTATTTTTACTGAATTAAGACTAAAAAAATACTTAGAGATTAGATCAGCAGATTCTTGCTCGTCCGCAGGCATATGTTCAATCCCAGCATTTTGGACAGGACTTCTTTATGATGATGATTCATTAAATCAGGCTTTAGAGTATGTCGAAAATTGGAATTACCAAGATATTTACAATGCATATTTAGAAGTTCCAAAAAAAGGTTTTGATACTGAGATTAAGAACAAAAAAATATTTGATCATGCTAAAAAGTTAGTAGATTTATCTGCTTTAGGATTGAAGAATAGAAATCAGACTAACAGTAAAGGGTTGGATGAGAATATTTTTCTTAAAGATATTCATAATTTTATTAAAGATAAAAAATCTCCAGCCCAATCTCTTATAGAAAAGTATAATACCAGATGGAAACAGGATATATTTAAGATCTTTGATGAAGAAGCATTTTAAAATAGCCATTCAAATGGATCCGTTAGAGTCCATTAATATTAAATCAGACAGCACATATATTTTAGCTCTAGAGGCGCAAAAAAGGGGATATGTACTATTCCATTACTTGCCAGAGAATTTGATTTGTGAAAATGGACGAGTATCTGCTTTGGGTAATGTTTTTAAATTATTTCCAAATAAAAAAATTTTTTTCAAAAAATCTAAAACTCAAAAAATATTTCTGGATGATTATGATGTTGTTTTAGTTAGACAAGATCCACCATTTAATATGAGTTATATTACTGCAATTTATCTCCTTGAGATGGTTTCTAATAAAACTCTTATTTTAAATGATCCTAAATCAATCAGAGACAATCCTGAAAAATTATCAATGTTTAATTTTAAAAATATTATTCCACCAACTCTTGTTTCTAAAAATATTGAGCAGTGTTTTAATTTCCAAAAAAAATATAAAAAAACAATTATTAAACCCCTTTACGGTAATGGAGGTGAAGGAATTTCAAAATTAGAAGGAACTAATACTTTATTAAAAAGAAAGATTTTGAAATTAATTAGCAGATATAAACAGCCAATAGTAATACAAAAATATTTAAAGGAAATTAAAGAAGGGGATAGAAGAATTATTTTAATAGACGGCGAATATGCTGGATCTGTTGCAAGGATACCAAAAAAAGGTAGCGTTACTGCTAATTTTCATACAGGAGGAACTGCAAAGAAAATTGGCTTAGTACGAAGAGATAAAAAAATATGTAATATTTTAAAACCGTTCTTAAAGAAGAATAAATTATTTTTTACAGGAATCGATGTTATTGGAAATTATTTAACAGAGATTAATGTAACCTCTCCAACTGGGATTCAAGAGATTAATAGATTAAATGGAGTAAGATTAGAAAAGTTTTTCTGGGACCGAGTTGAAAAAAAATTAAGATAATATTTTACAGATCTTTAAAACAAAACCATATTCCATCGCTATCTCTTTAAGATAATCAAATCTTCCACTAGCACCACTGTGGCCAGCAGTCATATTCATATGGAGTAATAATAAATTATTGTCAGTTTTATTTTCTCTTAATTTTGCAACCCATTTTGTCATTTCCCAATACGTAACTCTAGGATCAGAAATTCCACCAGTAACTAACATGTGGGGGTAGTTTTGTTTTTTTACATTGTCGTACGGTGAATAGCTTTTTACATACAGAAAAGATTTTTTATCATTTTTAATATCTCCCCATTCTGGAATTTCTGTAACAGTTAATGGTAAATCTTCATCAAGCATAGTGTTGCAGATATCAACAAAAGGTACCTGCGCAATTATTCCAAGAAATAAATCTGGACGTTCATTCGCAATATAGCCCATTAATAATCCACCAGCTGAGCCTCCTTGAGCAACAATTTTTTTAGGAGAAGTATATTTATCTTCACATAGCTTTTCAGCGCAACTTATAAAATCTAAAAAAGTATTTTTTTTGTTTAATAGTTTTCCGTTTTCATACCACTCATATCCTTTTTCTTTGCCACCGCGTATATGTGCTATCGCATAAACAATTCCTCTATCAACCAGGCTTAATCTATTAGTAGAGAAATTGCTTGGTATGGATATTCCATAAGATCCATAACCATAAAGCAATAAGTAATTATTAGAATCTAATTTAAGTCCTTTTTTATAAAAGATTGTAATTGGAATTTTTTCATTATCATGCGCGGTAGCAAATATTTTTTTACAAACATAATCATCTTTATTATGACCAGATGGAACTTCTTGTGTTTTTTTTAATTCTTGTTTTTTTGATTTGCAGTCATAATCAAAAATACTTTTTGGTGTTGTCGGAGATGAGTATGAGTATCTAAATATATCTGTTTCATATTCATATCCATGATCTAATGAAAGATTATATGCTTCTTCATCAAAACTAATTTTATGTTGATCTTTATTATTAAGATTTAAGATGATTATATTTTCAGAACCTTCAGTTCTTTCTAACCTAACGAGCCAGTCTTTTAATAAAATAAAATCTAAAATTAAATTAACTTTATTATATGGAATAAATTCTTCCCACTTTTGATAAGATTCTTCATGACTGATCATTATTTTAAAATTTTTTGCATTATCGACGTTTGTGCTTATCAAAAAAAATTTTTCATGATGTTCTAAATCATACTCAATTTTTTTTATTCTTTTTCTAAAAAGTATTGGTTTCGTTTCATTTAATTTTAGATTGATAAAAAGATATTCAGAAGTTTCGTGATCAGCTGTCCTAATAAATAGGTAATTTTTGGTTTTCGATAAATTTATAGTACAAAAGAAAGATGGATCCTTTTCTTCATAAATTAATAAATCTTTTTCACTATTAGAACCAATTTTGTGTTGAAAAACTTTTGTAGGTCGATGATTTTGATCTAATCTAACATAGAAAATATACTTATTGTCTAAAGACCAAACAATATCTCCAGTAGTATTTTTTATTTCAGGACTTAGTAACTCCTTTTTTTGGATATCCTCAATAAATATAGAAAAGTATTCAGACCCATTAGTGTCAATATTATAAGCCACATGCTTATGATCGTGACTGTGAGATATTGAAGCTACATTAAAATAAGTATGTGTTTTAGATTTTTTTTCACAATCTAAAATAATTTCTTCAGAATTGTTTGTGATATTTTTTCTATAATAAATTGGATATTCGCTATTTTTATTATATTTGTATCCATAAAAATAATTTCCATCTTTTTTTGGAACAGAATTATCTTCATTTTTGATTTTGGATTTTAATTCTTCAAAAAGTTTTTTTTCTAAGTCGTTAATATCTTTAAGTTGATTTTCTTTAAACAAATTTTCTTCATCTAAATATTTTTTAACTTGAGCGTTTAATTTACTAGGGTTTAATATTACTTCTTTCCAATCTTTTTGTTTAATCCATGAATAATTATCAATCAATTCTTCATTGTGAATTTTTACTGTATTTAAAATTTTATTTATCTTTGGTGCAGATGCATTCATTGAAATGTATATTGCTAAAATTTTAATTTTATATATTGATATACATAAATGGTCATTAAAGATTTTTTAGAAATATTAAAATATTTTTTTGTTAAAAATAAATTAATAGGCTTTGTTTTGTTGTCTCCCATAATTGTTATGATCTTATTTTTTACAATATGAATAAAAAAAAAATCATTATTCTTTCGGTAGTTTTTTTAAGTATAGTGTTCTTAATCCTAGATTTTTTAAGCTATCGAGTAGATAAAATAGTAAAAAATTTAATTATTGATCAAGGAAATCAGGCTTTAGGACAGCAAGTATCTATAGGAAAAATAGACACCAGTATATTGGGCTCTTCAATTAAAATTAGTAATATCGAAATTAAAAATTTAGATGGATTTAAAAATAAAAATATTATTCAGATCAAAAATATTAATGCAAACTTTGTATTAACTAGTCTATTCAAGGATACCATTGTTATTAAGGATATTAACATTGATGGAGCAACTTTGTATTATGAAGTGCTAATAAATAATAAAGAAGTCAAAGAGAATGTTAGCTCGTTTAAACCTGCTTTAAAGAGTCCTCCTGGATCCTTAGCTAAAGAAATTGAAGCATCCAAAGAATTAGAATCTAAGAATCAATCTAAGAAAAAAACTAAAGATTTTTTAATTAATCAACTGACTATTAACAATACTAAGATAAATGCTTCTTCAGAATTTTTAGATATTAATAAAGACATAACTTTAAACAAAATGTCTTTTAATAATGTAGGAACTGCTGAAAAATCTACTAAATTTAAAGAAGTTCTCCAAATGGTTTTTGCTAATGTTTTATTAAATATTAATAATGAAGTTATTCAAAGTGATTTAAAAAATAAGATAAAAGATAAAGTAAAAAATTTAAAAAATAAAATTTCTCCAGAATCTTTAAAAAAATTAGAAAGAACTTTTAGATAAGTTTTTTAACTTCATTTAATACCTGACCAACTGTTATTTTGTTCATTGCCATAGAGTTGTGTCCTACGGTTTTAAAGTTTTCAGGAATAATAGGTAAAATATTTTTATTATAATTTGCATAAGATAGTGGTGTGTCACCAAAAAGACCGATAGCAGGGATATTTAGACCGGCGCTTAAATGCATGAAGCCAGTATCGTTGCCGACATATAATTTGCTAGAGTTAATAATTGGCATGATTTCCTCAATACTTAAAGAGCACAAAGATTCTACTCTATTTTCTTTTACTTCATTAATAATTTTGTTTGCGATTTGATTTTCAATCTCATTGTTTCCACCGGCTAAATAGAATGTAATATTTTTGTTATTAATTCTTTTTATGAGCTCAATATAATTTTCCGTTGGCCATTTCTTAGTTGGTCCAGAAGATCCAATGCCAATAATAATTTGATTATTATTTTTACTATTACTTTGTTGGTAAGTTATTTTGGTTTGACTAGATAGATTATTATCCTGAAGCCATCTCTTATTTTGTTCTAAAGCATTTATATAAATATCTACATTTTTTTTTAATATTCCATATTTATAAATATTTTTAATACCTGAAATTTTGGCTACTAAAAACCAGAATATACTAAAATGCATAATATAAATTTTTGAAAAATTATTTTTTTTTATAAAATTTACTATTTTGAAAAAGTTATTAAGTTTTGATTTAGTTAATTCTAAGATCTCATCCTCTAAATAAACAATTTGATTAACTGATTGTTCATACTTTAATATTTGTTTTGCTGCTGTTCTTTTTTTAGTAATCAAAGTAAATTGAAAATCTTTATTGTGCTCTTTGATTTGCTGAATATAAGGAAGAAACATGCACAAATCTCCAACACCAGGCCTTGTTTGAATTATTAGTCCTTTATTCATTAATTTTTATCGATGAGCGCTTGTTGATATTTATTTTAAATTATTGTTTTTTTACAGATAATATCTAAAACCTAAGTAATTAAAAAATAAATCATGGAAAAAGCAGTTTATTCAGCAGTTTTAACTCCTTTTAAAAAGGACTTAACTATAGATACAAAATTATTTATTTCGCATTGTGAGTTTTTATTAAAAAATAATATTAGTTTAGCGCCACTGGGAACAACGGGTGAGGCAAATTCAGTTTCTATATCTGAAAAAGTAGATTTAATTAAAACAATAGCAAATAGCGATTTGCCCAAAGAAAAAATAATTATAGGAACTGGCAATACTTCTTTTGTAGATGCCGCTTTACTTACTAAAACTGCAGTAGAAAATAAAATATATTCAGTTTTATTACTTCCGCCGTTTTATTATAAAAATGTTTCGGATGAAGGCGTTTACCAATATTACAAAGAAATTATCAATACAGTTAAATCAACAAATCTTCGTATATTTTTATACAATATTCCACAGGTGAGCGGAGTTACTATTTCTATAGATCTTGTTAATAGACTTAAAAAAGAATTTTCAGACACCATTACAGGAATAAAAGATAGCTCAGGTAATTTCGAAAATACTAAAAAATATAAAGAGATAAAAAATTTTATTGTTTATCCAGGTAGTGAAAAATTTCTTTATGATGGATTGCATATTGGTTGTTCAGGATGCATTAGCGCAACTACTAACGTGAATATTGAGGCTGCAAAATTAATAAATTCTTTAGATAAATCAGAAGGAGAATCAATTAATAAAAAGATAAAAGCTGTCAGAGATGTTTTTGAAAAATATCCTGTTATTCCAGCTTTAAAAGCTACAAAAATTAAAGAAGATAGTAATTGGTCAAATATTAGACCACCTTTAGTTGCTTTGAGTGATCAGCAAAGATCTAATTTAGCAAAAGATCTTAAAGATATAAATTTTTCATAGATAATTAATTATCTATTAATTTTTCGATTTAATGTTAGTTATAATTTATCCTTATTTGACATAATATTTTTGTTTATTAGTGATGAAAACCAAGAAAAAAAATAAAAAAAAGTCATTAAAAAAAATCACAAGAATTATTAAGAAAAAAGTAGCCAAAAAAAAAATATTTAAGAAAAGATTAAATAAAAAAAAGAAATTTTCCTTAAAAAAAAAGTTTAAAAAAAATATTAATCCTAAAAAAAAAATCAAACAATCTTTTGGAAAAAAAAATACTTCTAAGAAAAAAATAAAAAAGTTAAGTAAGAAAAAAATTGGTAAAAAAATCTACATAAAAAAATATAAGCGCAAAATAAAGAAAATTAAAAAATCTTTAAAAAAAAGAGTAAAGATAAAAATTAAGAAAAAGAAATTAAAGATTAGAAAAATATCGAAATATAAAACTAATTTTTTAGATAAATTTAGTAGCTATATTAAAGGACAGCTTACTAATTTTTTTGGGTTAAAATCATATTTTCAAAATCGAATTATTTCTTGGAAAGAAAATAGAAATAAAAAACAAATTAAGATTTTAAAGCAGCAAGCTATTCAAAAAAAACGTGAACTTGAATCGTTAAAAAAACAAAATTTACGTGAGATTAATGAGCTTAAAAAACAGAAATTCCAGTTTAATAAGCAATTACTTAAATCAAAAAAAATAGAGTTACGTAATTTAGAAAGAGAACAGAAAGCTTTAGAGAAAAGGATTGTTCTTGAGCAAAAAGCACTTGAAAGAAGACTAGATTTACAACTCAAAGATCATAAACGAGATGAGAAAGAAAAAATATATCAGTTAAGAAGTCAGATAAGAGCTATCGAGGATCGTCTAAGAATTTTTAGAGAAAAAATACAAGAGATTAAACTTAAAAGAAGAGAAGCAAAATTACTTGAACTTGAAGCTCACAGAAGAACAAGAGAAGAGGCGAGAGCAATATTAGATGCACAAAAGAGAGAAAATGAAATTAAACAGCAGGTCGTTGATAGATTAGAAAAGTATTCTAGAAATATGAAATCTATCGTATTCCAGGTTAATAAAAGATACTTAACAAAAAAAAGAGCCCCGTTAGCTTTTATTGATAATATTGCTGAGAATGGTGAGTGCTTTATAAAGAACCAAGATACTCCTGATAACGACTATTTATTTTTACTTTATATTAAAGGAGAAAACGCATCAGAACGTTTAGTTAATGATATTTCATTAGAGGATAAAACAGATTCTACTGAAACTAAAATGTTTAACCCAAAGAATGTTTTTGAAGCATCAGATTATATGATTGATCGTTTAGCGTTATTATTTGAAAGAGAAAGACAAGATTTAAAAAAAGCTAGTTAATCTGAATATTTAATGAAAATTTTTTTTTCAAGTTTAAGCAACGAGACTAAAGGTTTTATTTTTGGTCTTATTGGGATAATTATTTTTTCTATTACACCGGTAGCTACTAAAATTGCTTTAGGCGCTAATAATAGTCAGCTTTCTCCTGAATTTATTACTTTTGGTAGATCAGCGCTCGCTGGAATTCTTTCTCTTCTTTATTTGTTATTTTTTAGAAAAAAAATACCAAAATTAAAATATTTATTCAATTTTTCAATAATAGCTTTGTGTATCACGGTTGTTTTCCCATTAACTCTTTCTTTAGGTTTAATTTATTCTACATCAATACATGCTGGAGTAATTTTAGCTTTTTTGCCACTAGCTACAGCAATTTTAGCTTCATTTTATTTTAAACAAAAAGCATCATTAGGATTTTGGGTGTGTGCTTTTATTGGTTGTATATTGATTGTTATTTACATTTTAATTCACGGTCACGAAGAAAATAAAAAATTAGAATTATCATATTCTGATATTTTATTTTGCATTGCAGTGATTGTTGCAGCGATTGGCTATAATTTTGGAGCCAAACTTACCAAAATTATGGTTTCCGCAGACGTTATTTCATGGGCACTTGTTCTTGCTTTGCCAATACACTTTACTTTAGCGATTTATTATTTTCCAAAAACTGAAATTAATATCATTTCATGGCTTGGATTTTTATATGTTGCAATATTTTCACAATGGATAGGTTTCTTTGCTTGGTATAAAGGATTGGATATAGGTGGCGCTGTACGTGTAAGCCAAATTCAATTGCTTATGCCTTTTTTTACTTTTGCATTCTCAATTTATCTACTTGGAGAAACATTAGACTTTCTTACAGTCATTTTCTCAATTGTAATTATTCTTTTAATTTATCTTTCACGAAAAATGGTAATTACTAAAAAGTAATTTAGCTAATTTTTAAAGATACTCTGCCAAGACCTTTAACGCTCCCAGAAAAAAGATCGCCTTTTTTAATAGGAATAATAGGAGTCGAAGAGCCTGTTGTTACCCAGAAATCAAAACTTAATATCATATTATTTTTTCTTATTTCATTAAGCAGCCAAATTAATGAATTGATTGGATTTCCTAGAACAATTTTTGTATTTCCTGGATAATCTTTTTTAGCAGTTTTGTTTGTTAAAACTGTTGGTATAGAAGTAATTTTTTTTAAACTATATTTTGTTAATTTTCCAGTAACAAAGGCAACATTTAATCCAAAATCTGAAATCATTCTTCCAAGACAATCAATTGCTTTTAATTTTTGTCTAAATCCAACAACCTCTATTGCAGGCGCTATACCTATAATAAATTTACTAACATTTGATTTAGTAATTTTTTTACTAAAATTAAAAACTTCATTTTTAATCTTAAAAGCAATTTCAAGTTCAGCACCTATTAAGTTGCTTTGAAAAGGCATTTTACCTTTATTTTTGTATGTGCTTTCTTCATATAAATAAGAAAAAAAAGGGTTTTTTAGCTTTTAATTTTTTCCACATACTTTTATTTGTGGCTCCAGCTTTAAAACCAATGGGATTCCAAAGTAACTCATTTTCTGCTTTTCTACAGATGGCGGTTGCACTCTTAATATTATTGATAACACCTTTAGGTATTTTAGTTATAAATTTATTTTTAAATCTAGATTTTGCAAGTTTTTTAGAAATATTTTCAATTTTTTTATTCAAAAGAAAAAGCTCCTATCTTTTTAAATTTATTTTTTCTTGGGGCCCCATAATCGTGTCAGGTAGAATCGTTGATATTTTTGGAAAATAGGTAATTACTACTAAAAATACCAATAAAACACTCAGCCAAGGAAAAGCAGCTTTGACAACCGAGAGTAAGGACATCCCGGTAATTCCAGATGTTACAAAAAGATTAAGACCAACGGGGGGAGTAATCATTCCAATTTCCATATTTACCACCATAATGATGCCAAGGTGAATAGGGTCTATGCCAAGGGCAATCGCGATTGGAAAAAAAATTGGAGCTAAAATTAGCAAAATTGCTGTGGGTTCCATAAAATTTCCAGCAACTAATAAAATTAAATTTACAATAATTAAGAACGCAATAGGTGATAGACCCATACTTGTTATTTGCTCAGTAATCATTTGTGGAATTCGTTCGGTAGTCAAAATATGAGCAAACAAAATTGCATTAGCTATAATAAACATTAGCATGACGGTAGTTTTTGATGCATCCACAAAAACATGTGGTAAAGTTTTAAAAGTAATATCTTTATAAATAAATAAAGAAACTATCACAGCATAAACAGCAGCAACTGCAGCAGCTTCTGTTGGCGTAAAAATTCCTCCATAAATTCCCCCCCATAATTATAAAAAGGAGTAAAAATCCCCACACAGCGTCTTTTGCACTATCAATTAGTTCTTTAGTTGATGCTTTTGGCTGAGCAGGCAAATTTGCAATTCGTGCACGAATATAAATAGCAAACATCAAAGAAGCAGAGAGTAATAACGCTGGAATTATTCCAGCTAAAAATAATCTTCCAACTGATTGTTCAGTGACAGCACAATACACAACCATCACAATGGATGGTGGCATTAAAATTCCAAGAGTTCCTGCATTACACATTACTCCTGCTGCAAATTCTTTCGTATAGCCTGCACTAACCATACCTGCGATCATAATACTTCCAACCGCAACAACAGTAGCGGGAGAGGAACCTGATACCGCTGCAAAAAAAGTACAAGCAAGAACTGCTGCTATAGCAAGACCACCTCTTATATGACCGACACATGCAATTGCAAAACGAACAAGTCTTTTAGCAACGCCACCTGTACTCATTAAAGCGCCTCCTAATATGAAAAAAGGAATTGCCATTAAAGTATAGTGCTCAGATGTATCAAAAAGTTTAAGCGATAAGGATGCAAGAGAGCTTGTACCAAATAATAATATTGCTAAAACACTTGATAGTCCTAAGGAAATGGCAATTGGCATACCAATTAGAATACAAAAAAATAAGACAGAAAATAATGTGAGAGTTGTCATTATTTTGGACTGTTATTATCAAATTTAAAAGATTTTATAGCATCCTTTGCTTCATCCAGTAAATTAAGGTTATCCTGTTTACCAATAATAATTCTTATTAAAACTTCAACTAATCTAAAAATGATAAGGCCGAATCCAATTGGCATGATTATCCTCGGAACCCACTGAGGTAACCATTTTATATCTTGAGATAAAATTCCAAGTAAATATCTACTCTCAACGTACTTATAGCTACCAATAAAAATAATAACGGCGTAAGTCAAACATAGTAAGACAGCCAATAAGGCAAATAATCTTTTAATTTTACTGGAAAATAAATTTACAAACGATTCCATTCCAATATGAGCACCAATTCTTATTCCCCAACTTGCTCCAAAGAATATAAGCCAAGCAAACATGAAGATTTTTGCCTCCATCGCCCATGTAATATTTCCTTTTAAAACATACCTTACAAAAACGTTGACCACAGCGAGTAGAGTCATACCTGCCAATAAAGAGGCAACGAAATATTGTTCAAAATTTTCGTAAAGTTTTTTCATAAAAAATAAAATTTTTAGAACTAATAATTCTCCGACGCGGATTATATCCGCGTCGAAGTTATAAAAAAAACTATTTTTTGGTTGCTGGCTTTTCAGCTTTAGGTTGAGCAGGAAGGCTGAACTTTTGTGCAGCTTTTATTAGATCTGGTCCAATATCCTTTTCAAATTGTGCGTAAACCGGTGCAACTGATTTTTTCCATTCAGCTAATTGAGCATCAGTTAGCTTTACAACTTTTGTTTTACCAGAATCGATGATTAATTTTTTTGCCTCATCATTTTTCTGCTGGCCAATTGAATTGTTATAAACAGTTGCTTCGTTCATAGCTTCAGTTAAACCTTTTTTAATATCAGCAGGTAAACTATTCCACCATTTAGCATTAACCACAACCATGTAATCTAAAATCCCGTGATTTGATTCAATAATTGTTTTTTGAACCTCATGAAATTTTTGAGAGTAAATATTAGAAAAAGTATTTTCTTGTCCATCTACTACTCCAGTTTGTAGGCCTTGGTAAACTTCTGCGAATGCCATTTTTTGCGCATTACCACCAATTGCTTTAATAAAAGACTCATAAACATCAGAGGGTTGAATTCTAAATTTTAAGCCTTTAATATCAGCTGGTACTCTAAAGTCTTTATTAGCAGAAAAATGTTTCATACCATTATGCCAATATGCAAGACCTATAAGACCTTTGTCTTCCATTGACCTAAGTAAATCTTGACCTTCTTTAGATTTTTGAAAGCCTGCTGCAGCTTTGGCATCTTTAAATAAAAAAGGTAAATCAAATACAGCTATTTTTTTTGTGTATCGATCAAATTTTGATAAAGATGGGTTTATGATTTGAACATCGTTAAGTAAAAGTGCCTCTAACTCTTTTGCATCACCAAATAATTGTGAACTTGGAAATACTTGTACTTGTACTTTTCCTGGAAGTTTTTTTTCAGCAAGTTCTTTAAATTTTAAAGAAGCTAGACCTTTTGGAGTATTTTCAGCAACCACATGGCTCAGTTTTATAACGATAGGAGCTTGTTGTGCAGATGCAGAAAAACCGAATAACGTAGTTACAGCAAAAAAAGAAATTGCAGTAAGTAAGTTAGTTATTTTTTTGAACATTTAGTTATTTTCCTTGTTTTGTTAATTTTAGAAGTCTTTGAGTTTATCTAGACCAAATAGATTGACAAGTTTAAATATTCTTTGGTTTGAGTTTCAATTAATTTCTATATATTATTAAAAAAACCCTGAATTTAAGCCTAAAAGTCTAATTATTATGAATATAAAGAATAAGAATTTACTTATTAATAAGTGTTACGTGAATGGAACATGGGTTAGTTCTGATAAAAAAATCAAAGTTATAAACCCAGCAACCGGAGAGGTAATAGCAGCGGTTCCAAATTTTGGAAAAAAAGAAACTATCAACGCAATTGATGCTGCAGAGCTTGCATTTAAAATATGGTCAAAATTTACAGCTCACGAAAGATCTAAGATTTTAAAGAAATGGTATGATTTAGTCATTGACAATCAAGATGATCTAGCAACGATCATGACAGCTGAACAAGGAAAACCTTTGAGCGAGGCAAAAGGTGAAATTATTTATGCCGCAAATTTTATAGAGTGGTTTGCTGAAGAAGCAAAAAGAGTTTACGGAGACGTTCTTCCAGATCCAATAAAAGATAAACGCATGATAACTCTTAAACAACCCATAGGAGTTTGCGCCGCAATTACACCTTGGAATTTTCCAGCAGCAATGATTACAAGAAAATGTGCACCAGGACTTGCAGCTGGATGCACTTTTGTAATTAAACCTGCAGAGCAAACACCACTTACTGCAATTGCATTTGTAGTTCTTGCTGAACAAGCAGGATTTCCAAAAGGAGTTATAAATATAATAACAGGCATGCCTGAGGAGATTGGCGAAGAAATAACTTCAAATCCAAAAGTTAGAAAAATTTCATTTACCGGAAGCACAGCAGTTGGCAGAGTTTTAATGCAACAAAGCGCAAATACAGTAAAAAAACTTTCCTTAGAACTTGGAGGCAATGCTCCATTTATTGTATTTGATGATTGCGATGTTGATGCTGCCATTGAAGGTCTAATGCTTGGAAAATTTAGAAATACAGGACAGGTGTGTGTTTCTCCAAATAGAATTTATGTTCAAGAAAAGATTTATGATAATTTTGTCAAAAAAGTTGTTGAAGTTATAAAAAAATTAAAAATGGGCGACGGTTTAAAAGGCGAAACACAATTAGGTCCTTTAATTGACGATGCCGCGGTTGCAAAAGTGGAAGAGCATATAAAAGATGCTGTTACAAAAGGGGCAACTATTGAAGTTGGAGGAAAACGTCACGTACTTGGTGGAAGATTTTATGAAGCAACTGTTCTTGCAAATGTTAATGAAAGCATGAAACTTGCAAACGAAGAAACTTTTGGTCCTGTGGCACCGTTCTTCAAATTTAAAACCGAGCAAGAAGTAATTGATCTTGCAAACAATACTGAGTTTGGACTTGCTGCATATTTTTTCTCAAAAGATATCGCAAGAATTCGGAGAGTAGCAGAGGCTATTGAAGCAGGAATGATTGGAATTAATACTGGAATTTTTGCAAGCGCCTACATGCCTTTTGGTGGAATTAAACAGTCCGGCATTGGAAGAGAAGGTGCAAAGTATGGAATGGAAGAATATTTAGAATTAAAAACATTGTCATTTGGAAATATAAAATAGTTTTATGAGTGAAATTTTTAATATGCCATCAGAAAAAATTAAAGATTTTTTGAATGACAATTCAAATAGCGTTGTTCTTGATGTTAGAACAGAAGAAGAATGGAATGGTGTTGGAAAACCTGATGCAGAATCTTTAAATTCAAAAACATTATTCATCTCTATTTTGGTAGGACCTGATAGACAAAAAAATGAGAACTTTGTTAAAGAATTTCTTGATAAAAAAGTTTCTAAAAAAGACAACGTTTTAATTATTTGTAGATCAGGAGTTAGATCGATGACTGCTGCAACATTATTGCAACAACAGGGTTATAAAAATTTAATTAATATTTCAGATGGTTTTGAAGGCAATCCAGCAACAGGAGAGGGTTGGAAAAAATCTAATCTACCTTGTAAATAATTATTTTTTATTATTGTACCAATTGCCAATATTTTCGTTTTTGATCGCTCCAATTGCTTCAATCGGTCTTGAATTTACCGTGTATTCAGAATGATCGTTCGCATTTAATGTGGCTCTAATCTGATTAATTGGCTGAGTTAGTTTTTCATCTTCTATGTGGTACCATTCAGAATAAACTCTATTTTTATTTCCATTAATATAAATGTGTGCATGTCCTTCGTTCATCACATTTTCTTTATTAACTTTTTCAGGGGTAAATTTAAAATTTTTAGTAAGTAATTGAATATTGTAACCAGACTTTGCATCCCTAATAACTTTAATATCTACTGAAGGATAAGGACTCTTAGCCTCAATATTTTTATGATTATGATCCTTACCGTTTTTATGTTGAGCAGATACTTGCAACGTAAACAAAGATAATATTAGTAAAAAAATATTTAGGAATCTCATATTAAAATTTTATTATTTAAATTATTATATTACTCTGTGGCAAAATGACAAAAAGATATAGCGGAAAGTCTTCAAAAGATCGTAGTTTTAAAAAGAAACCTAAGTTTAGCAAAAGAATTAAGTCTTTAATTAAAAGAAATAGGTCTAGTCTCTAAAATTTACAAATTCCATTGGCTGCCCAATATCAATAGTTCTGATAGCGGCAATTGCTTCCTGTAAATCATCTCTTTTTTTTCCATCTGCTCGTAATTCTTCTCCTTGAATTTTTACTTGGATTTTAAGTTTTAAACTTTTGACTTCTGCAATAATTTTTTTAGCGCTTTCTTGATCAATTCCTTCTTTTAATTCACTAATTTGCCTAACAGTTCCACCAGTTGCAGTTTCTGAATTTTTTATTTTAATCACTCTTGGGTCAACTTTACGTCTAATAAGATGCGTTTGCAGTAATTCATTCACTTGTTTAAGTTTTAAATTATCCGGCGCAAGAGTTGTGATTGTTTTGTCTTTTCTTTCAATTGAAATATTAAGACCTTTAAAGTCATAACGAGTTCCAATTTCTCTTAAACAATTAGCAAGTGCATTATCAAATTCTTGATAGTTAATTCTGCTTACAACATCAAATGAGGGCATATCTTTTATTTAATTTAAAATAATTTTATCACATTTACTACTTCTGAGAGAATAACTTAACATATTTTTATTTTAATCATCTAAATATCGCATAATTCTAGCGTGATTTTTCTCAGAATATTCATCAATTGTATCTATAATCTTAAAGCCAATTCTTTTTGAATATTTTGATTCAAATTTTCTACTAATAGTAATTCCTTCATATTTATTTTCATTTTTAACAACCCCAAAAAAATATTTACCTTTTTCAAATTCTAACAAATCATCATCCTCAGTAGTTTTTTTTGCTTTTGATTTTAGCAAATCAACAAGAGTGATTAATGTTTTCATTATTTAATTATTCCGATTTTTTTTTGCCTTAAAATAATAAATATACCACTACCCATAATGATTAGTGAACCAAGAACCATATTTAAAGCAGGAATTTCATTAAATATAAAGTAACCTAAAATTATGCCAAAGATGATTATTGTATAACGAAATGGCGAGGTAGTTGAAATATTTGCTGCCTTGATAGTTAGAACTGAAAAATAATAACCAAGTGTTACAAAAATAGCTGAAAGAAAAATATATATAAAAATTTCTAAATTAATAGGTTTATAATTTAAAAACATTCCAAAACCAAAAAATACCGTAACTGAAAAAGAAGTAATAAAAACAATTTGCAAACTATCAAATTGATTTAAAAATTTTCTAGTAATTGTGTCTCGTTGAGTAATAAAAATTGCTGCTATAAGAGGATAAATAAAAGCAAAACCAAACTTTAAATTATTTGGATCTATAACAATAAGTACACCAACAAATCCACAAATTACAGCCGTCCATCTTCTCCATCCTACTTTTTCACCAAGAATAAATGCTCCAGAAGCGGTAATTAAAATTGGAGCTAAATTCATAAGAGAATATAACTCTCCAAACGGAAGATACATAAGACCTAAAAAGAAAAAGATAGCAGCAATAGATTCTACCAATCCTCTAAGATGTAGAGGTTTAGAGGTAATAACTTCAAAATTTAATTTTTTTTTATAATATAAATATAAACCTAGAATAACCGTTGAAATAATTCCTCTAATAAAGATAATTTCACCAAGTATAGTGATGTCTTTATAAAGAATGAGAATATATTTTATAAAAGCGTCATTAATAGAGAAGAAAAACATACATAAAATCATGTATGCAATACCTAAGAATTCTTTATTTTTATTATTAAAAAACATCCACAATTAAGCCTATATTGCTATATTGGTGTCGATAATTAATTCAATAGAATTAATTAATATTTAATGTAGTTTATTTTTATTATGGCAAAAAGTCGCGATACAAGAAAAGAAAAAAAAAAGGCAAAGAGCACAGCTCCAAAAGAATCTAGATCAAAAAAACAGTACTAAATTTTAAAATTAGGCTTTTTTTTTAATCAAATTCGTTATAGGTAGTAGCTAAACCTATATGTGAGATTTTCATGCCCCAAGAAGCTAGTAAAACTTCTAAAGTCAGAACTGGGCATGTTTTTACCGAAGAACAAATTAATTCTTTAACTGAAAGCGTTAAGCAGAATAATTTTATTTTTGTTCACGAATTATTAGATAAATACCATCCAGCAGACGTTGCCGATTTAATCAAAACTTTACCAAATGAAGTTCAAATAAAATTATTTAGTCATAAATCTGCAGATTTAAACCCTGAAGTGGTATTAGGGTTATCTGATATTTTACAAAAAGAAATATTAGAACAGCTTTCTCCAGATATAATTTCTTCAATTATAAAAGAACTAGAATCAGATGATGCCTTTCAAATTATAGAAAATGTTCCTGAAGAATTTCAAAATCAAATTTTAAATAATCTTCCTCAAAAAGATCAAAATTTTTTTAGATTAGGATTAAAATATCCAAAAGACTCTGCTGCAAGAATTATGCAGAGAGAATTTGTAACTATAGACTTAGATTTGACTGTCGGTCAAACCATGGATTTTTTAAGAGACTCAACAGATTTACCTGAACAGTTTTTAGAAATCTTTGTTGTAGATAAAGAAGGAAAGCCAATCGGCAATGCATCTATTTCAAATATTTTAAGGTCAGATCCAAATATAAAAGTAAAAAATTTAGTAGCAGAAAACAAAACTTTTATTCCAGCAGATCTTGACAAGGAAAAAGTTGGTAATATTTTTACTCAATATAATTTAGTTTCGGCAGGAGTTGTTGATAAAGAACAAAAATTAATAGGAGTTATCACAGGAGATGATGTTGTAACCATTGTTAAAGAAGAAGCAGTTGAAGATGCTTTGAGATTAGGAGGTATTGGAGCTGCAGAAGATATCAGCGATAATCCTTTAGAGACATCTAAAAATAGATTTGTTTGGTTATTGATTAACTTGTTCACTGCAGTTTTGGCTTCATTTGTTATTGGAATATTTGAAAATACAATTCAAAAA
Source organism: alpha proteobacterium SCGC AAA028-C07 (assembly GCA_000419465.1). Classification (GTDB taxonomy): domain Bacteria; phylum Pseudomonadota; class Alphaproteobacteria; order Pelagibacterales; family Pelagibacteraceae; genus Fontibacterium. The sequence goes on along the minus strand of ATTB01000009.1, from coordinate 8,364 downwards.
GTTATTGCTCTTGCCGTCCTAATGCCAATTGTCGCATCAATGGGAGGAAATGCTGCAACACAAACGCTAACAGTGACGATTCAATTAATCGCTTCACAACAGTTGAATGCAAAAAATGTAATGAAAATTATTAATAGAGAGGTTGTAACTGGTTTGTTAAATGGACTAGTATTTGCAGCAATTACAGGAGTTTTTGTTTATTTTTGGTTTCATGATTTAAAAATAGCCATTCTTATTGGAGCGGCCATGATTGTAAATTTAACAGTAGCTGGTCTAGCGGGAATTGCTATTCCAGTAACATTAAATAAAATGAAGATAGACCCTGCGGTTTCAGCAACCGTTTTTGTAACAACTGTTACAGATGTTGTTGGTTTTTTTGCATTTCTTGGAATAGCAAGTTTATTTGTTTAATTAATATTATTTTTAAATAGTAATTTAGAAAGATCATTAGATTTTTTTAAACAATCAAAAATAGTCTCTAAGCTTTTTTTAATATCTTTTTCTATAGACCAAGGGCAATTAATTATAAATAAACCACTGCCTTGCATGCCATCATTAGAACTGTCCGTAATAATTTCTATATGGGAAAGATTTTTATAATTTTCTTTTAAAATATTAAGAACAAATGATTCAGATTTTTTATTATTCAATATAGGATACCAAACAATATAAACTCCAAGAGGAAATTTTTTATAACAAGCCGACAACATATTTGATACTTTTTCATATTCATCTTTAAGTTCATATGATGGATCAATTAGTATGACTGCACGTTTTTCTTTTGGAGGTAATAATTTATTAAGTCTTTCGTAACTATCTTCGTTTTCAATAATTATTCTTGAATCATTCTCAAAGTTTTTTTTAAGATTTAAAAATTCTGTAGGATGTAATTCAAGAAAATGAAGCTTATCGTCTATTCTCAAACTTTTGGCAGCAAGATAGCACGAGCCAGGATATATTTTAAGATCAGTATTAGAGTTTATTGATTTTATTAGGTCTAAATAATTTTTCAAAAAAATATCATCATTGTTTATTTGAAATATTTTTTCAATACCCTGAAGGTATTCTTTATTTTTCTGCATATAAGGATCAGAAATAGAATATTTTCCAGCACCTGCGTGAGAGTCAATAAAGATAAAATTTTTATCTTTTTTTTTTACATAATCTAAAACATAAAGAAGTATAAAATGTTTTAATACATCAGCTGCATTCCCAGCGTGATATCCGTGCCTATAGCTCAGCATATTAAATAAGTTTTTGTATTTTCTTTATCGTTTCACTCAAATGAGATTTTTTATAAGGCTTTCCTTTTACAACCCAAACTGAAAGAGGCCACGAACTATCTTTTTTATTTCTTGCAATAATATGAATATGTAACTGTGGGATAATATTCCCAATTTTTTCTACATTTAAATTAAAAGCCTTAAAAGTTTTTTTCATAACTTTGCTACAATAATCAATTTCTTCCATAAGTTTTATTTGATCTTTTTTATTTAAGTCTAATATTTGTCTAATATTTTTTCTTTTCGGAATAAGAATGAGCCAAGGAAATTTAGCATTATCCATCAACCGCGCAGTGCATAAGTTCAGATCAGCAACAGAATGAGTAGTTTTGAGTAATTTTTTGTGTAATTTAAACATCTAATTAAATTAAATAACTATTTTGTTATGGATTTAAAGAAAATTAATCAAAAAATTAAAAACTTCGTTAAAGAAAGAGACTGGGATCAATTTCATTCGCCTAAAAATCTATCTATGGCTTTATCAGTAGAAGCTTCAGAACTTTTAGAGATCTTTCAGTGGTTAAAAGAAAGCGATTTAAAAAAAGTAGACAAGGAACAAGTAGCGGATGAAATTGCTGATATATTCTTTTATTTATTAAGAATTTCTCAAAAAATGAACATTAATATAGAAAAATTTCTGCAACATTAAGTTCTGTAGGAGTTCCTTCTATTTATCTACATCCGTCTGAAGCTGCTCATGGTGACCTTGGCGCTTGCAATCCAAAGCAAGATTGTTTTTTGATTATGTCTTATTCTGGAAATACTGATGAATTAAAAAGTATATTAAATTATGCGCACAAATTTAAAATGCCTATTGTTGGTGTTGCCTCAAGAGAAAATTCAACTTTAATTAATGCGAGCACAATTAAAATTGTTCTTCCTAAAGTAAAAGAGGCTGGTCTTGATATTGTGCCAACAAGCTCTACTTCAATGTTGCTTGCTTGGGGCGATAGCGTTGCAATAACACTAATGAAATTAAATAAATTTAGTAAAGAAAAGTTTGCTGTTTATCACCCCTCTGGGGCGTTAGGAAAACAACTTACACGTGTTAAAGATATTATGATTAAGAAAACAGAAGTACCTTTTATCAATGAAAATGTATCTGTAAAAAATGCTGTCATTCAAATTACTAAAAAAACTTATGGCTGTGTACTTGTTGTAAATAAATCTAAAAAAGTTACAGGAATTATAACAGATGGAGATATTAGACGTTCAATTCATAAGAAGAATTTTTTAGAAAAAACTACAAAGGAAGTAATGACAAAAAAACCAAAAATGATTTCTGAAGATACACTTGCAGGAGCCGCTCTTGATATAATGAATGAGAGAAAGATTACCTCTCTTATTGTTAAGGGTAAAAATAATAATTACGGACTAATTCATATACATTCTCTTATTAGTTTTGGAGTTTAATGAAACTCAACGAGATCAGAAAAAAACAGCTTAAAATTATAGGTATTGGTCTTACAGTAATTTTTATTGTCTATTTCGTTTACCCGACTATCAATACTTTTAGATTAAAACTTACATCAAAAAATATTAAACCCACAGAGGGTGCTGAGAGTAATATGTTTGAAAATATTAGTTATATCGGTGTTGATGCAAGTGGAAAACAGTATAACGTTCGAGCAAAGCTTGCGAGCATTGATAAAAACAATCAGGATCTTATAAGTTTAAAAGAAGTGGATAGTGATTTTTTATTAAAAGATGGCAGTGTCATAAAAATTATAAGCAAAACAGGCCTTTTTAACAAAACAACAAATGATATTTTGTATGAACAGAATGTTAAAATAACTCAAAAAGATGGAGTGGTTACCGCAAGCCGAGCTGAGTACCTTGTAAAATCAAATAATATATTTGTAAGTGGCAATGTAATTGCAGATTTTGTTGAGACTGACTCAAAAACTAAAAAGCGGCGCACTAGTCAAATTAAAGCAGATAAGGTAATAATTGATACCTTTAAAAAGACCGTAGAAGTTATAATGGAAGAAAAAGGTAAACAGGTTACTGGAACATTAAGCAATGAATGATAAAGAAAAAAAATTTACAGTCATATCTAATAAAAAAGTAATTAAAAGATTTGCAGCTGTTGCAGATTCTAATATCTCAAGTTCGTTAGAAAAAATTGATGAACCAAAACAAATGATTCGAGAAGAAAAACCTTTTATCCTTTCCAAGGATAATCTTGTAAAAGAAACAAATACAATTCTAGAAAAACAAATAACAATTAAAGAACTAACAGAAGAAAAAATTAACAAACCTGCTGTTGTTAAAAAAATTAATAAAAATTTAAATAACAGTGTTTTTAAACTTATCTCAGGTGACTATTATTATAACAGAGAGCCATCAACACTTGAAATTAGTCATTTAACAAAAATAATCAAAAAAAGAGTTATTCTTAAAGATGTAAGTGTAACAGTAAACCCTCAGGAAATTGTTGCATTGCTTGGTCCAAATGGCGCTGGTAAGACAACTATGTTTTCTATAGTGCTTGGAATTTTAAATCCAACTCAAGGTAAAGTCATTTTCAATAATAAAGTAATTAATGAACTTCCAATACATATGCGCGCAAAAGAAGGTATTAGCTACCTTCCACAATCAAGATCAATTTTTAGAGGATTAACTGTTGAAGAAAACATTAGAGCGGTTGCAGAAGTTGCAATCAAGGACCAAGAAAAAGAGGATGAATTAGTTGAACATTTATTAAATGAATTTAAAATTGCACATCTTCGAACAGCTTCGGCACTAAGTCTTTCTGGGGGAGAGGCCAGAAGAGTTGAAATCGCAAGATGCTTAACAACATCTCCTAAAGTATTATTGTTAGATGAGCCGTTCGCCGCTTTAGATCCTATTGCAATCATTGAACTTAAAGAGATGCTTAGACACCTAAAAGATAAAGGTATTAGCATTTTCATTACTGATCATAACGTTAAGGAAACCCTTGATATTGTAGATAGAGCCTACATTATTAATAGTGGAGAATTAATTGCTGAAGGATCCCCGCAAGAAATTGTTGAAAATAAAAAAGCAAGACAGCTTTACTTAGGATCTCAATTTAGAATTTAATTATCTATCAATAATTCTGCCTAAAACAAATTTTGCTAATTTTCCCATAAAGAATGCTGGAATTAGCGCTATAAAAAAAGCAGGTATCCAAGCTCTAATCCAGATTAAAAAAAATTGATCTACAAATCCTATATTCATTAATGAAATAATAAATGACATCATTAGACTCATGCCAAATGCCATAATGACAGTAAAAATATAAGGCTCAAATTTCTTATTTATTTTCATAAATTAAAATTTATTTTTGTGCAAAAAAATTTGAATTTTATTTTTAACATGCTCATAAGGAATTTTTTTAATTGAATTATTTGTAAAAATTTTATTTTTTGGAACTATTGGATAAATAAATTTAGAATAATCATTAAATGGTTCGCAATCTCCATATATAACCATTGAAGGAATCTGATAGCCTGCACTTAAATGAGAAAATCCAGTGTCATTTCCAAAATAAATTTTAGTTCTTTTTAAATAGGTAATAATCTTTTCAATACTTAAATTGCTTGTTTTAATAAAATTAATATTTTTTAAATTAAAAGAATTGCAAATATTAGCTTCTAAAGCTGACTGATTTTTTCCTGATAGTAACAAAAAATGTTTAAAACCTTTTTTAAAAAAATAATCAATTACTCTAATATAATTTTGTAAAGTCCAAAATTTTTCTGGCCCTGAGGTTGCTATAGCTATTGCAACATATTTTTTTTTCTCTTTTAGATTAACTGAAAAATTATTATTTTCGATATTTGGAACTGAAAATATTTTTCTAACTAAATATTTACTTTCATCTATTGGCTGTAATTTTTTTGAGTAGAAGTTTTTATAAACTCTATTTTTTTTTAAAAAAAATCTTTGAAATTTTTTTCCGGGAGCTTCTATGATTTTAAACCCCAGGATTTTGGATATCAAAATATATTTAGTTGATTGATGTAATATAATTACTTCATTGGATCCTGAGGACTTAGCTAAACTAAGAGCTTTAAATATTTTTAAGTAACTTATAATTACACTAAAAAAATTTTTGTTGTTTTGTTTAAAATAAATTATTTTTTTAAAAATTTTTTCATATTTAAAAATTTTTTTTGCTGATGTATTTTCAACTGTAACTAATATAATTTTTTTTTTTGAACATTTACTAATTGTTTTAAAAATACCAAAAAAAGATATACAATCACCCATTCCTTTGCGAGGAGCCACCACACAAATTGCGTTTTTTTTAATGTTCATTATTATAAACGTTTTATATGCCTAAAAAATATAACATTTATACATCTTTAAAACGAAATCCTATAGCAAAACAATTAAGAACTTCTAAATTTAAGATTAAAATTGTTAAAAATAAAAAAAAATATAATCGAAAAAAAATCAAAAAAATTTTTAGATAACATTTATTTATTTCTTAAAGATTTTCTATACTCAGACGGTATTTGAAAAGTCATTGCCCAAATTCCAAGTTTATTTTCTTTTGCATATTTTTCATCTTCAATAAAATCTTTGGAATATTGAACATATGCAACCGCATAACCTTCTCTAACCATAAATTTAGATAAACTTTCTTTACCAATAAAACATTCTGCTACTAATCTTTGGTAGCGATCCTTGTCTTTTACAACACATGCAGGAATTTTATTAGCAATTTTATTTTTAAGAATATTTTTTGCAATAACTCCACATTGAATTTTTATATTATCTTTTTGACAAACTTGTTTAGTTTCTGGAGCATCAATACCAAAAAAACGATACTTATGTTTTCCTATATGAATAGTGTCACCATCAATTACTTGGATATTTTTTTCTCGGGCAAATGAAATGTTTGATAAAAAAAAAGTTAATATAAAAAAATAAATAATTTTTTTCATGAAAAATTATTTAAAAAATTGCTATTTTTTTTCGTTGAGTATTTTGAATTTTATCAAGAACTTCAATATTTAATTGATCTAGTTGTTTGCTCTTAAGGTCTCTTAAATTTTGCACAACTTCTAAAAATCTTTCTGACTCCGATCTTGTGATAAAATCTTTGGTTAAAGTTATAAATTTTTCAACATAATTTTTTCTCTCAAAAGGACGTTTGCCCCAAGGATTAGCATCGGCAATTCCTAATTCATCCTCAATCTTAGTGCCATCTTTCATTTTAATAACAATCCTGCCGCCAAAACATTTTTTCTTTGGGTCTTTGTCGTGATATTTTTTAGTCCACTCTTTGTCTTCAAAAGTTTTAATCTTTTTCCAAAGGGCTACTGTGCTTTCTTTTTTTGCTCTTTCTGGCTTATAAGAATCTTCATGATGCCACTTACCGTCTTCGAGAGCGACTGCAAAAATATACATGATAGAGTGATCTAATGTTTCTCTGCTTGCATTAGGATCCATTTTTTGAGGATCGTTAGCACCTGTTCCAATTACATAATGAGTGTGATGAGAAGTATGAATTTCAATACTGTCTATTTTAGAAAAATCTTTAATTTTTGTTCTCATGTCACGCGCCAAATCTATTAAAGCTTGTGCTTGATACTCTGCAGAATGTTCTTTGGTATATGTTTCAAGAATTACTTTTTTAGACTCACCTTTTTCTGGCAAAGGAACAATGTATTCTGCGTCAGGTCCTGATAAGATTCTAGCTATTACGCTATCTTCCCCTTCATAAATTGGATTTGGAGCTCTTTCTCCTCTCATGCAACGATCAACTGCTTCAATTGCAAGTTTTCCAGCATGCGCAGGAGCAAATGCTTTCCAGCTAGAAATGTCTCCTTTTCTAGATTGTCTTGTTGAAATTGTTGTATGTAAAGATTGTTGTACGGCTTGATAAATAGTTTCAGTATCTAATTTTAAAAGAGATCCTAATCCTGCTGCAACGCTAGGTCCTAGATGTGCGATGTGATCAATTTTATGTTCATGAAGGCAAATTCCTTTAACTAAATTAACTTGAATCTCATAACCAGTTAAAATTCCTTTAATTAAATCTAAACCACCCGAATCTTTTTGTTGTGCTACAGCTAGAATGGGAGGAATATTATCTCCAGGATGACTGTAGTCAGCTGCTAAAAAAGTATCATGAAAATCTAATTCACGAACTGCTGTACCATTTGCCCACGCAGCCCATTCACAATCAAATTTTTTAGATGAATCAATTCCAAAAACTGTTGCGCCATTTACTCTTGGATGAGCCAATGCCATTTCTCTAGCCGTTGTAACTGGTTGTCTTGAAAAAGATGCAATAGCAACAGATGCGTTATCAATAATTCTATTAATCACCATATCAGCTGCTTTTTCATCTATAGGTGAATCGTCGCTTGCAACTTTAGCAATTCTATAAGCAAGCTGATCTTCTTTTGGTAAATTTACTTTTGATGGGTAAACTTTAACTTTAAATTCTTTCAAGATAATTTCTTATAATATTCAAAATATAAAATAACAATATTTTTAATTAATTCTTTTTATAGTTAATATTTTATCTCCCACCTTTATATTATTTTGTTCAAACCAACCTTTATTAACTTCAAGAGCAAGTACTATAGGTTGTCCAGAACAATGTTCCGTCAAAGATAAAGGCTGCATATCTGTTATTTTTACTATTGTGTTTGTTTTGTTAATAAAAGCTATGGACAGAGGTATTTGAGTATCTTTCATCCAAAAACATGGACTAGAACCTTCTTCAAAAATAAATAACATTCCATTGTCTTTTCCTAAAGCTGGACGATTCATTAAACCCTCGCTTTGCTCTTCATCCGTTTCTGCTATTTCGGCAATTAATTTTTTAGAGCCAATTTCGATTTGAACTTTCGAAAGTTGAGCAAAGGAACTATTTGTTAATAAAAAAGTAAGGATTAATGTTTTTATAATTTGTTTCATTGCCTTTTTTGACTATTTCCTTTTGATAAAGACACTGGGTATTTTATAATATTTTTTTTTAATTTTGCGTAAAAACTTTTCTCTATATTAATGTTCATTTTTTGAGAAATTCTTAATAAATAAAAGAATATATCAGCAATTTCATCCGCTACTTGTTCCTTGTCTACTTTTTTTA
>ATTB01000008.1 GCA_000419465.1 alpha proteobacterium SCGC AAA028-C07 | reverse complement strand
CTCTGAGTGGATGGCTACTATAGTTGATAGAAAAGATTGATGATAAGCGATAAAGCAATTGTTGATAAAAACTCTAAATTAGAATCTTCAGTAGAAGTAGGCCCATTTAGTATTATTGGTAAAGAAGTAAAAATTGGGAAAAATACTAAAATATTATCTCATGTAAGTATAACCGGTGATACTTCAATATCAGATGAATGTGAAATTTATTCTTTTGCATCTATAGGCAGCGCTCCTCAAGATTTAAAGTTTAAAGGAGAAAAAACAAAATTAATAATAGGAAAGAAAAATAAAATTAGAGAGTATGTTACAATAAATCCTGGCACCGAACATGGTGGTGGTATTACAACGATAGGTGATAATTGTTTATTTATGATTTCATCTCACATTGCTCACGATTGTAAAATTGGAAACAATGTTATTATCGCAAATAATGTTGCAATCGCTGGTCACGTCGAATTAGATGATGATGTAATAATAGGAGGAAATTCTGCTGTTCAGCAATTTACAAGAATTGGAAAATTAGCAATGATAGGAGGGATGACAGGAGTAGAGAAAGATGTAATTCCTTACGGTCTGGTTACTGGAAATAGATCTCATTTAGATGGAATAAATATAATAGGATTAAAAAGAGCAGGATATTCTTCTGAGGAAATAAACGGACTAAACCAAGCTGTTAAGTTGATTTTTTCAAATACTCTTTTAAAAAAAGGAATAGAAGAATCTAAAAAATTTTCTAATTTTAAAACAGTATGTGACGTTATAAGCTTTCTAGAAAAAAGTGAAAAAAGACCAATTTGCAGACCTCTATAATAAATGCTTGGATTAATAATTGGAGAATCGGATTTACCTAGATTTTTAATAAATAAATTATTAAAAAAAAAATTTAGAATTTTTAATATTAGATTTAACTAAATCTAATATTTATAAAAAATATAAAAATTCTTATAGCTTAAAAATAACAGAACTTGGAAAAGCTATTTCGATATTAAAGAAAAATAATTGCAAAAATATTATTTTTATAGGTAAAGTGAAGAGACCAGAAATTTCGCTTTTAAAATTTGATAGAAAAGCTTTATTCTATCTTCCTAGATTATTTACAGCATTTAAAAAAGGAGATGGAAATATTTTAAAAGAAATTATTAAAATTTTTAATGAGCATAAAATATCTGTTGTAAATAGTATGAAATTTACACCAGAATTAATTTTTCAGGAGAAAAGCATTAATAAAGTAAAAATAAATAATTCGGACAAAAGCAGTATAACCAAAGGAGTTAATATTATTAAGTCGTTAAGTAAATTTGATATTGGACAATCGGTTGTAGTAAATAATGGCTACGTCCTTGCAATAGAAGGACCCGAAGGAACTGACGAAACTATAAAAAGATCATCACATTTGTCAAAAAAATATAAATTAAAAAATAAGTCAATTTTGATTAAATTTCCAAAATCAAACCAAGATCTCAGAGTAGATCTGCCAACAATAGGTTTGGACACTATTAAAAATTGCATTAAAGCAAATATTAAAGGTATTGCTGTAAAAAGATTTCAAAATATTATCTTAGATAAAGATAAAATTATAAATTTAACTAAAAAAAATAATTTTTTTATTATTTCTTTATAAATTGGTCAAAAAAATATTTATCATTACTGGAGAACTATCAGGTGACAAAATTGGATCACTCGTTATTAAAAAATTGAAGGAAAAAAATTTAGACATTCAATTTTTAGCTATAGGAGGAGAAAATATTAAATCAGAAAAAATTGATTGTATATTTGATATAAAGGACATTTCTTATATGGGATTTATTGATGTTTTAAAGAATATATTTTCAATCAAAGCTAAAATTAGCTTAACTGTAAAAAAAATATTAGAATTTAATCCTGACATTATTTTTTCAATCGATTCTCCTGATTTTTCTTTTAGGATTTTAAATAAAGTTAAAAATATTAATAATAAAATTAAAACAATACATTTAGTAGCTCCGCAGGTTTGGGCGTGGAGAGAAAATAGAAAAAAAATATTGTATAAATTTATTGATCATTTGCTTTTGCTATTTCCTTTTGAAAAAAAATATTTTGATGGATTTATAAGAAGCTCATTTGTTGGACATCCTTTTTTTGATTTTTCCGTATTTAAAATAGGCAAAGTGGAAGATAAAAATAAAAAGTATTTTACATTTTGCCCTGGAAGTAGGAATTCTGAATTAAAAACATTTATGCCAATATTTATTGAAGTAATTAAAAAAATAAATTTAAATAATAATTTTACATTTCATATACCGACTTCTGAAAATAATAAGCATTTAATTAATGACTATTTGCAAATGTCTAAAATAGATAATTTTATTATTACTACAAATGAAAAAGAAAAAAACTTTTATATAAGAGATTCAATTTTAACTATTTCTAAGTCTGGAACAATCACTTTAGATATCTGTAAGAACCAATGTCCATTAATTGTTGTCTACAAAACATCATGGTTTAATTATTTGTTAATTAAGCCTTTTGTTAAAACAAAATTTGGTAATATTCTAAATATTATTGCTCAGAAGGAAATAATACCTGAACTAATACAGGAAAAATGTAATTCAAATGAAATCTATAATAAAGCCAAAGAATTTATTGATAACGAGATATTAAGGAAAGATTTAGTCGTTGAATATACTAAAATTTTGCAGACAATAATTGTTCCTGACAGTCTTGAGAAAATATCTAATTATGTAATCGAATAGCTATTATCTTTTAGCAATATCTATAAAGTCTCTTTTAACTTCTCCAAGATATAATTGCCTTGGTCTACTTAATTTATTTGAAGGATCTAAGTACATTTCTTTCCAATGAGCAATCCAACCAGAAGTTCTAGCGACAGCAAATAAAACAACAAACATTTCAGTAGAAAAACCCATTGCACTTAAGGTAATTCCAGAATAAAAATCTATGTTCGGATATAATTTTTTTTGAACAAAATAATCATCATTTAATGCTATTTTTTCTAGCTCTATAGCTACTTTTAATAACTCATCATCTTTCTTCCCCATAACTTCAAGAACTTCATGACATGCCTTTTGCATTACCTTGGCTCTAGGATCGTAATTTTTATAAACTCTGTGTCCAAATCCCATTAATCTGAAATTGTCATTTGGATCTTTTGCTCGTTTTATGAATTCAGGAATATTTTTTACACTACCAATTTTTTTTAACATGTTTAAAGCTGCCTCATTGGCTCCACCATGCAAAGGCCCCCAAAGAGCTGAAAATCCAGCAGCTATTGAAGCAAAAGGATTAACCCCAGATGAAGCCGCAAGTCTAACTGTTGAAGTAGAAGCATTCTGTTCGTGATCTGCATGAAGTATAAATATTTTTTCTAGCGCATCTGATATTACTTTATTAACTTTATATTTTTGAGCAGGGACTGAAAAACACATATTCAAAAAATTCTCGCAATAATTCAACTCATTATCTGGATATACAAATGGTTGACCAATTGAATATTTGTAAGCCATAGCTGCTAAAGTTGGAACTTTAGCTATCATTCTTCTTGCTGATATTTCTCTTTCTTTTGGATCGTTAACATTAGCTGAGTCTGCATAAAAAGCAGATAAAGCTCCTACAACTCCAAGCATCATAGCCATAGGATGACCACCACGTCTAAAGCCATTATAAAAAGATCTGATTTGTTCATGAACCATTGTGTGGTTTTTTATAGCATCAGAAAATTCACTGAATTGATCTTTGTTTGGTAGTTCACCTTTGATTAATAGATAAGCAACTTCCAAAAATGAACTTTTTTCAGATAATTTTTCAATTTCATATCCTCTATATAAAAGAGTACCTTTGTCACCATCAATGTAGCAAATATTAGATTGGCAGCTTGCAGTAGAAGTAAAACCAGGATCGAAAGTAAAATGACCAGTATTTTTATAAAGATCACGAACATCAATTACCGAAGGGCCAACCGTACCTTTTTTAACAGGAAGCTCGTATTTTTTACCGTCTATTTCTATGAAACATTTGTCAGACATAAAATTTAGTTATCAGTTTTTAATATTTTTGTCTATTTTTGAAAAGAATAGCTCTATTCGGTTTAAAAATTCATTTAAACCTAAGGAACTAGCTATATCATATATGGCTGGACCATATTCAGAACCTGTTAATATAATTCTTAAAGGTTGACCAAGATCTTTAAAATTAATTTTTTCAGTTTCTATAATTTTATCAAAAATATTTTTTAAATAATCTTTACTGATATCTTTATCTTTTTTTATTAGAGAGTAGATGTGTTTTATAATAGTTAATTTAGATTTCTCTATTTTTTGCATCTGATCTTCTTTTACTTCATAAGAAAATATATATTTTGAGTTATTATATATATCTTCTAATGATTTTGATTTATTTTTTAAAAAAGATAAATTTATTTTAATTATTTCATGAAATTGTTTTGGAATTTTTTCTTTGTACAATTCAGAATAATGAATTAATTTTTCTAATAATATTTCATCATTAGTTGATTTTATATAAAACTCATTGATAGATTTAATTCTATCAAAATCTAATTTTGATGGAGACTTTCCAATATTTTTTAAATTAAAGAATTCTATACTTTCTTCTTCTGAAAAAATTTCTTTATCTTTATAAGACCATCCTAGTCTCAATAAATAATTTCTTAAAGCCTCTGGTAAAATACCTATTTTTTTATAATCTTCTACAGTCGACGCATCATCTCTTTTTGATAATTTTTTTCCTTCTTTCGAATGAATTAATGGTATATGTGCGTATTCTGGTATTTTCCATTCCATGCTTTCAAATATTTGAATTTGTTTAAAAGCATTTATTTTATGATCGTCACCTCTTATTACATGAGAAATTTTCATTTGATAATCGTCAACTGCAGCGGATAAATTATAAGTAGGCTTGTTGTCTTTTCTTAAAATAACAAAATCTTCTATTGTACTATTATTAATTACAACGTTACCCTGAACCAAATCTTTAAGTGTTGTTTTTCCATCTAACTTTGATTTAAATCTGAGAACAAAAGGTTTGTTACTGACTTCTTCCAGAATATTTCTACATTTTTTACTGTAAGTATAAGGAATTTTTTTCTCGAGATATAATTTTTTTTCTTCTTCTAGCTCTTTTTCAGTGCAATAGCATTTATAGGCGTGTCCATTTTTCAATAGAATATTAGCGACATTTATATGAGATTCTACATTTTTTGATTGAATATATGGTTCTTCATCCCAATTTATTTCTAGCCATTTAAGAGTTGAGATGATTTGTTCGTAGTACTCATTTTTTGATCTTTGAACATCAGTATCTTCTATTCTTAATAGAAATTTGCCTTTTTGATTTTTTGAAAATAACCAATTAAATAAAGCTGTTCTCGCTCCTCCAATATGTAAATTTCCAGTCGGGGAGGGTGCAAAACGCGTGATAACTTTTGGAATAGTATTCATTAGTTCTAAAGATTACAGAACTAATATTATTTATTTAAATTAGTAAATTAAAATTTTCTATATAAAGAGGCTAAAACACCCTGTATTTTCACTCTTTCATTATTGTAAATTTTTGTCTCATAAGCAGGATTAGCGCTTTCCAAGGCTATTGAAGGTCCTTTTTTTCGCATTCTTTTTAGAGTTGCTTCATGGTCATCAATTAAAGCTACAACTATTTTTCCACTCTCAGCAATATTAGTTTTTTTAATTATAACATAATCTCCAGTATTAATACCGGCCTCTATCATCGAATCCCCCTCAACTTTTAATGCAAAATATTCATTCGATCCCAAGAAACTTTTTGATAAAGGCAGACTCTCAGTTTGATTTTCTAATGCTTCAATAGGGGCTCCAGCTGCTATTTTACCAAGAACAGGTATAAAAACCTCTTCATCATCTATTTTATTAAGATCTAAACCACCTTTAATAATTTTAGGAGAAAAATTATTATACAGATCTTGAGCTCCAGCATTTTCAGGAAGTTTAATAACTTCAAGAGCTCTGGCTTTGTGAGGTAATCTTTTAATAAATCCTCTTTCCTCAAGAGCCGAAATAAGTCTATGAATTCCTGATTTTGATTTAAGATTTAATGACATGCGCATTTCGTCATAAGAAGGCGATATGCCAGTGCGTTTTAATTTTTCATTAATAAAAATTAATAAATTTTTTTGTTTTTTAGTTAGCATAAGAACAAAACCTAAACATATCTCGTTCTATTTAAGTTCTTATTAAGATACAATGCTGATAAAGCACTGAATTATATGTATATTTTATAAAAAAGACCTTATTTTATTTTTAATATTGTTAGATTTTATTAGTGATTCGCCAATCAAGAAAGTTCTAATATTTGTCTTTTTACAGATATGAAGAATATCCTTTTTAGAAGCAATACCACTTTCAGATACAACTATCCGATTTTTTAAATTAAATTTTTTGTATAAATTAATCGTATTATTTATGTCTGTTGTAAAAGTTTTTAAATTACGATTATTAATTCCAATGATGCTTTTTTTTAAACTTAAAGCAAAACTCATCTCCCTATCATCATGAACCTCTACTATTGTATCCATTCCACATTTATTAGCAGTATCATATAATTCCTTCGCTAGATTTTCTTTTACAGCAGATAATAAAATTAAAATACAATCTGCTCCATAAAATTTTGCTTCATAAATTTGAAAAGGATCAATAAAAAAGTCTTTAGCTAGAATTGGAATTTTATATTTAGTTTTGATTTGTTTTATAAAATTTTTGTTACCTAAAAAAAATTTATCCTCGGTTAATACCGATAAACACGTTGCGCCTCCCTCAACGTATTGTTTGGCTATATTAATAGGATTAAAGTTTTTTGTTAAAATTCCTTTTGACGGGCTAGCTTTTTTTATTTCTGCTATAATTGAAATTTTATTATTTTTAAGATTATTTATTATTTTAGATTTAAAATTAGATTTTTTATTTTGATTTAAAAATAATATATTATTTTTTTTATCGGTAATAATTTTTTTTTTTTTATAATTAATAATTTTTTTTAAAATATTCATTATTTATTTAATTGGTTAATCTTCTTAATAACATCACCTGATAGCAAGTAACTTTTTGTCCTATAATAGGCTTTTTGCAAATTATTTTCCTTTTCAGCAATTACTAACCCAGCGGCAGCATTTAGAGCTACAATTTCTAAAAAAGCATTATGTTTTCCATTAAAAATTTCAATTATTTTTTTACTATTATAATTTGCATCCTTGCCAAGAATTGATTTAAAACTATATTTTCTTTTAATTAAAGATTTTGGATTAATAACAAAACTTCTTATTTTTTTTTTGTTTAATTCATAAACTTTAGTTTTATTAAAAATAGATATTTCATCTAAACCTTCATTACTGTGAAACACCCATGCTTTTTTATGACCTAAACTTTTTAAAACTTCTATGTAAGGAATTAATAAGTTTTTATCAAAGATTCCAATAATTTGTCTTTTAACCAACCCTGGATTTATTAGAGGACCTAAAAGATTAAAAATCGTTTTAAAAGGAAGATTTTTTCTAACAGAGGCGACATTTTTCATTGCTAAGTGATAATTTGGGGCAAATAAAAAAATGAAATTATCCTTATTTATTTTATTTTCTAAATTTTTTTTATTTTCTAGTATATTAATTCCTAGTTTTTCTAAAACATCTGCTGACCCGCATTTTGACGTTACTGATCTATTTCCATGCTTCACCACATTAACTCCTAAGCCAGCCAATACAATTGCGGCAGCTGTTGAAATATTGAGTGTATGTTTTCCATCGCCTCCTGTACCACAAGTATCCATTGAGTTTTTTGGAACTTTGACCCTAATTAATTTTTTCCTTAGAATTTTTGCAGCAGATAAAATAGTTTTATAGTTGAATCCATTTCTAGTTATTAAAGTTAAAATTGCAGATATTAAATTTTCATTAATTTCAGCATTGATAATTTTATTAAATAAAAGATTTAATTCTGAGTCAGATAAATCTTTATTAAGAATTAATTTAGTTATTAAATTTTTTATGTTCATTTTATTTTTAAAAAGTTTTTAAAAATTTCATCTCCAAAGCTTGTTTTAATACTTTCAGGATGAAATTGAATACCATAAAGATGATATTCTTTATGATTTATACCCATAATAATATTATCTTCTGTTTTTGCCGAAATCTCAAAATCTTCATTTAGTGTTTTATTATCAATTATAAGACTATGATATCTAGTTGCGTAAAAATTTTTAGGAATTTTATTAAAGAGTTTTGAACCATTGTGAATAATTTTGCTTAATTTTCCATGCATTATAATCTTTGCTCTTTTGATTATGCCACCAAAAGCAGCACCTATAATTTGATGGCCAAGACAAATTCCTAAAATAGGAATTTTTTTATAAAATTTTTTGACCAAATTTATACAGATGCCGGAACTATTAGGATGGCCTGGGCCAGGCGATATAACAATTTTATCAAATTTCTTTTTTGAAATTTGCTCTAATGATATATTATCATTTCTGTAAACTTCAACTTTTGAACCTAATTCTGATAAAGAATGAAAAATATTGTAAGTAAAACTATCATAATTATCTATTAATAGTATTTTATTCATTTATTTGGCCGCCTCAAATAATGCTTTAGCTTTATTAATTGTTTCTTTGTATTCATTTAATGGAATACTATCAGCGACAATTCCAGCGCCTGATTGCACATAGATTTTATTATCAATAATTAAAGCAGTTCTTAAAGCAATGCATGTATCCATTTCTTTATTAGGGGTGAAATATCCAATGCCACCAGCATATAATTTTCTTTTTGACATTTCTAAATCATCAATAATTTCCATCGCTCTTATTTTTGGCGCACCGGAAACAGTGCCTGCTGGAAAACCAGAAAATAATGTGTCTAATAATGAATTTTTCTTATCAAAATCGCCAACAACATTTGAAACGATATGCATAACATGAGAGTATTTTTCAATTTTAAAACTTTGATCAACTTTTACAGTTCCAATTTTTGAAACTTTACCAACATCATTTCGTCCAAGATCAAGCAACATAAGATGTTCAGAAATTTCTTTTTTATCATTAAGAAGTTCTTTTTGAAATTTATTGTCCTCTTTAAAATTTCTTCCTCTAGGCCTAGTCCCTGCAATAGGTCTAATGGTAATTTTATTATCTCTTACTCTCACTAATATCTCGGGACTACTACCTGCTATTTTAAAATTATCGAAATTAAAAAAGAACATAAAAGGTGATGGATTTAATATTCTTAATTTTTTATAAAAATTAATAGGCGTTTTATTTAATATACTTTCAAATCGTTGACTTAATACAACCTGAAATATCTCTCCATTATTTATTAATTCTTTTGCTTTAGATATAGAATTTAAAAAAGAATTTTTGCTAACATTACTTATTATTTTATTTTTTTTCTTATTTTTATTTAAATGCTCTTTTGAGTTATAAGTATTATTAATCTTAGCAACAAATTTATTTATTTCATCGCATTTTAATAAATATAATTTTTTTAAATTTTTAATATTTTTTAAACTATAAATATTTTGTATGAAAAATATTTTATTTTTTTCATTATCGTGAATGATTATTAATTGTGGACGCATTAATTTTACATCTGGAATTTTTAAGTCGTCTTTACAATTATTTGGAATTTTTTCTTTAAATCTAATGATGTCATAACTAAAATAACCAGCCAACATAGCTGACATCATGGGTAATTTTTTTGAAGTTTTAAAATGAAAATTGTTAATTAATTTATTTAAATAATTGTATGGCTTTTTTTTTATTGTTATTTTTCTATTATTTGTGTTTTGAATAATACGATTATTTTTAGTTTCGATCATAAGATCTGGATTGAAACCAAATATAGTGTACCGACCTCTAATTTTAACTTTTTCAACAGATTCAAATATAAAGCTATCTTTATTTAAGGAGACTAATTTAATTAATTTCTCAATTGTTTCTAATTTTGGTTTATTTTTAATTGCGTAAATTTGTGAAAAATTTTTTTTTTTTAAATTTTTTTTAAATTCATTAAAAGTAGAAAAGATCATTTTTAAATATCTTTTAGATAACTGTTTAATTGTTTTTCATTAATTATTATTTTATAATTTTTCCTAAGAAAATCTTCATATAAAATATTTATTTTATTTTGTAATACTATTTCTGAAACTTTTTTATTATTAGGAATAAATCCAGAAATTGATTCTGTAATAAATTTTTTTTTAAGATTTTTATTAATTTGTTCTTCAAGAATTTTTGAATTTATATTTCTCTCTAATAAAAACTTTTCATACTTAGTTCTTGAAAAAACCTCTTTATCTTTAAATTCTTGACTACTTTTAATCTCTATTGCTATCGTTGTATCATCAATAAAAACTCCTAGTTTCTTTGCATGAATTTTTAAAAGTTTTTCCGATACAATATTAGATATAGCAAGTATGTGAATATTTTTTTTAATCGCAATTTTTTCAGATTCAATATTATTATTTTTAACTATTTTATTAAATTCTTTTAAGAATTGATTGAAAGATATTTCTTCACCATCAATTTCTGCAACAGTATTGCTGTAACCTGATCTAAAAAAATCATTTATACCCCAGAACGCAAAGCTTAAAGCAATTAATAATATAAAAAATTTAGCTATTATTGTTTCTGAGAATTTTCTTAAGGATGATAACATTTACTATTTTAAATAATGATTATTTTAGTTTAGATATAACTGATTTATGAACAAAACTATATATTTCATTGCTAATTGGAAAATGAATGGAAATCATAATTCTATTAATGAAATAGAAAGAGTTCTTAATTTTTTTAAAAAAAATACAATTTACAAATTTAAAAAAATTATATTTTGCCCACCTTCAAATTTATTAACCTCTTTTAGAATAAAAATTAAAAGTAAATTAATAGATTTTGGCGCCCAAGATATTAGCAAGATAAATGTAAACAATGGCCCGTATACAGGACAATTAAGTGCCAAGATGTTAAAAGATTCAGGGGCCAACTATGTTATTATTGGCCATTCAGAAAAAAGATTAATAGATGAAGATTTTAAGACTATTAAGGAAAAAATAAATATTTCTTTAAAAAATAAGCTAAAAATTATTTTTTGTATTGGTGAGAATTTGTCACAAAAAAATAAAGGATCATCACTGAATGTTTTAAAAAAACAAATTTTAAGCTCTTTGGATGTAAACAAAATTAATTTTAATAATTTAATTATTGCCTACGAACCAATTTGGTCAATTGGAACTGGAATTGTTCCTACCAATAACTATTTAGATAAAATTTATAGAAATTTAAAAAAATTTTTTAAAGAAAAATATAAGGTTAATTCACCTATAATGCTATATGGAGGATCTGTAACTACAGATAATGTTGCAACTTTAGGTAAGATTGGTTTAATATCAGGTTTTTTAATTGGAGGAGCTTCATTAAAAAGTACAAGCTTTATTAAAATTATAAAAAATTACTTTAAATAATTTATGCAAACTCTATTATTAATAATTCACATTACTATAGCTGTTCTTTTGATTGGATCAGTTTTGCTTCAAAAATCAGATGGTGGAGCTTTGGGAATAGGAGGCAATAGCGACAATCTAATGTCATCTAGATCAGCTGGAAACTTTTTGACTAAATTTACTGCAATAGTCGCATTTTTATTTATATTAACAAGTATTTCTCTAACGCTTATTAATAAAAAAGATATTTCTCAAAAATCTATTATTGATAAGATTGAGCAATTAGATAAAAAAAATAACAATTCTCAACCAAAAATTCCAAATTCAAAATAATTTAGTTTACTATTTTCTTTGTGATTATTGTTAAATAATCTATAATAAACTTCCATGGTCCGTTTTATTTTTGTTACCGGCGGCGTGGTCTCATCTCTTGGCAAGGGAATCGCTTCTGCTTCTATAGCTACGTTATTACAATCTAGAGGATACAAAGTAAGAATTAGGAAGTTAGATCCTTATTTAAATATAGATCCAGGCACAATGAATCCTTATGAACATGGAGAGGTCTATGTAACTGAAGATGGTGCAGAAACCGATCTTGATCTTGGACATTACGAAAGGTTTACAGAAATAAATTCAAAAAAATCAGATAATATTACTACAGGTAAAATTTACCAAAATATAATAATTAAGGAAAGAAATGGTGATTATAAAGGATCAACAGTTCAAATTATTCCGCATGTTACAGATGAAATAAAAAAATTTATTACCAGTGATTTAACTAATGAAAATTTTGTAATTTGCGAAATAGGAGGAACTGTAGGAGATATTGAAAGTCTGCCATTTTTAGAAGCTATAAGGCAATATTCAAATGAAGTTGGAAGTAAAAATTGTTTATTTATTCATTTGACCTTAGTTCCCTATATTAAAAGTGCAGCTGAATTAAAAACAAAACCAACACAACATTCCGTAAAAGAATTAAGAAGCATAGGTATTCAGCCTGATATGATTTTATGTCGTTCTGAAAGTTTAATTCCTAATGAGGAAAAAGCTAAAATTGCACTATTTTGCAATGTGGAAAAATCAAATGTGTTCCAATCTATTGATGTTAAATCAATTTATGAAGTTCCAATTAAATATCAAGAAGAAGGTTTAGATAAAAAAATATTAGACCACTTTGGAATTATTAATAAAAAAAATCCGAAATTAGAAAATTGGAAATCTTTTAATAAAAAACTTAGTAGTAAAAAAAATAATGTTAAAATTTCTATTGTAGGTAAATACACACATTTAAAGGATGCTTACAAATCTTTGAATGAGGCTTTAATTCATGCTTCAGTTTACAATAATATTAATTTAGATCTTAATTGGATTGAGTCTTCTGATATTAAAAATTTAAAAGATTTAGAAAATAAATTAGGAAAAACAAATGGAATTTTGATACCAGGTGGTTTTGGAAAACGTGGTGTTGAAGGTAAAATTTTATCTGTATATTTAGCAAGAACTAAAAAAATTCCTTTTTTCGGAATTTGTTTTGGAATGCAAATAGCAGTTATAGAGCTTGCAAAAAATTTATTGGGTCTAAAAAATTCAAATTCTACAGAATTATCTAAGACTAAAAACCCTGTAGTTTGTCTTATGGAAGAATGGATAAAAGGAAAAAAAATTTTAAAAGGAGAAAAGTATAAAATTGGTGGTTCAATGAGATTAGGTTCATACCCTGCAAAAGTTAAAAAAGATTCATTGCTTTATAAAATTTATAGCAACAAGAGCTTAATTCATGAAAGACATAGACATAGATATGAAGTAAATAGTTCATATAAATCAATGTTAGAAAAAAAAGGTGTTATATTTTCAGCTAATTCACCAGACGGAAAGTTACCAGAAGCCATAGAACTTAAAGATCATCCTTGGTTTGTTGGAGTTCAATTTCATCCAGAGCTAAAATCAAGACCATTTTCCCCTCATAAAATATTTATATCTTTCATTAACGCCGCTATTAAAAATAAAAATTTAAATTCATGAAAAATAAAATTGTTAAAATTAAAAGATTAAATTTGGGTAATGATCTTCCCTTAACTTTAATTGCCGGACCTTGCCAAATTGAAAGCAAAGATCATTGTCATATGATTGCTTCAAAAATTAAAGAAATAACTAGTAAATTGAAGATCGGATTTATTTTTAAGAGTTCTTTCGATAAAGCTAATAGAACAAGTTTAAAATCTAAAAGAGGCGTAGGACTTGATAAATCTTTATCTATATTTGACTACATTTCAAAAGATTTAGATGTTCCTATATTGACTGATGTTCACAATGAAGAACAATGTAAAATAGTTTCTGAAGTTGTCGATGTCATACAAGTACCAGCTTTTTTATGCAGGCAAACAGATTTGTTGGTTGCAGCTGCTAAAACTAATAAAGTAGTTAATGTTAAAAAAGGACAATTCTTAGCTCCTTGGGACATGAAGAATGTTATTAAAAAAATAGAAGAAAGCGGAAATGATAAAATATTAATTACAGAAAGAGGCGTCAGTTTTGGATACAACACATTAGTCTCTGATATGCGTTCATTATCAATTTTAGCTGATTTTGGTTATCCAGTGGTTTATGACGCTACTCATTCTGTCCAACAACCTGGGGGCAAAGGAGATAGCAGCGGCGGTGAAAGACAATTTATTAGTTCGTTATCAAGAGCCGCTGTTGCAGTTGGAGTTTCTACAATTTTTTTAGAAACACATAATGATCCAGATAAAGCCCCATCTGATGGGGCAAATATGATTCCTCTTAGTAGTTTAGAGAATTTGCTAAAAGATTTAATAGGGATAGATAAATTAATTAAGTCAAAATAATAATGCCAGTTATTAAAAAGGTTAAGGCAAGACAGGTTTTTGACAGCAGAGGATTTCCAACAGTAGAAGCAGAAGTCATATTAGCTGATGGCTCTATAGGCCAATCAATAGTTCCGTCAGGAGCCTCCACTGGATCTTACGAGGCTCATGAACTTAGAGACAAAAGTAAAGAGTATTTAAAAAAAGGGGTTTTAGACGCTGTAAAGAATATTAATGTAGAAATTAATAGAGCAATTATAGGCTTATCCGTTTTGGAACAAAAAAAAATAGATAATCTTTTAATTAACCTCGATGGAACTGAAAATAAAAAAAGATTAGGAGCTAATGCTATTTTGGGAGTTTCTATCGCGAACGCTAAAGCAGCCGCAGCATATAATGATATCCCATTATATAAATATTTAGGTGGTAACAATAAAAACAAATTACCATTTCCAATGTTAAATATAATTAATGGAGGAGCTCATGCAAATAACTCTCTGCAAATACAAGAGTTCATGATTAGGCCTGATGGCGCAAAATCTTTTAAAGACTGTTTAAAAATGTCTTTTTTGGTTATTCAAAATTTAAAAGAAGAATTAAAATTTAAAAAATTTAATACTAATCTTGGCGATGAAGGTGGTTTTGCTCCATCATTTGATAGCGATGAAAAAGCAATAGAATATATAATTAAAGCAGTTAAAAAATCAGGTTTAAAAATAGGCAGAGATATTAATATATGTTTAGATGTTGCAGCAAACGAACTTTATAGTTCTGGAAAATATAAAATTAAAGAAGACAAAAAAGCTGTGACTTCAGAAGAATTGATTAATTATTATAAAAAATTATGCAATAAATTTCCAATTGTTTCTATAGAAGATCCAGTTTTTGAAGATGATTGGAATATCTGGAAAAAATTGACAAAAGAGTTAGGAAAAAAAATACAGATTGTGGGCGATGATTTGTTTGTAACTAATTTAATTCGTTTAAAAAAAGGTGTTAATGAAGTAGCTGCTAATGCAATTTTAATTAAACCAAACCAAATTGGTACAGTTACAGAAACTTTAGAAGTTATCAATTTTGCTAAAAAAAATAATTTTAATACAATCATTTCTCATCGATCCGGCGATAGTGAGGACACTTTTATTGCTGATTTAGCGGTAGCAACTGAATCTTCTCAAATTAAAACAGGATCTCTAGCAAGATCTGAAAGAGTTG
This sequence comes from alpha proteobacterium SCGC AAA028-C07, assembly GCA_000419465.1. Lineage (GTDB taxonomy): Bacteria > Pseudomonadota > Alphaproteobacteria > Pelagibacterales > Pelagibacteraceae > Fontibacterium. The sequence continues at coordinate 16,873 of ATTB01000008.1, read as the reverse complement.
CAAAGTATAATAGGCTATTAAGAATAGAAGAGGAGATTGGAAAAAAATCTGAAATGTCAAAATTAAAATGAGCAATTTAGTTAATTTGATTTCTGAAAGAAGGTTTTTTTTTGTAATTCTTTTAATAATTTTATATATTGTTTTTAATTTTTTTTGGTGGCGATAGGGGTCTTATTGAATACTTTAAAAAAAAAATATTATTAAATGATTTTCAAGAAAAAAATTTAGAAATTACAAAAGAAATTAATTTTTTAACAAAAAAAAATGATTTTTTATCTGTGAATATAAATAAAGATTATTTAGATGAAATATATAGAGATTATTTTGTGTTGGGAAAAAAGGGCGAAAAGATTTATATTATTAATCAAAAATGACTGCCAGGCATCCCGAGAAAGTTAATAATATTAATAATCCAATTCAAAAAAAACCAGCCTGGATTAGAGTAAAAGCTAGCTACTCCCAAGAATATACAGAGACTAAAAATATTCTTAAAAAAAATAATCTTATTACAGTTTGTGAAGAAGCATCCTGTCCTAATATTAATGAATGTTGGAGTAAAAAACATGCAACATTTATGATTATGGGTGATACCTGCACTAGAGCTTGTGCTTTTTGTAATGTTAAAACTGGTATTCCTCAAGCATTAGATCTTTTTGAGCCTAAAAAAATTGCACAAAGTGTTAAGGATTTAAATTTATTACATGTAGTTATAACATCAGTTGATAGAGATGATTTAGAAGATGGGGGTGCAAAACATTTCGCAAACGTTATTTCTGAAATTAAACAATATAACAGCAAGACAACAGTTGAAGTTTTAACGCCAGATTTTTTAAGAAAAGGAGATGTTTATAAAATTGTTGCAGATGCAAAGCCTGATGTTTTTAATCATAACTTGGAAACTATCCCTCGACTTTATTTAAAAGTAAGACCTGGTTCTCGTTATTTTCAATCTTTAGATTTATTGAAGAAGGTAAAAGATTATGATTCAACAATTTTCACTAAATCAGGTCTAATGGTGGGGTTAGGTGAAACCAAAGAAGAGATCATGCAGGTTATGGATGACTTAAGAATAGCAGGAGTAGACTTTTTAACTATTGGGCAGTATTTGCAACCGAGCATAAAACATTATCCGATAAAAAATTTTATAACTCCTGAGGAGTTTGAAAGTTATAAATTAATCGCAGAAGGAAAAGGTTTTTTATTGGTGTCCTCTAGTCCATTAACAAGATCTTCTTATCATGCATCAGAATATTTTGATGTTTTGAAAAAAAAAAGATTTAACAAACTAATTTAAATTGCCAGTTAAAAAAATTACAAAAAAATTTAATTATTCTAGAAAAGATCTTATAGAATTAGTTTTAAAAATTGATGATTATAAATTTTTTTTACCTTGGTGTATAAATTCAAAAATTTTAACAATTGATAAAAATAAAGGAGACTTAAAAATTATAGCGGATTTAGATATAGGCTTTAAGTCTTTTAGAGAAATTTATACTAGCGAAGTAATTTATAATAATCAAAATTCAAAAATTGCAGTAACGTCTATAAGCGGAAATATTAAAAAATTAATAAATATTTGGGAATTTGAAGAAATTGACAAAAAGTCTTGTAATGTAGTTTTTTTTATAGATATCGAATTAAAAAATCCCATTATTAATATTTTATTTAGTAAGTTTTTTAATTATGGTTTTGAAAAAATTTTAAATTCTTTTGAGCAAAGAGCCAAAGAAACTATAAAATTTTAATATGATTCTCTAATAATTTAATAGTTTCTATTAAAGTTTTATTTTGTACATTCGTTCTTGATAAATTTTTATTAAAACTAAACTTTGTTATTTCTGTTTTTTTTTGGCTACACATACCTACGTAAACAAGTCCTATTGGTTTTTTTTTAGTACCACCATCTGGACCGGCAATACCTGTTATGGATATTGCAATATTTGTTTTGGAAATTTTAAGTAAATTTTTGCACATCTCTTTGCATGTTTCTGCACTTACTGATCCATACTTTGTTAAAGTTTTTCTTTTTACTTTAAGAAAGTTAAACTTTGATTTGTTTGAATAAGTAACTACCCCAATTTCAAAATATTTTGATGCACCAGAAATTTTAGTTAAGTTATAACTAATTAACCCGCCTGTGCAGGATTCTGCTACTGAAATTTTAATTTTATTTTTTTTTAGAATTGATGTTAGGTTTTTTATTTTCTTATTTATATGCATAAATAAATAATCAAAAACGTATATATTCCCGCTATAATGTCATCCATTATTACTCCAAATGCATTTTTAACTTTTAAATCAAAATAACTTGCCGGCCACGGTTTAGTAATATCAAAAAGTCTGAATAATAAAAAAGATAGCATTATTAAAAAAAAATTATTTCCACATATAAGCAGTGGTATAGATTGGCCAATAAACTCATCCATTACAATTTCTTTTGGATCAGATGATGAAAAAGATTGGTTTAATGTTTTGTTTAAAAAGTAGAATGAATAAAACAAAACAAGAATAATAAAAATTATAAAAAAAAAAATATTAAGATAACTGTAAAATAAATAATAAATCATTACAGCAATAAGCGATCCCATTGTTCCTGAAATAGGTAAAAAACCAATTCCAAACAAAGTAAAAACTTTTTTGTTAAAATTAATTATTTGATACAGATGTTATTACCTCGCATGCAATTGCTTTGTTTTTTCCAATATTGCCAAGTCTATCAGTTGTCTTTCCTTTTACGCTTATTTGTTTTTCACTGATATTGCAAATTTTAGAAAGATTATTTGATATAATTTTTTTATATTTTTTAAGATTTGGTTGTTGAGCAATAATATTAATATCAATATTGTTAATTTTGATACTTTTAATTTTTAGAAGATTAATGATTTCTTTTAAAAAAATAGTTGATCTTTTATTTTTAAATTTTTTATTATTTGGAAACAGAGTTCCTATGTCACCCAACTTTTTGGACCCCAAAAGAGAATCTATTAATGCATGAATTACAGGGTCACCATCAGAATGTCCAACTGTACCCATTGAATAAGGGATGTATATTCCTCCTAAGTACAATTTATAATTTTTTTCTAATTTATGAATGTCATAGCCAATTCCATAGGAAATTTTTTTATCATGAATTATATCGTTTTTAATAGTAATTTTAATATTATTATGATCACCCAGAATTTTTTTTACTGCTAAATTTTTATAAAAAAATAAAGAAGATTCGTCACTAAATTTTTTATTTTTATATTCTTCGTGTAAAAAAAATATTTTTTTATAAGAAAAACATTGAGGTGTCTGTATAGAAAGCACTTTTTTTCTGTCTAAAATTTTGTTTTTAAAAACTATTGTGTCAGTATTTGATATGCAGGGAATTACAGCTTCATTTTTTTTAGAAAACTTAATAATTTTATTAACTAGTTTCTTTTTTAAAAATGGCCTTGCCGCATCATGTATTAAAACTTTTTTATAATTACTCCTTTTCAATTTTGAAAGAGCAAGAAATACTGAATCCTTCCTTTCTTTTCCACCCTGAATTATTGTAATTTTTTTATTTTTATAAACCTGGTTTTTAAATTTTTTAAATTGTTGCTTGTTAATTACCAAAATTATCTTTTTTATTGAGCTTATTTCAGAAAATATTTTAATAGAGTAATTTATTATTAATTCATTATCAAATAATGTATATTGCTTTGGTACAGTTTTTGAATATCTATGACCTTTGCCAGCGGCTAGAATTATAGCGCAGTAACTCATAAAAAAATGATTAAAAAAATATTAATTTCAAATTTACTTTTATACATTAGTACTTTTCTTTCAATCATTTTTGGAATTTTCACCCTTTATACATTTTCCGGAACAAGTTTTATTCAGTTAAATGAAAATAACATTCAGGTTCTATTAATAATAAACATATCGATCATATGTGCTTTGCTTTTCTTAATTATTAGAAAACTCATAGTTTTTTTTTATAAGTCTAAAGAGATCACAGGATTAAGTACAAATTTAAATTTTATAAAATATTTTATTTTTGTGACAGCCGCACCATCAATTTTTGTAGCTGTATTTTCTTTAATGCTTTTTAACCTTGGTATTGAAAAGTGGTTTGATAAAAAAGTTAATGATGTTGTAAATAACTCAGTTGAAGTTGCTAGAAATTATCTTGAAGAGAATCAGAGCTCTATAAAAGGAGAAATTTTGGCAATGGCAAACGATCTAAATCGTAATTTTAATCTATATTCTGAAAATAAACAAATATTTCAAAATTATTTTGATCAACAATCTAGATTTAGAAAAATTGAAGAATCTTATTTAATAAATAAAGATGGTCTTCTTTTATTTTCAACATCTTTCAGTAATAAGAATAATTTTATTGCACCTTTAAAAACTTTTATTGATATGGCTCAAAATGGACAAACCATATTAATCTCCGATGCAAATAAAAATCAAACTAATGCTTTAGTAAAATTAAGCAGTAATGAGAATATTTTTTTATATACAATTAGATATGTTAATCCTGAGACTGTTAATTTTTTAAAAAATACTGGTGAAGCCTCTACATTCTACTATAAATTAAAATCAAACAGCCTTGGACTCCAAATTACTTTTGCTGCTGTTTATATCGTAATAGTTAGTTCGCTAATTTTGTTATCAAGTATGTATGCTATTAACATAGCTAATAAAATTTCAAGACCAATTATTAAATTAATTTTTGCAGCAAAAGAAGTCTCTATTGGAAATTTAGATGTTAAATTAAAAGATGAAGAAGAAGATGATGATTTTAAAAAATTATATCAAACATTTAATATAATGACTCAAGAAATACAGGCACAAAAAAATAAAATTGCTTTATCAGAAAGATATCAGGCATGGGAAATGGTAGCAAAAAAACTTGCACATGAAATTAAGAATCCTTTAACACCAATTACACTTTCATTAGAGAGAATTAAAGACAGGTACTCTAAACAAATTAATATCGATAAGGCTGATTTTGAAAATTATTTAAATATAATATCTAGGCAAGTTGAGGATATAGGAAAGTTAGCAAATGAGTTTTCGGATTTTGCTAGAATGCCAAATCCCATTAAAAAATCTAATAATTTAAAAAAACTTATAGAAGATAGTATAAGTTTATATAAATTATCTGAAAAAAAAGTAATTTTTAATTTAGATTATAGTAGCACCTATGATGCATTTAAATTCGATCTAAATCAGATTTCTAGGGTTTTGATTAATATTATTAAAAATTCATTAGAATCTATTCATGAAAAACAAGAATTAGATAAAAATTTACAAGGAAAAATAAATATATTGGTCGAAAATAATAATGATTTTATTTATATTATAATTGAAGACAATGGTGTTGGTTTTAAAACAACACCAAAAGATTTAATAGTCCCTTTAACCACAACAAAACAAAGGGGATCAGGACTGGGATTATCAATAGTATCTAAAATATTACATGAGCATGGTGGTGATTTAAATTTTATAGAAAAAAGTAATGGCGCTAAAATTAAATTAAGTATTAAGATTAATTAATGAGAAGTGAAATTTTATTAATTGACGATGAAAAAGATATAAGATTCGCAGTTCACGAAATCTTAAAAGAAAACAAATTTTTTGTTCGAGAAGCTGATACTGTTGAAAAGGCATTATCGGAAATAAAAAAAAAATTACCAGACTTAGTAATATTGGATGTTTTGTTAGATGAAAAAAATAGAGACGGAATAGACATTTTAAAATTTATCAAATCAATTGATGCTGATGTTCCTGTTATTATGATTTCAGGTCATGCAAATATTAAAATTGCAGTTGATTCAATAAAACTTGGAGCTTTTGAATTCTTAGAAAAGCCTTTTAATAAAGATAGATTATTAAATTTTGTTAATAGAGCAATTGAAAACTCTTCTTTAAAAAAAGAAAACAAGTCTTTAAAAAAAAATCTTTATTCATCTAATGAACTAATTGGGAATTCATCTACAATAATAAAATTAAGAAATGCTATAGATAAATTTTCAAAAACAGATAGTCGTATTTTAATCTCTGGACCTGCTGGGTCAGGAAAAGAACTGGTTTGCAGACTTATTCATGAAGGCTCGTTAAGATCCGATAATTCATTTAAAGTAATTAATGGTGCTATTTTAGACCCAAGTCATTTTGATTTTGAATTATTTGGTTCAGAAAATAATGACAAAATTATCACAGGAGTTTTTGAAAAATCAAATAATGGAACATTATTAATTGATAATATTTCTGATGTTCCATTAGAAACTCAAGGTAAAATTTTAAGAGTTTTATCTGATCAAAAATTTCATAGAGTAAATGGAGCTAATGAAATCAGCGTAAACATAAGGGTCATTTGTTCAACTAGCAAAAATTTAAAAGATGAGATTGCGCACGGCAATTTTAGAGAAGATCTTTTTCATAGAATAAATGTCATTCCAATAGAAACCCCTTATTTGAAAGATGTAAAAGAAGATATCCCTTTTTTAATTGAATATTTTGTTAAAAGAATTTCAGACAGCAACGGTTTAAAACCAATTTTTATAAATTCAAAAAATACAGTTTTTTATGATTATGATTGGCCAGGAAATGTAAGAGAATTAAGAAATTTAATTGAAAGAGTTGTTATATTAGCTTCAGGCAAAGATGAAGATGTAGATAAAATCTTGTCAGAATCTTTAAAAATTTCATCAGTTAAAGAACATAATAATGAAGATGCGTTTCAATTTCCATTAAAAGAGGCCAGAGAAAAATTTGAAAAAAATTATCTTGAAATTCAACTCAATAGACACAATGGAAATGTTTCAAAAACTGCAGATTATATTGGCATGGAAAGAAGTGCTTTACATAGAAAACTAAAATCTTTAGGTATTAATTAATCATGACATTTAAAGTTGCAATTAATGGCTTTGGTAGAATTGGTAGGACAATTTTAAGAGCTCATTATGAAAATAAAAAAAAACATGGCTTAGAAATTGTCGCAGTAAATGGGTCCGGTAATGCAGAGGATAATGCTCATTTATTAAAATATGATTCTACACATGGAAAGTTTAATGAAAATGTTTCTTCAAAAGAAAATTGTATTTTTATTAATAAAGATAAAATTGAAATTTTAAATAAGAAAGATCCAAAAAATTTACCCTCCTGGAAAGACTTAGGTGTTGATTTAGTTTTAGAATGTACAGGCCGCTTTACTTCAAGAGATGATGCTCAATTACATATTAAAGCAGGTGCAAAAAAGGTTCTAATTTCTGGACCTGGATATTCACCGGGAACAGGAAAAGAAGTCGACGCAACAATTGTATATGGGGTTAATCATAAAATATTAAAAAAAAATCATACAATTATCTCTAATGCTTCTTGCACTACTAATTGTTTAGCTCCAATTGCAAAAGTATTAAATGATAGTTTAGGAATTGAATCTGGCATCATGAATACAATTCATGCATATACAAATGATCAAGTTCTAAATGACGCTTATCACAATGATTTACGAAGAGCACGAGCTGCAGCTTTATCGATGATACCAACAAAGACTGGTGCCGCAACTTCTATTGGATTGGTTATACCTGAATTAGAAGGTAAATTAGACGGATTGTCGGTAAGAGTTCCAACTAATAATGTTTCTTTAGTAGATCTGACTTTTGTAGCAAAGAAAAAAACATCAGCTAAAGATATTAATGAAATTATTAAAGCCGCAGCAAAGAGTAGTTTTGTAGATATTATTCAATACAATACTGAACAATTAGTATCCATAGATTTTAATCACAACCCATATTCTTGTATTTTTGACTCAACTCAAACAAGAGTATCAAGCGACGGTAAACTAGCTAAAGTATTAGCGTGGTATGATAATGAATGGGGTTTTTCAAATCGAATGCTAGATACTTCTATTGCTTTAATGAATGCGTAAGTCATTAACAAATTGATTAAAAAAAAATAATTGTTAAAACTACTTTAAATTTAGTTGCGCCCTTAGCTCAGCTGGATAGAGCATCGGTTTTCTAAACCGAGGGTCAGAGGTTCGAATCCTTTAGGGCGCGCCAATTTTATAAATTATGGCTAAAATTTTAATTTTAGGAGCAGGCTCAATGAGCACCGCTTTTGCTTTTCCATGTAGCGATAATAATCATCAAGTTTCAATTGTAGGCACTCATTTAGAAGATAATTTTATTGATATTATTAAAGCTAATAAAAATACTCATCCAATATTAAAATCTAAAATTCCAAATAGAGTTAAAATTTATAAATTTAGCAATTTCCATAATTTATTAAAACATACCGATTTAATAGTTCTAGGCGTTAGCTCGAAAGGAATACATTGGGCATCTGAGCAATTAACTAGCATTAGAAATAATCAGCAAATTTTAATTTTAACAAAAGGATTGTATGTTAATAAAAATAATCACTACGAAGTATATGCAGATACTATTAAAAATTTTTTATTAAAAAACAAAATTAAAAATTCAAAAATTTCTGTAGCCGCAGGACCTTGTTTAGCATCAGATTTGTCTAAGCGAGTTCTTACAAATGTTATTTTTGCAAACAAAGATATTTCTGTGGTTCGAAATTTATCTAAAATTTTATCTACATCATATTATAAGATTGAATATTCAAACGATGTTAAGGGTGTTGCTGCTTGCGGGGGAATTAAAAATATTTATGCAATGATAGTTGGAACTTCCATGGGTATTAATTTAAAAAATGAAAAAGATAATAAAAATCTTAACACAGCAGCTGCCTTATTTAATCAATCAGTTAAAGAAATGTGTTATTTTATAAAAAAAATAGGAGGCCAAGAATCTACTGTAATGAATTTAGCAGGCGTCGGTGATTTATATGTTAGTTGTACTGGAGGCAGAAATTCAAAAATGGGTAAATTTATTGGTATGGGAATGACATATAAAAATGCAAAAAAAATTAAAATGCCCAAAGATACAGTTGAAGGAGCTGATTTAATTTTTGATATTGGAAATAAAATTATTAAAGATTTTAAAATTAAAGAACTTCCGTTAATGACTACTTTTATAAAAGCTCTACTTAACAACACTAAATTTAAAATCGATAAAAAACTTTTTTCATAAGTGTTAGAAAAGTTTTTTGTTTATATAATTGCAAATTCTAGCAATAAAAAAATTATTACTTACGTTGGCTGGACAAATAATTTAAAAAAAAGACTTCAACTACATAACAGCGGTAAGGGAGCAAAATTTACTCGGGGTAGAAAATGGATCTTAATTTTTAAAAAAGAAATGCTTTCCAAAAAAAATGCTATGCAATTTGAATATAAATTAAAAAAGGATCGCAAAATTCGAAAAGATATTACTAATAAGTATATTCGCACAACCTCAAATTGTTTTTAGACAAAATACTCTTTTAAGTGTTTTTTTAATTGAGTATAAATTCATAACTAAACTTAACTAAAAAAAAAAATGAAAAAAATCAGGATAAATTCATTTGCAGTTTTAGCTTTTGTTGTAACTTTTATTTTTACAACTTTTAATGCTAATGCAAATCAAACTAGAGAAAACGTTATCAAGCGTGGATCTCTAAATTGTGGTGTGTCTCAAGGTGTGCCCGGATTTTCTAATGCAGATGCATCAGGAAAATGGACTGGACTCGACGTAGATTTTTGCCGAGCTCTTGCTGCCGCTGTATTAGGTGATCCAAATAAAGTTAAATATACTCCATTAAGTGCCAAAGATAGGTTTGAAGTTCTTAAAGCTGGAGATATCGATGTTCTAGCTAGAAATACAACATGGACTCTTGCTAGAGATGGTGGTCTTGCGGTTGAATTTATTGGTGTCAACTTTTACGATGGTCAAGGTTTTTTGGTTAGAAAAGCTGCAAATATAAATTCAGCAAAAAAACTTAATAATGTTAAAGTATGTTTAGAAACAGGAACAACTACTGAACTAAATCTAAGAGACTATTTTAATGCAAACAAACTCAAATATGAGCAAATCGGTTTTACTAAAGCAGATGATGCTGTAGCAGCCTATGATGCTGGACGTTGTGAAGTCTACACAACAGATAAATCTGGAATTGCAGCGAATAGAACTAAGACAAAAAATCCTGCTGATCACATCATTCTACCAGAAACTATATCTAAAGAACCGTTAGGGCCTGTAGTTAGAGGAAATGATGAAAACTGGGTTAATATAGCTAGATGGACATTGAATGTTATGATTGAGGCAGAAGAATATAATGTCACAAAAAAAAATATTGACAGTCTTAAAAGCACTACTGATCCAGTAATTAAGAGGTTACTAGGTCTAGAAGGTGATCTTGGTAAAAATTTAAATTTAGATAATAACTGGAGTTATAATATCGTAAAGTTGGTTGGTAATTATGGTGAAAGTTATGAAGCTAATGTGGGCACAAAGACACCCGTAAACCTTCCTAGGGCATTAAATGCCTCATGGAGAAAAGGTGGAATTTTATACGCTCCGCCAGTAAGATAGTTCTTATAAAATTGGGGCTTATTTTAATAATAAGCCCCCAATTTTTAAATAAACTATGTTTAGCTCAAATTTTAAAAATAATTTAAAAAAAAATTTAGAATTTTTTAATTTACTTCCTCAATTAGTATTAATTTTCATTTTAATATTTTTAATTTATTCCTTTATAATCAATACAGAGATAAATTTAAAATCTAGAAATTTAAATTTTGGTTTTGATTTTTTAAATACGAATACAGGCTTTGATGTTCAATTTAGCCTTATTTCATACGATGGCTCTTCCAGTTTTTTAAGAGTTTACTTTGTAGGATTACTAAACACTTTGTTAGTTGCTATTTTTGGAATTTTTTTTGCTACTATCCTCGGGTTTGTAATTGGAGTTTCAAGGCTATCTTCTAACTGGATTATTAACAAGTTATCGTTAGTGTATGTAGAAATATTTCGAAATGTCCCTCTGATTTTGCAGATCTTATTTTTTTATTTTGTTGTAATTAGATCTTTTCCTAACCCTGAAAAAAGTTTTATTATTTTAAATTTTTTTATAGCTAATTTACAGGGAATTTATATACCAAAATTCTTATTTGTAAACTTTAGTTCTATATTGTTTGCCTTACTAATTTCATTGATAGGAATTATTATTTTAAAACGTTATGCTAATAAAATTTTTTACGATAAGGGTAAAATTATTCCAGTTATTAAAATATCTTTATTTTTTACATCTGTAATTTTAATTTTATTCTCTTTAATTGGTCAAGTCAGCTTTACAATAGAATTTCCTAAAATTGTTAAAAATTTCGGCATAATCAATTATGTTGGAGGAGTTAAATTAGTTCCAGAATTTATTGCACTTTTATTTTCTTTATCACTATATACTTCTGCTTTTATAGCTGAAAATGTTAGAGCTGGAATTTTGTCTATTAATAAGGGTCAAAAGGAGGCTTCACGATCATTAGGACTAAATGACTCGCAAACGTTAAAATTAATAATTATTCCACAAGCATTAAGAGTTATTATACCTCCCACAACAAACCAATATTTAAATTTAACAAAAAATTCATCTTTAGCTACAACAATAGGATATCCTGACTTGGCAGCAGTTTTTGCTGGAACAGCTTTATCACAGACAGGAAAGGCAATTGAAATAATTTTTATTGTGATGATGACTTATTTAACAATTAGCTTATTAATTTCTTTTATTTTAAATTTATATAATAAAAAAATAGCAATTATAGAAAGATAATAATGCAAATTGAAAATATAAAAAACTGGCTAAAGATAAACTTATTTTCAAGTTGGTACTATTCACTAATTTCCATCATTATAATTTATTATTTCTTATTAATATTTCCAAAATTTTTAGATTGGGCTGTATTCAACGCTACATTTATTGGAAATGAAAAGTCTGATTGCAAATCCTCAGGAGCTTGTTGGGTTTTTATAAAAGTTTGGTTTAATAAGTTAATATATGGTTTTTATCCAGAAAAAGATTTGTGGAGAATTAACTTATCTTTTTTTATATTAATATTTACTATTTCGCTTTCTTTTTTTATTAAAGATAAATTTAAAATTTATATTTTATTTTTTTTAATTCTTATTTTTCCGATAATAGCTTTTGTTTTAATAAAAGGTGGATTTGGTTTAGAATATATTGAAACTAGAGAGTGGGGTGGTTTATCATTAACTTTCATACTTACTTTTTTTGGAATAATTTTTGCATTTCCATTAGGCATTTTATTAGCGCTAGGACGCAGATCTGAACTTTTTTTTATTCGATATTTTTCCCTTTTATTTATTGAATTTTGGCGTGGTATACCTTTAATTACTGTGATTTTTGCCGCAGCTATAATGTTTCCGATTTTTTTACCTCAAGGTTTGAATGTTGATAAATTATTAAGAGTTGCAGTTGGCATAGCAATCTTTGAGTCTGCTTATATTGCAGAAGTAGTAAGAGGAGGCTTGCAGTCTTTACCAAAAGGGCAGTATGAAGCCGCTAAATCTCTTGGTATGGGATATTGGAAAATGAATTTTTTAGTTATTTTACCTCAGGCAATCAAGGCAGTTATTCCTGGAATTACAAATACTTTCATTGCACTTTTTAAAGACACTCCATTAATTATTCTAGTAGGGCTTCTTGAATTACTAGGAATGGTAAACTTAGCAAAATCTAATTCATATTGGCTAGGTTTGGCTGTTGAGGGATATTTATTTGTAGGTATTATTTTTTGGTTTTTTTCTTTTATATTAAGCAGATATTCACAAAATTTAGAAAAAAAATTTAGCAGTGAAAGATATTAATGTCAGAAAAAATTATAGAATTTAGAAAAGTAAATAAGTATTATGGAAAATTTCATGCACTAAAAGATATTAATTTTAATGTAAATAAAGGGGAAAAAATTGTTATTTGTGGACCATCAGGGTCAGGAAAATCAACTTTAATTAGATGTATAAATGGTCTTGAGCAACATCAAGATGGTGACATAATTGTACAAGGCAATGTAGTTGAAAAAACTCTTAAAAATATTGAAGTAGTACGAAAAGAAATTGGCATGGTTTTTCAACAATTTAATTTATTTCCACATCTAACCATATTAGATAATTGTGCTTTAGCTCCTACTTGGGTAAAAAAAATTCCAAAAAAAAAAGCAGAAGAAATTGCAATGGAACATTTAAAGATGGTTAAAATTTCAGAGCAGGCAAATAAATTTCCGGGACAATTATCTGGTGGGCAGCAACAACGAGCGGCAATTGCAAGAGCTTTGTGTATGAGTCCTCAAATTATGTTATTTGATGAACCCACCTCAGCTTTAGATGCCGAGATGATAAAAGAAGTTTTAGAGATTATGATTGACCTTGCAAAAGCAGGAATGACAATGGTTGTTGTGTCTCATGAAATGGGTTTTGCAAAAACAGTAGCGGATAGAGTAATTTTTATGGATGATGGAAAAATTGTAGAAATAAAAAAAACTAAGGAATTTTTTGAAAATCCAGAAAACGAAAGAACTAAATTATTCTTAAGCCAAATACTCAAATAATAAAAAGTCAAATGGTACGTTATTTATATTTTTATTTATTATTTTTTTTAATTTTTACGAACAGTCAAGCACACGTTCAACATTATAAAAATTTACAGCGTATTGAATTTGATATTTATAGAAATAATGATCTTGTTGGATATCATAAAGTAAATGTTAAAAAAAAAGGCAATAATACAAAAGAAGTAATTACAGATATATTAATTGAGGTTAAAATCCTTGGAATAAAGGTCCATACGTATAAATCTTACGGGGTTGAGACTTATAAAAATGAAGAATTAATAGAATTTAAATCAAAAACACAAGACGGAAGCGACAATGATTATTGTAATATTAAAAAAATTTCAGATGGAAAGTATTCATTTGATGGAATGACAGAAAATAAAAAATATATTTATGAGCTAACTGAAAAATTTTATCCAGCGCTTTGGTGGAATCATGATTCTTTATTAAACAATAATTACGTTTTGGGTCAGGGTTGCAGAAATTTAGAAACTCAAATAACCTTTTTAAATAAGGAAACAAAAAAAATTAATGATAAAAATGAGGTAGTAAATTTTTATAATATTAAAGGTGACAATCTTAACATAAATATTGGTTACACTGAAAAAGACCTTAAATGGGTTGATATGAAATTTACCCTTAAAGGAGATTGGGTGTATAAATTAAAACATTTAAATTAATTTATGCAATTTTTTTTACAAAAAACTGACTGACATTAGTATGTTCAGTTGAAAATCCAGTTTCACAATAACTTAAATAGTAGTTCCATAAATTTTTAAATTTATTATCAAAATTAAGTTTCGAAATTTTATCCCAAGAGTTATTAAAGCTTTCTTTCCAAAGTTTTAATGTTTTTGCATAATCATGACCAAATGATTTTTCTTCATATAATTCAAAATTATTATCTTTAAAAAGTTTATATAAAATTTTTTTAGAGGGAAGCACGCCGCCTGGAAAAATATATTTTTGGATAAAATCAACTTGATTTATATAATTTTCATATTCTTTGTCATCAATTGTTATGACCTGAAAACATGCTTTACCATTTTTTTTAAGCGCATTATTTAATATTTTAAAATATAAGTCCCAATACTTTTTCCCAACCGCCTCAAACATCTCAATTGAAACAATTTTGTCATAAGTTTTGCTGAAATCAAGTTTTCGATAGTCTTTAAAAAAAATTTTAGAATTACTATTTAATTGTTTTTGATTAATTAAATTTTCAATATAATTATATTGTTGTTCACTTATCGTTAGTCCTTCGATCGTAGATTTAACTGTTTGAGAAATTCTTTCTATAAAACCACCCCAGCCTGCACCAACTTCTAAAATAGTATCAGAAGTTTCAATATTTAAATTTTTTATTATATTATCATACTTATTAATTTGTGATGTAAACAGGTCATCATTTTCTTTGTTAAAGATTCCAGAGGAATAAGTCATAGATTTATCTAACCAAAATGAATAAAATTTATTACCTAGATCGTAATGATAATAAATATTTTTTTTTGCTTGATTTATAGAGTTTTTTTTTAAAAAAAATTTAAATTTCTCAATGAGCAATGATAAATAATTATCTGCCCAATTTTGTTTTTTTATTTGTTGATTTTTAAGTAATATTTTTAATAAGTTAGTTAGGTTGGAAGTCTCCCATTTGTTATTTATGTAAGATTCAGCAAAACCTAATTCCCCTTTAAGAAGTAGATCTTTAAAAAAAGAATTATTTTTAATAACAATATTAGAACTTAAGTTGCCTTCTTTAGCTTTAAAAATTTTTTCATAAGAATTTTTAAAATTAACCTTTATTTCACCCCATTTAATATCTTTAAGTTTAAAATCTAAATATCTTTTAAATAAATTATCCATGAAAAGACACTGTATCATTATTTTTTTGTGGTTTAGAAAAAAAAGATTTCTGTTTCTTAAAAATTTTAATAGCCTGATAATGTATAAGTATCATAATTTTTTGTGCAAAAAATACATTTTTAATAAGATTGTAAATTAAGGAAAGGCTATTAAGAGTCAAAGTTTTTGAAGTTATACCAGTTTTAAGAATTATTTGATTCTTTTTATAAACATCTATATTTAATAAAAAATTATTTTTACTATTTAATAAATAAAATTTATATCCTAAATTCATTTGCAAAAAAGGGGAAACATAAAATTTTTTTTTTAATTGTGAGTATATTTTTTTTGATTTTTTTTTTATTTTGACAAAATAACAATGTTGTTCGTGATGTGTGTTTTTTACTTCGTAACAAATATATTTTATTTCTTTCTTATCATTTTTGCATAAATAAATAGAAATTGGATTAAATACGTAACCAAGAAATGAAGGCGTACAGTATAAGTATACAGTGTAATTTTTTTTATCGTTAAATTTTTTTGCAATATTCTTTAATATAAAGTTTTTTGGATTATTATTTTCATTTCTTGCACCATGATCTTTAAAAAAAAAACTAAATAGATTGAATGTGTTTATAGAAAATAAAAATAACTTATTTATATTATTTAATTCGTTCAAATTAATCAGAATTGATAATGTTTTGTACTTAAATTGATGATTATAGGGGAAAATCCTATTATGAAATACGCTGCCAAGTTGAAGGGAACTTTGCATTACAATAAATAATTTGTAACATTTTTTGCTGATACAACACCGTCTTCATGAAATCCATATCCACACCAAGCACCACAGTAATAAATGTTTTTATGACCTTGGATTTCTTGTAATTTTTTAAAGGTAAACTCTTTATTATGCTTAAACACAGGATGACTATATTTAATTTTTTTAATTATTTTACTTTTATTTATTAAATTATTTGAATTTATAGAGACGAAATAATCTTTTTTACATTTTAGATTTTGCAAATAATTCATCCAGTAAGTTAATCTTGCAACATTGTCTTTAGTTTTAATAAAATTCCAACTTGACCAATTATATTTATTTTTTGGCATTAATGATGAATCAGTGTGCAAGCATGCATCATTAACCTGATAATCCACTAAAGATAATATTTTTTTGTGTTTTTTAAAATTATTAGGAAGTATTTTGCATATTTCGTTAGTGTGGTTAGCAAAGATTAAATAATCATAATTTATTAATTTATTTTTAATGTTAATTTCAATTTTACTTTTATTAATTTTAATTGATTTTACATTGCTGTTTAAAAAAAATTTAATATTGGATAATTCTATAATTTTTTTAATATATTTATTGCTACCAAGCTTAATTACTTTCCATTGTGGTCTAAAAAATAAATTAACCAACCCGTGATTAATGAAAAATTTTATCAGAAAATGTGTTTTATAATCCTTAATTTTATTTATAGGGTTAGACCAAATCGATGCACACATTGGGTATAAATAATATTTTTT
>ATTB01000007.1 GCA_000419465.1 alpha proteobacterium SCGC AAA028-C07 | reverse complement strand
TTTCCAGATCTTAATGAAAAATCAATCAATGAAATGATTGAGCGCATGTGGAAAAATATAGGAAGAATTTTTGGAGAATATATCCATATAAATAAATTCAGTATAATAGATCAAAAAAAAATAAAAATAGTCTTTGCTAATAAAAATAATTTTGAATTATTAAAAAAAAATAATAAACCAGTAGTTTTTTTTTCTGGTCATTTTGCAAATTTTGAATTAATGGCAAAATGTTTGCAAGAATTAGGATTTAATATTGGGGCTATTTACAGACCTCTTAATAATATTTTTTTAAATCCAATTATGGAATTTATTAGAAAAAAATATATTTGCCCGATTCAAATAGAAAAAGGTTCCAATGGAACGAAAAAATTAATTAAACACATTTCAACTAACGGTCCTTTAGCATTAATGATTGATCAAAGATTATCATCCAGTATTCGTGTGCCATTTTTTAATCAGCCGGCCTCAACAACAACAACTCCTGCTCAATTAGCTATTAAGTATGATGCATTGCTTATTCCGGTATTTTTAAAGAGATTAGAAAAAACTAATTTTGAATTTTTTATTGAAGAGCCTTTGATAATAAACAGAACTAGTGATTATGATAAAGATATTTTTAATATTACCCAAATCATGAATAAAAAAATTGAGGAATTTATAAAAAGAGATCCAGCTCACTGGCTGTGGTCCCATGATAGATGGAAATAAAAATATTATTTAAGAATTAATTCTGGATCAATTTTAGCGTCAAACCAGTTCACTCCGAAATGCAAGTGTGGTCCAGTGGCTCTACCTGTTGAACCGACCTTTCCTATTACTTGCCCTTTTTTAATTAATTCATCTTTTCTTACTAAAATTTCATCTAAATGAGCGTAAATTGTCGAAACCCCATGTCCATGATCTAAAATTACACTTCCTCCTGTAAAATAAAAACCTTTCTCAGCAAGGGTCACATATCCACCTGCTGGAGATTTAACCTCTGTTCCTTTGGGCGCTGCAAAATCAATACCTAAATGTGGTGAACGCGGCTTACCATTCAATATTCTTTGACTTCCATAAACCCCTGAAATTACACCATCAATAGGCTTACTAAAGCCAGATAAAAAAAATTCAAAATCTGAATTAATTAATTGAGCATTTTTAATTAAATTATTTTCTTTTTTTATTATTTCTAATGACTCTTGATCTGGAGTTACCATTTTTTCATGAAGACCATCTATTCTTTGAATTTTATATTGTCTTTTCTTTATTTTGTAAGTTTTAGAAATTACTTGATTGTTCTTATCAACTGACTCAATAATAATATTTCCTGTTTGATTATAATTAATACCAAAAACAAAAATACCATTTTTAGATAATTTTATTTTTTGCTTATTAACATATATAGACTTATCGGTCTGTTCTTTCCCAATGATAAGCGCACCTTGAGTAATTTCTCCATTTAACTCAAAAGCATTTACCAAGTTTGATTGGAATAATAAAAATAATATAATTAAAAAACGCATTTATTTTTTATTCAATTGTTTAAATCTTTCTGCAGCCTCAACATAGGAAAAATAAGCTTCTTGCAATTCCACATTCCAATATTTTAGTTCCGATAAAGCTATTTTCTTCCCAGAAACTTTGCAAAGCACATAATCACCTGTAGTAATAATCTCAAAGTTTGCAGGTTTAAATTTTAATTTTGCTTCTTTCATAAAAAATATTTTTAACTAATTTTAGCTTTAATTTTTCCATCTGATAATTCAATTGTAATATCATTATTTTTATTAGCACTATCTTTTTTGTAAATAATATTATTATTTAAATCTCTAACAATTGAAAAACCTCTTTTTAGAATTCTATTAGTATCTAAGCTATTTAATCTAGAAAAAATACCATTTAAATTTAATTGAAAATATTTAAATTTATTTTTTAATAAATTAAAAAGAGATTTGTCAAAACTTTTAATTTTATCTTTTTTTTCTCTAATAAGATTTTTTAAATTATTAATATTTAATGATTTTACTAATTGATAAATATTTTTATCTTTCTCTTTTAAAAATAAATTAAAACCGGAAATTAATTGTTTTTGTAATGCAAAAATTTTTTCAATTAAATTATTTTTTTCTGGAACAGCTTTTTCTGCGGCAGCTGTTGGGGTTGATGCTCTATAATCTGCAACAAAATCCAGTAAAGTAAAATCAGTTTCATGACCAATTGCAGAGATAATTGGTATTTTGCTTGCAAATGCAGCTTTCACCACCTTATCATCATTGAATGAAATTAAATCTTCTGCTCCTCCACCTCCTCTGGCTATTATTATTGTATCAACATTAATTTTTGTGTTAAAAAATTCTATACCTTCAATAATTTCTCCTGCTGATTTATTTCCTTGCACAGAAATTGGATAAATTAAAAGATGAGTTGGATATCTATCTGTAACTCTATTAATAATATCCATTATTACAGCCCCTGTTGGAGAAGTAATTATTCCAATTTTACTAGGAATAAATGGGATAGGTTTTTTATGTACTTCGTCAAAATATCCTTCAGCCTGTAATTTTTTTTTTCTTTGCTCAATTAATTTTAGGAGTGCTCCCTCGCCTTGAAGTTCAATTTGATCTACTTTAATTTGGTAACTTGAAATACTACTTTTGGCATATGTTGTAATTTTTCCTTCAGCAACAACCTCCATTCCTTCTTCTGGAAAAACTTGTAAAAGTGGTACTGCGCTTGACCAACAAATAGCATTCAGTACAAAATTTTCGTCTTTTAAAGAAAAATACAAATGTCCTTTGTTTTCTTTTATTTTAGAAACCTCTCCTCTAATTCTCACTCTTTCAAAATTTTCTTCTAAAATATTTTTTGTTAAAGATGTAATTTCTGAAACAGAAAATTCTGGTATGTTTTTCATTATCAATTTATATACCTATATTATTATATGAACATAGCTGTTATAGGAAGTGGCGGTAGGGAACATTCTATTTGTTTTAAACTAAAACAATCAAAACAAACTAATAAAATTTTTTGTATTCCAGGAAATGCTGGAACAAGCGCAATAGCAGAAAATATTAATATAGACGTTCTTAATTTTAAAAGTATTTCTGAATTTTTAAGAAACAATAATATAAAAATAGTATTTGTTGGCCCTGAAGTTCCTTTAGTTAAAGGAATAAAAGATTACTTAGAAAAAAAAGGATTTTTTGTATTTGGACCTTCTAAAGCGGCATCAAGATTAGAAAAATCTAAATCTTTTACAAAACAACTCTGCAAAAAATATAAAATACCTACGGCACAATATAAATCTTTTAACAGTATGAAAGGTGTTAATGAGTATATAAAAAAAATGAATACTCCTATTGTTATTAAAGCTGATGGGTTAGCATCTGGCAAGGGAGTTTCTATCTGCATTAGTAAAACTGAAGCACTGAAAAAATGTAAAGAAATTAATCTAGGAAAATTTAAAAGTTCTAAAAAATTTGTTATTGAAGAATTTTTATCAGGAGAAGAAGCGAGCTACTTTATACTTTCGGATGGAAAAAATTATAAATTTTTTGGAACAGCTCAAGATCACAAAAGAATAGGTGAAGGTGATACTGGTCCTAATACTGGAGGAATGGGCGCTTACTCTCCTTCAAGCATTATTACAAAAAAAGTTGAGGAAAAAATAAAGCAGCAAATTATTGAACCTACATTAAAAGGACTAAAAAAATTAGGATGCCCTTTTGTCGGAGTTCTTTACGCAGGCTTAATTATTAAAAACAATCAACCCAAACTCATTGAGTATAATATTCGACTAGGAGATCCTGAATGCCAAGTTTTGATGATGAGATTAAAAACAGATTTGTTAAAAATTATATTAGCTTGTAAAAAAAAACAAATTAACAAAATAGTAATTAATTGGAGTAATAAAAAAGCAATGACAATTGTAGCGTCATCTAAAGGATATCCTAATAAACAAAGTAAAATATCAGAAATAAAAAGTACACAAAAAATACTACTCAATAATAATCAGTATTTATTTCACGCAAGTACATTTAAAAAAAATAATAGAATTTTCTCATCTGGTGGTAGAGTTTTAAATGCCACGGCTTTAAGTAAAAATCTTAAATCAGCCCGTGATACATGTGTTAAGATGTTAAAAAAAATTAACTGGAAAGACAAATACTTTAGAAAAGATATTGGCTGGAGAGCAATTAATAGCTAATTACGTTTTTTCTTAAAAAAATTTTTCATTAAATTTAAAAAAATATTTTCTTTAAAGCCATAATAAAACTTAGGCTTATGATGTAAATTATTAGAATAAATCAACTTTGGACCATTAATAAAACCTCCTGACTTTTTATCTTCTAAGCAAAAGTAAACTCTTCTAATTCTAGAAAGAGAAATTGCAGAGGTACACATGGCGCATGGCTCTAAAGAACAATAAATATCAAATTTATCTAATCTTTTTGAATTTGATAATTTTGAAGCTTTTAAAATAGCATTAATCTCAGCATGTAAAATAAGATTTTTTTTAGATTGATTTATGCATGCTGATATAACTTTTTTATTAACTGGATCTACTATAATTGCGCTAATAGGAAGCTCTCCTAAAGCAAGAGCTTTTTTTGATAATTTTAAAAGTAAATTAGTATAAATATCAATTTGACCATTCATTATGAATAATAATTATCAAAAAAAAATTAGAATAGCTAAATTTTTATCTAGTAAAGGATATGGTTCTCGACGTGAAATAGAGCAATTAATTCAAAAAAATAAAATTATTGTTAATAAAGAAATTATTTCATCACCTATTACTTTTGTAAACAATGAAGACGAAATAATTATAAATAATAAAAAGATAAATCTTGAAAAAAAATTAGATGTATGGAAATTTTATAAACCATTAAACTACATCACATCTCGTAATAAGCAGGATGATAGACCAATTATATATGACCTATTACCTTTTAATCTAAAAAAAATAAAAACTGTTGGTAGACTAGATATTAATTCCGAAGGACTTTTATTGTTAACAGATGATGGAGAAATAATAAGAAATTTAGAATTACCGAAAAATAAATTTATTAGAAAATATAAAATTAGAGTTTATGGATACATAGATGAAAATTCTTTGGAAAGAATTAGCAGAGGAGTAAAGATAAACAACATTAAATACGCTCCTTTTGAATATAAATTATTAAAAAAAGGAAATGCAAATTCTTGGGTAGAGTTTCATATGCGTGAAGGAAAAAATAATGAAATAAGAAATTTATGTGCCGCTGTTAATCTTAAAGTTAATAGACTTATTCGTCTGGAATACGGCCCGTTTAAACTCAAAAACTTATTACCTGGAAAAGTAGAAAAAGTAGAAGAGAAAGAAATGAGATTATATGAGGATCATATCAGGAAAATATAAAGGAAAAAAAATACTTTTCCCAAACAAATTAATTACTAGACCCCTAAGAGATAGGGTTAAGGAAAATATATTTAATATATTACAGCACTCAAATAAAATTCAATTTGAATTCAAAAATTCGACAGTTCTAGATCTTTTTTCCGGTTCTGGCTCTTTTGGATTGGAATGTTTATCAAGAGAAGTGGAAAAAGTATTTTTTTTTGAAAAAAATCCAGAAGCTTTTTCTATTTTAAAAAAAAATCTTAATACGCTAAATATACTTAGCGCGAATGCTATCGCAACTAATGAAGATGTTTCTTTTATTCAGAATAATAATTTATTTAATGATATCAAACCTAACTTAATATTTTTAGATCCGCCTTTTAAAATAAAAAATATCAATGATATTATAAATGACTTAAAAAAGATTGTTAACAAAAAAAATTTATTAGTTATTCATACAAACTCTGAAAACAATATTGAAAATAAAGAACTCAACATTATTGAGGAGAGAATTTATGGTGTTTCTAAAATATACTTTGCAAAATTAAATCTAACTTAATAAAGAATAAGTCTCTTTTTTAATTGTCTCTACGGCTGGTTGATTAAAAGGGTTTAAATTAAGGGCTTTACACAAAATTGCTGTTTCTAGCATTGAGTAGACAAGTAAAGAGATAAAGCTTTGAATAGGCTTTTTTTGATCAATCAATATTATACGAAATGGTATCAAATTCTTTTTAAACACATTTGTCGTAGCATTAAATTGCGCATCAATAATATTATTTAATGAACTTTTTTTAAATTTTTGATCAAAATAATCTTTAATTGGAAGATCCTTTTTATCATTGATTATTTTAAAGAATGTAAAAAATTTATTTCTCTTACCGTCTAAATAAAGCTGCATAATACTATGATGATCTTTTGGACACTCAGAAATAATTGGTGTGAAATCTTTGCCATTTTTTCCAATACTTTCTGCCAATAATTGTTGATGCCAATAACCATAACTTAACAAACTATAAGAATAGATAAGAGACACATGAGTGTCTATTTTAGATTTTGTAATTAAAGTTAATAAATTAGCTGCATTACTAATTAGATTTTTCTTTAAATCTTTTTTAAGAACAGAATTAATGCCTTGTATAATTTTCTTATAATCTAAATTAAACATTAACAAAGCCGCCTCTGATAAAACGGAATAACGACCACTAAGGTTTGCATTGTGTTCATAAAATAAAATATTATTTTTTCTTGCAAAATTAAATAGAACGCTATTTCTCTCTGAAATAATTATAAAATTTTTTGATATATTTTTTTTTCTTTTTTTAAAATTATTTAAAATAATATTAAAATTTGTTAAGGTTTCTAAAGTTTCTCCGGATTTAGATATAATAAAAATTGAGAATTTACTTAGATCTTTTTTAATAAAATCATTAACTTTAGAATTACTTAAATTATCCAGAAAATAATAATTCTTATCTAAGCCAAAAAAAGAAGAAAGCATCTTAGATCCAAGAATAGATCCGCCCATTCCTACTATTAAGATATTTTTATGTATCTTTTTTTTTAAAACTATTTTTTTTAAAAAAAGAGTTTTTTGATACTCTTGTGACAATGTATTAAAGAAAAAATTTTCTTTATTATTAAGTAAATTTTTAAATATCTCAGAGCATTTTCTTAAATTATTCTTATAAACTATTGAGTTATTTTTTGAAAAATTAAAAGAATTAATTTTCATCGAACTATTTTATTTTTTCAAGAATACTTTTTTCTAAAGATCCGGATTCTGTTCCTTTGTTAATTTCTGTATCTTTTTTATCTTTACCAAGATTTTTATTAAAAATATCTTTTAAATTGTCTTTCTCATCTTTTTGATTGTTTTGATTTACTGAATCTGGTGGCAATAAATCGAAATTTGGGGGCATGGTCAAAGGATTTCTTTTTTCAATTAAAAATTCGTCAGGAACGTCTTTTTTCATACCTAACCCTTTTTGAACATTTTCGCATGAGCTTAGTAATATGAATAATACAAATAAATTTATAATTTTTTTCATACTTTTTTTATTTTAAACAGATCAATTATTATTAAACCAATGATTCCAACAGTGATAAAAATATCAGCAATATTAAAGGTAAACCAGTGAAAACTCTCGTAATGCAGATCTATAAAATCTGGAACAGAACTATAATAATATCTGTCAAATAAATTACCTAATGCTCCTCCTAAAATTATAGAAATAAAAATAGATTCTAAATAATTTGATGAAGTTAACATCCAGTAAATTAATATTAAATTAATAGCAGTTATAATTATCGAAATAAGTAAATAAAAAATATTAGCCTCGAGTTGCAAAATTCCAAAACCAATTCCACTATTCCAAACTAAAGAAAAATTAAGAAAAGAGTTAATATAAATTTCAGAAGAAGAATTATTTAAAAAACTTTTTAATATTAAAATTTTTGAAATTCTATCTATTGCGAAAAAAACAAAAACAAAAATAAATAAATATATCTTTTTTTTATTCGTCATATTAATTTTTTAAACCACAAATATCTCTGCTGCATGGTTTTTCTAAGATCTTCCAACAACGAGAGCATTTTTGCCCCTTTGCTTTTAGTATTTTTACAGCTACTCCCTCTACATCTTTTAAAGAAAATAAATCATTTTGATTAATAAAAGATTCTGCCTTTGCTTCTGAACATATAAAAATTTCACTAAGATCTTCTTGTTTTATAATATTTAAATATTCATCTTTTAAATAAACAATAACATTTGCTTCTAAGCTAGAACCGATAATTTTCTTATTTCTAATATCTTCTATAGCTGCATTAACAACTTGTTTTACTTTCTTAATACCAATCCACTTATTTTTGATTTCAGAATTATTCCATATCAAAGGTATAACTGAAAAATCCTGCAGATGAATACTCTTATATTTTTTATTTTTAATTACCTGATAAGCCTCTTCAGATGTAAATACTAAAATTGGGGAAAACCATTTTAATAAAAAATTAATAAGAACATTTAATACTTCTAAACAGTTATTTCTTCTTTGGGTATTTTCACTATCGCAATAGAGAATATCTTTTTTTATATCAAAATAAAAAGCTGAAAGATCCAAAGTACAAAAATTTAAAAGCTCAACATATATTTTGTGAAAATTATAAGACTTAATATAATCTCTAAATCTTAAATCAAAGTCATATACTTGAGTTAAGATATATTTCTCTAATGATGATAATTTTGAATATTCTATTTTAGAAAAATCATCGTTCAACAATTTGTCATTTAAATTTCCTAAAAGAAATCTAAGAGTGTTTCGAATTTTTCTATACGACTCGGCATGTTGATTTAAAATCGCTTTATCAATCTTTAAATCTTCAGAATAATCTGATGCAACAACCCATAATCTAAGTACATCTGCTCCAAAATTTTTAATAACTTCTTCTGGTATAACTACATTCCCTAATGATTTCGACATTTTTTGTCCTTTGCCATCAACAACAAATCCATGACACAAAATATTTTGAAATGGAGCGGTTCCTTTTGTCCCGCAAGATTCAAGCAAAGAAGAATGAAACCAGCCTCTGTGTTGATCTGATCCTTCTAAATAAAGATTTGCTGGCCAGGCAAGTTCTGGTCTTTTATCCAAAACATAACTATGTGAAGAACCACTATCAAACCAAACTTCCACGATATCTTTAACCTGCTCGTAATCATTAGCGTTATAATCATTACCTAAAAAATCTTGCGGCTGCCTTTGAAACCAAGAATCGCTACCCTCTTCTTCGAATATTTTTGCTATACCTTCTAATACTTTTTCATCTGCCAAAGGTTTTCCTGTTTTTTTTGAAATAAATATTGGCAACGGTACTCCCCAAACTCTTTGTCGGGAAACACACCAATCGGGTCTTGTTTCTATCATTGATCTTAATCTATTTTGTCCAACCGGTGGATAGAATTTTGTATTGCTAATTGCAGCAATTGATTTTTTTCTCAGCTCATTTGTTTCCATAGATATAAACCATTGAGGTGTGGCTCTGTGAACTAAAGGCGCTTTAGATCTCCACGAATGTGGATAGCTATGCTTTAGTTTACCTTTGCCTAATAATCTAGATAAATTAGTTAACTCATTAATAATTACATCATCAGCTTTAAAAATATGAGTACCAGAAAATTTAATAATATTTTTTGTATAATGTCCTTTGTCATCAATTGTATCAAAGGCTTGAATATTATTATTTAAACATAAGTAGTAATCATCAGGTCCATGACTAGGTGCGCAATGAACAATTCCTGTTCCCTGTTCTAAATTAACAAAATTGGCATCAAGCATAGGAACATCAAAGGTATAACCAATATCTTTGAAAGGATGACTACAAATGATATTTTTTAATTCCGATCCAGAAAAACTTTCAATAATTTCATGTTTAGAAATTGCGCAATCTGCTAAAACTTTATCTATTAATTTTTCTGCAATAATAATTTTTTCATTATTATTTATTTTAACAATAGAATAATTAATTTTATTATTAAAAGCTAAGGCTCTATTACAAGGAATAGTCCAAGGAGTTGTTGTCCAAATAACAACGTTACAATTTAAAAATTTTTCTGGTCCAGACTTAATTAAAAACTTTGAATAAATTGTATTAGAAGTGTGATCATAATACTCAACCTCCGCATCAGCTAAAGCAGTTGATTCAACAACAGACCATAAAACTGGTTTAAATCCTCTATATAGTCCTCCATTAATTATAAATTTACTAATCTCTCTTGTTATTTGAGCTTCTGAAGACTTGCTCATAGTCGTGTAATAATTCTTCCAATCTCCGTTTACTCCTAATCTATTAAACTCTTTCTTTTGGATCTCGATCCAACTAGTTGCAAATTCTCTACATTCCTTTCTAAATTCATTAACTGGAACAGAGTCTTTGTTTTTTCCTTTCTTTTTATATTCTTCCTCTACTTTCCATTCTATTGGCAACCCATGACAATCCCATCCTGGCACATAAGGGGCATACTTACCTGTCATTTGATTAAATCTTACAACGATGTCTTTTAAAATTTTATTTAATGCCGTTCCAATATGAATATGCCCGTTTGCATAAGGAGGTCCATCATGCAAAATAAATTTTTCTCGGCCTTTGCTGTTAGATCTCAATTCTTCATAAAGGTTAATTTGTTCCCAAAATTTAAGTATTTCAGGTTCTTTTGTAGGCAAATTGGCCTTCATAGGAAAAGAAGTTTCGGGAAGATTAATTTTAATTTCTGACATTATTTTTTGTTTAAACTAATTTTAGCAACTTTAATATCTTTCTTAATCTGACTAACCAGCATTGCACTGTTTTTAAATTTTTTCTCTTTTCTAATAAAATCAATAAATAAAACTTTGATATTTTTATTATAAAAATTATGGTTTTTTCCAAAAACATTAACTTCTAAAATAGGATTGGAACTACCGAATGTTGGTCTTACACCAAAATTGGCAATTCCTTTATAAGTCTTTTTATTAAAAATAATTTTAACGGAATAGACCCCAAACAGTGGCTTAATCTGATTTAAGATTTTAACATTTGCTGTAGGAAAACCTATTCGTCTTCCAAATTTTTTACCTTTGATGACTCTACCAGAGATAGTCCATGGTCTTCCCATAACTTTATTAACCAAGTTAACTTTTCCAGCTTGTATTAAGCTTCTAATTTTTGATGAAGAAATCTTGTAATTATTAAATTTTTTAAAATTAATTATAAATATTTTAAAGTTATTATTTTTTGAGAATTTTTTTAAAAAAAATATATTCCCCTCTCTTTTAAACCCAAATCTAAAGTCTTTACCAACAAAAATGCTATGAACCGATAATTTTTTTAAAAGAATTTTTTTAACAAAATTATCATGACTTATTCTAGAAAAATTACGATTAAATTTTTGCTTAATAAAAAAATCAGCACTAAATTTTTTTACAGTATCTATCTTATCTTCAATGTTTAAAATTCTATTATCAGTTTTATTAAAAAAATCTTTAGGTAAAGGATCAAAGGTTAATATACCAAATTTTTTTTTTACCTTACGTGAAAAAACATAAGCTTTTTTTAAGAGCTCTTGATGTCCTAAGTGAACTCCGTCAAAATTACCTATTGCTAAAACAGAATTAACAAATTTTTTTTCAATAAAGTTGACGTTATTATAAATTTTCATTTACCAAACTAATTCGTTCTGAAAATAATTAATCTTAAAATCTTTATTTTTTTTAATCACAAAATTAGCTAAATTTATATTTTTTTTATTCCATTCAGATTTATGAATGCCTCCTGCTATGAATAAGTTTTTAACTTTAAAATTATTTGCTCCTAAAATATCAGTGTTTAAATTATCTCCAATAACAAGAATTTTATTTTTATTTATATTTTTTCTATATTTTTTTTTTAATACACTACAAATATATTCATAAAAATATTTATAAGGTTTACCAAAATACTTAACTTTACCACCCATTTTTTCATATAATTTTGCAATAGATCCTGCGCAGTATTCAGTCCGGTCCCCTCTATGAACAATTAAGTCTGGATTAGCACAAATCATTTTTAAATTTTTTTTTTTTATTTTCTTTAAAATAGGAACATATTTACTAAGACTATCATTGTTATTATTTACCCCGGTACAAATAACAAAATCTGCATTATTTAACGAAGTTTTTTTTAGACCTAGATTAATAAATAAACTTTTATCTCTATCTGGTCCTAAATGATAAAAACATTTATTTTTACTAAAATTTTTTAGATAAAAACGAGTTAAGTCTCCGGAGGTAATTAATAAATTATAAAATTTTTTATTGAAATTTATTTTATTTAAAAATTTTTGAACGCTGTGGCTAGGTCTTGGAGCATTTGAAATTAATATAATTTTCTTGCTCTTTTTTGTATTTTTTAAGGCTTTTAAAGCATCAGAATAACATTCAATACCATTATGAACCACACCCCAAAGATCAACAAAAAATATATCAAATTTTGAATAAATTTTATTTAACCCGCTTAAAAAAACAGGATTATTCATAAATTTAAAATTATTGTGTAGAACTAATTGTCTTCTTTAATTTTTCTACGATTAAATCTATTTCTTGTTTTTGAATAATTAAAGGAGGAGATAAAGCAATGATGTCACCTGTCACTCTTACAAATAATTTTTGGTCTCTAAAAGCTTCACAAAGAACATTATAAGCTCTTCTGGAAGGTTTCTCTGGAATGGATTCTAATTCTATTGCTCCTATTAATCCAAGATTTCTTATATCTATTATATGTTTAGTTCCTTTTAATGAATGCAAAGCATCTTCCCAGTATTTAGCAATTTCAGAGGCTCTAGTTAATAAATTATCTTTTTTATAAACATCAATACTTGCTATTGCTGCTGCGCACGCTAATGGATGCGCTGAATAAGTATATCCATGAAAAAAATCAATAACTTTAGGATCTCCTTGCATAAAAGTTTTGTAAATTTTATCTGAAACAAAAGTTGCGGCCATTGGCACAGTTCCGCTAGTCAATCCTTTAGCTATAGTCATTAAGTCTGGCTCAATATTAAAAAAGTCTGCAGCAAACGGCTTTCCTAATCTTCCAAATCCTGTGATCACTTCATCAAATATTAAAATTATATCGTTATCAGTGCAAATTTTTCTTAGTTTTTCCAAATAACCAACCGGTGGAATTAAAACCCCTGTTGACCCAGCAACTGGTTCTACAATAACTGCTGCAATGTTTGCTGCGCCATGTTTTTCAATTTGTTTTAATAAATCATCAGCTAAATGAGCTCCCCACGCAGGCTGTCCTCTAGAATATGAATTATGTTCAAGATTATGAGTGTGCGGAAGATGATAAACATCTGGTAAAAATCTTTCGAATTGTTTCTTATTGTTAACTATGCCTCCTACGGACAATCCTCCAAAACCTGTTCCATGATAACCTCTTTCGCGACCTATTAAGATTCTTTTTGATGGCTGTCCAATTGCCCTATAATAGGCTAAAGCAATTTTTAAAGCTGTTTCAACCGCTTCTGAACCAGAATTACTATAAAAAACATGGTTTAAATTTTCTGGAGAAATATCTGTTAACTTATTGCTTAATTCGAAAGCTTTATAATGACCCGCTTGAAAAGATGGAACAAAATCTAACTCCGCAGCCTGTTCTTGAATTGCTTTTACAATTTCTTCTCTATTGTGTCCTGCATTGCAACACCACAAACCTGCAACTGCGTCTAAAACTTTATCTCCGTTTGGAGTATAATAGTACATACCTTTAGACTTTGAGACTATTCTCGGATCTGCTTTAAAATCTTGATTAGCAGTAAAAGGCATCCAAAATGCCTCTAGATCATTAGGTGTATTGTTATTTTTTTGCTTTTGATCTTTAGCTAAGTCTTTGTTTAGGGTCATAAGAGCAATACTTTATAAAGTATAATTTTAGATCTTCCATATAAATCAGATTAAAAAAAGCTAATAAAATATAGTGTTTTGGCTATTTTATTGTACTATGCACCCCTTGAAATTTAATAGATCAATCATCATATAGCGTCAGGTACATTGTTGTACGAAGTTATATTTTGATTAACAACTAATTTTACGGAGAATTAAATTAATGAACTTTAGACCTTTACACGATCGCGTTCTTGTTCAACCTTTGGACGGAGAAGAAAAAACAGCAGGCGGAATAATTATACCAGATACAGCAAAAGAAAAACCTTCTGAAGGAAAAATTATTGCTGTTGGACCTGGAGCAAAAACTGAAGATGGAAAAATTTTACCAATGGAAGTTAAAGTTGGAGACCTTGTTCTATTTGGAAAATGGTCAGGAACTGAAGTTAAAATTGACGGCGTGGAATATAGCATCATGAAAGAGTCTGACATCATGGGCATCATGTCTAAGAAAAAATAAATAATATATAAAAAAGGAGAAAAAAAATGGCAGGTAAAATTGTAAGATTTGATACAGATGCAAGAAATGCAATGCTAAGAGGCGTTGATATACTTGCAAACGCTGTAAAAGTAACACTAGGACCAAAAGGAAGAAATGTAGTTATAGATAAATCATTCGGTGCTCCTAGAATAACTAAAGATGGAGTAACTGTTGCAAAAGAAATTGAGCTTGAAGATAAATTTGAAAACATGGGAGCTCAAATGGTTAAAGAAGTTGCTAGCAAAACTAACGAAGAAGCTGGTGATGGAACAACAACTGCAACCGTTTTGGCGCAAGCAATAGCAAGAGAAGGTTGCAAATATGTTGCTGCTGGAATGAATCCAATGGATTTAAAAAGAGGTATTGATTTAGCGGTAGAAGCTGTGATCACTAGAATTAAAGAAAGTTCAAAAAAAGTAAAAACTAGTGAAGAAATTGCACAAGTTGGAACTATTTCTGCAAATGGTGAAAAAGAAATTGGAGACATGATTGCAAAAGCAATGCAAAAAGTTGGTAATGAAGGTGTTATCACGGTTGAAGAAGCTAAAGGTCTTTCAACAGAACTTGATGTAGTTGAAGGTATGCAATTTGATAGAGGATATCTATCTCCTTACTTTATTACTAATGCAGATAAAATGATTGCGGAATTAGAAGATCCACTAATTTTTATCACAGAAAAAAAATTAACAAACTTGCAGCCTATGGTTCCTCTATTGGAAGCAGTTGTACAATCTAGTAGACCATTTTTAATTATTGCTGAAGATATTGAGGGCGAAGCTCTTGCAACTTTAGTTGTAAATAAATTAAGAGGTGGTTTAAAAGTCGTAGCGGTTAAAGCTCCTGGCTTTGGTGATAGAAGAAAATCAATGCTAGAAGACATTGCTATCTTAACTGGTGGACAAGTTATATCTGACGATCTTGGTATTAAACTTGAAAACGTTAAGTTAAAAGATCTTGGTCAATGTAAAAAAATTAGAGTTGATAAAGACAATACAACTATCGTTGATGGTGCAGGAAAAAAATCTGAAATAGAAGCAAGATGTGGTCAAATCAGAAAACAAGTTGAAGAAACTACTTCTGATTATGATAAAGAAAAATTACAAGAAAGATTAGCTAAACTTGCTGGCGGTGTTGCTATTATTAAAGTTGGCGGCGCTACAGAAATTGAAGTTAAAGAACGAAAAGACAGAGTAGAAGATGCCCTTAATGCTACTAGAGCAGCTGTACAAGAAGGTGTGGTTGTTGGTGGCGGATGCGCATTGTTATATGCTTCTGAAGCTCTAAATAATTTAAAACCAAAAGGTGATGACCAAAAAGCTGGTGTTGAAATAATCAGAAAAGCTTTACAATATCCAATTAGACAAATCACAAGCAATGCTGGAGTTGATGGTTCAGTAATTGTTGGAAAACTTTTAGAGGCAAAGAAACCTTCTCAAGGTTATGATGCTCAAAGTGGTGAGTATTGCGATATGTTTGCAAAAGGTATTATCGACCCAACTAAAGTTGTAAGAACAGCTCTTCAAGATGCTTCTTCAATAGCAGGTCTTCTTATTACAACTGAAGCAATGATCGCTGATAAACCCGACGACAAAAACTCTAATTCTGGTGGTGGCGGTGGAATGCCAGGCGGAATGGGTGGTATGGGCGGAATGGGTGGTATGGGCGGAATGGGAATGTAAGTACGAAAGTACTACACGAATTTATAAAAACCCCAGAGGTTTCAATACTTCTGGGGTTTTTTTTTGTTTATCGTTTCAAAGAAGTTTCAAAGAAGTTTCAAAGAAGTTATCTTCTGTCAAAGAAGTAAAATATATAGAATATCATAAATGATTTTAAAAATATTTTTTTAGTGCTTTTTTACTTCTATTTAAGAACAGGAATTATTCTAGATTCAATACATACACATTCACCTCATAAAGAACTAAAAATTCCCTCAGTTCATAGAATGGTGATGAATATTTTTATTCTTGGATTGATATTAACTGGTTTTTATATTTTTAGTTGGTATTTTATTTTAATTCTTATTCTTTTTTCAATGGACCCAATTTTACTTTCATTCCCAAAACTTTATTTTTTACTTAAAGAAAAAGTTACATATTTTTATATGGATTATTTCCCCACAGCAATTTTATTTATGTTTTTAAGCGGTGTTATATTTTATACTTATTTTTTTATAACAATTTTTAGTTAGAAAACTTAAAAGAAAAATGACAAAAAACTCTTTAACCTTAGTTTATATTGTTCCTGCCATATTATTATTGTTAGTTACTTTTATAAATTTTCCTTATGGATTTTATACTTTTTTAAGACTGGTTGTTTCAATCTCATCGGGTTTTATAATTTATTTAAATTATAAAGAAGAAAAAAAAATTACAGTAAATATAATTATCTTCACGATTATATGTTTATTATTTAACCCAATAATCCCAGTTCATTTAACTAAATCACAATGGGTTCCAATTGATATCATTACATCAATAATTTTTATCTATAGTTATTTTAAAATTAAGAATGCTTGAAAAATTTTCAAAAAATAGAACTTTATTAGAAAGAATTACTCTACATATCTGGAGGTCAAAATTTTATAGGGATTATTTTAAAACTGAAAAAGAAAAAATTGAAAATAAAACTGTGAAATATATTCACTTAGTTATTGGTTTCATAATTTTTATTTTTGTTTTTTTTCTAGAAGACTATGGTTTTAGATTCAATTTTGAAAGAGTAAGTGAAACACAGTTAAGTGATTTTTTAGACGATTTATTTAATCTCAATAATAAAACGATTTATTCTTTATATTGGTTAATTTTAATCTTATTTATTTTTTACTGGTGGAGATTAAGAAATTTTATTTATTATTTAATGAATAAGTTTCACAAATTTTTATGATTATTTTTTTTTGGTTCATTTTATTTTTAATAGTTTTTATAATTATTTTTTATGGACTATTAAAAGATTTAAATACTCTAATATTAAAAAAATATTCAATATATTTTTGTGACCTTTCTCTTAAAGAAGTTTACGAGTCTGGGGAAGAATATGAATTAGAATTATTAAAAGAATTAGGGGAAGAATTAAAAAATAAAGATAAAGATAAAATTTTTGAGAATATTTTTGGTGATTTTTTTAATGATGAAAAAAAACACAAAGAAGCAATTCAAAAAGGCGTTAAAATGGCAGACTACTCAACACTCAGACAATTAAAAGAAAGATTTGAACAACAATTAATCCAATTAAAGAAAAGTAAGAATGGTAATAATTCAAAACAAATCAGTTATGTTGAAGACTGGATTTTAAAATTGAATAGAGAAATGAAGAAATGAAATGAGAGAGATAATATATAATTTATAAAATATTAATGATGAATAAAAATTTTATTATTAAGTCTGGTTTAGTCATTATTCTTTTTGGTATTGCTATTTACGAAGATAATAGAGTTATTTCTTTTATATTTTTTACTTTACCTTGGTTTATAATTCTTTATCCATTTTTTTTTAAAAAACAAATACGTAACGAAGAATTATTTTCAGAAGAAAATAAAAAAAATAAGTCCCCTATTAGAAATTTATTTTTTAAATCCAATAAAGATGCTTTTGAATATACTCAAAAATATTTTAGTAATTACAAACTTGAAGCAAAGAGTGTTTATCACGGAATTTGCCTCACACCTTATCTTGTTCAAATACACTGTCTTGATAATAACAATAATAATATTCTTACTCCTATAGTTGTTGAAAAGAGCAAAGACCTTAAAAAAAAAATTCAAGTTGGAGATTTTGTTCTTGTTGGGATTGAAGAAGTAAAGGAATTAATAACATCAGAAAAGTTAAAAAAATTAGGCATTACATCTGAAAAGAAAGATTATGAATCAAAATTAAAAAAAAAAGTTCTTCGTGATTCATCTAAGGGTGTAATATTAAAGAAACTTACACTAGAGTTAGATATAAAAAGTCATCAATTTGTTTTTGACGAATAACGATTTTAGACCACCGTTTGTCATAGTCGTCTAAACGACAATAAACGATTTAGAGAGAGTTTTACTATCATTTGAGTACTAGACTTCGTTCCGTCGTTATTTGATTGAAATAATCGTTCCTAATTAAACTTGTTTTTGCTAATTTTAGTAAAAACTTATCTTAATTTTATGTTTAAGTGGTTAAGAGATAAAGTGTTGAGAGGTGATGAAGAGTCTTTTAATAAAGGACTTGATAGAAACACCAATTTTTTAGAGTTTGCTAAATCTTTTACAAGCAATACTGACGAAGTGAATCAAATAATTTATGCTTTAGAAACAGAAAATATGAGGTTATGGACATTTGGGTACAACGAGAAAACTATGAGTAAGTTATTAGACCTTGATATGAATTGTAGAAGATTATTTGCTAATGTTTATGGTGGAAGTGATTTTAAGTACGATTCTAAATTTGACCCGAAGTAAATTAATTAATTTTTAAAAATGTTTAACTTATTTAAAAAAAGTGAATTTGAAATAATTTCTCAAAAAATAAAAAATAAAAATCACAAAATAATTGAGGCACTTAATAAAAATGAATTTAAAAACTTTTTTAAATTAAAAGAAAAAGAACAAAAAGAAAAATTAAGAAAAATAATAGAAGAATTGTCGGGTTTAGACTTCGTTCAAGTCTTTGGTTATAGTTTTCATTTCAAAGATATACCGATGTTTACTTATAACTTACATATAAAGGAAAATGACTACCTGTTAGTAGTTTGGGGAAAAGATGATTTTCTTGGTTTTCAATGTGATTATTTTTTAAGTGAAAATGTTTTTAGACTAACATTAAAAAATAGTGAAGAAGTTAAAGAAGATGAAGAGGATTTTAAAAATTTAATAGGAGAAGAAACTTTCAATATAACAAGAAAAATTGCCAAAACATCATTTGAAGTTACAAAAAAAGCAAAAGAATTACATAAAGAAATGATTGGAACGATGTATCTAAATGAATTCAGTTACAATGAAAGAAAGAAAAACCCTTTAAAAGTTATATGATAAAATGGTTCAAGGCATTCGTGCTTGGTGTAATTTTTTGGTATCTACTTACTATTCTTCTTGGTTTTATAATTGCTCTTTTGTTTAAAGATTTAATTTTTTTTAAATCAAATTCAAATCTAATGAATTTTATTCTATTTCCTGTTGGAGTGTGGTTAGGTTTTAAAATTACTAAAACATCTTTTTTTGGACTTCAAACAAACGATACACCGATTTCAAAATTACAAAATGAACTGTTGTTAAATGAACTAAAAATAGTGTTAAAAAACGCTAATGAATTAAATAAGAAAGACCGTGAGAGAGTGGCAACTAATGTATGGAATCAAATGACAACTTATGTTTCAGAAATAGAGGGGTTACCCAAACCAAGTAAAGAAGTAGAGAAGATTTGTAAACGACAACTCAGAGAAGCGGCGATTAAAAGGCAGAATGCTATTACAGAATTAGAATATAAAAACCCAGATTGGATTCAAGCATCACTTGTTGAGAGTTTTTTATTTTGTAATAGTGGTTTTTTAGAAAAAAAAACTTATAAAATAATGATGGAGTTGATTTCAGATTTTATTAGAAAAAATGAGAAATAATAAACAAGATTAAATTTCTCAATTTATGAAAGACAGTCAAATCTTATCTAGTGATAAATTTATAGAAATATCAAAGGCGCTAGCAACTTCACTAATTTTTCAAATTTCTATTTTATCTGAACTTTATAAGACAAAAAATAAAAATCCTTACGATGAATTAAAAGATGAGTGGGCGATTGGATATATTTATGGTTGGACTCACTATCTCTATCAACAATCAGTTTTTAAGGATTTTGTGAATGGTTTTTTTTACATTATGTATGGGATTTATAGTAAATGGAAAATATCAGGTTTAGATAATTATTCAGAACATAGTGATTTTTTTAAAAAAATAGAGAATAAAATTGATGAAAAAAATAATAGTTTATATGAAGGAATGTGTGTAGGTTACAAAGATTCCAAACATAATTTTGTTAATAGAAAAAAGAAAAAAGGTATCAAGATTTCTTTACAAAGATTTTTATTAAAGAAATTTAAGAAGTACTAATAAATGATAATCAAAATATTTTTTTTACTTACTAGGATATAGTTTTCTATGTTCTTCAACCATCATAATGTCATCTTCGTCTAAGTAATTTCTATGTATCATTTTAGTTGAAGTATTACTTTGTCTAGCAATCACTTCTAAACACTGAGGATTCTCAGCATATCTATTCTTAATAAAAGTATGTCTTATTGAGTAAATAGGTCTCGTAGCACCATTACGATAATACAAATTAAGTTCTTTTGAAATTCTGGTGAATATTTTTACTATTCTATTATAAACTTTTTGTCTGTTCTCATAACTTGGAAAAAGTAAATAACTTTCGGCGTTTGTATCAGGATTTCTATTTTGAATTTCTGGAAAAACATATTTCGTAAAATATGGATGTGTAGTCAATTGGTGTTTAGGTTTTGTTTTAGTATTATAAAGAGTAAACACTAATATTTTATCTTTTGATTGTTTATCTTCTATAAATCTATATTGAAATTTTTTAATTCTTAAAGGTTCTAAACCTGGTCTAAATCCACCGCTACGAATAAGATTTATATAATCTTTGGTTTCAAGATAAAATTTATCTTCGGTCTTTTTATACTCATCATTAAGTCTTTTTGTTATGAGATTAAGTTCTTCATTGAAGTAAGATAATCTAGCAGTGTTAATGATTTTTAACTTAGGAAAATCTGGTTTGACTCTCATCAAACTATTCTTAACAGCATAAGAAAACATACTTGATAAAGTGTTAGTGTACTTTGATATTGTATTATCTGTTTTTTTATCCATTCTTAAATTTTGAACCATATCTTCAATAGCGGTTGTTAATTGTTCGTTATCTTTATAGTCAACTTTTTCAAAATATTTGACCATATAATTAAAAAATCTTTGTTTATCTCGTTCTCCAGTATTTTCTTTACCTAAAGTGTTTTGATATTTTCTAATTCTGTAAGCGAAATATGGATTAGCAATATTTTTTATAAAGTTAACTTTTTCACTATTGTCGTGAGATTGTTCAAACCAACTATGGTAAATATTTTTTGCTTTTTTAAGTGCTTCTTTAATATTCTCAGTTTTTAAACTTTGAATTTTATTACCATTCAATGAAGAATGTAAACCTACATAAAAACAAGAATAGTATTTGTTTGAATTTATATATTTGAAAACTTTTAAAGTCTTACAACTCGGAATAGGTGTTATGGAATTTTTTTGTATTTTTGGCATTTTAATTTGGTAAGTGGTTCTGTTAAGAGGTCAAGGGTATTTCATCAAAAGGAAATTCAAATTTCATTCTTATTGATTTCATTTCTAAATAATTTTCTTTGAGAAATAAGGTGATTTCGTATTCATCAATTGGCGGAATAATAATTGGCGAGAGTATTTCAATATGTTTTGTTTTATTAATTTTATAAACGACCTTACTTTTTGTTACATTAAAATCTATTTTAGATTTGTAGTCTGTTTTTAAAGAAAATGAGTTAGTTGCTTTTGAAAAAGATGAATACTTTCCAGATAAAGTTATAATAATTTTCTTATTATTATCTGTATGAATAATAAGATTTTTATTAAAAGAGTTAATCTTAATTGCTTTTTTAAGTTGTATTACTTCTTCTTCTGTTAAAATAAATTTAACTATATTCATATTTTTTTGCCAAGTGGCAAAGAATTAACCTTGCCACTTAATGTTAAAGTTAAGCAGTTGCTTCAATTGTTCTTTGAGAACTTTTTAAAATAGATTTAGATTGCTCTTTAGCAGTCTTTTTCATCTCTTTTAACTTTTGTGCTTGTTCTTTCGTCTTTTCTTGCTCAAGTTTATTGAAGTAGGCAGTTAACTTCTCTTTAACTGTTTCTACTCTACTTCTAGTTTGTCCTGAAACCTCATATTCATCTCTTAATTTTATTTGAGGAATATTTTTTAAAGCAGATTTGATTTTTTCAACTATTTTTTCAAAAGTTGATATTGTATCAATTTCTGGTTTAACAAGTTCAAGTTCAAAAAGTTTAAGCAAATCATTTGTTATTTGCTCTTTTTTCTTTGAAGGTAACTCAGCAATTTCTGATATTTTTTTAGCAGTTGTTTCTGGGTCAAGATTCTTCTCAACTGTAGAAAACTGTTCATCAGATAACTTTGTTAAAAGATACTGAGTTGTCCACTTCATAGGCAATTTGCCTGATGTGTACAATCTCATCAGTCTTATATCAGAACCAATTGATAGATATTTCTGCTGTGTTGAACCACTAAAATCCAATTGTTGAACAAGTTCATTAAACTCTTGGGGTTTCAAGTTGTTTTTGGCAGACCAAAAATCTCTAGCAACTAGATATTCTGCTTTAACACCGACATAAAGATTATTTTTTATTTGTCTGTAATAACCTTCTGGTGTTTTGTCTTTTACTTCCAATGCTTCAAGTCTTACAATTAATGGATTGTAATACTTCTGTTCAGTTGGCACAGTTTGTTCTGTAGTTGTCATACTACTCCTTTATTTAAGTTATGAATTTCCATTTAGAAATTCAGAAGTTCAAAGAACTTCTTAAAACACATAGATGTAGTGTTGGTAGATTACTCATTATGTGTTTTAGGTAGGTCTTTGTGGTGAGAAACTTATGCCGCTTTTTTTAGAACTTCGTGAACAGATGTTGTGTAATCTCTAATATCATTAGGTTTATTAAGATTAACTGTTTTCATCATTCTAATATTATCTCTCACTTGGTCACTGAATGTGCCACGAGATTTTAGATTGTAGTTTGATAGTTGAACTGGTTTTAACCACTTTCTTTCAACACACTCAGAACACTCTCTCTGTTTTTTTGATTGTCTTAAATGACTCACATAGTCATTAAAGAATCTAACATTCTTTTTAGTCATTATATTATTCTCACTTTCGGTTTGGTTAATTAAGCAACTAGAGCAAGTTGATTTGACATAGAAACTTCAGCAACTTTTTCTCTTACTTCTATTGAAGATGGATTTCTATTGTATTGAGCAAAGTATGTTTTCTTCGCTATTTCTAATGCTTCTAGGCAGTTGTTAGCAATAACATCAATAGTAATTGGCGATTTACTTACTTGTTTATACTCTCTATCAAAAGGGAGAGAGATATCACTTAACGATACATTAAGTTTATCTAACACTATTACTTCTTTGTTATCACATAACACTTTGTACTTTTTCATTGTCTTATTTTCTGCTTTCATTGTTGTTTATATTATACTTACAGTATAGCATTTTAAATCACTTCTTTGAATTACTTCATCAGATGTCACTCTCTGACAGCAATCATTAAAATTATATAAATGTTTTTCTGTAATCATTGACTCTATAATAACACATATAAAGTTTCTTAATATTACCTAGTGAGATGCCACCTCACGAGGTAATCTAAAATTATTATAAATGAATTTCTAAATGGAAATTATTAACTGACCGAGTAATCACCTGGAAATATACCTTTACAAACATTATCAAGTATATTTTTTGCTTTTTTAATATTTTTTGATATTAAAATTGTTTTAGTTAAAGAACCTTTCTCAGCACCACTACTAGCAAGAAATCTTTTTTTGATTTTTATAGTTTTTTTCTTTTTATCTAACTCATTTTTAATTCTTTTTTCAATACCGTATCTTTTTTGTCTGTCTTTTTGTTTTTGGTCTACTAAATCCCAAATTTCTTCGTTCAATTTATTTGGGAATTTTTTTCTAAATTCGTATGTCCAACGAAAGTAATCTAGCGGTGGAGTTTGTAGGGGACGATTTGTTTCTATTTTAAATCTTTTGTTTAATTGTGTTTTTGCTATTTTCTTATAAAGAACTTTACCTATTTCTTTTCGTATTCTTACAACAGTATAGTTAATTGGTATTTCAACTAATACTGTATTGGGAGTTTTTTTACCGTCATATACTTTAATTTTGGTCGTATCTTCTTCTGTAAATATATCTTTATGTGTTTGATACCATTGATTGAATGTAAGTTTTTTGACTAATTTTAAGTGCCAGTCTTTATAATATTTTTGATTAATTTTATTTGAATAGTCTTTGTCATTTAAAGCAGTCTTTAAATATTCATACCAAATTCTATATGGTTGGATTGTGAACTGATTGAATTTCATAATATAAAAATATATTAAATTATCGTATTAACTCAACACTCTTAAAGTGCCAGAAGTTAAGGTTTACCATTGATTGCCTGTCCTATCCTGATACCTTTTTTGTCATAGTTTCATTTGGAACTATTAAACCAACAAATAAACAAAGGTAAAATGATGAAAAACATAGGTTATGCTAGAGTTAGTC
The DNA here is from genome assembly GCA_000419465.1 of alpha proteobacterium SCGC AAA028-C07. Lineage (GTDB taxonomy): Bacteria > Pseudomonadota > Alphaproteobacteria > Pelagibacterales > Pelagibacteraceae > Fontibacterium. The sequence goes on along the minus strand of ATTB01000007.1, from coordinate 10,049 downwards.
ACCTTGAGAGTGTTCAGGGTTATTCTTTTGATACACAAGAAAAGCGTTTGAAAGATTACATTTCTTTACACGATTTAGGACAATTAGATGAGTTTTCTAAAGAAGTTTTAAGTGGTGGAGTTGAGATAAGAAAGAGAAAGGTCTTATCAGGTATTCTTTCTGAAATGAAAAGAGGTGACCGTCTATTTGTTTCAAGAATTTGTAGATTAAGTAGGTCAATTCTTAATACACTTGAATTTGTAAATGACTGTAAAAGGAAAGGTGTAGAAGTTCATATAACAGATTTAGGTTGTGTTACGAATGGTGGCGTCGGTCAAATAGTTCTTAACGTTCTTTCGTGTCTAGCAGAAAATGAAAGATTACAAATCAGCGAAAGAATAAAAGTTCAGAAAATGTATGCTAAAAAAGAAAGAAGGCATCTTGGTGGTGCTTTAGAATTTGGATACAAAAAAGATGAAAACAATAAACTTGTGCCTGACGATAAAGAATATTTTATTCTTCAAAGTATGTTTAACCTTAGAAATCAAGGTCTAGGGTATAGACAGATTTCAGAAGAGGTTAAAAAAAAGTTCGGTAGGAAAATATTTTTTCAACAAGTTTGGAAAATACTGAATAGACCACACAATCAACAATTACAAAAAGTAGCATAATGAATCTCTTGTGTTCAGAATGTTCTACACAATTATCTAAACAGGATTTGAGATTAAACAAATCATATCCTATTGGAAAATTATATTGTGATTGGTGCCAAACAAGAAAGGAAAGAAAGTTAATAAAAAAATTTTCTAAAGAAGTTGCTTCTTCTTTAGATTTTTATGACTTCAACCAACAACTAGAAAGTAAAAGAAATAAATGAAGTTTATTAAAATACTTTTTATTATTTTTTTTACTCTGACCTCAACTGCTTTCTCAAAATCCGACGGATACTACAGAATGACTTTAATACATTTGCTTACAAATGGTGAATGTAACACTGAGTGTAAAAAGATAATTCTGGAACAAGAGATAAAGGTTCTCTTTATTGAGATATTTGAGAAAGTATTAAAACAGATTCAGTTGGAGTTGTTAGAAGAAAGAGGTAAAATTGGTACAATTCTATAATGAAAAAAATATTATTATTTTTTTTTATATTAATAGTTTTAGGAGTTATTGGTCACTTTACTTATGACGATAAAAAACCAATACAGATAGGTAACAAAGATTTTGATGTAACTTTTCAAAAAACGCCAAATCAACAAAACTGTTTAATTAAAATTAAAATAATTAGTAAAGAGAATGATTACAATGTTAGAACTTTTTTATTTAAGATAAGAGATTCTAAAAATACTGTTTTTGATATTTATCTTATAAAAACATATATTAAAAAAAATATACCAATTGAAGAAAGTAAGATTCTAAATACAAATTGTACCGATATTCAAAAACCGATTGTTTATATTCCAACGAAATAACTTTCTGTTTATAGATAAAACATAATTACAATCATCAAAGTTAAAGTTCTTTAACGACTGTTATTAAAATATTTAAAAAGCAACTATCTACTTATTACTCGTAATATAGTTTTTCATCATTGATTCAATTATCCACGATTTAGGTTGTAATCGTTTTTCTGCTATCTCACTGAATGTCCGATACACTGTTGGATTAATTGTTAGATTTATTTTTCTTTTTGTTTCTTTAATTGTGTTTGTATTAAACATATTTTTCCTTATTTACCGTTATAGAATGTAACTGGTGTTTGTTTTTTCTTTTCTAATGTCTGTAATGTAGATTTTTTTACCTCTGTACCTAGTAACTCACTATACTTAGTAAACAATCTTACAAAAAACGGGTCGCTATCGTATTTCCTTAAAATTTCATCTCGTGTTGTATTCAATAATTTTATATTAATTATGTTAAAGGCGTTCAACATATCTTCGTATTCCTTTTGTAAATCATTCCTATTGAGAATTGACTCTGCCACCTTACTTACATTCTTCAAATCGTTAATATGAGCGTTTTGACCGTGAGTGCCACCAATTTCTTGTAAGCGTCTTTTAGCGGCAATATTTTTTTCTGCTAGTTCTCTTTTTCTTCGTTCTTGTAATACTAAAGCGTGTAAACTTTCCATTTAGATTTTTCCTTTGTTTGTTATTATTTTCTTTAATTCATCAATTAATTCAGCAATTTTGCCTACTCTTTGTAAGCAAGTTAACTCATCATTTTTCTTTCCAAATTTTTCTATTTCTCGTTCTATTATTTTTATTTTTTGATTCATTTTAATTAAAATACCTTTCTAGTGTTGTGGTCTTAATATTGTCTATTTCCTCATACACTTTTGTAAAATGTGTCTGACAATACTTATCTGTCCTATCGTGTAAGTCTTTGGCATATTGTTTTATGTATGTCGGTGTCTGTTCGTTGTTGATTACATATTCTGTTATCAACATCACATTCTTTAGTTGAGAACAGTTTAATCTCATTGAACTGCTTGGTTTGTCATAATTATTAAATTTACTTTTAAAGTTCATTTTTTTTTCCTTGTTAATTAAAGAATACCAAATGTTAGTTCAGTATTCTGTACTGTATCTTTTTTCGTTTCTCTCACAGCGTAATTGACATTAAAAAATTTACTTGTTTGGTCATCATCTACTTTTTGAAACCACAATCTAAATTTTTTCTCTTGTCTTTCATCTAACTGCCACCATCTGAACCACATCAAATCTCTTATCTTTAATAGTTCAGTATGAGATTGATAATATTCATCTGGCACTTTCAAAATTAAATGAGAATGTGTATTGCCTATTACTCTTTGATGATTGTAGGCAAACTGTATTCTCTTCTCAGGATACTTTTTAAAGTATCTAAACAATTCTTTATTCACGATAGCATTAAGTAGGTTCAATTTATGAGTCAGTAATTCAAAACTCATATTCATATAAGTGTTTGCCACCACTATATAAGCGGTGGCAAACTTGTTTTCTTTCTTGAGAAGAGCATTTTTTAACTCTTCTTTTGTCATTTTAGTTAGTACCTAGAAGATGTTGACAAGTCATTCATATCAAAATCACCTTCTGGCAATTTATCTACTTTAACTTGGTATAAATGTTCCCATTTTTTATTTGGTCTTCCAGGTTTCCATTCCAGTTCCGGATTATCTTTTTCTGCCTTTTTCATAGCATCTGAGTAATCCAAACCTTTAGCGGTAACTATTTTGTAAGTTCTTTGTTCATAAGCAAGATGAAATGTTTTTTCTGTGTGTATTTCATCGTGGTTATTTGAAACTGAATTATCTATTTTATTTCTGAATAAATTATTAAACCAAACATCATCTCTTTTATAATCTACATAAAGAAGTTGGTCGGTATAATTGTCCACCCAAAACTTTGTTTCTGTTGGAACAAACTTACTCCACCTTTGGTTGCTTCCCACTACTTCGTAGACTGTGAATGATTTTGAGTTTTCAACTGCTTTCGGTTTGTTTCTATGTAAACTGTTGTAACGGTCTTTTATTGCCAGTAACCTCAATCTATAAACATCTGACTGAGTTTTTTTATCTATTCTCTGGTCAAGTCTATGTTTGTTTAAATAAAACTCATCAAGTGCTGTATCTGGTTGGATAAAATCGTGTTCAACCATATGTTCTTTGAACTGCCTTGTTAACTCATCTTTGGTAAACTTAATTGTTTCCCATTTTGTATCTTTAAATAGTTTCTTCAACTCTTTAAAGGTCTTGATATTATTCGTCATAATACCCTTTCATATTAATTGCCTTTGTACTCACTCAAAAAGCAAACAAACCTATTCCTATATTGAAATATGTTTATGTTTAATTGACTTCAATTACCGTGAGCATTTTGAAGTAAAAATATTATCTTTAAATATCTTCACCTTTATTTATAATTCTTGAAGCGTCTGGAAACATAAAAAGTTTTTAACGATAACTTGAAGTTTAAGAACACATCAACACACACTATTAAAATTCAATTAAATTAAATCCTACGCTGGTACGTATGTTTCTTTACATAACTTGATTTTCTACGCTGGAAGTATTTTAGTCTACGCCAATGAACACTGAAATTGTTTTAGAGGGTTGGGGAGTAAAGTTCAAAGAAGTCATCTTTCGTGGTTTGACCTAAGATGTCACCGCTCAAAGAAGTATTCAAAGAAGTTTTTTAAAAACATAGTAATATCAACCATTATTTTTAAGAGAATGGGAATGTAATTCCATCCTCTCTAGTAAAACTTTCTAGAAAAAATTCAAAACCCCGGACTAACATCCGGGGTTTTTTTTTGACTATTTTAAAAGATTTAAAAACTTTTTTTTTTCAATTTTTTTAGAAACAAAAATACAGGCAGAACTTTTTAATATAATTCCGTCATTTATAATCCTTAGATTATTGGCTTTCAAAGTTGAACCTGTAGATGTTATATCAGTGATCAATTCTGAGGAGCCGGTAAACGGATAAGACTCCGTTGCTCCTAAACTTGGAACAACACGAAACTGACTTACACCCTTTGATAAAAAGAAAGATTCAGTCAAATTTGGATATTTTGTTGCAACACGCATTCGACGTCCATATTTTTCTCTAAATTCAAAACTTACTTCTTCTAAGTCAGCCATATTCTGAACATCTAACCAATCTTTTGGTATCGCAACTACTAAATCAGCAAAACCAAAATTAAGTTTTTTAAAAATTCTAACATTTTTTGAATAAACCTCTGGCAACTCCTTAAGTAGATCTAGCCCTGAAATACCAATATCTAAAGTACCGTCATTAATTCTTTCAATTATTTCTCTAGCGTGTAAAAAAATTCCATCTATTTCGTTATTATTTTTAATGTTAAAAAAATAATTTCTTTCTCCAAAAGAATTTACCACCTCTAAATTCTTACTTTTTAAAAAAGCTAAAGATTCATCTTTTAATCTTCCTTTGCTAGGTAATCCTATTTTTATTTTGGACATAATTTTATAAATTTATTAATTCGTTTAAATTAATTGCACCACCAATAGCTGATATATCCTTCTTATAACCAAGAGTTCTAAGTAAACCGTTATATTCACCACCTCTTGCTAATTCGATAATTTTAGAATTCTTTTTTACGGAAGCTAAAAAAACTACGCCGGTATAATAATCAGTATTTCTTCCAAAATTAGTTTTAAAATTAATAGAATATTTTTTTCCTATTTCTTTATTTATTCTATTAATTTTTCTTAAATAATTCTTAATAGATAAATTGCTTAATTTATTTTTTGAAAAGAAAGACAAAATTGCACTTTCAGCTTTCTGAATTGAACTATTAATATTTAAAAAATCTCTAATAATTTTAACATTCTTTTTTCCTTTATAATTGTCTCTTGGATCTTTAATTTTTTTATTAAAACGTTTAACAATCTCAGAAACTGTTCTTCCTCCAATTATGCTATTTGGATTTAGTTTTTCTAAATCTTCAAGTCTTTTTGTATCTAATTTAATTGCTTGTTGATCTAGATCATAATTTGTCTCTAATCTTTTCAACATATCTTCAAAATATTCTCTTCTAGAAAAATTTTTTACTAATCTTAATTTCCATCTAGCTGGAAGCTCTAAAGACTCTACTAAAATTTTAAATAATCCAACGTCTCCTAAAACAACTTCTAATTTCTTAATTTTTTTTAATGGTTCTAATATAGAATTAATTAAAATATTCTCTGATTTATTGTTATTAGAATTAATAATTTCGCAGCCTATCTGATCAAAAACTTTTAAATCTCCTTCTTTATCTAATCTATAAGCACTTCCATAGTAACAATACTTTTCTTCTTTATTCTTTTTTTCTTGAATATATTTTAATGCTGTTGAAACTGTTAAATCAGGACGCAAACTAATTTCTTTTCCAAATAAATCTTTATAAGTTAGTGTAAATTTTTTAAATTGCTCTCCTGATCGCTCTGTTAACAAACTAGTATCAATCAAGAGATCCAAATCTGTAAAATTAAATTTATTTTTTTTAAAATTACTTAATATTTTTTTAGAAAGATCTTCTTTTAATCTCTTATTTTCTAGAGCCTGTTTCATTATTTAATCTCATTTAAAAGTTGATTTAAAGCTACTGTTTTTTGAGATCCCGAAGACTCTTTCCAATCATCTCTATTTTTTAGAGAATCGGACATTTGCTTGCCGATTTCTAAATTTTTAATTGTTACTAAATTCTTACTTACCTCATCATCGCCACATAAAATGACGTAATTGCATCCTCTTTTGTCAGCATACTTTAGTTGTGATTTTATATTGGCACTTCCTGAATAAATCTCAGCGCTAATATTTTTTGTTCTTAATAAATTTAAAATCTTCACATAATAATCCATGTATTTTTCATCAAAAACGCATATTAAAATTGGTGTTTCTTTTTCTACTTTAATTTTATTTTTTTGAAGAATGGCATAAATTAAACGGTCAAGACCAACTGAAATACCGGTTGAGGGGCAATCTTGATTATTAAAACGTTTTACAAGATCATCATATCTTCCTCCACCCCCTATTGAACCAAATTCAATCTTTTCCCCTTTGTTGTTTTTAACGTTAAATGTAAGATTGGCCTCAAAAATAGGGCCCGTGTAATATTCAAGTCCTCTAACAACAGTAGGGTCAAAGATAAAATTATCAAATTTTAATAATAAAAAATATTTCTTGATTAAAATAAGTTCATTTACTCCATCTAATATAGTTTGATTGTCTCCAGCAATCTTTTCTATTTTTTCAAAATTATTATCTGAAAGATCTTTAATACTTAAAAAATTAATAATTTCATTAATCTGTGATTCGTCTAATTCGGCTCCTTTAGTAAAATCTCCAGATTTATCTTTTCTACCTTTTCCTAAAAGATATTGAACGCCCTCTATCCCAACTCTATCTAGTTTATCAATAGCTCTTAGTACTATTGATTGTTTATTTTCGTCATTGATTTTTAACTTTTCTAATAATCCTTTTGTTAATTTACGATTAGATATTTTAATTATAAATTCTTCTTTTGTTAAACCGCAGCTACTTAGAATCTCTGAAATTAAGCAGCATAACTCTGCATCAGCAAATAGATTACTTGTTCCTATGTAATCCGCATCAAACTGCAAAAACTCTCTAAATCTTCCGGGACCTGGTTTTTCATTTCTCCAAACTGTTCCTAGTTGATACCTTTTAAAAGGTCTTGGTAAATTGTTAAAGTTTTTAGCTGCATATCTGGCTAATGGTGCTGTTAAATCGTATCGTAACGAGAGCCATTTTTTTTCATCTTCGAAAGAAAAAACTCCCTCTGAAGGTCTATCTTTGTCAGGCAAAAATTTACCAATGCTATCGGTAAACTCGAAACTAGGAGTTTCAAGATATTGAAAGCCATATTTAGCCATGACCTTTTTAGTATTAGATATTAAAAGATCTCTTGCTAATAACTCTTCTTCTTGTTTATCTACAAAACCTGCTGGTAATTCACTGCTAGGTTTAAAAGTTTTTTTATTCATTAATTTGGTACAGCTGGGTGGATTCGAACCACCGACATCTGGTTCCACAAACCAGCGCTCTAACCAACTGAGCTACAGCTGCATGTTTTTTGTTTATAATATTATTTTGTTTTTAAATATATAATTCTATTAGCTAAGCGCATGCTCAGCATGAGGATGGTGTCTGTGAGTAGATATATATTTTTTTATCATTTCAATTAGAGGTTGATTATCAATCTGAGAATGAAATTGCAAATAAAAAATGGTGGTCTGAGCTGGAATTGAACCAGCGACACAAGCCTTTTCAGGGCTCTGCTCTACCAACTGAGCTACCAGACCACTGGGCATGTTTTTTTCACAAAACAAATTATTAATCAATTAAAATATTAAATTAAACCTTGTGAATTAAGCAAATTATAAGTTTCAAACAAAGGCAAACCAACTACATTTGAATACGAACCGTTAATTCTTTTAATAAATTTTTCAGCATAACCTTGTATGGCATAAGCCCCTGCTTTATCTTTCCACTCATTAGTTGATAAATATTCGTCGATCTCTTGCTTATTTAATCTTTTAAAAGTAACTTTTGTTATAACTTTTTTAACTTTGATTGAGTTCTTTTTTGCTAAACATACACATGTCAAAACATTATGTTTTCTTCCTGAAAAGAAAGTTAAAAACTCTCTAGCTTCTTCTTTATCTTTTGGTTTTAAAAAAATTTTATTACTACAAAAAACTATAGTATCTGCCGATAAAACAAATTCTTCTGGATATTTTTCTAAAGCTTTAAGAGCTTTATTTTTTGCAACTCTAATACAATATTTTTTAGGACTTTCCTTACTATTTATATCTTCGTTAATATCTGAAGAATAAATTATTTTTGGAAAGATTTTTATATTATTAAGAAGCTCTATTCTTCTTGGGGATGCGGAGGATAAAACAAAACTATGTTTTGTTTCATTCATTATTTAAATCTAAAAATGATCCTGCCTTTAGTTAAATCATATGGTGTAACTTCAACCATAACTTCATCACCAGCTAAAACTCTAATTCTATTCTTTCTCATTTTTCCAGCTGTATGAGCTAATACTTCATGATTATTTTCTAATTTCACTCTAAACATAGCATTGGGTAACAACTCTGTTACCAGTCCTTTAAACTCCAACATTTCTTCTTTTGCCATATTTAACTAATTCTAATTCTAATTGATTGAGAGTGAGCAAATAAACCCTCGTAATTTGCTAGGTGTATAGCTGATCTTCCTATCTTTTCAAGACCTTGTTTACTCATTTTAATAACTGAGGTTTTTTTATAAAAATCATAAACAGATAACCCTGAAGCAAACCTTGCTGATCCAGCCGTTGGTAAAACATGGTTTGGTCCTGCCATATAATCTCCTATGGCTTCTGGCGAATTTTCTCCTAAAAAAATTGATCCAGCATTTTTAATTTGTTTTGCCAAAACTGAATTATTCTTGGTCTTAATTTCAAGATGCTCTGGCGCTATATCGTTTACAACACTAACAACTTCTGCAAAATTTTTACAAACTATAATTGCACTATTATTATCAATTGCTTTTTTAGCTATCTGTTTTCTAGGCAAAACATCTAAAAATTTATAAATCTTACTTTTAACCTCAAGACCAAATTTCAAATTTGTTGTTACTAATATAGCTTGGGATAACTCATCGTGTTCAGCTTGGGATAATAAATCTATAGCTGTTAATGTTGAATCGTTATCCTCATTTGCAACAACTGTGATTTCAGAAGGTCCAGCAACCATATCTATGCCTACTTCACCAAAAACTTCTTTTTTTGCTGTAGTTACAAAAATATTCCCTGGTCCTACAATTTTATCAACTTTCGTAACGGTATTTGTTCCGTAAGCAAAGGCTCCTATTGCTTGGGCTCCACCTATTTTATAAATCTTTTTTACACCACATATTTTAGCTGCATAAACAACGCCGGCATTAATTTTATTATTTGGGGTTGGCATGCATAAAGTTATATTTTTTACACCAGCAACAATTGCTGGAACGGCATTCATAATAACCGAACTTGGATAACTAGCTGTTCCTCCTGGAATGTATATTCCAACTCTATTTAATGGAGAAACTGTGTAAGCTAATTCATTTTTGTATTTATCAAAATATTTATAACCTTTAATTGATTGTCTTCTGTGAAAGTCTTTAACTCTGTCAAATGCAAGTTTGATAGAACTTTTTACTGAAGAATCTAAATTTTTTATAACTTTCTTAATCTCTTTATTGCTTAAAATAATATTTTTTTTAGAAACTGAACTTCTGTCAAATTTCTTTTGATAATAAACAACAGCGTTATCACCTTTAGTTTTAACGTCCTTAAGAATTTTTTTTACAATATTAGCTTTATTAGAAAAATTAGATTTTCTATTTCGAGAAATAAAATCTAAATCGTTTGAAAAACTTTTTTTATTAAATTTTATAATTTTCATACTAAATCTTATGTATTGGTTTATAATTGGTTTCCCATGTTTTTCCAAAATCTTCTAAAGATGAATCTATTTGTTCAGCTTTAACTAATAAAATACTATCTCCAGAAAAAATTAATCTTATATC
>ATTB01000006.1 GCA_000419465.1 alpha proteobacterium SCGC AAA028-C07 | reverse complement strand
TTTGAAAATTTTGATATCAATCAAATATATCAAATGTCAGAAAATTTTAGAAATATTTTAGATAAGAATAAAATTAAACATGATAATGCTTTTTCTGAATCAATGAATATCTTAAGTGCAAATTACGGTTTATTTTCTGGTTTTGCATCTCATGTGAATAATTTTTCAAAAAGATTTGGCGTTAACAAATTAGAAGCTTTTGAAGCGATTGGTTTAAAAAAACTTGTTGCAGGTCAGGAAGATCTAATAATGAATATTATGTTTAATCTAAGAAATAAAAAAAATAATATTAAAATTCAATAATATTTAGAATTTCTTTTATTGTTTTATTTTTATGAAATCTAAATCTTTACTTATTATAGGAGGCACAGGATTTTTTGGAAAATCAATATTAGATTATTTTCAAAATTATAATTCTCTAAAAATAAAAAAAATAATAATTTTCAGTAGAAGAAAACAGAATATTCAAATTAATAAAATATTAAAAAAAAAAATTAAAATTATAAAAATATCTGGAAATATTCTTAACATTAAAAAACTACCCAGCGCCGATTATGTAATATATGCCGCAATTTTAAAAAACTATGATCAAGATTTAAAAGCTGTAAAAAATTATTTAAATTTATCATTGAAATATCACTTCAGTAGTAAAATATTATTTGTCAGTTCTGGAGCAATATATGGAATTCAAAAATCTAAAGTAAAAGAATTTAAAGAAGATTATTTAGATAAATACAAAAAAATAAATTTTAAAAACGGATATAAGAAAAAGTATTCAGACATTAAATTAAAAAGTGAAAATTTGTTTAAAGAACTTGGTAGTAAAGGATTAAAAGTTTCTATAGCAAGATGCTTTAGCTTTGTTGGTAGATATCTTCCTCAGAACTCGCATTACGTAATAGGTAATATTATTAATAATGTTTTGAGAAATAAAGATATAAATATTAAAGCAAATTATAGAATAATACGCTCTTATATGTATAGCGATGATCTAGTGAGGTGGTTGCTTAAAATTTTAGATAATTCTAACAATCAATGCCCTGTTTACAATGTTGGCTCTAATAATAAAATTTCAATTCATAAAATTGCTAATCTTTTATCAAAAAAATACTGCTTAAAGATTTTAAACTCAAAAAAATTCTCAAAAAAAATTGATAATTATATTCCTAATACTGATAAAGCAAAAAGAGAGCTTAATTTGAAAATAAATTATAGTAGCAAAGAATCTATACTCAAAACAATAAACCTACTATCTCAAAAAATAAATTAATAAATAGATTTAAATTTATATTATATGAAAATGTTGTTATTAAAAAATCTTAAGCCACAAACTTTAAATTATATCTCCATCCTTTGTGCTTTTGCTGTTCCTCTAATAGTAACCGGTCCTTTTCTTCCAGACTTGTTAATAAGTTGTTTATCTATTTGGTTTTTATATTTCACGTTAAAAAATAAAATTTATTATATTTACAAAAATATTTATTTTTATTACTTCGTTGGTTTTTGCATAGTGTGTATTTTTTCTTCTATTTTATCTGACAATATTTATTTTAGTTTAAAATCATCTTTGTTTTATATCCGTATTGGAATTTTTTCTTTACTAATTGCTTATCTAATTGATCAAAACAAAATAATCTTAGACTATTTTTACTATTCTTTCATAATAACCTTTACCGCACTTATTATTGACGGATATATTCAGTTTTTTTCAGGATTTAATATTTTTGGTTTACCTTTGGGTCACAATTTTAGAGTTTCTTCATTTTTTGGAGATGAATTAATTTTAGGCTCTTACCTTTCTAGATTATTTCCTTTATTTATGGCCTTATTTATCGCACGACCGAATAAAAAAATTTCAGAGATATATATTTCTCTGATTTTATTTTTGGGTACATACAATATTATTCTTTTATCTGGTGAACGATTTTCATTTTTATTTATAAATTTAGCAATTATTTTTGTATTTATTTTTGTATCTAATTATACAATTTATAAAATTGTACTCTCTACAATGGCAGTCCTTATATGTATTTTATTTTTAAAAGATGATAAGGTCTATCAACGTTGGTTTGGACCTCAATATACGCCCGCATCCTTAATTAAAAGTTTTTCTAATGTTTCGGAAGAGAAGTATTTTATTAGTGATGCTCATGAATCTTTTTTTAGAACTGGTTGGAAAATGTTTGCAGATAAGCCAATCTTAGGACATGGACCCAAAATGTTTAGAATAAAATGTGATGAATTGAAATTAAAAAAACCTGAAACAAAATGCTCAACTCACCCTCATAATTTTTATATTCAGATGCTTTCCGAAACTGGTATTGTGGGTTTTTCTTTTTTGATTGGTCTATTAATTTATTTTTCTTATATTATTTTAAAACATACAATTTATAGATTAAGCTATAATAAAAAATTATTATCGAATTATCAAATATGCTTATTTGCAGGTTTGTTAATAACAATTTGGCCATTATCGGCTAATGGTAATTTTTTTAATAACACTCTAATGGTTTTATACGGTTTGCAATTTGGTTTTTTTAAAAAAAGTGTATAGCTAAATTATATAGCAAACCTAAATTTAATAATTATTTTAATAATGATTTATAGCAAAGACCTAACTATTGTCGTTCCTACTTTTAATAGAGAGCAAATTTTAAAAAGTTGGCTTGAGCATCATGCGCCTTTAATGCTCTCAAAAAAAATTCGCATTCATATTCAAGATAATTGCTCAACTGACGGAACTAAAACTCTCCTAAAAAAATGGAAAAAAAAATTTAACAATATAAGCTTTGAAACTAATAAAAAAAATATTGGACTTAAAAATTTAGAAAAACCGCTTAATAAAGTTAACAGTCAATTTGTTTGGATGGTAGGTGATACTTATTTTATAAGTAGTCAACTTATTAATAAAATTCTACTTAAAATAAAGGCTTATTCACCTCTTTTTTTTATTATTAATCTTAAAGAACATATTAAAAATTTAAAAGAAGAATATATGGATGCTAAGTTAGTTTTTGAAAAACTCACAGGTATTTTAAGTTGTTTGTCATGTACAATTTATAACAAAGCTAAGTTAGGTAATATAAAATTTAATTTCAAACCTTTAAGTGACTTCCCGCATACTATTTACGTTTTAGATCGATTAAGAAAACATAATTCTAAGGCTTATTGGATTTCTTCGTCTATTTATAAACTTAACTTACCTTATAAAGAACAAAAATTAAATTGGGCAAGCACTTCATCAGTTTTCGAAATTGGATGTAAAAATTGGATAGACAGCATCAATTCTCTAGTTGGTTATAACTATAAATCTAAAAAAAAAGCATTTAAACTTTTTTCTGATATTACGAATCTTTTTAACTGGAAGGGGGGCTTATGGCTTCGTGCCCAAGGTTTATTAACAATAAATAAAATTAAACATTATAAAATATACCTTAATAAATCTGTTGGAAAAAAGTACCTAATGCTTTATTTTATTGCTATATTGCCTATTTATCCGCTTAAAGTTTTAAAAAAAATATATGATCAATGTTTAAAGAGATAAAAGTATTTTTCAAATTTTTTAATTATCTTTCCCCGCAATTAAAAAAAAAGTTCCCAATAATTGTTTTATCGACAATATTACTTGGTCTTTTAGAAATGTTGAGTGTAAGCATGGTTATTCCGATTATTTTAATTATACTTGATTTGAAATCAGAAAAATTTTTATCAAAAATAATAAATAATCTTAGTCTAGAAAATATTGAAAATGTTAATTTAATATTAATTGTTATAATTATTTTTTTTATTTTATTTATTATAAAATCGATTTACTCCCTTTTGCATTCTTTTTATCAATCTAATTATGTTTATAAAATACAACAATACGTCGCTGAAAAATTGTATGAATTGAGGGGGTTTCCATCTTTACAAGATAATGCAAAAGTTAGTGCAGAAAATTTAGCTCATAAAATTATTAATGAGACCTCTCAACTCAGTACACGTTTTAGTTGGCCTTTGAGCATTATTTTTTCAGAAATTTGTATTGTCCTTGCACTATTCGTTGTAATGCTCATATTTGATTTTGTAGCGGCAATTATTTTTTTTTCTATATCTTTTAGTTCTTCTGCATTATTTTATTTATTTATTCGCAGGAAAGTTAAACTTTGGGGTGAAAAATACCTATCCCAAGAACAAGAAAGGAGCGATCTTGTAATGAGGGGGATAAATGATGGCGTTCAAATCGAGCTTCTTGGTCTTAAGTCATATTTTGTTAAAATTTTTAATAATTATAATAAAAATATCGCAAGACTATTGACTTTGCAGAGAACATTTCTTCTTAGTCCGCGAGTTTTCGTGGAGTTATTTTCAATTATTGCAATTTTTATTTTCGTTTCAATATACTTTTATTTAAGCAAAGATAATAAAACAATTGTTGCTTCGGTCACATTAATGACTTTTTTAGGAATGCGAGCAATGCCATCGTTAAATAAGATTGCGATTTCACTTCAAGAATTTCGTTTTGCAAAACCCTTAGTCGAGTCAATTTTGGCTGAATTACAGTATAATGATGCAACTATTCAAAAATACGCAGTTTTTAGAAATAAAGGTCCTCTTTACATTGCCAAAGGTTATCTAAATTTTAATGGTAAAAAACAAAAAATTGATTTTTGCATCGAAAATAATGCGTCTATTCTTATAACTGGCCCAAGTGGTTGTGGAAAATCAACACTTTTAAAGTCATTGATGGGTTTAGATAAAAAATTAGAGGAGGTTTCATTTTATAGAGAATTAGACAACACAGTTAAGATTGCATTTTTAACAAGCTCAACCAATCTTTTTAAAAGGACTTTAATAGAAAATATTTTATTGGGCCAAGATGTAAAAAAAGAAGATATGTTATCTATTATCGATATATGTAGATTGCAAGATTTTGATTTACTTGGTGATGGAGGTCAACGAGTTGTTGAAGAAAATAATTTTAAACCTTCTTCTGGAGAAAAACAGCGACTAATATTAGCTCGAGCACTAGTGCAGAAGCCTAAATTTTTATTATTAGATGAGTCTCTTTCCGCAATAGATCGTGAAAACTACTTTTTAATCGAAAAAAAATTATTAACAACTTTTCAAGGTATACTTATTCATGTTTCTCATTATTACTCAGATCCAAAAAATTATACTCATTTTATAGATTTTAAATGATTTTAAAAAAAATTAAAGTTCCTCATTTTTTTCTAATCTCAATATTATTTTCTTTATTAGTTTTATCAATAGAACGGTTAGTAAATATTAATTATGACTACCACCCTGATGCTCTAACTTATTTAAATAATCCAATTGAAGATTTAATTGCAGGCATTTATAAAAATCCACTAAAAATTTTAGGCAATTTTTATTACATTTGGGTTTTCTTCTTTAATGTTAATAAAATAGTTCTAATAATTTTAAATATTTTTTTATACGCACTTACGAATTCAATTATGTTTTCATTAATTAAAGAAATCTACCGTAAAAAGGGTTGGCTATATTGTATTTCAGTTCTTATTATTATCTTTGATCCTTATCGTGCTCATCTGTCAGTCCATATTCTTAAAGATACGTTAATCATTTTTTCTTTGGTTTTATTTTTATTTTCTTCAAGTAAAATAATTTCATCTTTTGGTCTAATTTTAGGGTTTATGCTGCGTTTAGGTTTTTTTGTTTACTTACCAATAGTATTAATTTACCTAAATAAAAAAAATCTTATATTTCTTACTTTAGGTATATTAGTTCTATTTTGGTTTTTTTGGGATGTTATTTTAAGCGGAATATCTTCAGGACAAAAAATAGACATGGCATTTAGAGACTTTGATAGAGTATATAACTTTGTTGAAATAGGATATCCGCTTGGAGATATTATGCGTTCTCTAACTTGGCCTGTTATTCGTTTAACAGGTCTAGCAGTGCTATTTCATCCTATTTATTTATTATTTTTATTTCAAACAGTTGCATTAACGTATTTATTTTTTGCTAATAAAAATTACCTAAATTATAAAATTATATTTTTTATTATCTCGTTAGTTGGTCTTGCTATAGTTACAAGTGGTTACAATAGTTATCTTCGGTGGAGCCAGCCTATAATTACTGCTCTTTCCATATGGTTGGCAGCTTTACCTGTTGATACTCAAAACTTAAGATCAAAAACTCAAAAATAAAATGAATAAATATATTTATGCTATAAATAGAAGATTGTCATCTTTGTATGTTGCGTTGTTTGATAGACGATTTAGTCAACATAACGATTTTATATTAGAAAATTTTCAAGATTTTTTTTCTCACTCACCATCAAACTTTAATGATGAATTTTTTTTAACTGAAATATGTAAATTTTATAAAAAATCAAAAGAAAATCAAAAAAATAAAGATATTGAGTATCAAGTGGGAAATGAATGGTTACCAATATATAGCAAATATATGAGTGAAATAGCAGATGTTTTGAGTCAGAAAAATTTACAAGAACTTTCAAAAAAATATAATAATTTCTTTAGGGAGAAATTTTCAACAGGACTTCATGGTGATAGTGGGCATGAAAGATTAAAGAAAAGATTTTTTTCAGAAAAAATATCATTTATTGATAAAAATTTATATGCAAAACACTGTATTTATATTTTTGATGTATGGAAAAAATTAACAAGAGAAAAAGAAATTGATTGTAATTTAAATGATTTAGTTGTGCCTAGTATAGGCAATCAATATTATTTTAAATTTGATGGAGAGAAAATTAATCCAAGTTATTTTTCTAACCATTATTATGCGAATTTTGTTTCAAAACTGCTTAATCAAAATTTAGAGCAAAAAAAATATGTATTTGAATTAGGGGGGGGGTACGGAGCTTTTGCATATTTTTTAATGAAGGAAAATAATTATTGTTATATTGGTTGTGATTTGCCCGAAAATCTATGTTTGTCTGCTTTTTTTTTGCAATCACTTTTGCCAAATAAAAAAATAATATTAGTAAGTGATTTAAATACCCAAAAAGTAGATTTTAGCAAATATGATATTATTTTAATATCTAATTACGATATAGAGAATTTGCCTGACAATATAATAGATTTTTCTTATAACTCTTATAGCTTGGCTGAGATGCACACAGAAGCAATTGAGAATTATATAAAACATATAAATAGAATTTCCAAAAATTTTATTTTTCATATAAATCATAATCAGTACACTAGCAATTCTGCTGATAATTTTAAATTTGATCTAAATAAATTTTATCTTGTAGAAAAAAAAGCGGCAATTTGGAATAAATATATTAATAAATTGTCCGATGAATATGAGTATTTATATAAACGAAAATAAAATAACTAAACTATCAATTATTGGAAGCGTAGGTCTCCCAGCAAATTATGGGGGATGGGAGAGTCTAATTGAAAATATTATTAATTTTATTTCGAAAGATTTAGAAATTTGTGTTTTTTGTAGCTCTAAAATTTATAAGAATAAAATTCCTAAATATAAGAATGTTAAACTTATTTATATAAATTTATACCCTAATGGTTTTCAAAGTATTTTTTATGACTTATTTTCTATGATCTACGCAATTAGAAAATCTAATCTGATGCTTTTATTAGGCGTGTCAGGTTGTATTTTTTTGCCATTAATAAAAATATTTTATAAGGGTAAAATTATAGTAAATACTGATGGATTAGATAGTGAACGACTGAAATGGGGTTATTTTGCAAGGATATTTCTTCGTTTGAGTGAAGCATTTGCAGTAAGTTTTGCTGACTGCATCGTTACGGATAATCATGGAATTTCAAAACATATTTTAAAAAAATACGGATGCAAGACCGTGCAAATAGCATATGGAGGAGATCATGCAAAAAAAATAAAATTAAGCTTAAAAGTAAAAAAAATTTTTAATATTCCCAATATTTATGCATTTAAGGTAGCTAGAATAGAACCCGAAAATAACATTGAGATGATTTTGAATTGTTTTTCTAAAACAGGTTTTCCTCTTGTTATAGTGGGCAATTGGAATTCGAATCAATATGGAAGAGATCTAATTGAAAAATTTAAAAAAATATCCAATATTAAAATTTTAGATGCTATTTATGATCTAAAAATTCTTAATCAAATTAGAAGTAACGCTTTTATCTACGTTCATGGTCATAGTGTTGGAGGTACAAATCCGTCCTTGGTTGAAGCTATGGCTTCTGGTTTGCCAATTTTCGCTTATGATGTTAATTTTAATAGATATACAACTGATAATAGCTGTTTATATTTTAAAAATGATAAAGAACTCAATTCACTTATTTTAAATATTAATAAAAATGTAATTTCTAAAATTGGTATTAAAATGAAGCAAATTGCTAACCAGAAATATAAATGGAGTAAGATAGGGCAGCAATATTTAAATTTATTTCGAAATTTATGAAGTATATAATTAAAACTCTTTCAAATCTTGGCGTTATAGGAAGTCTTCGTCTTCTATTTTCTCTAATTTTATCAAAGATTTGTTTCCCAACCGCACGTATCGTTCGTTATCCATTTTATATAAGAAAAGAGGGCAAATTAAGTATAGGATTTGGATTTTCAGCTAATGCTGGTCTAGTTCTAGATGTTTTTGGAAAAGATTCGCAGTTAATTATAGGAGATAATGTCATGGCAAATTATCGACTTCATATTGGAGCGGCTAAATATGTAAAAATTGGATCAAATACTCTATTTGGAAGTGATTGCACAGTCATGGATCATTCTCATGGAGGGTATAAAGGAGAATCTCATAGCGATCCATCTATTGCTCCAGTCAAGAGAGAACTTGTCAGTTCGCCAATTATAATTGGAAATAACTGTTGGTTTGGAGATAGAGTTTTTATAACGCCGGGAGTTACGATTGGAGATGGAGTTGTAGTTGGGGCTGGATCTATAGTAACTAAAGACCTTCCAACAAATTGTCTAGCAGTTGGAGTCCCTGCAAAGATCGTAAAAAAATTTTCTTACTTAACTAAACATTGGGAAGTTTGTATAAATAATTAATATTTTAATGTTTTTTCATAAATCATCATCCTCAACTTTTGCCTTATTTATAAGCTTAATTATTATTGCTTCTGATTTTACCCTAATATTTTAATTCATCAAACGAAATTCAGGATTTTTTATTCAATTTATTATTTTAGCCATTCTAGTTAAAAATAACTTTAAATAAATCTTACGTAAATTAAAGAGTTACTTTAAATCATTAATTACAATATAGATATTGAAAGGAAAAATTTTGAAACTTTTAGTCACAGGCGGTGCTGGTTTTATCGGTTCAGCTCTAATTAGATATCTTATTAAGAAAACAAATCATAAAATTTTAAATTTAGATAAACTTTCATATTCTGGAAATTTAAAATCACTTCAATCGGTAGCCCTGTCATCAAATTATGTTTTTAAAAAAATCGATATCTGTAATGTTAAGTTAGTTGAAAAAATTTTTAAAAATTTCCAACCTGATATTATAATGCACTTGGCTGCCGAAAGTCATGTTGACCGCTCTATTTCAGAATCTAGGGAATTTATTCAAACAAATATTTTAGGTACTTACAATTTACTTGAAACCTCGAGAAGATATTGGAACGAATTAACCTTTAATAGAAAAAAAAAATTTCGTTTTCATCATATCTCAACCGATGAAGTATATGGTGAGCTTCATAATAAACACGAATTGTTTAATGAAAAAACTTCTTATAAGCCAAACTCACCTTATTCTGCTTCAAAGGCAAGCTCTGATCATTTAGTTCGTGCTTGGGGTCGCACTTATAATCTTCCATTTGTAATATCAAATTGTTCTAATAATTACGGACCTTATCAATTTCCAGAAAAACTTATTCCAAATACAATTTTAAATGCTTTAAAGGGAAAATCATTGCCCGTTTATGGAAATGGAGATCAGATTCGAGACTGGCTTTATGTCGATGATCATGTATCAGCATTAGTTTTAGTAGCATTCGAGGCTAATATTGGAGAAACCTATAATATTGGCGGAAATAATGAAATGAAAAATATTGAAGTAGTAAAATTAATTTGTGACTTACTTGAAGAGATACATCCTCTAAAAAATAATGGTAAAAAGTATTATCAGAATTTAATAAAATTTGTAACTGATCGACCAGGCCACGATCGTCGTTATGCAATCGATTCTCGAAAGATTCGTAGAGATTTAGGGTGGGAGCCAAAAGAAAATTTTAAAACTGGTATTCGTAAAACTATAGAGTGGTATATTAAAAATAAAGAATGGTGGCAGCCCATTCTTAAAGATAAATATAAAAAAGTATTTAAATAAAAAAATATTAAAAATATAATTTATGAAAGGTATTATTTTAGCAGGCGGCTCAGGTACTCGCCTTTATCCTATAACACTTGGTATATCTAAACAAATGTTACCGATTTATGATAAGCCAATGATTTATTATCCTCTCTCAGTTCTTATGCTAGCGGGTATTAGAAAAATTTTAATAATTTCAACCCCTTCTGACCTCCCTAACTTCAAAAGATTGCTAGGTGATGGCTCTGACTTTGGCATTGAGTTAAGTTATGCAGAACAAGAAAGTCCTGAAGGTTTAGCACAAGCTTTTATAATTGGTGAAAAATTTATAGGCACAGATAGAGTTTGTCTTATTTTAGGAGATAACATCTTCTATGGTTATAGCTTTAGCAAAATGCTCAAAGCAGCAATTCTGAGAAAAAAAGGTGCAACATTATTTGCTTATCATGTAACAGATCCAAAACGTTTTGGTGTTGTAGAATTTGATAAAAATAAAAGAATAATATCTATTAAAGAAAAACCAAAAAATCCAAAATCTAATTATGCTATAACAGGGCTTTACTTTTATGATAACCGAGTTATTAAAATTGCAAAAAGTTTAAAACCTAGTCCACGTGGAGAACTTGAGATTACAGATATTAATAATACTTATTTAAAATGGAATGACTTAAATGTTGAAATAATGGGTCGTGGTTTTTCTTGGTTAGATACCGGCACACATGAAACTTTAATGACAGCTGGATATTTTGTACAAGCAATTGAAGAAAGTCAGGGGCTAAAAATTGGTTGTCTTGAAGAAATTGCTTTTAATAATGGTTGGCTAGATTCTGAAATAATAAAAAAAAAAGGCAAATTATTATCAAAAACGAGTTACGGACAATATCTCCTTCGTACAATTGATTAGGATATAGATTAGTGAAAGCAAATAAGACAAAATTGTCTGGTGTTTTAATAATTGAACAAAGTGTATTATTAGATGAACGTGGTTTCTTTAAAGAAACTTTTCAAACTAACCGTTATCACGATGTTGGTATAACTTTGCCATTTGTTCAAGACAACTACTCTCGCTCGCAAAAGGGTGTGTTGCGTGGTCTTCATCTGCAAAAATTGCATCCTCAGGGAAAACTTATCAGCTGTAGCGCAGGCTCTATTTATGATGTTGTAGTTGATATTGATCCAAAATCTAAAACTTTTGGTGATTATGTTGGCGTAGAATTAAGTGAGCAGAACCATCTTCAACTTTGGATTCCACCAGGATATGCTCACGGATTTTGTGTGTTATCTGAATCGGCAGATCTTTATTACAAATGTACTGATTTTTATTTTCCAAATGATGAAAGTGGACTTATTTGGAATGATCCCGATGTATCTATAGATTGGCCAATCAAATCTCCTCGATTGTCTGAAAAAGACAAATTACTTCCATCATTAAGTGAGATTAAAAATAAATCTAAAGTTTAATGAAGATTCTGGTTACAGGATGTGACGGTCAAATAGGAAAAACACTTATTAATAGTGGTGTTAAATACGGCTTTAAAATGGCTGGTTTCTCTAAAGAAAATTTAAACATAACCTCTAAACTGATAGTTAATGATGTATTTAATCTTGAAAAACCAGATCTTGTTATTAATGCCGCCGCCTATACCAAAGTTGACAATGCTGAAAAAGAAATTGAAAAAGCATTTGATGTTAATGAAAAGGGTACGCTTTTTTTAAGTCAGGTCTGTTCATCTTTTAATATACCGCTTTTTCATATTTCAACTGATTATGTTTTTGATGGAAAATTAGATAAACCTTATACAGAAACAGACAATGTCAATCCCCTCAATGTTTATGGAATAAGCAAAGTGTCTGGTGAAAAAATTATAAGAAAAAATATTGAACAGCACATCATTTTAAGAACTTCTTGGGTATTTTCTTCGGAAAAAAATAATTTTGTGAGCACAATGATGAGAATGGCAGTTGAAAAAGATGAAATCAGTGTTGTGGCGGACCAATTTGGAGGTCCTACAAGCGCCGATGGTATAGCGGAGACCTTGTTGACGATTGCTTATAAATATAAAAATAAAAGTAAAATTATATGGGGAACTTATAATTTTTCAGGTCATCCAAATATTTCTTGGTATGAATTTGCTAATGAAATATTCAAAACTGCATTTGCTTTGAAGTTGATAAAAAAAATTCCAATGATAAAACCTATTAAAAGTTTTGACTATCCAACGCTTGCTGAGCGCCCAGAAAACTCTCGATTAGATTGTGCTAAAATTTACAAAAATTTTGAAATTACCAAAGATGACTGGAAAGTTCGATTAATTGAATACTTAAATATACTTAGATAAGTTATGAATAAAATATTATTAACTGGATCGACAGGTTTCATTGGGTCGGAATTATTAAGGCAATTTAAATTAAAAAAATATTTTATTCATACGTCATCACGTTCAACTTTGGAGAAGAATGTAAATGGAGTAAAAAATTTTATAATAAATCAGATTGATAATGATACAAATTGGTCCGAAGCTTTAGAGGGGGTTGATTGTGTAATTCACTGCGCTGGAGTGGCCACCGAAACTTATAAATTAGACACAAGTGTTTTGTCTTATTATCGAAAGATTAATGTGGAGGGAACGCGTAATCTGGCTTATCAAGCTGCTGCTAAAGGCGTAAAACGTTTTATTTTTATAAGCTCGATTAAAGTAAATGGTGAAAGAACTGGAGGGTTTTTAAGTTTTAAAAATACTGACATCCCAAAGCCAGAAGGAATTTATGCTATCTCTAAATGGGAGGCAGAACAGTCTTTACATTCCATATCTAAGCAAACAGGGTTAGAAATCGTAATTATTAGAACTCCCATCGTCTACGGGCAACAAGTAAAAGGAAATTTTTATCGTTTAATAAATTTTATAGACCGGGGTTTCCCTTTGCCTTTTGGTAAAGTAAATAATTTACGATCATATGTTGCACTTGATAATTTAGTCGATTTGATTATTTGTTGTATTAACCATCCTAAGGCCACAGGGCAAACTTTTTTAGTCTCAGATGGAGAGGATCTTTCAACACCTGATCTAATAAAAAAAATAGCATTTATTTTAGAAAAAAAACCATTCTTATTTCCCGTTCCAATTTCTTTTATGAAGTTTGCTGGAAAGATTATGGGAAAATCTAGAGAAATTGATCGTTTAGTTTCTTCTTTACGATTAGATTGTTCACATACCTCCTCTTTGCTTAATTGGAATAGATCTATAAGTGTTGATGAAGCCTTATTTAAAACAGTAATTGATTATAATAAAAAGCAATAAGCTTTCAATGAAAAATTTTTTTATTTTTTTTATTTAAGAATTATACAACTATTATAATTAATATAAAAATTATATAATTTAACTAATCTAAATTTTTATAATTTTAATGATACGAATACTAGATTTTATATTCTCTTTGATTAGTTTAATAATAATTTTGCCATTATTATTTTTTTTATTTATAATTTTATGGTTTGATACAGGGTCACCTTTGTTTTCACAAAAAAGAGTTGGAATTCATTTAAAAATTTTTAAATTGCTAAAGTTTAGAACTATGAAGATAGGAACTTTATCTGCAGGAACGCATTTAATTAACCCTTCAAATATTACTTATCTTGGACATTTTTTTAGAAAATTTAAAATTGATGAACTGCCCCAACTATGGAATGTATTAATAGGTGACATGAGTTTCGTTGGTCCTCGGCCATGCCTACCTAATCAGAGAAGATTAATTAATGAGAGAAAAAAAAGAAGAATATTTAAAGTCAGACCTGGAATTACAGGACTTGCGCAGATTAACAATATTACAATGGCAACACCAAAGCTTCTTGCAACAACAGATTTGAGAATGATAAAAAAAATGAATCTATTTTTTTATTTTTATTATATTTTAATTACAATTTTATCATTTTTTAAAAAAAAATTATGAATTAAATTTTTTTTTAAATATTACCATAAAGAAAAAAAAGTTATAATCTAAGTTAATGCTAAAAAATTTAAAAAAGGAATTAATCATATTAAGCTTAATTTTACCGATATCAAAACCAGTATAAACAATGCCATTATGATTAGTTTAGTAGTTTTTAGTATGGTTAATTCTTTGGGTTTTGATTTTTATGATTTATATTGAGTTTATGTATTTCCAAATAATTAAAGGTTAAAAATTAATCTAATTTTATTATTGTAATGTTGCTTCAAATTGAAAAATTTACCAAAGGCATTCTAAGCCTTCCTCGTTATGCAAAACAGATACTCGCTGTAATTGTTGATTTAAATTTATGCATTTTGTGCACATGGTTGGCTTTTTATCTACGCTTAGATCAGTTTGTTCTAATTAAAGGACCTATTCTAATAGCTGCAGTGGTATCTGTAGGTTTAGCTTTGCCCGTGTTTTGGTTACTTGGATTGTATCGTACTATTTTTAGGTATTCAGGTCTAAGTATTATGTTTTCAGTTTCTATAGCTTTATTAACGTATGGATTTTTATATTTTTCAGTTTTTGGAATTTATGGATTTATAGGCATTCCAAGATCCATAGGCATTCTTCAGCCCATGTTATTATTTTTTGCCATTATAAGTTCTAGATTACTTGTAAAGTATTTACTTGGAAGCAATTTTCTTTTTAAAGAGAAATCAAAATTTTTAAAAAAAGTTTTGGTTTATGGCGCTGGCAAAGCAGGTCGTCAATTAGCGTCTGCCTTAGTAAATAGTTATGAATTAAAGGTGGTTGGTTTTTTAGATGATAATGTCCTTCTTCAAGGTCAGGTTCTGGAAGGTCAAAATATTTACTCTACAGCAAGAATTCCTGATTTGATAAAATCAAAAGAAGTACAATTAATTCTTCTTGCGCTTCCAGCTATTTCTCGACATAGAAGAAGTGAGATTTTAAAAAATTTAAGTCAATACCAACTACAAGTACAAACCTTACCAACAGTCACTGATATTATCCAAGGAAAAGTAACTTTATCTGACATTAAAGATTTAGATGTTGATGACATTTTGGATAGAGATCAAGTTTTAGCAAAGTCTGAATTGTTAACTAAAAGTATAACTTCAAAAGTTGTATTAATAACAGGCGCAGGCGGCTCTATTGGTTCAGAATTAGGTCGCCAAATTGTAAAACATAATCCTAAAAAATTATTACTTTTAGAGTTGAATGAATTTGCTCTTTATAAAATTTATGAAGAGTTAAAGATTATAAATAAAAGTTTACAAATTATTCCGTTACTTGTTAATGTGCAAGATCAAACTAAAGTAAATGAAATATTTAAAACTTTCAAAGTAGATACTGTCTATCATGCAGCGGCTTATAAACATGTACCATTAGTTGAGGAAAATATTTCTGAAAGTATTAAAAACAATGTGTTTGGAACTTTAGCTGTTGCAGAAGCGGCACTATTTCGGTCAGTTGAAAATTTTGTTCTCATATCAAGTGATAAAGCGGTAAGACCGACAAATATTATGGGGGCATCCAAAAGACTTTCAGAACTTTGTGTGCAAGGACTTTACCATAGTAGAAAAAATAATAAGATTAAAATGTCCATTGTTCGCTTCGGTAATGTTCTTGAATCGTCAGGCTCTGTTATCCCAAAATTTAAAAAACAAATAAAAGAAGGCGGCCCTATCACATTAACACATCCTGATGTTACACGTTATTTTATGACCCTTACCGAGGCTTCTCAACTTGTAATTCAAGCGGGGGCTATGAGTGAAGATTGCGATGTATTTGTTCTTGATATGGGTAATAGTATAAAAATTAAAGATCTAATTTATCGAATTGTAAAACTTTCAGGTCTTTCAGTTAAAGATGAACATAATAAAGAGGGAGATATTGAAATAAAAATTATTGGACTTCGACCAGGTGAGAAATTATATGAAGAATTGTTATTAGGGGATAATCCTCAAAAGACTCAGCATCCTAAAATTCTAAAAGCACAAGATCCCTTCATTCCCTTCAATCAGCTAGAGGTTCATTTGAATAATCTAAAAACTTTATTAGATCATAATAAAGTATTTGAGGTTAAAGAGTTGCTTACTGAAATTGTAAAAACTTATCAGTCTAATTCTGCAATTGTTGATCATATTTATTTAGAGCAGGGCAAGTTTGATAAAAGTCCTTTTCTTTCTGTGGAAGAAGAAAACAAAGTAGTTAAGATTAAAAATAATTAAAATTGGCTTAATTGGTTGCGGGGCTTGGATTTGAACCAAGGACCTTCAGGTTATGAGCCTGACGAGCTACCAGACTGCTCCACCCCGCGATAAAGTTTTTTAGTTATAGCATTATATTTTAAATTATCTACTTTTGTTAAGTTAGGTTGATGATGTTGAAATATTTAAGATATTTACAAAAGAATACTATTTATGTACAAAACCTTGCCTGGTGATTATTGCAAAGGAGTAACACCCGATCCCATTCCGAACTCGGCAGTTAAGCCCTTTAGCGCCAATGGTACTTTGTCTTAAGGCACGGAAGAGTAGGTCGTTGCCAGGCTTTATATAAATCCTTCTTAAATTTTAATGAGAAATATATTAGTGGTTACTGGTGGAGCTGGGTTTATAGGCTCTAACTTAATAACTGAGCTTTTAAAATTTAAAAAATTTCGCATTTTAAGTATTGATAATTACTCCTCAGGTTTTGTTAAAAATCATATTAAGAATAAACGAGTTAAGTATTTAAATGGTAGTACTAAAAATATTGAAAATTTGTTGAGAAGTTATAATAGAAAAATTCATACCATCTTTCATTTTGGAGAATTTGCAAGAATTTATCAAAGCTTTAAAAAGATTAATGAGTGCTTTAGCTCAAATATAGAAGGAAGCTCAAGTGTATTTAATTTTGTCTTAAAGAATAAAATTAGATTAATTTATTCAGCAACCTCTGCAAGTTTGGGAAATAAAGGACAAGATATGAATTTATCTCCTTATGCTTTTTCAAAGGCAAAGAATTTAGAATTATTAGAGAATTTAAAGAAGTGGTTTAATTTTAAATATGAAGTTATTTACTTTTATAATGTTTACGGAGACAGACAAATTCGCAAAGGAGATATGGCAACAGTTGTTGGAATATTTGAAGATTGTTTCAGGTTGGGTAAAAAATTACCAGTAGTAAGACCCGGAACACAGGAAAGAAGATTTACTCATGTATTTGATACCGTTAAAGCTTGTATTTTTGCTTGGAGGAAAAATAAAAGTAAACATTATTCAATTGCAAGCAAGCAATCCTATAGCATTCTTGAACTTACAAAGATGTTTAAAAGTCAGATTAGGTATTTACCTAAGAGAAAAGGAGAAAGATTTGCATCAGCCTTAACCAAGATGAACCTAAATAATAAAATTATAAGATTAAACGCTAAAATTAAGTTAAGGGATTATATTAAGAATATTTTAAGGAATAATGATTAACTTTTCTTTACAAAGTGTTGTTTAATATATATTTAGAGTTGTTATGAAAGTGGTAAGTTCATTAAAATCTCTAAAAAAAAGAGATATCAATTGTAAAGTAGTTCGAAGACGAGGAAAACTTTACGTTATAAATAAAAAAAATCCAAAGTTTAAAGCACGACAAGGTTAGTTTATGGACATTGATCCACAAAAAAAAACTTGGTCTAATTTTATAAAATTAACTATCTATAGTACTGTTGCAATAGTAGTTGTTTTGGTTTTAATGGCTATTTTTTTACTTTAGACTTTGACTGGTTTAGTAACGAGCTTTTAGTTTTTTGAATTTTTTAACTCTTCGAGTGTTCTCGTCTTTTTCTCTTTTATTTCTTTCAGAGGGTTTTTCATAGTGACTTTTAATTTTTAACAAACGAAACACTCCTTCTCTTTGTAATTTTTTTTTAAGAGCTCTAAGAGCCTGCTCTAAATTATCATTTTTAACTTCAATTTTAATATATGCTTTCCTCCAAAAAAGTGAGACGATTTAGCATTTTTGGTGTTATATTGTCTATATTTTTATGAAGCTTTTTAAGCACAGACCAAAAGAGGGTTATCAAACAAAACCAAGTATAATTAATAGAAGAAAAGCAATTTTAACAACGGTTAAATATACTTTTTTTGGTTTAATTGGTCTAAGATTATTATGGCTTCAAGTATTTCAGAAAAATAAATATTCGATTTTATCCGATCGTAATCGGTTTAAAGAATGGAAGATTGCAGCGGAACGAGGATTAATATTAGATCGGTTTAATAATAAGATTGCTGAAAACCGTCAGCTTTATAGAATAGCACTTATTAAAGGGGACGTTACTGATCTTGATTTTGTCCTAACTACACTAAATAAATTTTTAAAATTAGATGGTCATATAATTGAAAAAACCAGAACTGATTTTACTAAACTTAGAAAGTTTCAACCTTATGTAATAGGTAAAAATTTAACATGGTCAGAGTTTTCTAAAATAAATAGTAATTTATTCATTTTAAATGGAGTGCAGCCCTTTATTTCAATGGAACGCCATTATAATTACCCTTATGAATTTGCCCATGTTTTAGGTTACGTGGGGGCTCCTAACGAAAATGATTTACAAAATCAAAAAGATGATTTGTTTAGAACGCCTGGTATTAAAATTGGAAAACTTGGAATTGAGAAAATATTAAATAGAGAATTAATTGGCACACCTGGTTTTACTCGATTTGAAGTTAATGCTGCAGGGCGAGCTGTTAGAACTGTGGAGTTTGTAGATGGTGTCAGTGGAAATCCTCTAAAAACTTCCCTTGATTTGGAACTTCAAAAATTAACATACCAAAAACTTAGAGGGATTGCAGGATCTGCAGTTGCAATGGATATTAAAACGGGCCAAGTTTTAGCCTGCGTTTCAACTCCATCCTTTGATACTAATAAATTTGCATTTGGGATCATTCAGCAAGAATTTAATGAGTTGTTAAAAAATGAAAGAAAGCCTTTGGTGAATAAATTTTTATCAGGTCAGTATTCACCAGGTTCAGTAATAAAGCCCATTATAGCTTTATCTGCCTTAGAGAATAAAATTGTTGATCAAGATTATACTCATTTTTGTGGAGGAAAAATTGAATTATACGGACAAGAATTTTATTGTTGGAAAGATGGAGGTCATGGAAAAGTAAATTTAAGAGATGCAATCAAAAAATCTTGCGATATTTATATTTACGAGATTGCAAGATTACTTGGAGTTGATCGTATAGCTGAAACTATTAGAAAATTTAATTTTGGCCAGTTAACTTTTAAAGAGTTTGATGAAGAAAAAAAAGGAATAGTGCCTGATACAAAATGGAAAAAAGACGTAGTTGGCAAGCCTTGGTTATTGGGTGAGACTTTAATTACAGGAATTGGACAGGGTTATATTTTAGCAACACCTATGCAAATTTGTAAATCAATGGCACAATTTGCAAATGGAGGTTATGAAGTTAATCCAACTTTTTATTTAGATGAAAAATCAAAATTAACGCGAATGGATTTTGAAGATGAAAATATCAAAATAATTAACGACTCTTTAGTTGCTGCAACTAATGAACCTGGTGGAACCGCTTATGGCTCAAGATTAACTGGAAAACTAAAATTTGCTGGTAAAACTGGTACCTCGCAAGTTACAAAATTAAATATTAAAGATAGAGAAGATAATGCAAATCCTAATGCTAGAGAATATAAGTATAGAGATCATTCTTTGTTTGCTGGTTATGGTCCAGTGGAGGAACCTAAGTATGCAGTCGCTGTTGTAGCAGAACACTCTGGCTCAGGCTCAAGAGTTGCAGCGCCTATCGCAAGTAGTATGTTTGATTTTTTATTTAAAAAGAGAATATCCGATGCCTGAGGTTATAAAAGTTTCAAAAATTTTTTTACTCATTGAAAAATTTCAAAAATTAGATCGTGGCCTAATTTATATGATTTTATTATTGGGATTTATTAGTATTTTATCCCTTTATTCAATTGATAAAGGACAAGGGAGTATTTATTTAAAACATGCAACAAGATTTGCATTTGCATTTTTTATTTTATTGATTATTGCCTTCAAACACGTAAGTTTTTGGTATCGTTACGCTTATCATATATATTTTTTTATATTATTTTTATTAGTTATTTTAAAATTTGTAGGAGTTACCGCAAAAGGGGCGCAGCGTTGGTTAGATTTTGGGTTTTTTCACGTTCAACCTTCAGAAATTGCAAAACTTGCAATCATTTTAGTGCTTGCAAAATTTTATAATGCTGTGAAAGTTGAAAACACTAATAAATTATTCTCGCTTCTTGTAGCAACTATTTTAATTCTAATTCCATTTTTACTAGTATTAAGACAACCTGATCTAGGCACAGCAGTGCTTATACTTGGAGCAGCGTTGGGAACTTTATGGATTGTAGGTTTAGATAGAAAAATTTTTATCTCAGGTTTTATAATTGTATTGTTGTCTCTTCCTTTTATTTTCGCAAATTTAAAACCATATCAAAAACAAAGAGTAGTTAATTTTTTAAATGCAGAAAGAGATCCGTTGGGTGCAAATTACCAAGTTATTCAATCTAAGATTGGAATAGGATCAGGCGGGATTTTTGGCAAAGGTTATATGAAAGGCTCTCAAAGTTCTCTAGACTTTGTTCCAGAAAACCACACAGACTTTGTCTTTTCACATTTTTCTGAAGAATTTGGTCTAATTGGATCTTTATTATTATTGTGGTTATTTTTCTCTATCATTAAAAAGATAACTTTTATAGGAGATCAAAGTAAAAATAATTTTTCAAAAATATTTTGCTATGCTTTTGCCTTTAATTTTTTTCTCTACATTGTAATTAATCTTGGCATGGTCACAGGGATACTACCAGTTGTAGGAGTGCCTTTACCTATTTTATCTTATGGAGGCACTGCAATGCTGACAAATATGATTGGATTTGGAATAGTTTTAAGTGCAAAATTATATAACGAAGATTTTATTTAAAATTTTATGGAGTTTTATATAGCAAAAGTTATTAATTATTTATTAGAACCCCTATATATTTTATCATTTTTCTTAATAATTTTAATTTTCCTTTTACTTTTTACAAATTCTAAAAAACTAACTATTTTTTTTGCTAAGTTTTTATTAATCTTATTTTTATTTTTTGGTTACACTCCTTTAAGTAATTTTTTACTTAATAAAATTGAAGATTTTATAAAACCTTCCAAATATCCAGTTCAACAATTAACTGGCGTTATTATATTAGGTGGGTCTTTTGACTTTGAATTAGAGTCAAAAGAAAGAAATGAAGTTCTATTAAATTCTGCGGCAGAACGATTAACAAAAGCATTAGAAATTTATAAAAAAAATCCAAGACTTTTAATTTTATTTTCTGGTGCTTCCAATAAAATAAGACCTATTGGTTGGAGCGAATCTGATATGGCTAAAAAGTTTTTTTTAGAACAGGGGGTGAGAGTAGATAATTTAATATTTGAAAATCAGTCTAGAAATACCTTTGAAAATATAAGTTATTCTAAAGACATTATTAAAAATAATAAAGGTACTTGGGGACTTATTACTTCAGCTAGTCACATGCCAAGATCTTATTTTGGATTTAAAAAACAAGGATTAATTTTAGAGCCAATAATTGCAGATTATAGAACAGGAACAAGTTCTATATTTTGGATAAATTTTGATATTAAAAAAGGTCTAGAAAACTGGAATATTATTTTACACGAAGTAGTTGGAATTTTTTATTACAAAATAACTGGTAAAATTTAATATAAAATGAGTGCAAATTTTAAAGCATATTTAATGCTAACTCTTTGTGCTTTTTTTTGGTCAGGCAATTTTATTGTAGGAAAATTTGCAACACTTTATCAAGTTCCTCCCTTAACGTTAAACTTTTTTAGATGGTTAATTGTTTGGATTATATTAATACCATTTACGTTTAAGGATATTTTCTTAAATATAAAAATTATTAAAGAAAAATTTTATTCAATCTTACTAATGTCTATTACTAGTATTAGTATTTTTAATTCTGTTGTTTATTATTCATTAAATTTTACTCAAGTTCTAAATGGAGCATTGATGATCTCAACAATTCCAGTATTAATCATATTTATTTCCTTTATTTTTAGAGTTGAAAAAATAAATTTAAATCAAGTATTAGGGCTTATTTTATCAATTACAGGAGTTGTTATAATTATTACTCAATTGGAATTTTCAAGGCTAATTCATTTAGATCTTAATAAGGGAGATCTTTGGTTACTTGTTGCAATGTTATCATGGGCTATTTATTCAACCATGCTCAAAACACATAAAACTGGATTAAATTATTTAACTTTTATTTCAGTGATCGTCACGCTTGGATTAATTTTTTTATTTCCTCAATTTTTATTTGAATTTAATAAT
This sequence comes from alpha proteobacterium SCGC AAA028-C07, assembly GCA_000419465.1. Classification (GTDB taxonomy): domain Bacteria; phylum Pseudomonadota; class Alphaproteobacteria; order Pelagibacterales; family Pelagibacteraceae; genus Fontibacterium. The sequence goes on along the minus strand of ATTB01000006.1, from coordinate 19,795 downwards.
CAAGAGTTAATAAAATTTAATTTTGCATTTATTTTAATCATCAGTTATGTGGTTTTATTTGCAGGGCTTGGTGCTTACATTTTTTGGAATAAGGCTGTTTTGATTGTAGGACCAAGTCGAGCTGGAATATTTTTGCACTTAATGCCTGTGTTTAGTTCTTTTATGGCCATATTTTTATTAAATGAAAAATTAATGAATTTTCATATTTTTGGAGCCATTGCAATTATTTTAGGAATTTACTTATCATCTAGGAAAAAATCACTTTCATGAAAGTTGCAATTTTAGATGACTATCAAAATGTTTCCATGATTTTAGGAAACTTTGAAAAATTAAAAAAAGATTTTAATTTTCAAGTATTTAATCAGCCATTTGAAAATGAAGATCATGCCATAGAACAATTAAAAGATTTTGAGGCTTTGCTTGTAATGAGAGAAAGAACTCCAATTACTAAAAAAATTATTTCAAATTTAAAAAATTTAAAACTTATTATAACCAGTGGAATGAGAAATAAATCCATAGATTTTTTGGCTGTAAAAGAGAGAAAAATTTTAATATGTGGAACTGAATCAAGCTCTAATTCTACTGCAGAATTAACATGGGCTTTAATTTTGGGACTTGTTAGAAATATAAGGGAAGAGTCAGAAAATATGTACCAAGGTTATTGGCAGACTACCTTAGGATTTGAATTAAAAGGCAAAACCATAGGGATTATTGGGCTTGGCAAAATTGGAGTTCAAGTTTCAAAAGTTGCTTTAGCATTTGGAATGAATGTCATTGCTTGGAGTGAAAATCTTAAAATTTCAACGGCAAATGAAAATAAATTATTAGCAGTGACAAAAGAAGAGTTATTAGAAAAATCGGATATTGTTACAATTCATACTGTATTAAGTGAGAGGACAAAAAATTTAATTACTAAAAAAGATTTTGAATTAATGAAAGATACAGCTTTTTTAATCAATACTTCAAGAGGTACAATTGTAAATGAATTTGATTTGGTTGATGCATTAGAGAAAAATATAATAATGGGAGCTGGTTTGGACGTTTATGATATTGAGCCTCTACCTGAAAATCATAAACTTAGATTTTTACCCAATGCACTGTTATTGCCGCATTTAGGATATGTGACTAAAGAAAATTATGAAGTTTTTTACACTCAAATGGCTCAAAATTTACTAGCATTTAAAGAGGGAAAACCCATTAGAGTGATCCAGATGTTAAATTAATTTTAACCTAGTTTTTGAAGAATTGGAAAATATTCAATTAAATAAAATCCTAAAATTTGTAATTTTCCAGTGACAATTAAAATTCCAGTTATAATCAAAATAATCCCAGAGATTTTTTTTATATTAATTAAATAATTTTTTGCGCTTTTTGAAAAGATTAAGAACCTTTTGATTAATAGACTTGAAAGTACAAAAGGAACCGCAAGACCTAGGGAATAAAGACTTAATAGTAAAATTCCTTTGTAAATTGAGTCTTCCATTGATGCAAAAGCCAGGATGGATCCTAGAATTGGTCCAATACAAGGAGTCCAGCCAAACCCAAAACCAACCCCTACAAAAAATGGAAATAATAAACTAGTTGAGTATTGAATATTAAAATTTCCAAAATTTTTATTTAAAAAATTTATTTTAATAAGCTCTAATAAATACATACCAAAAAAAATAATTATAACTCCAGATCCAATAGATAAGATTTTTGAATTTTGTAATAAAAAACTTCCAATAAAAGTTGCGGTTGCCCCAAGAGAAATAAATACTAATGAAAATCCAAGTGAAAAGAATATAGATTTTTTTAAAATAAAATTTTTAGATTTATTATCTAATTCATTGAGAGTAGTCCCACAAATAAATGATACATAACCAGGGATTAAAGGAAGGACACAAGGAGAGACAAAACTTATAAAGCCTGCAAAAAAAGCAATAGAGAGAGATACGACCATTTAAGATTTATTCAAGGCCTAATAATTTATCTAATTTTTTTTCTCGGTCTAACTTATAAATTTTATCACAATCACCAATGTGAATATTATCTGCAAATATTTGAGGAACAGATCTCGCTCCATTTGCCATTGTTGTCATTTTTTCTCTTAGCGTTTCATCATTAGACACATCAATTTCAGAAAATTTTATATTTTTTTTCTTTAATAATGATTTTGCTTTTACGCAAAATGGACAATAATTTGTTGTATAAATTTCAATTTTTTTCATAAAAAAAGTGGGGCGTTCTGTTACCCGGTGCCCCGGACCATGAACATATTATTTTTTTTTCTAGAACTTTGTGCTTTTTAATAAAAACACTTTAAGTTTTTATTTTTAAAGGAACATACTAGGCATTACTTTTGAGCGCAATAATAAAAATTGACTTTAAATGTAATTTAAAAATTTAATTTACTGTTTGTATTTATAAGTTTTAAATGTACTTTTATTCTAATAAAAATAATAACCGTCATTAGTTAATTAACTATTGCATTAATTAGGTAAGGATTTTGTCTTGGTATATCGTGCTGAAATAGATGGTTTGAGAGCTATTAGTGTTATTGCAATTGTCCTATTGCACGCTGGATTCGGTTTCTTTAGTGGCGGTTTTGTTGGTGTAGACATATTTTTTGTCATTAGCGGTTATTTGATAACTACTATTCTTATTGAAGATATTGTAAACAAAAAAAATAATATTCTTTATTTTTATCAAAGAAGAGCAAGACGAATATTACCTGCGCTTTTTTTTGTTCTTGTTATTACTTATATAATATCGTGGTTTATATTTCTTCCCGGACCTCATAAAGTAGTTGGACAATATACTGTTGCTTCAATTTTTTCAGTTAGTAACTTTCTTCTTTTTCTTAAAGGTAATAATTATTTTGGTTTGGAACAGGGGCAAAACCCACTTTTTCACACTTGGAGCCTCGGAGTAGAAGAGCAGTTTTATTTTTTATTTCCAGCATTTTTAATTTTAATTTGGGGTTTTGGAAGAAGAAAAGCATTTTTTATAATTGTAATATTAACAACAATTAGTTTTGGAATAAGTGAATTAACCCGGGGTAACAATCCTGAGGCAAATTTTTATTTATTACATTCTAGAATTTGGGAATTATTTGCTGGATCAATAGTGGCCTTTGTGCTCTGGAAACGAAACATTAAATCTAGCAATATATTTTCGATACTAGGAATGGCTTTGATATTTTTTTCATTTTTTTTTTATGATCAGTTCACTCCATTTCCAAGCGTATTTACATTGGTTCCGATAATCGGTGCGATGTTAATAATATTGTATGGCAACAAAGGCACAGTGGTTGCTAAACTTTTAGGCAATAAAATATTTGTAAATATTGGTATAGCTAGCTATTCAATTTATTTGTGGCATGTTCCTTTGCAGATTTATTCTTCTTACATGATTTCTGATCAAATAATTCAATTGATCTTTTATATTTTTTTTTTATCAATGCTTTCTTGGTTTTCATATCGATTTGTAGAAATGCCATTCAGAAAGAGTATTTCATTAAAAGTATTATTGATCATTTCTTTAATCGTGGGTAGTTTATTAACTTGCCTAGGAATTTTAGGACATAAAAATAACGGTTTCCCCAATAGATCTGTAATTTTTTCAAATCTACAACAAAATAATGGCTGGGGTTTAAATTGTAATGGCAATACAATTATTAATGAAACATGCTCTGAAGGCGATTCACCAAATCTTGCCGTTTTGGGAAATAGTTACGCAATGGTTTATGTTAATGGTTTAAGAAAAGATAAGAATTTCAAGGTAGTCCAGTTAACCCTAGATAGTTGCGCGATCGGTTTCGTTGATGAAGTAAAAGATGTTAATAGTATATCTTGTAAAGATTTTTATGAACAAGCCGTTAAAACTATTAATAACAGTAATTCAATTACAAAAGTAGTTATATCGTCGCCATTTTCTAAAGAAATGGATGATAATATTTTTAAGACTTCGTTTAAAAATTTATTGCAACTATTAAGCCACAAAGATGTTTATGTTATTGGACCCACGCCTAGCGCTCCGTTTAGTGTTGGTGAATGTGTTTTTAAGAGTTATTTTTTTTATAAAAGAAATTGCGATTTTACTGTTTCTAAAGAACATTTCGATAGAATAAATTCACTTAAGAAATTCTTTAAGAATAGTCATGTGGTTTTTATAGACATAACCAATGTAATTTGCCCTTCCAAAATTTGTAAAATGAATATTGGTTTTAATAATGCTATGTATTTAGATAATATACATTTGAGTATTTCTGGTTCAGAGTTGATTTTAAATAAAATAATTTCAAATTTTAAAAATTGAAACAAAATCAGATTATAAGTTCTTATTTTATGTTAGGATATATAATATTTGGATAATTTTTCTTCTTATCTGTGCTTGCCATTTACCAAGTCGTTTTCTAATTGTTGCCATAACTTTCCTTTTCAGTTGTGTCACAGTTGTGTCGAAGGAAAATATTTTAAGAAAACGTATTTGATTCTGCGGTCTATTCGAATCTATAGTGGGGCGTTCTGTTACCCGGTGCCCCAGACCGTGCTTATCTAATTAATAAATTAATTAGGCAGCGAGAGCAAATTTATCATTTGCGTTTATATTTTAGTCCTTTACGGTGGTACTATACCGGACGAAAGAAAAGCCTTTAGACACTAGTCGATTCTATTTCACCCCCATAAGTTGAAATTGGTGGAGGTGCAGGGTACCGCCCCCTGGTCCTCAATGTTTATTACGAATCTCGTTTATCGTCATAGTTGGAAAACCAACATTAATAATATAAGACTTTGAATCGCTAAATTAAAGATATATTTAAAATCTAAGCTTTTCTAAGACAATGGAACTAACTTCTGAACAAAAAAAAGAAATTCAAGAACAACAATCGCAAAGTAATTCTACAAAAAGAGTAACCTCTCCTGAACTTGAAAAGGTTCTTTATGAAGCAATTCCAGTTCTAGATCATGGATTTATAAGAGTCATAGATTATATGGGGGATGATAGTTCAATTGTCCAATCTGCAAGAGTTTCTTATGGAAAAGGAACTAAAAAAGTCTCAACGGATGAAGGTTTAATAAGATATTTAATGAGGCATTGGCATAGCACTCCATTTGAAATGTGTGAGATCAAGTATCACGTAAAGCTTCCAATTTTTATAGCAAGACAATGGATTAGACATAGAACTGCCAATGTAAACGAGTACTCAGCAAGATACTCTATATTAGATAAAGAGTTTTACATTCCTGCAAAAGAGCAATTATCTGCACAAGCTACTAATAATCGGCAAGGTCGAGGTGAACTGATTACGGGTCAACAAGCAGATGAAGTTCTTAAAATTTTAAAAGATGATGCAGTAAGAACTTATGATAATTATGAAAAAATGTTGAATGAAAGATTTGATGGAACAGTTATTGATGAAAAAAAATCTGGTCTAGCCAGAGAACTTGCAAGAATGAATTTAACATTAAACTCATATACTCAATGGTATTGGAAAACGGATCTTTTAAATCTCATGAATTTTTTATTTTTAAGAGGAGATAGTCATGCACAGTATGAAATTAGAGTTTATGCAGAGAAAATGTTAGAAACAGTTAAAAAATGGGTCCCAATCACCCATGCAGCGTTTTTGGATTATAGAGTTGGAGCTGCTCATTTATCATCAAAAGGATTAAAAATTGTAAAATCTATGATTAATGGAAATAAAGTTGTATATGAAGATTCTGGACTTAGTAAAAGAGAGTGGAACGAATTAATGGAAGTAATAGATAAAAAAAATCTTATAGTTATTTAGTTATTTAATAATTTTGTAATTTTATTTGAAATTTCTAAGAAGAGTTTTGAAACTTGATGATCTTTAAATTGATCGACAAAAGGCGATCCTTCATCTGAGTTTTTTCTAAGATTAATATTAATCGGAATTTGTCCTAAAAGATCAATATTAAATTTACTTGCTATATTTTTTCCGCCATCTTTTCCAAATATAAAATGTTCAACCCCATCATCCGATGTAAAACTTGTCATATTTTCAATAATACCTAATATTTTAACATTCGTTCTTTTAAACATTTCAATTCCTCTTTTCACATCAATGATTGCAATATCTTGAGGGGTTGTAACGATGATAGCGCCGTCGATATCTATCTCTTGAGAAAAAGTTAAAAGAGCATCGCCAGTTCCAGGAGGCATATCAATAATTAAAAAATCAACATTATCCCATAAAACTTTATTAGTGAAAGTTTTTATAGTGCTCGCAACCATTGGGCCCCTCCAGATCATAGGAGTTTCTTCTGAGACCATGAATCCAATGGACATACATTGGAGGTCAAATTTTTTAATAGGAATTAAATTTACACCATCCTCACTTTTTGGCTTTTCTGAAATACCCATCATTTTAGGAACAGAAGGACCATAAATATCAGCGTCTAAAATACCAACATTATATTTTAAATTTTTAAGAGCGATTGCAAGGTTCACCGCAATTGTTGATTTTCCAACACCACCTTTGCCACTTGAAATTGCAATAATTTTTTTTATTCCATTTATTTTATTCTTTTTAAATTGAGTTTTAGGAGAAATTTGATCCATAAAATTCTTACTAAGATTTGCTTCTTTTTCAGTCATTTTGGCACATTGTAATTTTCTTTTAAATAACCATTTATACCTATATTAAATAGGATTATTTTTAAAATAATATGTCATTAATTGAGACTAACAATACTAAAGATATCTTAAAAAAAGAATCTCCTTGGGGTGCACCTAATAAAAATAATAAGCAACCAAGCTCGAATACTCCTGACGACATGGAGGATTTAGCAAAAAAATTTCAAGACGGTTTAAAAAATATGTTTGGTGGTTCTTCAAAAACTCCAGATGTAAAAAAACCAATTACTCTTTTTATAATAGGAGCAATTGCTGTTTGGGCTTTAAGTGGATTTTATAGAGTTGATGCAGACGAACAAGGAGTTGTTTTAAGATTTGGAAAATATACTAACATGACTCAACCAGGATTAAATTATCATCTGCCGTTTCCAATTGAGTCTGTGATGACACCGAAAGTTTCCAGGGTAAATAGAATTGATGTTGGTTTTAGATCATCAAATGAAGGAAGCAGAGGGGCAATAGGCGATATTAAAGAAGAAAGCGCAATGTTAACGGGAGATGAAAATATAGTTGATATTAATTATTCTGTTTTTTGGGTGATAAAAGATGCAAGTAAGTATCTGTTTAATATTCAAGATCCAATTGGAACAATTAAAGTTGTTGCTGAAACTGCAATGCGAGAGGTTATTGCCAGAAAAAAAATTCAAACAATTTTAACGCAAGGTAGAGCGGAAATAGAAATTGAAGTTCAAAAAATAATGCAACAAATTTTAGACTCTTATAATAGTGGAGTTGATATTACCCAAGTACAAGCACAAAAATCAGATCCACCGGCACAAGTAATTGATTCTTTTAGAGATGTTCAGGCAGCAAAAGCAGATAAAGAGAGAGCGCAAAATGAAGCCGAGGCTTACGCGAACGACATAATTCCAAGAGCTAGAGGAGAGGCCGCTAAAATTGTTCAAGAAGCAGAAGGTTATAAAAAAGAAGTAGTTGCTCAAGCAGAAGGAGAGGCTAGTCGATTTATTGCTATATATAATGAGTATGCAAAAGCAAAAACTGTAACCCAAGAAAGAATGTATCTTGAGACTATGGAAAAAGTTTTGTCAGGTGTTAACAAAATTATAATTGATAAGCAGTCAGGCTCAGGCGTTGTACCCTACTTGTCTTTACCAGAATTAAAAAAGAATACTGACACTCAGTCAAAAAAAAGTGAGGTTAAAAACTAATGTCTGAAAAAATATTAAAAATTTCAGCTTTCGCAGCTGTGTTGACTGGCTTACTAATTTATTCAACATTCTTTATTGTAAAAGAAACTCATCAGGCAATTGTTTTGCAATTAGGAGAACCAAAAAAAGTTTATAAAGATGCGGGCTTGTATTTTAAAATTCCTTTAATTCAAAATGTTCATTACCTTGATAAAAGAGTAATAGATATTGATGCTCCAGCGGAAGAGGTTATAGCTTTAGACCAAAAAAGAATAATTGTTGATGCTTATGCAAAATTTATAATTAAAGATCCATTAAAATTTTATATCTCAGTAGGAAATGAGAGAATTGCTCAATCAAGATTATCATCAATTATTAACGCTAAAATAAGAGGTGTTTTAGGTAAGGAAAACCTAGTTAATTTGATTTCAACCAATAGAAACAAACTTATGAGTCAAATTACTAAAGATGTCGCTGAAGAAGCTAAAGACTTTGGTATTGATGTCATTGATGTGCGTATTAAAAGAGCAGATCTGCCATCTGCTAATAGCGAGGCAATTTTTAAAAGAATGCAAACTGAGCGAACTCGAGAAGCAAAAGAGTTTAGAGCCCAGGGCTTTGAAGTTGGACAAACGATCAAATCTATAGCTGATAAAGAAGCTGCTATCATATTAGCTGACGCAAGAAAAACCGCTCAAATTACAAGGGGGGAAGGGGATGGTCTTAGAAACAAAATATTTGCAGAAGCATTTGGAAGAGACCCTGAATTTTTTAGTTTTTATAGAGCAATGCAGTCTTATGAAAAATCTTTGATTAGTGGCAGCGAAACATCTTTAGTCTTGTCACCGGATAGTGAATTTTTTAGATATTTCGGCGAGTCTGGTCTTAAAAAAGTTTTAAAAAAATAACTTAATGCTTGAGATTTTAACAGCAGTTGGTTTATTGCTGTTTATCGAAGGTCTTCTCTATGCATTATTTCCAAGGGGTATGAAGAGTATGCTAAATTCCATGAAAGATTTATCAGAGCAAAAATTAAGAGTTGGAGGGCTTATTTTTGCTATTATAGGTTTTATAATAATAGCGTATATAAAAAAATTTCAATGAAAATTTTCAAAAAATTTTTATTAATTGTATTTTGTAATGTTTTATTAATTACAAATTTAAATTCAAAAGAAGTACCAGATTCATTTGCAGATTTAGTTGAAAAATTAATACCATCCGTTGTAAACATTTCTGCAACACGAGTTATAGAAACAAGACCTCAAAATCCATTTCCATTTCAATTTCCCCCAGGACATCCATTTGAGGATTTATTTAAAGACTTTGATAGAGGTGGAAGTCCACAAAAAAGAAAAACTCAATCTCTTGGATCTGGATTTATCATTGATAAAGCAGGGATTATAATTACTAATAATCATGTTATTCAAAGTGCAGAAGGAATTTTTGTAAAATTAACTAATGGCAAAGAATATGAAGCAAAAGTTTTAGGAACAGACCCAACGAGCGATATTGCAGTTATTAAAATTAATACAAAAGATAATTTAAAAGCAGTAACATTTGCAGATTCAGATAAAGCGAGAGTAGGTGATTGGGTTGTTGCAATTGGAAACCCTTTTGGATTAGGTGGTACTGTTACAGCTGGAATTATATCTGCAAGAAATAGAGATATTAGTCTTGGAAAATATGATGACTTTATTCAAACAGATGCATCAATAAACCAAGGAAATTCTGGAGGACCGTTGTTTAATGTCAAAGGGGAAGTAGTTGGCATTAACAGCGCTATACTTTCTAACTCAGGTGGATCCGTAGGTATCGGTTTTGCTATCCCTGCAAATTTTGCAAAGAATGTTGTTAAACAAATTACAGAATTTGGAGAAATAAAGAGAGGATATATTGGCGTTAGAATTCAAGAAGTAACAAAAGAAATTGCAGATAGTTTAGGACTTAAGAGTCAAGAAGGAGCTTTAGTATCAAGCGCTTCGGCAGGCGGACCAGCAGATAAAGCCGGGATAGAAGCGGGCGATATCATATTAGAATTCAATAATAAAAAAGTTGATAACATGAGAAAGCTTCCAAAAATTGTAGCTGACACTCCTATTGGACAAAGTGTTGAGGTTAAAGTTTGGAGAAATAAAAAAATATTAACAAAAAATATTACCGTTACGAGACTTGAAGAAACAAGCGAATATAAAAAAGAAAATAACAAACAATTAATTCCTTCAATTGTTACTATTAAAGAGCTTGGAATTAAAATTAGAAATATAAATAATCAAGATGTCGAACAAAGATCTAATTTAAAAGATAAAAAAGGGGTGTACATTCTGGAGATTAGCGGAGACAGTCCTTTAGCTTTATTACCAGTGAAAGAAGGTGAGATTATTATAGCAGTTGCCAATATTTCAGTAAGTAATGTTAAAAATTTTGAGGATCAATTTAAAAAAGAAATTAAAAAAAACACAAATTCAATTTTATTGACGATCTTAGATAGCAATAATCAAAGCAAATTTATTGGCGTAAAAATTAAATAAAATTTTTACTAATGCAAAAAATCATTCTTATCGCAGGACCCACTGGTTCTGGTAAATCCGAAATCGCCTTAAGTCTCGCTAAAAAAATAGATGGTGAAATTATTAATGCTGATAGCATGCAGGTTTACAAAGAGATTAAAATTTTATCAGCTAGACCAGAGAGTTATTCTAATATTTATCATTATCTTTATGGAAACATTTCTGTAAAAAATAATTTTTCTGCTGGAGAATGGTTAAAAAAAGTTAAATTAAATTTAAATAAAATTATAAAGAAAAAAAAACAACCTATTTTTGTTGGCGGCACAGGATTGTACTTTAAATTATTAACAGAGGGCATTTCTAATATTCCGAAAATTCCAGATTCAATCAGAACAAAAGCAAGAAAGTTAAATGCAAAATTAGGTAACGATAAGTTTTATAGTTTGCTTGTCAAATTAGATCCTTTGGTTCAGAACAAGATAAAAAAAAAATGATACACACAGACTAATAAGAGCCTATGAAGTTGCAACTTTTACAAAAAAATCTTTAATTGATTGGCAAAAAAAAAATAAAAATTATTTTAGTAATTATCATTTTGTCAAAATATTTATTAATCCTGAGAATAATTTTTTACAAAAATTACTAAGATTACGTTTAAAAAAGATGTTTGAAATTGGTGCAATCGATGAGGTTAAAAAATTTTTAAAATTGAAAATAAATCCAAGTTTACCGGCTAATAAGATTTTAGGAATTGAAGAAATTAAAAAATATTTAAATAAAAAAATTTCAATAGAACAGGCTTTCGAAGAAACATTCGTAAGAACAAGAAGGTATGTAAAAAGACAGAGAACTTGGTTTAGGGGACACATGAAGGAATGGACAAGTCTTTTCAGCCCTAATTTTGATACTTTAACTAAAAAAATTATAAATTTAGTGACTTCATCTTGACCGTTAAATTAACTAGTTTAGATTGATTTTTTCAGAAAATTTATATGTCACAAATAACTGGAGCAGAAATCGTATTTAAAGCTTTCGCTGATCATGGCGTTGAATATATTTTTGGTTATCCAGGAGGCGCTATCCTTCCTTTGTATGATGAATTAAGAAATCATAAAAAAATTAAACATATTCTTGTTAGACACGAGCAAGGAGCAGGACATGCAGCAGAAGGTTATGCAAGATCATCAGGAAAACCAGGAGTGGTTTTAGTTACCTCAGGCCCAGGAGCAACAAATATGGTTACAGCGTTAACGGATGCTTACATGGACTCAATCCCTTTAGTTTGTGTTACTGGTCAAGTGCCAACTCATTTAATTGGAACAGATGCTTTTCAAGAATGTGATACGACGGGTATTACAAGACCATGCACAAAACATAATTGGTTAGTAAAAAATATTAAAGACCTTCCAATTATTATGCATAAAGCATTTCATATCGCAACCAGCGGCCGACCAGGACCAGTTTTAGTTGATATTCCAAAAGATATACAGTTTCAGAAAACAGAATATGTAAAAAAGGAAGATGTAATACAAAAAATTAATAAAGTTGTAACAGAAGTTGAATCTTCCGAATTAGATAAGATTGTCGATTTAATTTATAAATCAAAAAAACCAATTATTTATTCTGGAGGAGGAGTTGTAAATTCTGGAGATAAAGCTTCAGCGCTTCTTCATGATTTAGTTCGCATGACTGGTTTTCCTATTACTTCAACACTACAAGGACTAGGAGCTTTTCCAGGGGATGATCAGCAATTTCTTGGCATGTTAGGAATGCACGGAACTTATGAGGCAAATAATGCCATGCATGACTGCGATTTGATGATAAATATTGGAGCTCGTTTTGACGATCGTATCACAGGAAAAATTGATAAATTTTCACCAGGATCTAAAAAAATTCATATTGATATTGATCCATCATCTATAAATAAAATTATAAAAGTTGATCATGCAATTGTTGGTGATGTTGAAAATGTTTTAAATAAACTAATTACAGTTTTTAAGAAAAAATATCCCAATTTTAAAAATTCAAATAAAGAAAATATTAGTGAATGGTGGAAGCAAATTAATAAATGGAGAGAAAAAAAATGCCTGTCATTTGTCCAGGGAAAAAAAACAATTAAGCCACAATATGCAATTGAAAGATTGTACGAACTAACAAAAGGTCAAGATACTTTTATTACAACTGAAGTTGGGCAACATCAAATGTGGGCAGCTCAATATTATAAATTTAATAAACCAAAAAGATGGATGACTTCTGGCGGTCTTGGAACAATGGGCTTTGGTCTTCCTGCAGCAATTGGAGTTCAATTAGCAAATCCTGGAAAGTTAGTTGTTGATGTTGCGGGTGAGGCTTCAATTCTGATGAATATTCAAGAATTGTCTACTGCAGTTCAATATAGACTTCCAGTTAAAATATTTATTATAAATAATCAGTACATGGGAATGGTCAGACAGTGGCAAGAGTTGCTTCATGAAAAAAACTATGCAGAAAGCTACACAGAGGCTTTACCAGATTTTGTTAAACTAGCGGAAGCTTATGGTGCTGTTGGAATTAGAGCAACAACCCCTGATGAGTTAGACATAAAAATTAAACAAATGATTAAATCAGACAAACCAGTACTTTTTGATTGCGTTGTAGATAGAGTTGAAAATTGTTTTCCAATGATACCTTCAGGAAAAGCGCATAATGAAATGATTTTAAGTCCAGAAGATGAAAAAGAAACTAAAATTTCTAAAGCAGGAAAGACCTTGGTATGAAAAAATCATTATCTGCATATTCTGAAGCTGCTACAAAAGAAGAATTAGAAAGGCATATTATGGTTGTTTGGGTTGACAACGAAGCTGGAGTGTTAGCAAGAGTTTCGGGTCTTTTTTCTGGACGAGGTTATAATATTGAATCATTAACTGTTGCCCAGGTGGATGAAGAAAAAAATATATCAAGAATTACGATTGTAACTAATGGAACAAATTCAGTTATAGAGCAGATTAAAGCTCAGTTATTAAAACTTATTCCAGTTTATAAAGTTGCCTCCTTTCCTGTAGATGACAAATCTATTTTTAGAGAGCTGGCTTTAATTAAAGTTATTGCTGATAAAAAAAATCTTGAAAAAGCTAAAGAAATTTGTAATTCTTATAAGGCGCAATATCTTGATACAACAAGCACTTCTTTTATTGTAGAATTTCATTCAACAAGACGAGAAATAGATAGTTTTATTAAGGAATTAAAACCTTACGGAATTGCGAGTGTTGCAAGAACAGGTCCTTTAGCAATGGCAAAAGGAGCTGAGATAACAGAGACAAACAAAGGAAAAGTTATATGAAAATTTTTTACGAAAAAGACGCTAATCAAGATTTAATTAAAAATAAAAAGGTTGCAATTTTTGGCTTTGGTAGTCAAGGACATGCTCATGCTCTAAATTTAAAAGACAGTGGCGTTAAAGAACTTGTCGTTGCTTTAAGAGAAGATTCTCCTAGTCGTAAAAAAGCAGAAGCTAGTGGATTAAAAGTTATGTCTTTATCAGATGCTGCAGAGTGGGCGGATGTTGCGATGATTTTGACACCTGATGAACTACAATCTCAAATTTATAAAAATCATATTGAGCAAAGAATGAGACAAGGAACAACTTTAGCTTTTGCTCATGGATTGAATATTCATTTTGATCTTATTAGCGCAAGAAAAGATTTAGATGTTTTTATGATCGCTCCAAAAGGACCTGGTCATTTAGTTAGAAGTGAATTTCAAAAAGGTGGTGGAGTTCCATGCTTGATGGCCGTTCATCAAAATGGATCAGGAAAAGCAAGAGAGCTTGCTTTGTCATATGCTAGCGCTATTGGCGGAGGAAAATCTGGAGTAATCGAGACAACATTTAGAGAAGAATGCGAAACAGATTTATTTGGAGAACAGGCTGTTTTGTGTGGAGGTTTGGTTGAATTAATTAAAAAAGGTTATGAAACATTAGTTGAAGCTGGATACACACCTGAAATGGCATATTTTGAATGTTTGCATGAAGTAAAATTGATTGTAGATTTAATTTACGAAGGTGGAATCGCTAACATGAATTATTCAATTTCAAATACAGCTGAATATGGAGAATATATTTCAGGACCAAAAATTATTGATGATAAAACTAAAGATAGAATGAAAGAAGTTCTAAAAGACATTCAATCTGGAAAATTTACTAAACTTTGGATGGATGAAAATAAAATTGGTCAAAAAAACTTTTTAAGAATGAGAAAAGAATTGTCTGAACACCCGATAGAAAAAGTTGGTGAAAAGCTCAGAGCCATGATGCCTTGGATTGGCAAAAATAAGCTCGTAGATAAGAGCAAAAATTAAGAAAGCTTAATTTTATTAAGCAATTTTAATAGTTTAAAAATCGACTAAATATTGAAAAATATTTATCAGTAGATTTTTAATTTTAGCTAAATTAAGTTTAGAAAATATGGCAAAAAGTAATAATCAAATTATCATTTTTGACACCACATTAAGAGATGGAGAGCAATCTCCAGGAGCTTCAATGAGTCTTGAAGAAAAGATTCAAATTGCACGTGCATTTGAAGACTTAGGAGTTGACGTTATGGAAGCTGGATTTCCAGCTGCTTCTAACGGTGATTTCGAGGCCGTATCAGAAATTGCAAAAATTTTAAAAAAAACTATTCCTTGTGGATTAGCCAGAGCAGTTAAAGCAGATATTGAAAGATGCAAAGACGCATTAAAAAATGCAAAACGTTTTAGAATTCATACGTTTCTTTCAACCTCTCCTTTACACATGAAGCATAAATTAAAAAAAACTCCAAAAGAAGTTTTGGAATTAATTAAAGATAGCGTTACTTTAGCCAGAAGATTTACAGATGATGTTGAATGGTCACCAGAAGACGGTACCAGAACTGCTCCTGATTTTTTATGCAAAACAGTAGAACTTGCAATCAAATGTGGAGCAAGAACAATTAATATTCCAGATACTGTTGGTTATACGATTCCAGATGAATATTTTAAAACAATTAAATTATTATTTGATAAAGTTCCAAATATAGACAAGGCAATTGTTTCAACTCATTGTCATAATGATCTTGGACTTGCAGTTGCAAATTCTTTAGCTGGGGTAAAAGCTGGGGCGCGACAAATTGAATGTACGATTAATGGTATTGGCGAAAGAGCAGGAAATGCTGCTTTAGAAGAAATTGTAATGGCAATGAAAACAAGAAGTGATTTGATGCCTTATAAAACAAATATTAATACAAAAAAAATTAGCAGTTGTTCAAAATTAGTTGCAAATGTAACGGGCTTTCCAGTTCAATTTAATAAAGCTATCGTTGGAAAAAATGCTTTTGCGCATGAGTCAGGAATTCATCAAGATGGAATGTTAAAAAATAAAAAAACCTATGAAATCATGACGCCAGAAAGCGTTGGAGTTACAAAATCTTCTTTAGTTATGGGCAAACATTCCGGCAGAAATGCATTCAAAGATAAAGCCGCTGAATTAGGTTACCCAGATTTAACTGATGAATTAATAAATAATGCTTTTAAAAAATTTAAAGATTTAGCAGATAAAAAAAAACACGTTTTTGATGAAGATATTATTGCATTAATTGATGATGATTTAATGAAACATAATAATGCTATTAGTTTATCTTCATTAGAAGTTATTGCTGGAACTAAAGGACCACAAAAAGCAAAAATTGAACTTATGATTTATGACGAAATTAAAAAAACAGAGTCAGAAGGAGACGGTCCTGTGGACGCGATATTTAAAGCAATAAAAAAAATCTATCCTCATAATGTTAATCTTCAGCTTTACCAAGTACAAGCGGTAACCGAAGGAACTGATGCGCAAGCAACAGTGAGTGTAAGAATTGAAGAAAAAGGCAAGATTTCTGTAGGTCAGGCCGCTGACACAGACACTCTTGTTGCTTCGGCAAAAGCGTATATAAATGCACTAAATAAATTAATTATTAAGAGAAAAAGAACTGCACCAAGCCCAGACTTGAGTGCCTCTGCTTAATTAAGAAAGAAAAAAATGTTTGATAAATTATTTGGATTTTGGTCGACAGATATGGCGATCGATTTAGGAACAGCAAACACTTTAGTTTATGTTCGTGGAAAAGGAATTGTACTAAATGAACCATCTGTTGTTGCAGTGATATCTCGAAACGGAAGAAATGAAGTTTTGGCTGTTGGTGAAGAAGCAAAACAAATGTTAGGGCGTACACCTGGAAATATTACAGCGATTAGACCTATGAAAGATGGAGTGATTGCAGATTTCATAGTTACAGAGGAAATGATCAAACACTTTATTAGAAAAATTCATAAACGAAATGCTTTTGCAAACCCTCGAATTATTATTTGCGTTCCAACTGGATCGACTCCAGTTGAAAGAAGAGCTATTCAAGAAGCTGGTTATGCAGCTGGAGCAAGAAAAGTACAACTTATAGAAGAACCAGTGGCAGCGGCTATCGGTGCAGGACTTCCAATTTCAGAACCTCAAGCATCTATGATTGTTGATATTGGCGGTGGAACTACTGAAATCGCAGTCATGTCATTAGGCGGAATTGTTTACTCTCATTCTTTAAGGATTGCTGGCGATGCAATGGACAGTGCAATTATTAGTTTTATGAAGAAAAAATTTAATTTACTAATTGGGGATTCAACAGCAGAGAGAATTAAAAAAGAAATTGGATCTGCAATTCCAACAGGCTCTGAAAAAACTTTTTTAATGAAAGGAAGAGATATTAGAACTGGAACTCCAAAAGAAGTTATTCTAACAGAAAAAGATACCGCTGAGGCTTTAGAAGGAGTGGTTAATCAAATTGTTAATGCCATTAAACATGCTTTAGAAAATACTCCACCAGAATTATCTTCAGATTTAGTTGATTCTGGAATGGTATTAGCAGGTGGCGGTGCATATTTAAAAAATCTAGATAAACTTATTAAAAAAGAAACAGGATTACCGGTTACTATTGCAGAGGATGCATTATCATGCGTTGCGATTGGAACTGGTAAGGCTTTAGAGCAAGAAGGAATATTTTCTTCTATGCTAACTTCATATTAAAAAGTTATATTAATCTAATATGAGTCAAAATCAGCTTGCAAGAAGCTCAACTCCAGGCGTATCAGCATTACAAAAAACTATTAGTAAAAAATTTCTTCTTCCTACTTATCTTATAATTTCTTTTTCATTCTTATTTTCAGAAAAAAGTGATTTTAAAGCTATTAGATTTTTAAAAGCATTAATTAACGATGGAATTACTTACAGTATTTATGTAGTCAATACTCCAGTTAAGCTTGTTTCTAACTTTGGTAGCTCAGCCAGACAATACTTTAATTTTAATATTGTTTTAGAGAATAAAAAACTCAAAGACGAAATCGAACAATTAAATGCAGAAAAACGAGAATTACAATTTTTTAAAAATGAAAATGATAATTTAAAAAGAGTTTTAGGAATTAAGAATAGAGATGACTATGTATCTGTTTATGCAAAAATAATTCATGAAGATACAAATGAATTTGCTAAAAATTTAATTTTAACGATAGGATCTAATGAGGGCGTACAATTAGGACAGGCGATTGTACGAAACAATGTTTATCTTGGAAAAATTTCAGAAGTTAATTTGTTCAGCTCAAAAGCTATGGTGATCACGGATCTTAATAGTAGAATTCCTGTAGTCATTCCATCAAGAGGAGTTAATGCAATTTTAAAAGGTAATGGTCTTGGAGGGGCGCAATTACTTTTTCTTCCTCAAAATGCTGTTTTTGAAAATAACGATCAAATTTATACCTCTGGTTCAGATGGGATTATTAAGGAAGGTTTATACGTTGGAAAAATAATTACTGACAATAAAAAAGATATAAAAAAAAGAAAATATTCAGTTGATCTTGGTTTTAAGGAGCATCAATTGAATTATGTTTCAATTTTGAAGGTTAAAAAATAATGGACTCTTACATAGAAAAAATTAAATTTTATTCAGCGCATATTATTTTTACGCTTATTTGCATTAATGATAGTATTTTTATAAATACTTGGATTGCGCCAGGGCCAATTATAAATATTAAATATATATTAGTTTTTTACTTTTCTTTTTTTGATAAAGGACGTTTTTCAATTACTTTTCTATTTTTTATAGGATTAATTTTTGACTCACTACAAGGAATGCCTTTTGGAATGACACCAATTTGTTTTATTCTTTTAAGCAAATTAGCTTCATATTTAAAGCAAAGAAGAACGCAGACAAATTTTCAAAATGAATTCATAGCTTTTGCTATATCATTATTGGTCACACAAATTGTATCGGTTATTATCATAAGTTATTTTTCTCAAGCACCTTTTGAATATTTATTATTAGCCATTAATATAATCGTAAGTCTTATTTTTTACCCAGTTATAAGAACTTTTCTTAAAGTATTTTATTATTATTAAATCTTTAATGTCCGATTTTACTAAGTTACAAAAAGATAAAATTTTAAATCATTTATATAAAAATTTTAAAAAAATAGATTTTGATAATATTGATCAAGATATTATTTTTAAAAAAATAGGAGATTTAGATTTTTTTGATAAAAAAGAATTATTACTTAAAATTAGCAGTTTGTTTTTTGAGGATTTGGATCAAAGATTTTTGAGTGAAGTTAAGTCCAAGGTTGATAAGATTACTAAAACTAATGAAAAAATATCTTTTTTATTAAATAAAAGATTACAGATAGAAAAAAAGAATAAAGATTTAATTAAGAAAATTTTTATTCACTTAATTAAAGACAATAACTCAAATAAAGTTCTAACTTACATATATTCTGTTTCTGATATTATGTGGACATATGCCAATGATCGTTCAGTAGATTTTAATTTTTATACAAAAAGATTAATCTTATCCTCAGTGTATTTAAAAATTTTGATATTGAGTTTTTATAAAGATAATTTGACACCGAAAGATCTTAATGAAGAAATTTCAAAATCATTGGAACATGTAAAATTAATATCTCAATTTAAAATCAAATTAGATTTTTTTAAAAATTTAAAAGAATTTTTTAGTTTTTTTTCTATACAAAAAGCAGGTCGTGGTTATTAAAAGATTTTAGTTAGATGACCCATTTTTCTTTTATCTTTAATTTCTTTTTTTCCATAATCGTAAAAGAATTCATTACTAATAGTTTCTTTTGATCTGTATTTTTTAATATCATGGCCTAGAATATTATACATAATTGCTTTATGAATTTTTTTAGGTTTTTTTAACTTAAGATTACATACAGCTCTTATATGATTATCAAATTGACTTACATTATGTGCATTCATTGTTAAATGCCCAGAATTATGAACTCTTGGAGCTATTTCATTTACTAATAATTCATTTTTTTTTGTCACAAAAAATTCAACGCACATAGTTCCGATATAATTTAATTTATCTGCAATTTTTTTTGCAATTACTTTTGCTTGATTATTTAATTTTGGACTAATGTTTGCTGGAATATGAGATTTCTGTAGTATTTGATTTTTATGAAGATTCT
>ATTB01000005.1 GCA_000419465.1 alpha proteobacterium SCGC AAA028-C07 | reverse complement strand
AAATCTTAATTTTAAAATCCTTTAAAATCTTTTTTCTGTGTTGATCAAGCTCAGGAATTTCACCACGTGTTTTTGGATCTTTGTAATTAGACATTAAAAACTTCATCTAAATTAATAATTACTTCATCTACATTAGGAAATTTATTCTTTAACCACTTTAAATGAGCTCTACTTAAATCATCTTGAAATTTTAATTGTCTAATTGGCATAGATAAGGCTTTGACTTTCATTCCTGTCATTGCCGAAATAGTACTTACTACTGCCGAATCAATTCCTCCTGAAACCCCAACCACTAAGCTATCGGGTTTTTTTTCCATTGAATTACAATAGTTTTTAATCCAGTTTTTAATGAATTGAATTCTATCTGCTGCTGTCATCATAATATTTTTACTTTTTTTTAAGTTTGAAGCAAAAAAATTATTAAAAAATAATTTTTAAGAAGCTTTTCTAATGGAATTTATTAAGTATTTAGAATTTTTCTTAATTTCTTCAGAAATAAGGAAAGCTAACTCGATAGCTTGATTTGCATTCAATCTAGGATCGCAATGCGTATGGTATCTACTTGATAAGTCTTTATCAGTAATATTTTGTGCTCCACCAATACATTCGGTAACATTTTTTCCTGTCATTTCAATATGAAGTCCACCAGCGTAAGTTCCTTCACCTTGATGCACATCAAAGAAACTTTTTACTTCGGTAATTATATCTTTGAATGGTCTAGTTTTAAATCCAGTAGTAGATTTTATAGTATTCCCGTGCATAGGGTCACATGACCAAATTACTTTTTTATTTGATTTTTTAACAGCCTGAATAAGTTTTGGTAAAAACTTTTCAACTTTATCATGACCAAATCTAGCTATTAAAGTTATTCTTCCAGCTTCATCTTCTGGATTTAATACTTCGATTAACTTAATCAATTCTTTATGATCTAAACTAGGTCCGCATTTAATTCCTATTGGATTTTTAATTCCTCTACAAAACTCCACGTGAGCGCCGTCTATTTGCCTAGTACGATCTCCAATCCATAAAAAATGTGCTGAAGTGTCATGGTGTTCGCCTGTTGTCGAATCTACTCGAGTCATTGCTTCTTCGTAAGAAAGATGTAAGGCCTCATGACTTGTGTAAAAATTTACTGTTCTCAATCGTCTATTTTGCTCAATAGTTATGCCGCAAGCATGCATAAAATTTAAAGCTTCCATAACTTTATTTTGAATCTCTTTGAATTTTTTATCAGCACTTTTGTTTACGAAGTCCATATTCCATAAGTGGACTTTGCTTAAATCGGCAAACCCCCCTTGAGAAAATGCTCTTAATAAATTTAATGTTGAGGCAGATTGTGAATAAGATTTTAATAATCTTGCAGGATCTGGCCTTCTAGACTGCTCATCAAATTTCATGCCATTGATATTATCCCCTAAGTAACTAGGAAGTTCTTTACCGTTTACAACTTCTGTAGAAGAACTTCTTGGTTTAGAGAATTGTCCTGCAACTCTACCTATTTTTACTATTGGTAGATGCGATGAAACGGTAAGTATTAAAGAAACCTGTAAAATAACTTTAAATAAATCTCTAATATTATCTGGATGAAATTCTTCAAAACTTTCGGCGCAATCTCCACCTTGAAATAAAAAAGCTTTTCCTTCACTCACTTCTCCTAACATATGTTTAAGTGTGCGCGTCTCTCCTGCAAAAACAAGTGGAGGAAATTTAGAAATTTCCTTTAAAACTTCATTTAATTTACCTTCGTTTTCATAAACGGGTAAATGCTTTGCGGTTTTAGCTCTCCAAGAATCTGGTTTCCAATTTTTCATATTCAACCTACAGTATATATATAGAGTGTTCTAAGCCTACAAGAATAAATTATTCAACTGTAACAGATTTAGCTAAATTTCTTGGCTTATCTATGTCGTTACCTTTTTTTAAAGCAACATAATAGGCAAGTAATTGTAAAGGAATGTTGCTTAAAAATGGAGAAAGAAATTTGTTCATTTTTGGAATTCTAATTTCTGACCAAATATTTTCACTTGTCCCAACCTCTTCTGCGTGATCAGAAATTAATAAAATTTTTCCTCCTCTGGCAATAACTTCCTGCATATTTGAGATTGTTTTTTCATAAAATCTATCTTTTGGAGCAATAACAATAACTGGCATTCCATTTTCAACTAAAGCTAAAGGACCATGCTTCATTTCGCCAGCTGGATAACCTTCTGCGTGTAGATATGTAAGTTCTTTAAATTTGAGAGCGCCTTCTAATGCGATTGGAAAAGAAAGACCTCTACCTAAAAACATAGAACCTTTAATATCTATAAAATCAACCGCCAAATCTTCAATTAATTTTTTATTATTTAAAATTAATACAACATTAGAATGAATATTTTCTAAATCTTTAATAATATTTAAATATTCTTCTTCTTTTATTTCATTTCTAATTCTTGCAATTTTTAAAATGAATAACAAAAGAACTAAAATCTGTCCTGTAAAAGCTTTTGTTGAGGCTACGCCAACTTCCGGTCCAACATGAATTGGTAAAACCAAATCTGACAATCTTGATAATGAACTTTCAGTAACATTTACAATTGCGCACGTTTTTGCTCCTTTTTTTTTACAAAAATCTAAAGCTGCTATCGTATCTGCGGTTTCTCCTGATTGAGAAACGAAAATATAAAGTTCATTTTCTTTTATTTTATTATTTCTGTATCTAAATTCTGAAGCAACATCTACGCACACATCTATATTAGTAAACTCTTCAAACCAATATTTTCCAACTATACAAGCGTGGTATGCTGTTCCGCACCCTATTAAGTTAACTTTTGTAACTTTTTTAGGATCAACTGGAAAATTAACTATATTGATCTCTTTTCTTATTTTATCGAGATATTCATTAATACATTTCTTAATAACTTCTGGTTGCTCAGAAATTTCTTTGGACATAAAATCTCTAAAATTTCCTTTATTATAATTTCCTTCTTCATTAGCTAATTTATGTATTTTTTTTTTTATTTTTTTCTTATTTTTGTCAAAAAATTCAATTTCATCTTTAGTTAAAACGCATACATCTCCATCATCAAGATAAGAGACTTCTTTAGTCATAGCGTTTAAAGCATAAGAATCTGAACCAATGTATTTTTCTTTATCTCCATAACCAACTGCAAGTGGACTTCCTCTTCTTGCGCCTACAATTAAATTATTAAATTTCTTGAAAATAATTCCTAATGCAAAACTTCCTTCTAATTTCTTTAATGTTTCAAATACAGAATCTAAATAATTCATTTTCTTTAAATTTTCTGTAATAAGATGAGTCACAACTTCAGTATCTGTTTGAGATTTAAAAATATAGCCTTTTGTAATTAATTCTTTTTTAATAATTAAAGAATTTTCAATAATTCCGTTATGAACAACAGATACTTCCTCTGAAGAATGTGGATGTGCGTTTGCTTGATTTGGAACTCCATGAGTGGCCCAACGAACATGGCCAATTCCAATATTCCCTGACAATGATGTCTTGATTATTAATTTTTCTAAATCAGAAACTTTACCGACACATTTATTCTCAACTATTTCTCCATTGTTAATTGTCGATATACCAGAAGAGTCGTAACCTCGATATTCAAGTTTTTTTAATGATTCTAAAATTTCTTTTGAAATATCTTTATAACTGGCAATACCAATAATACCGCACATAAATTATTTTTATTTTTTTATTTTTTTAAACTCTCTTTGAGAAATTCTGCTTAAAGCAAGAGTGTTGTCTTTTACATCTTTGGTAATAGTGGAGCCTGCTCCAATCACTGTGTTCTTTCCTATTTTTACTGGAGCAACTAAAGAACTGTTTGAACCAATAAAAGCATTATCTAAAATTTTAGTTTTATATTTATTTTTACCATCATAGTTACAAGTAATTGTTCCTGCACCAACATTGACATTTTTTCCTAATATTGAATCTCCAATATAACTTAGGTGATTAACTTTAGAATTTTTTCCAACTCTAGATTTTTTTATTTCAACAAAATTTCCAATTTTAGAATTGTCTTCTAAAACGGTATCAGGTCTTAATCTTGCAAATGGTCCAATCGTTACATTGTTACCAATTTTTGTTTTTTCTATATAAGAAAAACTTAAAATTTTTACATTGTTACCAATTTTAACACCCTTACCTATAACTACGTATGGTTCGATTAAAACATTTTTACCAAATTTTGTGTCTGAGGATAAATAAATTGAGTCTGAAGAAATTAATTTAACTCCTTTTTTAATTGCTAGACTTTTGATTTTATTTTGTAATAATTTTTCAGATTCAATCATAATTAAATTTATAAATAACTTTAATTCAAGTTTATGATTTATTGCTATTTGAGTAATGTTACTATAGTAATGATTTTAATAATTTAACTCACAAATTATTTCTTTTAACTACTAATTTTTTTCAATTAACTTATGAAAAAAGCAATAGTTTTTGATCTGGATGGAACGCTAGTAGATTCTGCGCCTGATTTAATGGATGCTCATAATTATGTAATGCAAAAATTTGGTTACCATCAAAAACCACTTACAAATATACGTCATTTAGCCGGTAGAGGGGCTGCCAATATGATTTTGAAATCTTTAAAAGAAGATGGAAAAAAATTCGATCAGAATATTCATGAAAAAATGACTGAAGAATTTATTAATTATTATAGAGAAAATATTTCAAAAAAATCACAAATTATTAAAGGTGTTAATGAGTTTCTTGCTTGGGGAAAAACACAAAAAATTAATTTTGCTATTTGTACAAACAAAATGGAATCTTTAGCTAAAAAACTTCTTAAAGAAATTAATCTTATTGAATTTTTTGATTACATCGCGGGAGCTGATACTTTTGAATATAGAAAGCCAGATCCAAGACATTTAACAAATATATTAGAAATTTTAGATGTAAAAAAAGAAGACAGCATTATGGTTGGAGATAGCGAAACTGATGCTGAAACTGCAAGAATAGCAAAGGTAAATTTTATTTTAGTAAAAGGTGGTTATACAGAGAAAGATCAAAATAGCATTTATCACAATCATTTTATTAATGACTTTACCGAAATGAATGGAATATTATCCAAAATGAAATTTTTAAATTAATTATGTATTTTGTTAAAAAGACACCCACAGAAAAAAGAGCTGACTTACAAAAAAAATTAAAAACAGGAAAACTTATTCGCTTTCCGGGAGCTTACAATCCTCTAGTTGCAAAGTTAATTGAAGAAATTGGTTATGATGGCGTTTATATATCGGGCGCAGTGGTGGCTAATGATTTAGGAATTCCTGATATCGGGCTTACAACTTTAACTGAAGTTTCTTATAGAGCAGAACAAATTTCAAGAGTTACAAATTTACCTTCAATTGTTGATGCCGATACAGGATTTGGCGAAGCAATGAATTGTGCGCGAACGATAGAAACTTTTGAAAATTTTGGAATTTCAGGTTGTCATATTGAGGATCAGGTTAACCCTAAAAGATGCGGACACTTAGATAATAAAGATGTGGTTAGCGCTAGTGAGATGGTTAAAAAAATAAAATCAGCAGTCAAAGCTAGAAAAGATAAAAATTTTCTAATTATAGCAAGAACTGACGCTAACGCCGTTGAAGGTTTAGATAAAACAATTTCAAGAATAAAGGCTTATGTTGATGCTGGTGCAGATATGATTTTCCCTGAGGCACTAAAAGATGAAAAAGAATTTGAAAAAATTAGAAAAGCTACAAAAGCATATTTACTTGCTAACATGACTGAATTTGGAAAGTCAAAATTACTTTCTGCTAAAGAACTTAATAACCTTGGTTATAATTTAGTTATTTATCCAGTAACAACACAAAGATTAGCATTAAAAAATGTTGAGGATGGATTAAGACAGATATTCAAAGATGGTCATCAAAATAATGTAATTGATAAAATGCAGACTAGAAAAAGATTATATGAGTTAGTTGAGTATGAAAAATATAGTGAATTTGACAGTTCTGTATTTAATTTTTCCAAAAAAGGACATGAATAATAATGGCCGAAGTGGAGATTAAGAAAGGACTGGTTGGCGTTATTGCTGATGAAACCAAAGTTTCAGAAGTAATGCCAGACATCAATTCTTTAACCTACAGAGGTTATGCTGTTCAGGATCTCGCTGAAGCATGTGTGTTTGAGGAAGTTGCTTATTTATTATTAAATGGTGAGCTCCCTAACAAATCACAACTAGCTAAATTTCAAGAAGAGGAAAGAAACAATAGAGAAATTAGTTCTAATTTAAAAAAAGTTATTCAAAGCTATCCTAAAAATGCGCATCCAATGGATACGACTAGAACTTCAGTTAGCCATTTAGGTTTAGAAGACTCTGAAACTACTAAAAATACTATCGAAGCCAATTATAATAAATTTATAAGAATTTTTGCGAAAACTCCAACAGCGGTTGCGGCAAACTTTAGGACAAGAAAAGGATTGGATATTGTTGATCCAAAAAAAGATTTAAGCTTTAGTGAAAACTTTTTTCATATGTGTTTTGGAAAAGTGCCAAGCAAAGATGTTGTTAAGGCATTTGATGTGTCTTTAATTTTATACGCTGAACATAGCTTTAATGCCTCAACTTTTGCATCACGAGTTATAACAAGTACGCTTGCTGATATTCACAGTGCGATCGTAGGAGGAATTAGTGCATTAAAAGGACCGCTACATGGCGGTGCGAATGAGGCGGTAATGGAAATGTTCTTTGACATTAAAGAACCTGAAAATGCTGAAAAATATATTCTTAATAAAATAAAAAATAAGGATTTAATTATCGGTTTTGGTCATCGTGTTTATAAAAAAGGAGATTCTAGAGTGCCAACAATGACTAAATATTATTACAAAACGGCAGAATTTTATAAAAATGAAAAATTTCCTAAAATTTCTAAAATATTAGAAGAAACAATGATTAAAGAAAAAAATATATTTCCAAATTTAGATTTTCCATCTGGTCCTACTTATTACTTAATGGGATTTGATGTTGATTTTTTTACTCCAATTTTCGTAATTACAAGAATTACAGGATGGTCAGCTCATGTAAACGAGCAACTAAAAGATAATAGATTGATCAGACCCCTTTCAAAATATACAGGGTCAGCTCATCGAAAAGTTCAGCCTATAGATAAAAGGTAATTTTAAATTATTTTGTAAATTCAAAGGCTTCAACCCAAGAACCCTTTGTAGAAGCTTTAGAGTATTCTGTTGCTCTGCCTTCAAAGAAGTTCATGTGCTCAACACCATTTAACATATCGTCTAGCCAAGTTAACGGATTCTCTTTAACTTCATAAATCTCATTCAAACGTAATTGAGATAATCTACGATTTGCAATCCATCTAATATATTCTTTAACTTGCTGTGCTGTTAGTCCCTCAATATTACCCATTTCAAAAGCTAAATCGATAAAAGCATCTTCATGATGAACAATTGTTCTACAAGCATCATAAATTTCTTTTTTTAAACTCTCATCAAGTAATCCTGGGTTTTCATCGCAAAAAGTATTAAAAATTTTGATCATTGAATTACAATGAAGTGTCTCATCTCTTACAGACCAAGTAACAATTTGGCCCATGCCTTTCATTTTATTAAATCTAGGAAAATTAAGTAAGATTGCAAAACTTGCAAACAATTGAAGGCCTTCTGTAAAGGCACTGAATACCGCTACTGTTTTAGCGATCTCACGTTTGTTGTTTGTATTGAAATTTTTCATGTAGTCATACTTATCTTTCATTTCTTTATATTTAAGAAATGCGGAATATTCAGAGTCTGGCATTCCGATTGTGTCTAATAAATGAGAGTAGGCAGCGATATGAATTGTTTCCATTGCTGAAAACGCAGTCATCATCATTAAAACTTCAGTTGGTTTAAAAACGCTTGTATAATGTCTAAGATAACAATTATTTACCTCAACATCCGCTTGAGTAAAAAATCTAAAAATTTGAGTAAGTAAATTCTTTTCACCTTGTGTTAATTTTTTTTGCCAGTCCCTAATATCTTCTGATAATGGAACCTCTTCTGGTAACCAATGAATTCTTTGTTGAGTCAACCATGCATCATAGCACCATGGATATCTAAAAGGCTTATAGACAGGATTGTCTTTTAACAAACCGTGTGTGTCGCAATAATTTTTATCAATAATTTTTTCTTGAACTTTAAGCGCTACTGACATGACAAACATTCCTCGTAATTTTTAGATTCTTCATTTTTATTTTTTTCTGCTGGTATTGCAACAAAACTTTTACTTATAACTTCTGCTCTCTGTATAGATTTCGACCTACAGTAGTAAAGACTCTTTAATCCTTTCTTCCAAGACTGGAAGTGTATTTGATGTAAATCTTTTTTATGAACATCTGCTGGAAGAAATATATTTAAGGATTGAGCCTGCGAAATATAAGGCGTTCTATCTGCTGAAAGATCAATTAACCAACGTTGATCAAGTTCAAATGCAGTTTTAAACACATCTTTTTCTTCTTGAGTTAAGAAATCTAAATGCTGAACAGATCCTTGGGTTGTGGTAATTGAAGACCAAGTTTCATTATTATTTTTTCCGTATTTATTAAGCACTTCCTCTAAAAATTTATTTCTAACATTAAAAGAACCTGACAATGTTTTGTGTGTGTAGCTATTTCCAGCAATAGGCTCAATTCCTGGCGAAGAACCTCCGCAAATAATAGAAATTGAAGCTGTTGGAGCTATTGCTGTTTTATTAGAAAACCTCTCCATTATTCCATAATCTTTGGCATCAGGACACGGTCCTCTTTCTTCAGCAAGTTTTTTTGAAGCTTTGTTAACTTCTTGGTCGATAT
The DNA here is from genome assembly GCA_000419465.1 of alpha proteobacterium SCGC AAA028-C07. Taxonomy (GTDB): domain Bacteria; phylum Pseudomonadota; class Alphaproteobacteria; order Pelagibacterales; family Pelagibacteraceae; genus Fontibacterium. The sequence goes on along the minus strand of ATTB01000005.1, from coordinate 71,987 downwards.
ATTTAAATATTTTTGTATTCCAAACTTTTGCCATTACAGATTCAAATGGAATTGAATTTTTTTGTAAGAATGAATGAAACCCCATAACACCAAGACCAACACTTCTTTCACGGTGAGCAGAATATTTTGCATCTTTAAAAGAATCTGGAGCTTTTTCTATAAACTCACTTAAAATATTATCTAAAAATCTCATAATATCTTCAACGAAATTTTTATCATCTTTCCACTCTTCGTATGTTTCTAAATTTATTGAAGATAAACAACAAACAGCTGTTCTATCTTTTCCATTTTTATCAATTCCTGTTGGCAAAGTAATTTCAGAACATAAGTTTGAAGTTTTAACAGTTAGACCTGCAAGTTTATGATGTTGTGGAATCATTCTGTTAACAGTATCTATAAAAATAATATACGGCTCGCCCGTTTCAACTCTTGCAGTTAAAAGTCTAATCCATAAATTTCTTGCAGAAATTGTAGCTTGAACTGCTCCGTCATAAGGACTCTTAAGTGCCCACTGCTCATCTAACTCTACAGCTCTCATAAACGCATCTGTTACTAGAACGCCATGGTGAAGATTTAATGCTTTTCTATTTGGATCGCCTCCTGTTGGTCTTCTCATCTCAATAAATTCTTCAATCTCAGGATGGTCAATTTGCAAATAACAAGCAGCAGATCCTCTTCGTAAAGATCCTTGGCTAATTGCTAACGTTAAAGAATCCATCACTTTAATAAATGGAATAATTCCAGAGGTTTTTCCAACTCTTCCAATTTTTTCGCCGATAGATCTTAAATTTCCCCAGTAACTTCCTATTCCACCACCTCTTGCTGCAAGCCAAACATTTTCAGACCAAAGATCTAAAATTCCATCCAAGCTATCATTAGCTTCGTTTAAGAAGCAAGATATCGGCAAACCTCTATCAGTTCCCGCGTTTGATAAAACTGGTGTCGCTGGCATAAACCAAAGATTACTAATGTAGTTGTAAATTCTTTGTGCATGCAGATTGTTATCTGAATAATTTGCTGCAACCCTAGCGAATAAATCTTGGTAAGATTCGCCCTCTGCTAAATATCTATCGTCTAAAGTTGCTTTACCAAAATTTGTTAATTTAGAATCTTTTGAACGATCAATTTTAATTGTGATACCTTTTTCATTTTGAAATAATTCTGTTTCTTTAGTAAGTGAAAATAGATCTGGTTTTTTAAGATCTTGAACGTTAGATTTTGGATTAGAGGCTGGAATATTGATTCCTTTGTCCAAAACGAGATTCTTAATGGCTAAAGCCAAATTGTCCTGCATAACTCTAATTTTATTAGATTTTATTGGTAAAACAACTACATGTTGTGTTACAAAATCATGAATATACCATTAATAAGTATAGTTCAATAGAACATTAATAGAACATTATAAAAAAGTCAATTAAAAAAATTTAATTTTGATAAACCATTAAAAAATAACAATTAATTTTTTAATGAATTCTAAAGATATTAACATAAACAGAAATGGTTTTAGAGAATACGACGCGAGATGGTTGTACCCAAAAGACATTAATCTGGAAGGCATAAAAAATTTAGGAATCGGTCTTGGAACTCAAATCACGAATAGAACTAAAAAAAACCCAAGAGTAATTATTGGGCACGATTATCGATCTTACAGTGAAGAAATAAAAAAATCACTGACGGAAGGATTAATGTTAGCTGGCTGTCAAGTTGAGGATGTAGGCCTATCTCTTTCGCCTATGGTTTATTTTGCTCAATTTGAACTAAATGCTGATGGGGTTGCTATGGTTACAGCTAGTCATAATGAAAATGGTTGGACTGGAGTTAAGATGGGAATTGAAAAAGGATTAACTCATGCGCCTGAAGAAATGAATGAACTTAAAGATATTGTTCTAAATCAAAAATTTAAATTTGATAAAGGATCATATAAAGAAATTAAAGGATTTAAGGAAATATATATAAATAATTTAATATCAATAAATAAAATACAAAAAAAAATTAAAGCTGTTGTTGCATGTGGAAATGGAACTGCCGGAGTGTTTGCTCCTCAAATTTTAAGAGGAATTGGTTGTGAAGTTGTAGAATTAGATTGTAATTTAGATTTTACTTTTCCAAAATACAATCCTAATCCTGAAGACTTAGAAATGTTACATGCAATTGCAAAAGCTGTTAAAGATAATAATGCAGATGTTGGTTTTGGTTTTGATGGAGACGGAGATAGAGTTGGGGTAATTGATAATAAGGGAGAAGAAATATTTTCAGATAAGATTGGGCTTTTAATAGCTCGAAACCTTGCTCCAAAATATAAAGGATCTAAGTTTATTGTAGATGTTAAATCTACCGGTTTATTCGCTAATGATAAAATTTTAAAAGAAAATAACTGCGAAACTATCTATTGGAAGACAGGACATTCTCATATTAAAAGAAAAGTTAACCAAATTAAAGCGCTTGCTGGATTTGAAAAGAGCGGCCATTTCTTTTTTAATAAACCACTAGGATATGGTTATGATGATGGAATTAATTCTGCTCTTCAGGTTTGTCATTTGCTTAATGATCAAAGTAAAAAAATAAATGAAATAATTAATGATTTACCTAAGACGTATCAAACGCCTACTATGGCTCCATTCTGTAAAGATGAAGAAAAATATCAAGTAGTCGAGGATTTAATTAAACAAGTAGAAATATTAAAATTAAAAAATGCTAAAATAGACAATCAGTCTATTACGGATATTTTAACAATTAATGGTGTGCGTTTTTCACTAGAAGATGGGTCGTGGGGATTAATTAGGGCCTCATCTAACAAGCCTTCTTTGGTTGTGGTAACTGAAAGCCCAACATCAAATGAACGTAAGAAAAAGATCTTTGAGTTTATAGATAATTTACTACAAAAGACTGGAAAAATTGGCGAATACGATCAGAAAATCTAGCTGCCTTTAGTCCAATACCCATAAACGCAACGAGTGCCATTTCTAGAACAATCAAAAACATCATGAAGAACACCATCAATAACAACCGTTAAATGTTTAGAGCACGATACGATTAATGTGCCCATAGGTAGTTCTTCTTTTTTTAAATGAACCTTACAACCTTGTCCTACAAACATAGTAGGCGTCCATTTCCATCCTAATTTTTCTAAATATTTATTTAATACTGCTCTATGAGTTCCAGTTCTTGGACTATCATGTCTTTGTTTTAAACTTCGAGCCAGTTTAGTTCTTGATGTATTTCTAAATTCTTCATTAGCTTTAAATAAATCATCATAAACTTTCTGGTAAGGCATGCCTGTAGCAATCGCAATAGATCTTACTACACAGTCACCTGCTTGGCCTTTATAACCAGCAGCTGCTCTACCACCATCATTAACTTTTAATTCTAAATTACTACTTGAAAATAGTCTTTTAAAAAAAAGCATAATAAATTTATTTAAACTAAAAAAAATTAATTATTTTCAACTATATTAACTGAGTTATGCTTTACCATATCCAGCATATAATTCACTTTGTTGACATCGGCGTCACGCACTAACATATTATTGCTTAAATATCTTTTCCAATAATTGGCTCCACTAATCCCATGAAACAAACCAACGGTATGTCTCATGACCTGATTGACACGAGTTCCCTTTTTAACTTCAGCCAAACAATATTCTACAATTTTTTTAACAACTTCTTCACGTGTTGGAACAGCTTCATTGTTAAATATTTCTTTTTCAATTTCTGCTAAAAAATAAGGCGAATGATAAATAGATCTACCAATCATAACCCCATCAACATTATTTAAATGTTCTTTAATTTCCTCTGTTTTGGTAATTCCACCATTAATAATTATTTCTAAATTAGGATTGCTATCTTTAATTTGTTTTACAATTCCATAATTTAATTTTGGTATTCTCAAATTATCTCTTGGACTTAAACCTTTAAGAATTGCTTTTCTTGCATGTAAGATTACCGTTTTGACTCCTGTGCTTGCAATTTTTTTTATAAATTTATCTAAATATTCAAAATCCTCCACATCATCAAAACCAATTCTAGTTTTAACTGTTACCGGGAGTTTTGTTGCATTCACCATGCTATTTAAACATTCAGCAACTAAATCTGGTTCTTTAATTAAACATGCTCCAAATTTATTCTTTTGTACCTTTTTGCTTGGACAGCCTAAATTTAAATTAATCTCATCGTAATTATAATCTTCTGCAATTTTTGATGACTCTGCTAACTCTTTGGCTGAAGATCCTCCCAGTTGAAGAGCAACTGGTTTTTCAAATTCACTAAATTCTAAAACATTCCTTTGTTTACCTTTAAGAATAGCGCCTGTTGCTATCATTTCAGAATAAAGCATGACGTTTTTGCTTATTAACCTTAGGAAATAGCGATCATGTCTGTCTGTACAATCCATCATCGGAGCTACAGAAACTTTTCTATTAACTTTAGACATGCTCTTTTAAATTATCCATTATTGAAATCTTACCCTTATTAACAAAATCTTCATGATTTTTAACTATTTTTCCAAGTTCATAATAATAATTAACCATTATTCCAAAAGATTCTTTGTATCCGTTGGATGATAAGTCGCCATTTATCACAATATCATAAATTGATGCACCATTATTTAAATGAAAGTTTGCAACTCCGTTTAAAGGTCGATTATTAAATTTTTCTTCTGTCAAATAATAATAAGTAATTTTTTTTAATGCATCTTTATTCTCTTCAATTTTTTTACGATTAAAAGAATCAATATTTTCATCTTTTAAAAAATATAATTGACTAGAATTATAATTCTTTAAAATATTTTTTATTTTTACTTCAGGTTGTTTCAAAAACCATGAAGCAAGTCCTGGTATTGGAGATAAAGTATAGAATTGTTTTACTTTTGGAAATTCTTGTTGAATTTCAAAAACAACTCTTTTGATAAGAAAATTTCCAAGAGTTATTTGCTGAAGACCTTTATTAGAATTACTTATGGAGTAAAAAGTAACAGCGTCATAATTATTGGTATTGCTTATGTCTCCTTCGGTAATAGCTTGTATTGAATTTCCAATGCCTTTTGTAAAGGCAACTTGAACAAAAATTAATGGTTCTTTATCTAAAATTGGATGAAAATAAGCGTAAAATAATCTATCGTTTTCTAATCTTCTATAAAGAGCCTCTATACTTTTTATCTCGTGGACTCTCTCATTTTTAATAATTTTCTGCAGTATGTCAGGATCGGTATCTTTTTTAATACGAGTTAACTTTAAAAAACCTGGATTAAACCAAGATCTAAATAAATGTCTAAAATCTTTATCTAAACTTTTAAGTTCAGGATGTTTATTTAAAAAATAAATTAAATCTTCTCTCATCTTAACTAAATATTGAGTACCATTAGGAGCTAGATTTAATCGTCTTATTAATTCCTGTCTTTTTCCCTCAGTTGCCTCGTTTAATAATTCTAAATTAGTCTCATTGTTTTTATCTATGAAAACTTTGCAGGCTTTAGTAATTATTGAATAATTTGGTTTGTATTTTTTATCTATCTGTAAAAAAAAAACTTCTTTTTCTTCTAAATTTAACTTTTCGTATAATTGCCAGATTTCGCGAGCAATAGTAATGCCGGAGACTACTCCATCCTCAGATATTAATTGATCACATAAATCAGTTAGATAGGATAATGAGTCTTTTTTTTTTATAAATAGATTTGAAAAAAGTCCTTTACTTTTATCTGCGATAAAATTTAAGAATTTTTTTAAACCCAACATGGGTTTATTATTTCATTACAGTGCTTGGAAGCCAAGTTGCAATTTCAGGAAAAATACAGAGTAAAACTATTTGTAAAATCATCAATAAAACAAATGGAAATGAACCTTTTAAAATTTTGCCAATTGAAATATCTGGTGCAATACCCTTAATAACAAACAAATTAAGTCCAACAGGGGGCGTGATTAGGCCTATTTCCATATTAATTGTCATAACAACTCCAAACCAAATCGGATCAAAACCTGCGGCTGTAATAATTGGATAAAGAATTGGTGCAGTCATAAGAATAATTGCAACGGGGGGTAAAAAACAACCAGCGATTAATAAAAATATATTAATGTAAAGCAACAGCATCCATTTATTAGCTGCGATCTCAACCATTTCTTTAGCTAAAGTCTGAGTGATGTAAAGATTAGATAAAATAAAACTAAAAAGAAATGAAGCTGCTATAATTAACATTAGCATTACACTTTCTTTCATTGATTCTTCAAGGATTGCCCAGATATCTTTGAACCTGTACATTTTATAAATCACAGCAACTAGAATTACACTAATTAGCGCCCCAACAGCTGAAGCTTCATTGGGGGTTGCTATACCGCCGTACAATACATAAAGAACACCAACGACTAATAAAAAAAATGGAATTATTTTTGGTAAAATTTCAAATCGTTGCTTCCATGAATATTCAACCACCTCCACTTTCTCTGAACCTTCTCTATTTATTCTAGCATAAACTATAGCCCAAATCATAAACAACGCTGTAAGCATAATTCCTGGAATAATTCCTGCTATAAACAATTTACCAATTGAGGTTCCGGTCGAAATTCCATAAATGATCATAGTGATACTTGGTGGAATCAAAATTCCAAGTGTACCACCGGCGCAAATCGTTCCTGTTGCAAGTTCTGGAGAGTATCCTCGTTTTCTCATTTCAGGAATTCCCATTTTACCAATCGCAGCACAGGTTGCTGGGGAGGATCCACATAAAGCTGCGAAAATAGAACAAGCACCTAAATTTGATACAATTAAACCACCTGGAACTTTATTTAACCATCGATCAAGTGCAGAATATAAATCTTTTCCAGCAGGAGAAGCTGCAACTGCAATACCCATAAGTAAAAACATTGGAATAGTAACAATACCAAAGTCTTGTAGTCCATTCCAAAACTGTTCAGCTAAAAGAGGAACTCTTCCAAATCCCTCGATGGCTATGAAAAAAACAGAAGAAACTAATGCTAAACCAAACGCTATTGGTATACCTGTTGCAAGTACTGCTAAAGTTGCAACTACAATCCATAAAGCAAGTGTTAATGGTTCCATTTTTATTTTTTTTCTTGAGTTTCGTATTTATAAATTACTGAGAAAATATCAGCTAAATATTGTAAAATTAAAATACCCATCCCAAGAGGCAAAAATATATATACCTTCCACATAGGCAAAGCCCATATAGTTGGTGTTTTAATATTTTTTACCCAAGAATGAGAAAATAATTGAAGACTTGAATAAAATAAAAAAAACAAAAATATTAATGATAAAATTGCTGCAATTACTGCTAGGATATTCTTGCCTTTTTCACTTAAATAATAAGGAATAAGATCAACATTCACATGACCTTTTTTAAGCAAAACATAAGGCGCACCGATAAATGTCGCTGCTGCTAAAGAAAAAATTACATATTCTGTTTGCCAGACAGTATTCATTTTAAAAAAATATCTTACAACTACCATTTGAGTTGTCACTAAAACTGCAGATCCAATGAGAATTGTAGAAATTATTCCACAAATTTTTGATAATGAATGAATAAATTTTATAAAGACAAACATTAAAATATCATTTACTGGCAGATCTTTCAATCTGCCAGTAAATTTAAATTTACTTAACTGCTAATGCTTTAGCGATTAATTTATCGCCACCTTTTACTTTTTCAGCAAACTTCTTGTAAGAAGTTTTTTTAGCTAGCTCAATCCAAGCTTTAAAGTCAGCTTCAGTCATTTGATGGATCTGAACACCTTTTTCTTTAAATACTTTTTCCATTTCGCTGTCTAATTTTGCTGATTCTTTTGTTATATATATCTCAGCTTTTCTTCCAGCAGCCAAAATTGCTTCTTTTTGTTTTGGATTTAATTTATCAAATGATTTCTTTGACATAAGAACTGGTTGATACATAAACCAAAGCGCATACTTTCCTGGAGGCGTAATACATTTAACTTGTTCAAATAATTTAAACGATACAAAACTTTGTGAGCTTGTATTTACAGCATTTAACACACCTGTTTGTAAACCCTGATAAACTTCAGAGCTTGCCATTGAAGAAATTGAAGCGCCTGCTCCTACTAACATTTCTTCAAACATAGGGCCAGCCGCTCTAGTTACTTGGCCTTTAGCAGACTCCGGATTTGTTATACATTTATTTTTTGATGCAAAACCACCGGCAAACCAGGCATCAGCCAAAACAATTGCACCCTGATCATTAATCATTTTTTTAATGTCCTTCATGAATGGAGAAACATTAATTCTTTGTGCATGCTCATGATTTTTTACTAAACCTGGCATTAATGTAATGCTAAACTCTGGAACGAAACCAGCAGCATAATCTAATGGTAAAGAAACAAGATCAAGCTGACCTTCAACTAAAGGCTTGTATTGCTCCATTGCTTTATAAAGTGACTGACCAGGATAAACTTGGATTTTTACTCCAACATTTGCTTTTTCAACTTCTTTTGCAAGTAAGTTCATCATTTCATCTCTTGCATCACCTTTTCCGCCTGGAAATTGATGAGAAGCTTTTAAAGTGATTTGTGCAAATGAATTGCTAGCTGTAAGTATAAAGAAAATACTAAACAGCGTTGTAAATAAACTTTTAATTTTCACACGTCCCCCTTATTAGTTATTTTTAATACTATCTATTGTGATTTGAAAATTAGCTAAGGTCAATATAAGATTAAATTAATGAAAAATAACACAGGACCATTAAAGGGCATTGTTGTACTTGATTTAACAAGAGTTTTAGTCGGTCCTTATTGCACTATGGTTTTATCCGACCTTGGTGCGCGAGTGATAAAAGTAGAAGCTCCTGAGACAGGAGATGACAGCAGAAGTTTTGGTCCATTCATTAAAGATTATTCGGCTTATTTTATGTCTCTTAATAGAGGTAAGGAAAGTATTGCTCTAAATTTAAAGAATAAAGACGATAAAAAAATATTTGAAAAAATATTATCAAAAGCTGATGTGTTAGTTGAAAATTTTAGACCCGGCACATTAGATAAGTGGGGATATTCATGGGATGTTTTAAAGAAAAAATATCCAAGATTAATTTATGCCTCCGCTTCAGGATTTGGACAAACAGGTCCTTTAAAAAGTTTGCCTGCTTACGATATGGTTGTTCAGGGAATGGGTGGTCTTATGAGTGTAACAGGACATCCTGATGGTAAACCAACAAGAGTTGGAACATCTATTGGTGATATTACTGCGGGACTTTTCACGACAATTGGAATTAATGCAGCTTTATTTGATAGAGCAAAAACTGGCAAAGGCACAAAGATTGATGTGTCTATGCTTGATTGTCAAATTGCAATTTTAGAAAATGCAATTGCTAGATACTTTAGTAGTGGTGAAATTCCAAAGCCTATGGGTTCACGTCACCCTTCAATTACTCCCTTTGAAGCTTACAAAACAAAAGACAGCTTTATTATTGTCGCCGCTGGTAATGATAAATTATTTGAAAATCTTTGTAACGCTTTAGACTGCAAAGAGTATATTCAAGACAAAAGATTTGTGAGTAATAAACTTAGGAATTCAAACGCTGAAGATTTAAAAGTAATCTTAGAAAAATATTTAATTAAAGATCAAACTGATAATTGGATTAAACTTTTTACTAAAATGAATATCCCATGTGGTCCAATTTATAACATTAAACAGGCTGTAGAAAATCCTCAAATTACATTTAGAAATATGATTGTAAGTTCAGACCATAAAAAAATTGGAAAATTTAAAATGGCTGGAAATCCGATTAAAATGTCTAATTACAAAGATCCAAAAACACGTGGTGAAATTCCTGAGCTTGATCAACACAGAAAAAAGATTTTAAAGGATTTTAAAATTAAGATTTAATTAAACTTTATCTTCTGTAGCTTCTTTTTCAGGAGCCGCCTCTAAAGCTATATCATCATCAAGATCATCGTCATCTGCCTCGATAGCTTCATTTTCTGCTCCAGCTTTTGGTTCTGGAATTTTTCTAGATCTTTTAGAAGGAAGTATTGCTTGTCCTGATTTTGAAACTTCTCCTTGATATAAATCTTCAAAAGAATCTCCATCTGGGCTATCAAAATCTTCTTGCTCAACAGCATCGTCTGGATGATCTCTCATACGATCAATTGTTGATTCTTCTAAATCTTTTACTGAAACTTTTTTTTCTGCGATTTCTCTTAAAGCTAAGACTGTTCGTTTATCATTATCTACTGGAACTTGCGGAGCATCTCCCACTCCCAATTGCAAAGTTCTCTCTTTAGCCAAAATGACTAAATCGTATTGATTATCAACTTGCTGTAAACAGTCCTCTACGGTTACTCGTGCCATAATTTGAATTGACCGTTTTAGTCTTAAAGCTTAAATAAATCAAGTTTTTATAAAGATTTAAGAGCAATATATAAGTGATTAATTTAACAAACGATTAATAGGAGCATAAATGGCTAAAGTTACTTTTTTAGGTCTTGGTGTAATGGGTTATCCGATGGCACGTCACATAGCAAAGGCAGGTCATGACGTTACGGTTTATAACCGAACAACTGCAAAAGCTGAAAAATGGGTTAAAGAATTTGGTGGAAAATTTGCAAAAACTCCAAAAGAAGCAAGCAAAGATTCTGATTTTGTATTTTGCTGCGTTGGTAATGATAACGATTTAAAAGAAGTAACATTAGGATCTGAAGGAGCATTTCACTCTGTAAAAAAAGATGCGGTGTTTATTGACAACACTACTGCATCAGCAAAGATTGCTCGTGAATTATTTAAAGCTGCGAAAGAAAAAGGTTTTGGTTTTTTAGATGCACCTGTTTCTGGTGGTCAAGCTGGAGCTGAAAATGGCCAGCTAACAGTAATGATAGGTGGAGAAAATAAAGATTTTGAAAAAGCTCAAGATGTAATCAAGTGTTATAGCAAAAAAATGAAAGTGTTAGGAGCTGCAGGAAGTGGTCAGCTTGCTAAAATGGTTAATCAAATTTGTATCGTTGGATTAGTTCAGGGTTTATCTGAAGGAATTCGATTTGGTCAAAATGCAGGATTAAACATGGAAGATGTTATTGAAGTAATATCAAAAGGTGCTGCTCAATCTTGGCAAATGGAAAATAGATACAAAACAATGATTCAAGATAAATTTGATTTTGGTTTTGCTGTTGATTGGATGAGAAAAGATTTAGGAATTGCTATGGAAGAGGCCAAAAGTAATAATTCTGACCTTCCAATAACTAAAATCATAGACGGTTATTACTCTGAGGTACAAAAGAACGGTGGCAATCGATTTGATACATCAAGTTTAATTACTCGACTTAAAAAAAAGTAAGTTAACAAGAGTGATTAACGATATTCCAGATTACTATAATAATATTGATTTAATATTAAATGAAATCTGGAATCTTTTACAAAAAGGAGTTTCTGAACGAGAAGAAGATTTTAGATTACCCGTTGTAATTGTTAATTCTGATCAAGGTGCTGATGGAAGAATTGTTGTACTAAGAGGCGCGTTTAAAGACAAAAATATCTTAAGATTTCATACTGATTATAGATCTCCAAAGATTGATTATTTAAAAAATAATAAGAAAATAAATTTCGTATTTTATAATAAAAAAAGAAAAATTCAGGTTCGCGCTGAAGGAATTGTAACAATTCACAAAGATAATGAAATTACAAAACAAGCTTGGACTAAAACGCAAATGATGAGTAGAAAATGTTACCTATCACCCCAAGCTCCTGGTGATTTAATTAATGAGTCTGCCTCTGATTTATCAAAAGATATGGGTGGTACTCTTCCAAGTCTTGAACAAAGTGAAATGGGTTATAAAAATTTTTGTGTTGTTGAGAGTAAAATTAAAAGTTTTGAATGGCTATATTTAGCTTCACAAGGACATAGACGAGCTAAATTTATACTAGATGAAAACAAAAGTACTTGGTTGGTACCTTAAATTTTTTTAAGGTCTTTTACGTATTTCTTCCAGTTATCTATATAATGCTGAGCGTTTGCAGTGATTGCTTTTTTTTCTTCCTCAGTAACTTGTCTAATTACTTTTCCAGGACTTCCCATAACTAAAGAATTGTCTGGAATTATTTTACCTTCAGTAATTAAACTATTGGCACCAATAATACAGTTATTGCCAATAATACTTTTATTTAAAATTGTTGAGCCAATACCAATCAAACTATTATCCATGATAGTGCACCCGTGTAACATAACCAAATGACCAACGGTTACCATCTTACCAATTTTTAATGGGCATCCTTTGTCAGTATGCAGAACGCTATTGTCTTGAACATTACTGCCCTCACCCAAGGTAATGTTTTCTATATCTCCTCTGATAACAGCATTAAACCAAACGCTAGAATCATTTTTTAAAGTTACATCGCCAATTACATTTGCCGATGGCGCAACCCAATATTTTCCATCGTCTTTTAATCTTTTATTACCTAGTTCAAAAATCATGTTATATTCATAACAAATATTCCAAATAGTAAAATAAAATTATGTCTCTCACTGAAACTCCGGTGTGCAATTTTGGAGAAAAGATTAAAGAATTTAAATTATTATCTACTGAAGATACATTCATTTCGTTTAAAGAAATTAAAGGTCAAAATGGAACTTTAATTGCATTTATTTGTAACCACTGTCCTTATGTAAAAGCTATAATTGAGGAATTGGTGGATGTGACTAATAAGCTGTCAAAACTTGGGATTAATTCAGTTGCAATAATGTCAAATGATACAAATAATTATCCTGAAGATAGTTTTAAAAATATGAAAAAATTTTCAAAAATAAATAATTTTAAATTTCCATATTTGTATGATGGAACTCAAGAAATTGCCAAAACTTACGGAGCAGTATGCACCCCAGATTTTTTTGGATATAACAAAAATGATGAACTTCAGTATCGAGGTAGAATAAGAGAAATGAAAAATCTCAAACCAACAGAGAAGGCAAATGATCTTTTAAGTGCAATGGAATTAATTGCAAAAACTTCAAATGGACCAAAACAACAATATCCAAGCATGGGATGTAACATTAAATGGAAAAAATAATTAAATGATTATTATAACAACAAGAAGTTACCCTCCTGAACTTGGTGGAATGCAAAGTTTAATGGGTGGTCTTGCAACTCATATAAGCAATTTTCATCCAATTAAAGTTTTGGCTAATTCATTTGCTGGCGATGAAAGTTATGACAAAAAAAATAACTTTGAAACTAATAGAATGGGTGGTCTTAAAATATTAAAAAAATATAGAAAATTTAATCTTTTAAAAGAAGTTATTAAAAGTAATTCAGTTAAAGCTATAATTGCTGATCACTGGAAAAGTATTGAATTAATTACTGAAAATATATCAGATAAAATTCCAATTTTATGTCTAATTCATGGAAAAGAAATTAATCATCCCCTTGGAAGTTTTACTAACAAAAGATCTATTAATTCATTAGCGAAAGCTAAATACATAATTGCAAACTCAGAATATACAAAAAAATTGGCAGCAGAGAAAGGTTGTGATCATGGGAAGATACATGTGATAAATCCTGGCATTAATGAACCTCAAACGATCAGCTCAGAAGCCGATGATGAAGCTAAAGAAATATTTGGAAATTCCGATATTAAAATCATCACTGTTTCAAGATTTGATAAAAGAAAAGGAATTGATTTTTCTTTATTAGCTTTAAAAAATATTCAAGCAATCTATCCAAACTTTAAATATGTCATTGTTGGAAATGGGGATGAGGAAGAAAATTTAAAAAAAACTACTAAAGTTCTTAATTTAGAAAATAATGTGATTTTTCTTAAAAATATTAACTTTGATTTAAAGAACGCTCTGCTTAAAAATTCAAATATTTTTTTAATGCCTGCAAGGATTGAAGGAAATTCAGTTGAGGGGTTTGGGATTAGTTATATTGAAGCCGCAAGCTACGGAATTCCATCAATTGCTGGAAAAGATGGAGGAGCGCCTGATGCAGTTCAAGATAATAAAACCGGTCTATTATGTAATGGGTTTGATCACTCTGAAATTTATGATGCATTAAAAAATATAATTCAAAATAAAAAATATTTAGAACTTGGAAAAAATGCAAAAGAATTTTCTAAAAAATTTTATTGGAAAGAGATAATTAAAAAATATGAAAATCTTCTTAATTTGCAATAGAGCTCTTGATTAAAGCATAAACTCTATCAGCAAAAAGAGATTTGAGATCCATTGTCTGTAGAGCAATAAACTTTTCTCTCTCAATTGAAACTTTTTCAGGAGTTGTGTGTGGACCAAATAACGTAAAGCCTCTAGCGCCTAGATGAGCAGCCATGTGAGCTGGTCCTGTATCATTAGCAATAACTAAATGGGATTTTTTTATTAAAGAAGCAAGTTCAAAAAAATTTAAAGGTAAATTATTATTTAAAGCAATTTTAATATCTAAACTTTTAGCCTCTTCTATCTCACCTGGACCAGGAGCAACTACCAACGCGTATTGGGGATGATTTTTCTTTATTAAATTGATTAACTCAGGAAAATAAGGCCATCGTTTATGAATTAAATCCTTAGAACAAAAAGGAAAAAATAAAACATATTTTTTGTCAGTACCAAGATTATAGCTATTAGTTTTCTCAGCAGCCCAACTAAAATCTGGTTTTAAAGTATAAAGAGTTTGAATATTTGATTTTCTTAATTGTTCATCAAATCTTTGTAATACTGAAATATTATATTTGTTATCTGGAATATCTTTAGATGATGACCAGTCTTTTATATTAAAAAGAAATTTTCTATAAAAACTTGTTCTATTGGAGTTTTGCAAATCATAAACTTTATTAAAGTTTAAAGAATTGACAATTTTTCTTAATCTTAAAAGATAAAATATATTATATCTAGGAAGTCTCTCATCTTCTAAACAGTCATCTACATAAGGACAATTTTTAAATAAATTTAAATATTTAGAAGTGGTTAAGATTGTAATTTTTTCATTCTTATGATGCTCTCTGATGTCTCTTAAAGCTCCAGAAATTTGAACAACATCACCAAGAGAGCCAAGTTTTATTATTAAAATATTTGACATATATTATAAAAGAACATTATTGATTAATTATGGAAATTACAAAAAAAATTTATTCAGAGATATCTGCTGGTGAGTTATTTGATAAAATCTCTATTCTTGAGATTAAAAAAAATAAAATTAAAGACAGAAGTAAAAGAAATATTGTCTTAAAAGAACTCGGGTCTCTGCAGGAAACTGTTAATGAAAATGTTAAAAAATCTAAATCACTAACGAAATTATATAAAAAACTTAAATCAGTTAATCTTAAGCTTTGGAAAATCGAGGACGATATTAGAGATTGCGAAAGAAAAAGAAATTTTCAAGATAAATTTATAAAACTCGCAAGGGCAGTTTATTTTACTAACGATGAGAGATCGCGTGTTAAAAACAAGATTAACAACTTAACTAGGTCTAATATTTCTGAAGTAAAAAGCTATAAAAAATATTAATTTGATTTAAGACTTGGAATTTTAGCTCTTAATTTCTTTGGAAGATTTTCATCTATACTTGCAATAATAAAACCTTCTCCCTTTTTCTTTTCTTTTAATATCTCGCCATCTGGAGAAACAATTAAAGAATGACCATATGTTAATCTATCGTTGTAATGTTTTCCTGTTTGTGCAGCTGCAAATACATAAGAAAAATTTTCAATAGCTCTTGCCTTTAACAAAGTATGCCAGTGTTTTTCTCCCGTTGTTTTTGTAAAAGCTGAAGGAACTGCCATAAAAATTGCTCCTCTTATTGCAAGCTCTCTATATAGGCTTGGGAAACGAACATCATAACAAATAGTAAGACCCAATGAACCCCACGGTAATTTAGCTAAAACTTTTTTTTTACCAGCTAAAAATTTTTTAGACTCCTCATATTTTTCTTTTTTTGAAAGCGTAACATCAAACATATGAATTTTATCATAAAAGCTTGCAACTTTTCCATTTGGATTAAAAAGCACAGATCTATTTGCTAATATTTTTTTAGATAATTTTATTGGTAAAGATCCAATTAAAATCCATTTTTTATAACTTTTTGAAATTCTACTTATGGATTCTAAAAAAAAATTATTATTCATTTCTTCTGCTTTTTCTAAAAGCTCTCTATGATCTAACGTAAATAAAGAAGTATTTTCTGGAGTGATAATTAGATCGGCTTTTTTCTTAATTGAATCAATTATTAAATCTGTTGTTTTTTCTAAATTAGAAAAGACGTTATTATCTGATGTGAGTTGAATACAAGATACGTTAAACATAATTTAAATTATTTGGTAGCGGGAAGTGGGATCGAACCACCGACCTCAGGCTTATGAGTCCTGCGCTCTAACCAACTGAGCTACCCCGCCATTTGTTAAACTCGCAGTTTTACTCTGCTATTAAAGAGCTTTGATTAACATAAGTATAAACTTTTGTGAATAATAGTTATGTTTTACTCTTTGATTACGGTCATACTACGTTATCAAAATTAATATAACTATCTTCTAATTTAATTTAGACGCAGACTTGAGCCATAGAGAATCTATTTCACTTAATTTGGATCGGTCAAATTCGACTGGGGACTCCCAGTATTTTCCTGAAGGAACCATATATGCCAACTCCCCTTCAAGATCTAAAGCTCTTTTTATTGATCTAGAATCTAATTTTAATTCTTGTGAATATAATGATTTTTTTTTATCATTTTTTTTTAAGAGTTTAGTTATAGAAGTGCGTGGAAATAATAATCGTGATTCAGGTAGCTTAGACAGATTGACTATTGAGCAATTATTAATTTGCGCTAACGCCATTAAACGAACAGACTTTGCTTCAAGAGACTGCAATGTAATATCTGAACGTAAAGGGTCAGCTTCGCCATTTCCATAAAAATGACTTGGTGTTTTTTTTTCTGATGGATAAATCATGTCACAACCTAAGTATGCGATAATATCTGGCTTTAAGGCACCCAAGGCCCAATAACCAGCAGTGAAAGCCATCGTACCACCACCATAAACAAATCCTCCAAAAAAATTTTGTTCAGGCACATATTCTCGAGCCGTAATTATTTTTTTTTTAGACAAGACTGTATCTGGAGGTAAATTTTTATCTGGAAAATCTTCGGGATAAATTAAATAATCCCAATCTTTATTTAATTGCCAAGCATTATTAATAACAACGCAGCTTGAAAATAAAGACAGATCTCGATCTTTAATCATCAAAGCATCAGGGGCGCTACCAACTATTAAAACAATATTTAATGAAGAACTCATGATTATTTTTCTCCAAGGAGATGTAAAAAAACTTTTCTTATCTGCTGTTCAATTCTATGTTCAAATAAATATATCCCCTGCCAAGTTCCAAGGATTAATTTATTATTTTTTATACTCAAAGTTAAATTACTATTGGTTAAAGTGGACTTGATATGAGCTGGCATATCATCTTTTCCTTCAGTATTATGAATGTATAAATCTTTATCCATAGGTACTAATTTATCGTAAAAATTTAATATATCTTTTTGAACATCATCATCTGCATTTTCTTGGATAATTAATGAAGCGCTTGTATGTAAAATTGATATATTTATTATTCCATTTGAAATTTTGGAACGATCTACAAAATTTAATATTTTTTCTGTAATTTTAATTAACCTATTACCGCTTGTTTTAATGCTCAATTCCTCAAATGATTGAGTAAACATTTTATAGATATTTGAAATTTAGAATTATTTAATTAAAGTTAAACCAACTCCAATTATTAAACAGAAAAATAAAATTACAACAATTCTATTTTGGATTTTTTTATCGTATTTATCTCTTGCGTTTTTCTCAAGAACTAAAGTTCTAATATCAGCTTTATTTGTCTTATCAAAATCAGACCGGTAAATAACATCGACTTTATCTTTAAAAATCCCCATCAGCGTTGTTAAATCATAACTGTGAAAAAAATCAAATTGTATTTAAAAAACGTACTTGTGTTTGTTTTTTCTTTTGGTAATTAATTTGAATACAAACTTTTAATATTAAAAAATGGGATACCCAAAAAAACATAGAGGCCGAAGAAAAGTTGGCTCAAAAATAAGAAGAAACAGAAGAAGAAATAAAAAGAAATAATTTCTTTTACTCTGTAGCTCTTATCCAGCCACCACCTAAAACTCTAACACCCAATTGGTCGGGTTTATAAAATACGCATGCCTGACCTGGGGATACTCCAAACTCACCTTTTTCAAAAGTAACAGTTCCAGTATTAACATCTAATTTGGACTCTATAAGCTTTCCAGTTGATCTTACTTTAACAAATATATTTTCATTAAAATCGTTTTGCTTATCTGAAAGATAATTAATATCTTCAATTTTTAGTTTTTTAATTTCTAATTCCTCTTTTTTTCCAATTACAACTTCTTTAGTCTCTGCATTAATTTTAACTACATAATAAGGAATTTCTCCTGAAATTTTTATTCCCTTCCTTTGTCCGATGGTAAAATTAATAATTCCTTTATGTTTTCCTAAAACATTTCCTTTAGTGTCAACAATATTTCCAGGCTCATGTGCCTCTGGTCTTAAACGCTCAATAACAGAAACATAATTACCATCTGGTACAAAGCAAATATCTTGACTATCTGGTTTATCAGCAACTTCCAGATTAAGTTGTTTCGCAATATTTCTAGTTTCTTCTTTTGGAAGATCTCCTAATGGAAAATGTAAATAATTTAATTGCTCTTGCGTTGTTGCAAACAAGAAATAAGTCTGATCGCGATTTAAATCTTTCGGTCTGTACATTTTAGAAATATTATTATCTATAATTTTTTTTACATAATGACCGGTAATTAAAGCATCGGCTTTTAAATTTTTGGCTGACTCAAATAAATCTCGAAACTTAACTGTTTGATTACAGTTTACACAAGGGATTGGTGTTTCTCCTCTTAGATAGGAATCTGCAAATTTTTCTATAACTTCATTCTTAAATTTACTTTCATAATTTAAAACATAATGATCAATTTCTAATTTTTCCGAAACTCTTTTTGCATCGTAAATATCTTGTCCTGCACAACAGGTGCCAGGTTTTTTATTAATTTGAGCATAGTCATAAAGTTGCAAAGTCATGCCAATAACTTGATAACCATTCATTTTCATTAAGCCAGCAACAACTGATGAATCAACGCCCCCTGACATTGCAACCACAACTTTGGTCTCGCTTGGTGGTTTGTCCAGTCCTAATAAATTATTATTTGATTTTGTTTTAAGTATTGTTGTCATGACAATATTCAGACACTCTTACATTATAGAAATAAATAAGTATAAATAAAAAATGATTTTTGATTATGAACCAGGTGACTATGTCATCAATCCTAAAAATAAAGAATGGGGAACTGGTCAAATACAATCTATTATTAAAAACATCGTAACTGTAAACTTTGAAAATGCTGGAAAAAAAACGATTATTGCCGACATAGTGTTGCTAGAAAAAATAAATGCTAAAAATTAATTTAAAAAAAATAGCTGAAGAGCTAATTCCAAGTTTTTATGAGGCTGGCAAAGAAAGTATTAGGCTCTCAGGTAAAAACCTTAAAATTACTATAAAAAAAGATAACACCCCAGTTACCAATGGAGATCTATTGGTGGATGAAATATTGCAAGAAACAATTTCAAATCTTACCCCAGATATTCAAATAGTTTCTGAAGAAAATGTTAATGAAATAAAAAAATTTGATAATAACAATTTCTGGCTAATTGACCCAATCGATGGAACTCGCGAATATATAAAAAACAAAAATGAATACACTTTAAACGCTGCTCTAATTTTAAATAAAAAACCTGTCCTTGGAGTAATATATGCTCCAAAACTTAAAAGATTATTTTATTCTTTTGGTAAAAATGATGCTTATGAAATTAACAAGAATATTAAAGTAAAATTAAATTGTAAAAAATTATCAAAAAGTAATGAGATCTTGGCTTTATCTAACAGTCCTACTCCCTCCGATATTATTTTAAATATTCATAAAAAAAACAATGTTACAAAATTTGTAAAATGCTCAAGTTCATTAAAATTTTGCCTAATAGCTGCTGGTGAGTTTGATATTTATGCAGCAAGAGCCAGAGCAAAAGAATGGGATATAGCAGCAGGACATGCGATCGCAGAACATGCTGGAGCTATACTAACTACCTTTTCAGGAAAAAAAATTACTTATGGAAAAAAAGATTTTGCAAATCCAGCATTATTATTGAAAAGATCAAATAATCTGATGAAATAATTATTCCCTTTTAAAGCGAATTTACGTAAAATAATATTTAATAATGAGAAAATTATTTCTAATATTTTCAGTGTTGCTACTGAATTCCTGTGGAAGTTTAATTTCAGCAAGCTTAACTGAAACAATATTTAATCCAACCTCAATTGCTTCAAACCTTATTGATTATGGAATAAAGAAACATACTGGAAAAAAAATGTCTGAACATGCGCTTTCAAAAGTAACAGATAAAGATTGTGAGATTAACATTGAAAATTTAAGTAACCCTCAATCATTTTGCAAAGATAAAGAGGTCGCAGAGAGTAATATAACAGCACCCAAAATTAAAGTTACGTCACAAAAACAAAATAACAAATCCTCTTTAGCTTCGATTGCACCAAAATTAAAAACGGTATCTGTAGAAAAAACATCACCGACTAATGAAATCTATCTGTTAACTTTAAATCAAGTTTTACATAAAGACTTTAATTCCTTGGGAATTAAAAGAATTAATTAATTAATTACATTTTAAATGAAAACTGAAGTAGCGCTAATAATTATTAGTTTTGCTTCTTTATTTGGGGTTATTCTCTTTTTTCTAGTTTCAAATATTCTTAAAAAAAAAATTGATGACTTAGTTTTAAGTGAAAAATTAAAAAAAAAATCTAAATCTTCTTCTCGAAAATCTTAAGTTCTTTTTTATCTAAACCTAAAACATTTTTAGAAGTAGCATAGCTAAAACCAGCTCTAGCAAGAACACCGGTATCTTTCGTATAAAAAATCTGTCTATTCGCATCAGGACGATAAGGTCCTATTCTTCTTCTTCGACAGACCCTTATTGCTGCATAAAAATCAGGATCAACATTATCTTTTTGAATATCGTTCATTGTTTTTTTTAACAAATCTCCATCGATACCTTTTTGAGCTAAATTCATTCTTATTTTGTTTAATGAATAACCTTTTTTTAAATAATTCTTTGATTTTATTTCCGAATAAATTGTATCGTTTATAACTCCCATGCTCTCAAGGTTATCAATAACCATGTCTATTTCTCTTAAAATGCTTTCTTTATCTTTATCTAAATAGTCAGTATCCAGCACTTTTCTATATAAATAAATTCTAAGATCTTTTTTTGAGGGTTGATATTTATCAAGATATTTTAGGGACAGCTCTTTGATATCTTCTCTGCTATTTATTGATTGTTTTGCAGATTTATTGAATCTCATATAATAATCGTTACTAACACATGCTTAGTACTTTAAAAGATTTTTTTACTCTTGAAATGATTTATCATTTCACAAACATTGGTGTTATTCCATTGTGGATTCTTTTAGCTTTTTTACCGGGATGGAATGGGACTAAATTTTTGGTCAACAGTATACTTGTTCCTTTAATATTAGGTCTTACTTATTTTTATGTTTTTTATATTTATATAAATACTTCTGAGGGAATATTTTCTAACATCTTAGATAAAGGAAAAACATTTGAACTTTATATGGGCATTGATCAGCTTAAGAAGATCTTGAACGATAAAAACGTATTATTATTATTTTGGATACATTTTTTAACTACAAATCTTGTTCTTGGAGCTTGGATTGCAACAGATGCCGCTAAAAACAAAGCTCTTCAATACATAGTCTTGTTACCTTTGGTGCTTACTTATTTTGTGGGTCCTATAGGACTTGGTGTTTATTTAATTTTAAGACTTCTTGCTGCGCAAAAATTAAAATTATTTGATTAAGTCTTAGTAGCTAATAATTTATTTCAGAGTTATAAATAACTATGAAGAAAATAGATTTCTACTTTGATTTTGGAAGTCCTTATTCGTATCTAGCTCACACACAAATTAAAAAATTTGAAAAAGAAACCGGTGAAAAAGTAAATTATATGCCAACTCTTGTTGGTGGCCTTCATAAATTAGCAGGAATTACTGCACCAGCATTTATTCCTCTTAAAGCAAAATATTTAATTAAAGACTGCAAACTTTGGGCTGATAAATATAAAGTTAAATATCAATTCAATAGATATTTTCCTATTAAGACTCTTAATCTAATGAGAGCAGCATTAGTTGCTGAGAAGGATAATTTCTTTAGATCTTTTGTCGATAAAGCTTTTAACGCCATTTGGGTTGACTCTATGAACATGAATGACGAGGAAGTATTTTTAAAATTTATAAAAGGGCAAGATGTAAATGCTGATTTATTTTCATTAAAATATAACGATCCTGTAATTAAAAATGATCTTATTAAAAGAACAAATGACTCTTTTAATAAAGGCGTATTTGGTGTTCCGACTTTTATAGTAAATGGAAAGATGTTTTGGGGACAAGACCGATTAGACTTTGTGCTAAATGAAGCAAAAAAATAATTATTTTTTTTTAACTTCAACTACTTTAAAATCAGATTTCTTTAATGCTTCAAATCCACCTTTAATATGAGCTACATTAGTAAAGCCCATATCTTTTAGAGTTTTAGCAGCCAGAGCAGATCTCATTCCTTGAGCGCAAAATAATATCTTTTTTTTCTCGACTGCAAACTCTTCCTTATAATAATGACTACTTGGATCTAACCAAAATTCTAACATGCCTCTAGGTATATGTTTTGAATTCTCAACCGTTCCTTCTCTCCATAATTCCCTAATATCTCTAATATCTATAAAAATAGTATTGTCATTAAATATTGCCTTGGCTTCTTCGGGGGTAAGGTTTTCAATTTCTAAACTAGCTTCTTCAACTAATTGCTTGTGTGATTTTATCTTCATTAAGATCATTTTATAAAGTATTTTCAATTTTTTAAATATAATATTAATAATGAAAGAAAAAGAATTAGCGCCTAATTTTAAAATTCCATCAAGTAACAATAAGGAATTTGAGCTTAAAAAGAATAAAAATAAGTTTTTAATAATATACTTTTATCCAAGAGATAATACTCCAGGCTGCACTAATGAAGCTAAAGATTTTTCAAAATTATATAAAGAATTTAAAAAATTAAACTGTGAAATCTTTGGAATTTCAAAAGATAGCATTGAAAGTCACAAAAAATTTATTAGAAAATTCAAAATTCCATTTCAGTTATTGTCTGATGAAAAAATTGTGGCTCTTAAAAAATATCAAGCTTGGGGTGAAAAAAGTATGTATGGTAAAAAATTTATGGGTATTAAAAGAACAACTGTTTTAATTAGTCCAAAAGGCAAAATAATAAAAATTTGGAAGAATGTTAAAGTTAAAGAGCACGCAAAAGAAGTATTAAGTTGTCTTAAAGAGTCTATTTAGAAAATTCTTTTTCAGTAAATCCTAAATAAAATAAAATAGTTTTAAGATCAGTAAATTGAATTTGATTATCAACTAATTTTTTTACTATTTGATGAGAATGATAACCTATTCCAAGTCCTGAATTCTGTAGCATTCCTAGATCATTAGCACCATCACCAACAGCAAGGGCATGTTTTAGTTTATCTAATTTTCTTTCCTTACATATCTCATTTAAATAAACTAATTTTGAATTCTGCTTTCCAGTAATCGGAATGTATTCTCCTGTAAATTTATTATTTTTTACAACAAATCTGTTACTGACTACTTTTTTAAAACCTAAAACTTTTCCAACATAAGTTGAAATTGGCTGAAAGCCTCCCGTCACTAAACTTGTATGATAACCATTCTTATTTAAAGTTTTTACTAAAATTTTTGAACCTTCATTAAATCTGATTTTTTTTATAACTCGTTTTATAAGCTGTGTACTTTTGCCTTTTAAATAGCTGACTCTAAATTTTAATGTATCTCTAAGACTAATTTTTCCATCCATTGCAAGTTTACTTAATTTATCAATATCCGCTTTTATTCCTGCAATCTTTACAAGATTGTCTAAAGTTTCATCCTTAATCATAGTTGCATCCATATCTGCTAAAAATATTTTCTTTTTTCTCCATTTTGATTTTTGAATACAAATATCAATCTTTTTTTTAAAGCAAAATTGTCTAAGTCTATCTTTGTTTTTTTTACTAATATCTTCACAATAAAGATCGAGAGCTCTATCTGAGAGGATTTTATAACTATTAGTATTTTGAATTTTTGAGAAAAAATTTATAATTTTTTTATAGTCTAATTTTTTTTTAGATACAAAAGTACAGACTAGTTCAGAAGAACTATTCATACTCTTTATCTTTAAATTGAATATATTTAGCTTGAATCACTAAAGGAATTTTTTTGATGCTTTCTATAACGGAATTTTCGATCTTATTATCTGTTGAAATGATCGCAATCGCCTCACCGCCGCTGCTTAACCTGCCTAAGTGAAAAGTTGCTATGTTAATTTTATTATCAGCTAAAATCTTTGATAAATCTTTTACAAAACCAGGCTTGTCTTGGTTTGTTACGTATAAGTTATGCTCTGATAAGTCTGCTTCAATTTTAATTCCTTTAATTTCAACTATTCTGGCTCTGCCGCCAAAAATTGTTCCAGATACTGAACGTGACTGCTTGTCTGTAACAACAGTTAATTTAATTAAAGACTGATAATCGTTTTCTTTTTGATGTTTAACTTCTGAAATTGAAATTGATTTGCTTTTTGCAACCAAAACAGAATTAATAATATTAATACTATCCGTTGTTGGTTTTAATAAACTATAAATAATAGTTTGTGTAAGCGGAACACTATTTACATTTGCAGCTGTTCCTTCAAATTCTATCTGGATTGATTTAATAGCGTTCTCTGTTAATTGCCCAGCAAAACCGCCTAGCAAACTTGATAGTTTTAAAAATGGTTTAACTGATTGGTATTCTTTTGCAGTTAAAGAAAAAGTATTCACTGCATTAGTAATAGCTCCTGTTTTTAAATAATCTGATATTTGCTCAGCAATCTGCACTGCTACTTTTTCTTGCGCTTCTGTTGTTGATGCTCCTAAATGTGGCGTAAGAATTAAGTTTTTAGTTCCTAATAAAGGACTACCCTTTGGAGGCTCCTCAACAAAAACATCTAAAGCGGCACTTGCAACATGTCCGCTTTCTAAATTTTCTTTTAAAGCAGCTTCATCAACAAGACCTCCTCGCGCACAATTAACAACACGGACACCTTTCTTCATTTTTTTGAATGCCTCTTTGCTAACTATTTTTTTTGTTTTTTCATTAAGTGGTGTGTGTAAAGTAATAAAATCTGATCTTTTAAATAAATCATCTAAAGTTACTTTTTCAACTCCAAGCTCCAATGCTCGTTTGTCTTGTAAGAATGGATCAAAAACAATTACTTTAAACTGAAGACCTAACGCACGTTGCGCAACAATTGTTCCAATGTTTCCACAGCCAATAATTCCTAGAGTCTTTCCGGTAACTTCTACTCCTTTGATGGTAGATTTTTCCCATTTCCCCTCGTGAGTAGTTTTATCTGCATAAGGAATTTGTCTTGCTGTCGAAAGTATTAATGTAATTGCATGCTCTGCTGTTGTGATTGAATTTCCAAATGGAGTATTCATTACAACTTTGCCATTACTTGTGGCGGCATCAAGATCTACGTTATCAACTCCAATTCCAGCTCTGCCGATAACCTTAAGTTTTTTACAAGACTCTATTACTTCTTTGGTTGCTTTTGTTGCAGATCTTACAACCAGACCATCGCAATCTTGTAATTCTTTTATTAATGATTTGGCGTCAAGATCTGTCTTAGTAATAGCTTCAATTCCATTTTCTTTAAAAATGGCTAACGCCTCATTACTAAGTTTGTCTGCTATTAAAACTTTATACATTTAAATTTGTCAAATAAGCCCACTTAATCCAGGGAAGCAATTTTTCTATATCGGTTGTCTCAATTGTGGCCCCACCCCAAATTCTAAAACCTGCTGGTGCAGTTCTATAAGAATTAATATCATAAGCAATATTTTCTTTTTCTAATATTTGATTGATAGTCTTTAATTTAGATGCTTGATCTTCTTTGCTTAATTTTTTAAATTTTGGATCAGTAATTTTTAAACAAATACTAGTTGATGAAATTGTATTTTCTTTTTCCGCTAAAAAATCAATCCAGTCTTTATTTTCTTTTACAAAAAATTTAACTTCTTCTAAATTTTTCTTTGATCTTTTAATAGCTCCTTCTGAGCCACCAATAGATTCAATCCATAATAATGCATCTACACAATCTTCAACACAAAGCATTGATGGAGTGTTAATAGTTTCTCCTTCAAAAACACCCTCGATTACTTTTTTATCTTCAGCTAATCTAAAAATTTTAGGAATTGGCCAATTAGGCTGATATGTTTTAAGTCTTTCCAAAGCTTTAGGGGATAATGCAATCATTCCATGCGCGGCTTCTCCTCCTAAAACTTTCTGCCATGACCATGTAATAACATCTAGTTTTTTCCAATCCATTGGCATTGCAAAAACCGATGACGTTGCATCACATATTGTAAGGCCTTTTCGATCATCTTTTATCCAATTAGCATCTGGAAGACATACTCCGGAACTAGTTCCATTCCATGTAAATACAACATCATTATTAAAATCTATTTTTGTTAAATCGGGAAGTTTTCCATAATCAGCTTTATGGACATTTAAATTTTTTATTTTTAATTGGCTAACAGCATCTTTAACCCAATCGTTACCAAAATTTTCCCAACCCAGAATATCAACTCCTGTAGCTCCAAGTAAACTCCACATTGCCATTTCAATTGCGCCTGTATCTGAACCTGCAACAATTCCAACTTTATAATCGTTTGGAAGTTTTAATAATGATTTTGATAAAGTGATTAGTTCTTTTAATTTATCTTTAGCGATCTTAGATCGATGTGATCTTCCTAAAGTAAAAATTGGAAGATTAGCAATAGACCAGCCTGGCCTTTTAGCGCAAGGGCCTGATGAAAAAAAAGCTCTCTCTGGTTTTGAAGATGGTTTTTCAATTTTCATAATTAATATCTTAAACTAATAAAATAAATATCCTGTGACTTAGTTTGCCACAGGATATTTAAAAAAACTTATTTAGGCTGCTGCTTGAACGCTTAGATTATGTTTTTGAGCTATGCCTGAAAGAAAATTCCACAAATGTTTTGCAGTTTTAAGAGCTGCAGTTTCTGCTTTTGACTGATCGTCTTTAGAAAGATTATCTAGCAAAACCTCACACTCTTGTCTGTGATACACATCAGCTTTTTTATGAGTTTCAAAAAATGCAAGTCCAGATTCTGAATCTACACCGTAAAACTTTTTAAGACCTTCAATCTTAACATCTGCAATTTCCGGGATTTGTCTTTCGTAAGTATATAAAGAAGCAAGTCCTTCTGCATAAGATGATCTTCCTTGTTTAAAGAAATTATCAATCATCTCTGAAGTAAATTTTTCTAATTTTACTTTCTCGATTTCATTTTTATCAGCTCCTAAAGCTACAGCAAATTGCTTCCATAGTTTAGGGTGATCATTATGCTTATCTTCCTCATCATTTAAATTCTCTAGTAGAATTTTTCTTTGCTCAATATCCTCGCAAATTGAGTGTGTTGCGCTAATGTAACGAGGGAATGCTTTTACGTGATGATAATATTGTTCAGCGTAATCTTTTATAATTTCTCTACTTAACTTGCCTTCATTCCATGCTTGATAGAATGGATGTTTTAGAAGATGGAATTCATCTAATTTTGCATTTAGTTCTTTAGAAAACATGTTTTTCTCCAAATTGTTTAGTTAAATTATAGATTAATTAAATTTATATACAAACAAGTTAAGGTTGAAAAAATTCAAAAAACAAAAAGATGTTAGTAGTTTTAAATAACTTTTAATCTTAAAATATTTGAAAATTACTTGAGGACTTAAAGATTAATAACTCAGCCAGTAAAGGCTGAGTTATTAAAAACGAAATTATTTATTAAACATCTCTTTTAAAGCTTTTGCTGGTAAAAACTTAACTTTTTGAGAAGCACCAATTTGGATGCTTTCGCCAGTTCTAGGATTTCTTCCAGTTCTAGCTTTTCTTTTTGCAACTTTATACGTACCAAAACCTGCGATTTTTACAGTTTCATCATTCTTCAATGCATCAAGAATGATATCTTGTATTTTATCAAAGGTTTTTTCGGCATCACTTTTGCCCATGTTGCAAGCAGTAGCTATTTTAGCCACTAATTGTTTTTTGTTCATTGTTAACCCTTTTGATTCGTTGATATTTCAATAATGTTTAAAAAACATAGGAAATCAACATAAATGTAGTATTTGCTCAATTTTTGAACACTACATGTTGATATGATTTATAAGGGTTTTTACTAAAGCGTTGTTTTGTATGACTTTTTAGAAAAGACCTAAGCCTTTAAGGTCATTATAGGTCGAAAAAAACATTAAAGTAAAAAGTACAAACAAACCAAATTTAAAGAAGTAAGTTTGCATCTTTTCACTCAAGGGTTTGCCTCTAACAAACTCATAAAAATAAAATAATAAATGGCCACCGTCTAATAATGGAATTGGGAACAGATTAATCAATCCTAAACTAATAGAAATGTAAGCCATAATAGAAAGAAACGGAATAATTCCAAGTTCAGCAACTTGTCCTGAGATTTGAGCGATCTTTATAGGTCCTCCCAACTGATCAGCCTTTTCAGTTCCAATAATCATTTTGCCGACATAACTCATAGTGGATGAAATAGTGAACCAAATTTCTTTTAAAGAATAATAAATTGCTTTTGCTGGTCCTAGCTTCTGTCTATTGATTTCATTATTAAGGGGAATGATTTGAATTCCAATCATCTTACGACTTATATTGTTGCCCAAATTATCTTTTGTATCTTGAACAATTGATTGAACTTGAAAATCATATTCTTTTTTGTCTCTAAGAACTGAAATTTTAATTAAATTTGTGTCAGATAAACTAATAAACTGCGACACTTCCATCATACTAGTAATTTTTTGATCATTAATTCTAATTATTTGATCGCCTTTTTTAATTCCGGCTTTATCAGCTGGACTATCTATTTTAACATCTTGAATAACTGGTACTGAAAAATCTTTACCAAAGAACATGTAAACACAAGAAAAGATAACCAAAGCTAAAACAAAATTAGCAATCGGTCCCGCTGATACTATAATTGCTCGTTGATATAATTTTTTTGTAGCAAGCAAATATGATTTTTCATTTTCAGAAAAAGTAGAAAGCTTTTCAGGTTGGCTTGCAGGATTAGCGTCGCCAAAGAATTTTACATAACCTCCTAAAGGGATAAGACAAATTTTCCAACGTGTTCCATCTTTATCTGTCCATCCAAATAGTTCTTTACCAAAACCAATTGAAAAATCTGTAACTTTGACACCGTATTTTTTTGCATAATAGTAATGACCATATTCATGCACAAAAACTACAACAGATATTAAAATTATAAATGGAATAATAATATTAATTATAGACATAATTTAAATTTAACTTAGTGATGATAAAATAACAATTGCTCCAAAACCTAAAATAATTAATCCCGAAATAATATTAGAACGTCTTATAAAAGTAGAATTGACTTTATTTTTTAAAAATCTTGCAAATTCAACTAATATTAACCACCACGCCATTGAACCCACGAATGCCCCTGCGGAAAAATTTAAAATTAAATCTGAATTAAAGCTTTTAAAAGTTAAATGCATATAAGAGAGTAACGCTATAAATCCAATATAAGTTAGTGGGTTGCTTATAGTGATAATAAATCCTGAAACAATATCTTTTGGCCATTCATTATAATTAACTTTCTTATCTTCAATAGTTACAGGGCCACTAAATAACATTCTAATTGAAATAAAAATTAAACATAATCCGCCTATAACTCTAAGTATATCTCCATTTTGTAAAAAAATATTTGAGATTGTGCTCAAACTATAAATGGCTATGAAGGCATAAAAAGCATCCGCAAAAGAAGCTCCAAGGCCAACTGCAAGTCCAGATTTAATTCCATATTGCAAAGTTTTATTAATGCACATTAATGCGATAGCACCAACAGGTAAAGCAAGACAAAATCCTGATAAAATTCCAATAAAAAAAGTTAGCATTTAATTAGTTAAAAATTCAAAAATTAAAAACGCCACTCATTTACTTTGTCAAAAATAAAATCTCTAAAACTTTTAATACGTGCAACATTTTTTAAAGATTGAGGATAAACAAAATGTGCTTCATATTTTGGACCATCAACATTTGGCAAAACTTTAACAAGAGTGCTTTTTTCCTGAACCATATAATCTGGTAACGCTGCAAGACCCACTCCGCTTTCAACAGCAAGTAATAAAGAATAAATATTATTAACTCTCATTACTGACTTTCTTTTAGAAGAATCTTTTTTACCGACTTTTAAAATCCAATCTGTTTGTGATAATGGTGATGGAGTTCCTTTTCCATAAACAATAAACTTATGTTTATCTAAATCTTTAACAGTATTTGGGTACCCATTTTCTTCTAAATATTTAGGTGAACCATAAATATGATAGTTAATATCAATTAATTTTTTCTGGATATAACTTAGCTGAGTTGGTTGTCTCATCCAAATAGCAACGTCAGCTTCGCGTGTACTCAAATCTAATTCTTTATCCGTTACGATCACTTCGACTTCCATTTCAGGATATTTATCCATAAACTCTTTAATTCTGGGTGTTAACCAAATACTTCCAAAGCCAACAACGGTTGTAACTATTAATTTTCCAGATGGTTTTTCTTTTTTTTCCATCAAAGAAGTCTCAACTCCTTTTAAATGAATAATAACTTCATTTGCGGTTTTAAAAAGTATCTCTCCATCTTCTGTAAGTGAAAGGCCTCTTGCGTGTCTTTCAAATAAAGATGTTTTTAAAGTTTGCTCTAAAGATTGAATTTGACGACTTATTGCGGATTGACTTAAATTTAATGTGCCTGATGCTTCAGTAAAACTACCAGCCTGAGCAACTGCGTGAAATATTTTAAGTTTATCCCAATCCATAATTATTGATTAACGTCGATAACTACTCGACCTGCAACTTCTCCTTTTAATATTTTCTCGTAAGAACTTAAAAGTTTTGACATGTTCCATACTTCTGTAATCTCATCTAATTTTTTCGTATCAATTAAATTTGCAGCTTGCGACCAAACAAATTCTCTTCTTTTCATTGGTGTATCTACAGAATTAATTCCCCATAGTTTAACACCACGAATAATGAAAGGCATAACAGTTGTTTCTAATTTAAAACTATTAGTAAGTCCGCATGCTGCAACAATTCCATTAGGCTTAGTATGTGTTAAAGCTTTAGCTAAAACTTTGCCTCCCACAGTATCAACAACACAATCCCAAAACCCTTTGTCTAAAGGTCTTATTTCGCCTTCAAGTTCTGCTCGATCAAGCACAACACTTGCACCTAATTTCTTTAAAAAGTCTGTCTTATCTTTCTTTCCTGTAAGAGCATGAACTTTATAACCCATCTTAGATAATATCATTACAGCCACACTACCCACTCCACCTGTTGCTCCTGTTACAAGCACGTCATTTACTTTTTCACCTAATAATATTGTCTCTCTTGCTTGAACTGCAAAGGAACATAGTAGAGCAGTAAAACCTGCTGTACCAATCGCCATAGCATGTTTAGTTGAAATGTCTTTTGGAGCTTTGACTAAAAAATTTGCATCTACTTTTGCATACTGAGAATAGCCACCATAATAAATCTCACCTACTCTCCAGCCTGTTAAAATAACCTTATCACCCGCTTTAAATTTTTCATTTTTACTTTCTTCAACAGTACCTGCAAAATCTATTCCTGGAATATGAGGATAATCTTTAACTAAACTTCCGCCATTCTTTAAAATCATTCCGTCTTTATAATTAAAGTCTGAATAATCAACTTTAACCAAAACATCACCGTGAATTAAAAAGTTTTTGTCTATGCTTTTAACTTCTCTTGTAAATTGATCGCCAGTTTTATTTAGAACGATTGCTTTAAAATTACTCATGATTGTTTTTTTTCTTTAAAAATTTTTTTCCACAATAACCACAAACAACTTCAGATTTTTCACCAAAATTATAATAAACAGTTGGATGCCCAATATCATCATCTCCTCCATTGCACGATACGGATTCTATATCTGCATCAACAACGACTTGATCTAACATTTATTTCTGACCGATATAGTGTAGGAAACGATTTTGAAGATTATGACTTTCTTTAAATACACCTGTAAA
Source organism: alpha proteobacterium SCGC AAA028-C07 (assembly GCA_000419465.1). GTDB lineage: Bacteria > Pseudomonadota > Alphaproteobacteria > Pelagibacterales > Pelagibacteraceae > Fontibacterium. Next base: position 39,691 of record ATTB01000005.1, on the reverse strand, counting down.
ATAATTTGTAACAGTAGTCGCTTCATGTTTTTTAATTCCTCGAGAAGTCATACAATGATGTACAGCATCTATACTTACGGCTGCTCCTTGTGCTTTTAAACCTTTAAATATTGTATTTGCAATTTCCATTGTTAATCTTTCTTGAGTTTGCAATCTTCTAGAATACGCTTCAACTACTCTTGCAAGTTTACTAAGGCCCACAACTTTTTCATGAGGAATATACGCTACATGTGCAATACCAATAATGGGTGCCATATGATGTTCACAGTGGCTATAAATTGAAATATTTTTCTGAATAACCATGTCATCGTAACCATCAACATCACCAAAAGTTTTTTCTAAATCTTTGTATGGGTCAATTAAATAACCAGAAAAATATTCTTCAAAAGCCTTAACTACTCGTTTTGGTGTATCAAGCAAACCTTCTCTTTTAGGATTGTCGCCTGCCCAAGCAAGTAAAACTTTGATAGCCTCTTCTGCCTGCTCTCTAGTGACAGCTTTTTCTAACTTCTTTTTTATTAAATCAGTAACGTTCATTAAAAGTGATTATATTTTTTGTTAAGTTATAATATACTAAAAGCTTAGAACAAATTAATTTTCATAAATGTTTAAAAAAAGAACCTCAATTAAACAAGTAGAAGAAGGCAAGTATTTAAGCCCTAAATTCAACAAGGATGGCTTAATTCCAGTCATCACTACTGATTATAAAACTAAAGAAGTTCTTATGCACGGATTTATGAACAAACTAGCATTACAAAAAACAATTGAAACTGGTGAGGCTTTTTATTGGAGTAGATCAAGAAAAGCTTTATGGCACAAAGGTGCGACGAGTGGCTTTGTTCAAAAAGTAAAAGATATTAGAATTGATGATGATCAAGATGCGGTATGGATTACTGTAGACATTGGCCAAGGTGCAAGCTGTCACGTAGGTTATAGATCTTGTTTTTATAGATCGGTACCCACTAAAACTAAAAAGAATATTAAATTAAAATTTAAAGAAAAAAGAAAAAAATTTGATCCAAATATTGTCTATAAAGGACAACCTAATCCTACAAAACTATAATGACAAATAATGTAAATGTCTTGGCTCCGTTCGGTCCAAGAATTGCAAGATTAAGAATTCCAAAAAGTCTCATCAATAAAATGAATAAAGAGATTGATAAAATTGTAGATAGTCAAAATCTTTCAAAAAAATTTGATTATAGTAAAGAATTGGTTGGTCAAGTTAGTCAAGAACTGCAACTTCCTAAAAATTTTATTAATAAATATTTAAAAAGTTTTTTATTCAAAGTTACCAAAAGCTATATCGAAAAATCTATTAATAAAAAAATTACTAAATTTAAAATTAATAACGTCTGGGTAGTTCGACAATTTGAAAATGAATATAACCCCATTCATTATCATGACGGACATATTTCAGGTGTTGGTTATTTAAAAATTCCAAAATCCTTAAATGAAGATACAAGATCTCATAAACATAATCTTAAAACCCATGGTACAATTGATTTTATTCATGGCTCAAGAGCTTTTTTAAATAAAAGTATTTACAATCATCAGCCAAAAGTAGCTGATATGATTTTATTTCCAAATTATTTAATGCATACTGCTTATCCTTTTCGATCTGGTGAAGAGCGAAGATCATTCTCATTTAATGCAGAAATTGATCAAAAAATAGCAAATGTTTTTAAACATGAATAAAATTCCAAAACAAAAAAATGTCCTTGGTGAAGATATTGAGCCTTGCTCAATGAACCCAGTGACTGGTTGGTTTCGTGATGGTTCGTGCAACACAGATAAAACGGATGTGGGCGTTCACTGTGTTTGTGCAAAAGTAACTAATGATTTTTTAAATTGGTGTAAAGAAAACGGTAATGATTTAATAACACCTCATCCTGAGTTTGGATTTGAAGGATTAAAAGATGGAGACAATTGGTGTGTTTGTGCAAGTTGGGTAAAACGAGCAATTGATGCTGGTCATGGATGTAAGATCTATATTCGCAGAACCCATATGAAGACTTTAGAAATCATACCTATGGAGACTCTAAAGAAATTTGCTGTGGATATCTCGTAATTCAACGTACCGATGTTCTCGTTTTGATTCCCTTTTGATTCCATTTTGAATCAAATTTTCTACTTTTGAGAGTGTATAGGTATAATTAAAATGTATTTTTAAGAACTAATTATATTATTTAAAATATTTTATCTAAAGTAATAGGCATGTCAAAACCAATGTATATAGTTCTTAAAGACAATTGGTGTGGAAAAGTAAATGGTCCGTTAACACTTCCCATGCTTACAGAGTTTACTCTATTAAAATCAATATTTTTTAGACCTAATTTATAGATTGTATTTGACTCACTATTATAAGCTAACTCGATACCTTTCGAAATTCCTTCTAAAGAAGGACTCGTGCTGTAAGAAAGGGTTTGACCGTTAGGATTATCATCGGCAAAACGTTGTTTAATATCAGAAAATACCTTCCCGTAAGAAGCATTAATTAAGAAACGCTTTTTTTCATCCAAAAAGGAGCCAACTTTTAATTCAGGATTAATATAATTTCCTTGCAATGTAACAGGATTTCCACCCATTCCACTGTTGTCCTTTCCTTCAAATTTTTTTAAATGAGCCACATTAACTGAAAAGCCGTAAATAAAATTATCACTTATGTCTTTATTAGAAAAATATTTTGTAAGTGTAAGTGAAATATTATTATCATCATCAGAATATGTTTGATTAAACCTATTATAGGTATCGTCTCCTGATTCGCTTTTCTTTGAAGTCTTATTAATGTTCACTCCTAAAAAAAAATTTTGCAAATTAGTTATTTGTGGTGTTTCAACTTTTTGGGCAAAGCTAATTTGTGTGTTTAAAATAATTAAAGATACGATTACTTGAAAAGTTAATAATTTTAACTGCTTAATGAATTTCATAATTTCTGTCCTTTAAAAGTGTAGAACCAACTAATTATTAAATAGTTAATTATAAAAATTTATATTCATCTAATATCAAGGGTTATGGGGGGGGGTAAATAAATAAAATTAAAATATAGTAACAATTAATGTATATATTTCAGTTACATATTAAGAATTACTTAATAACTCTTATTCCGTCTTTACTAAAGAATACTTCTAAAACTTTTTGAGCGATGTGCTTAGCGTTTAAGCCTGCAACATCATACATTCTCTCTGGGGTATCTTGATCTATGAATACATCCGGAAGTATCATTGATCTAAATTTAAGTCCTTTATCAAAGATTCCATTTTCAGCTAATAAATTTGCAACGTGTGAACCAAATCCACCAATAGAACCTTCTTCAATAGTGATTAGCACTTCATGATTTTCTGCAGATTTTAAAATTAAATGTTTGTCTAATGGTTTTGCAAATCTTGCATCAATAATTGTAGTTGAAATTCCTTTATTTTTTAATTCGTTAGATGCAATTTTACACTCTTCTAGTCTTGTTCCTAAACTTAATAGACAGACTTGTTTTCCTTCTTGAACAATTCGTGCTTTTCCAATTTCTATTATCTCTTTAATACTTGGAAGCTCAACGCCATAACCATTTCCTCTTGGATATCTAAATGCAGAAGGTCTGTCGTTAATGGTAACTGCTGTATTAATCATTCGTACAAGTTCTGCTTCATCACTTGGTGCCATAACTACAAAATTTGGCAGTGTTGCAAGATAAGTAATATCAAATGAGCCTGCATGTGTTGGGCCATCTGCTCCAACTAAACCTGCTCGATCAATTGCAAAGCGCACTGGAAGATTTTGAATTGCAACATCGTGCACTACTTGATCGTAAGCTCTTTGTAAGAATGTTGAATAAATTGTTGCAAAAGGCTTGTACCCTTCTGTTGCAAGTCCTGCCGCAAATGTCACTGCATGCTGTTCTGCAATTCCAACATCAAATGTACGTTTTGGGAATTTTTTTGCAAATATATCAACGCCTGTTCCTGATGGCATTGCTCCTGTGATTGCAACAATTTTACTATCTAGCTCCCCATGTTTCGCAAGTGTATCACCATAAACTTTTGTAAATGCTGGAGTGTTGGTTGTAGATTTAACTTGCGCTCCTGTAACAACATCAAATTTATTAACTCCGTGATATTTATCATCTGAATTTTCAGCAGGTATATAGCCTTTTCCTTTTTGCGTAATCGCATGAACTAAAAAAGGTCCTTTATGACTTGAGTCTCTGACATTTTTTAATACTGGAATTAGTTGATCAAAATCATGCCCATCAATAGTACCTACATAGTAAAAACCTAATTCATCAAATAAAGTTCCACCAACAGCAAGACCTCTAAAGTATTCTTCAAATCTTGCAGCTCTAGTTTTGATTGATCTTGGAAATAGTGCTGCAACTTTTTTTAAAAATCCTCTAAATCCTATATAAGTTTTTCCTGATAATAATTTTGCAAGATAAGATCTCATTGCACCAACCGGTGGGGCAATAGACATATCGTTATCATTTAAAATAACAATTAATCTTGATTTCATAGAACCTGCATTATTCATGGCCTCATACGCCATCCCTGCACTCATCGCTCCATCACCAATAACAGCGATTACATTATTATTTCTATCATCTAAATCTCTTGCAACTGCCATTCCTAATGATGCTGATATTGAAGTAGAACTATGAGCTGTACCAAATGGATCGTAAATACTTTCTGATCTTTTAGTAAATCCTGACAGTCCACCTCCTTTTCTTAAAGTTCTAATTCTATCTCTTCGTTCTGTTAAAATTTTATGAGGATAAGCTTGGTGACCGACGTCCCAAACTAATCTGTCTTTTGGAGTGTCAAAAAGATAATGGATTGCAATAGTTAACTCGACAACACCAAGTCCAGCACCGAGATGACCTCCTGTAACTGAAACTGCATCGATTAGTTCTTCTCTAAGTTCTTTAGCTAAAGTTTTTAATTCTGATACCTGTAATTTTTTTAAATCTTGAGGATTCTTAATCTTATCAAGTAATGGTGTATTTAGCATTAGTGGTCTCTTCTTAATAAAAAGTTTACAGAATCTACCAAGCTATCCGCCCTTGTTCCATATCTATTTTTCAATTTTTCAGTAATACCATCTGCTAACTGGTAAGAAAATTCAATGGCTTTATTCACTCCAAGATTTTTAATAATTGTAGCTTTGCCTTTTTTCTTATCTCCTCGTGTGGGTTTGCCAATTTTTTTCGTATCTCCAAATACATCTAAAAGATCATCAGTAATTTGAAATAACAAACCAATATCAAGACCTACTTTTTTTAAAAATTTTCTCTCTGTTTCTTTGCCTGCTAAAATAGCAACACCTTCTAAGCAAAAACTAATCAGCTCACCTGTCTTTTTATTTTGCATATCAACTATCGAATCTTTGCTAACTTTTATTTTTTCAAATTTTAGATCTAAGAATTGTCCTCCTGCAATACCAGTATAGCCTGATGACAATGCCAACGCATAAACCAAATCAGATTTTGATTTTGGATTTGCAATCATTTTATTTGAAGTTAAAATTTCAAAAGCTAAAGTTAATAAAGAATTACCGGCGAGTATAGCTGTGGATTCCCCAAACACTTTGTGTGTACTTTTCTTTCCTCTTCTAAAATCATCATCATCCATGCTTGGTAAATCGTCATGAATAAGTGAATAAGAATGAATACACTCAACGGCTGCACTGATAGCAATTAATTTTCTATAATCTAAATTAAATAATTTTCCTGAAGAAATAATTAAATAAGATCTAAATTTTTTTCCTCCTGAAAATAAACCATATTTCATGGCTTCAAAGAGTTTATTTTTCTGTTGATTTTGCTTTAGAAAACTTTTTAAGAAAACGTCAACGTCTTTAGCAACTTTAATTATTCTTCTCTCGGTATCTTTCATACTTAAGAATTTTTATTAAATTCTTTTGTTGAAAATTTACCGTCTTTATCAATAGTAATTTGCTCTACTTTTAAAGTGGCTTCTTTTAATTTAGTTTCACAATGATTTTTAAGATGAACACCGCGCGTGTACTCTTCGATCGACTCTTCTAAATTAATAGAACCATCTTCTAACTTGCTAACAATATTTTCTAATTGCTCCAACGCTTCTTCAAAAGACAGCTTTGTAATGTCTGGAGAAATGTTAGATTTTTTCATATAAGTATAATTTTTAAGAATTACTCTTTTATATTAAATAATTAATGAAAAATATCTATTCAAATATTTATAAACCCACAAACAATAATTTAAGCAAAGCTAAGGTTGTTATAGAAAAAGGAGGCGTAGTTGCGATTCCTACTGAGACTGTATATGGACTTGCTGCAAATGCTTATAATACAAGGGCTGTAAAAAAGATTTTTTCTTTAAAAAAACGCCCAAGTAATAATCCTTTAATCATTCACTTTAAAAATATTAAACAGATAAAAAAAGAGGCGGTTATTAACAAGAATTTTCTAAGACTTGTTAAAAGATTTTCACCTGGTCCTTTAACTTATGTTTTAAAAAAAAAAAGTGGTTCTAGAATATCAAAGATTGCAAACAAAGGTCTTGCTACGCTTGCGGTAAGAATTCCAAGTGAAAAAAATACAATTAAATTATTACATATTCTTAAATGTCCACTTGCTGCCCCAAGCGCTAATAGATCAAAATCTTTAAGTCCAACAACGGCAAAACATGTGGCAGAAGAATTTGGCAATAGTATTAGAATGATTATTGATGGTGGTGCTTGTAAAATTGGAATTGAATCAACGGTTATAGATTTAACAACTAAACCAAAAATACTAAGAGAAGGAGGACTTTCTTCTGAAGTTATTGGAAAATTTTTAAAAATAAGATTATCTGAGAAACAAAATAAAATTATTAAATCTCCAGGGCAAATTGGTCTTCATTATTCTCCTGGCATGCCTATTTATATGAACAGAGAAAAAGCTACTAAAGATGGAGCTTTAATAACATTTGGCAAAAAAAATTATAGCAATCAGAATACTTTTAACTTAAGTACTGGGGGAAATTTAAAAGAAGCTGCTAAAAATTTCTTTAATACTTTAAGGATTATTAAAAATAAAAAATTTAAATCCATAAGCGTTAATAAAATTCCTAATAAAGACTTGGGCAAAGCAATTAATGAGAGATTAAGAAGAGCTGCATACTATGAGTGAAAATATAATTGAAGTTAGAAATTTATCTAAAAAATTTAGAAATCATCACGCTGTTAAAAATATTTCCTTTGATCTAAAGCGAGGAGAGATAAAAGGTATCTTAGGAGCAAACGGCGCCGGCAAAACGACTACTATAACAATGTTGTTAGGCTTACTAACACCAACATCAGGAAGTATTAAAATATTATCGACGGACATTTCAAAAGACAGATATAAGATTTTAAATAAAATTAACTTCTCATCTCCTTACGTTGATTTACCAAAAAAATTAACAGTTAGACAAAATCTGTACGTATATGGAATGCTATATGGAATTAAAAATATAAATCAAAAAATTAAAGACGTTGCCAAAGAATTAGATTTTACTGGCTTGCTTGACATTAAAGTTGGGGAATTATCTTCCGGTCAAAAAACGAGAGTATCCTTAGGTAAAGCAGTAATTAATGACCCCGAGATACTATTTCTTGATGAACCCACCGCTTCACTTGATCCAGATACTGCTGATCGAGTTAGAACCTTTTTTGAAAAATTTTGTAAAACTCATAATACAGCAATCATATTAGCAAGTCACAACATGGAAGAGGTTACTAGGCTTTGTAGTTCTGTAATTATGATGAAAGATGGAAGAATTACTGACCAAGGGACTCCTAACAGTCTATTAAAAAAATATGGAAAGAAAAAATTAGAAGACGTCTTTCTTAAAATTGCAAGGGACAAGAATAATTAATGAAATCTTTAGTTAGAATTTTTGCACTGGTCGTTAGATATTTTTATTTAATTAAAACTTCTTTTCCTAGAATTTTAGAACTGATGTATTGGCCAACATTTCAAATGATTTTATGGGGCTTAATTTCAAAACATTTAACAAACTCTAATGACACAATTATTCAAATTGGTGGAGTTTTAATTGCAGGTGTTTTGTTATGGGATATTTTATTTAGAAGCCAATTAGGTTTTTCTATTTCATTTTTGGAAGAGATTTGGTCTAGAAACTTAGGGCAATTATTTGTCAGCCCACTTAGACCATTGGAGTTAGTTTTGTCATTAATGACTATAAGTTTTATAAGAACGACAATTGCAATGATACCTGCTGCTCTTCTCGCTATACCCCTTTATTCTTTTTCATTATTTCAAATGGGACTTAGTCTTATGTTTTTCTTTACAAGTTTACTAATGACAGGGTGGATACTTGGAATATTTATTATAGCAGCAATTATTCGTTTTGGTGTTGCGGCGGAAAGTTTAGCGTGGGGAGCTATTTTTACTTTAGCTCCATTAAGTGCAGTTTATTATCCCGTTGAGACACTGCCAGAATGGATTAGATGGCTTTCATTATCATTTCCACAAACCTATGTATTTGAGGGAATGCGTGAAGTCTTATTTAGTAATAATTTTAATAGTAACTATTTTATAAAATCAATTATCTTAAATATAATTTATGCAATAATTGCTGTTATCGTTTTTTTAGTATCTTTCGAGGGAGCTAGAAAACGAGGCGGTCTTATTAATACTGGTGAATAAGTTAATTGTTAATCTAAATTTTTTATAATTTCTTCGACCATTTTTTTTGCATCGGCAAATAACATAAGAGTGTTATCTCTATAAAATAATTCATTATCAACTCCAGCGTAACCAGACGCCATTCCTCTTTTTACGAATAATACAGACTTTGATTTTTCAACATCAAGAATTGGCATACCATAAATTGCACTCTTAGGATCAGTTTTGGCTGCAGGATTAGTTACATCATTTGCACCAATTACAAATGCAACATCTGTATTAGCAAAATCATTATTAATATTTTCAAGTTCAAATACTTCATCATATGGCACGTTTGCTTCAGCCAATAAAACATTCATGTGTCCTGGCATTCTTCCTGCTACTGGGTGAATTGCATAAGAAACTTTGACACCTAATTTTTTTAATTTATCACCCATTTCACGAAGCGCATGCTGTGCTTGTGCTACTGCCATTCCGTAACCTGGAACAATAATAACTGAAGATGCATTCTTCATCAAAAAGGCAGCATCATCTGCACCTCCTTGTTTAACTGGTCTGGCATTTTTTTGAACAGTTGCAGATGACGTATCGCCGCCAAATCCACCAAGAATAACATTAAATAATGAACGGTTCATTCCTTTGCACATAATATAAGAAAGAATGGCCCCTGAAGATCCAACTAAAGCTCCTGTAATAATAAGAGCAATATTTTCTAAGGTAAAACCAATTCCAGCAGCAGCCCAGCCGGAATAAGAATTTAACATAGAAACCACAACAGGCATATCTGCTCCTCCTATTGGAATGATAATTAAAAAACCAATTAGAATTGAAATAATTATAATGGCCCAAAATAAATTTTCAGATTGTAATTTTGTAAAATAAAATATTAAAAATATTGTTAATAATCCTATCAATAAGTTTATAAAATGCTGACCTTTAAATGTTATAGGGCTTCCAGACATTAATCCTTGGAGCTTTAAAAATGCAATACAAGAACCGGAGAATGTAATGGCTCCAATTGCAACTCCTAATGACATTTCGATTAAAGATAAAACTTTGATATTTCCAAATTGGCCTATTCCAAATGAAGATGGATTATAAAATGCTACTATTCCTACAAGTACTGCTGAAAGACCAACTAAACTATGAAAGCCAGCCACTAGTTGTGGCATTGCTGTCATTGATACTCTAAATGCAATCAATCCTCCTATCAATCCTCCTATAATGATTGGAATTAAAATATAAAAAATATTTTCTTTAATTTGCTGAATGTCCCCAAGAGATAAAAGAGTAACAACTATAGCAAGTGACATTCCTAGAATTCCAAAAAAGTTTCCTGTTCTTGAAGTTTCTGGAGAAGAAAGTCCTCTTAAGGCCATAATAAACAATATGCCGGTTACTAAATACAATGTTGCTGTAATATTTGCTGAAATCATTTCTTTTTATTTTTTTTATACATTTTCAGCATTCTTTGGGTAACTAAGAAGCCACCAAAAATATTTACTGAAGCAAGTAAAATTCCAAGAATTCCTGGAAACTTTCCAAAAAAGCCTTGAGTGATTGGAGATAAACCTACCGCTACTAAAGCTCCAACTATAATTACTGATGAAATTGCATTGGTCACTGACATTAAGGGAGTGTGTAACGCTGGAGTTACACTCCAAACTACATAATAGCCTACAAAAATAGATAAAATAAAAATCGCAAATCTAAAAATAATTGGATCAATTTCCATTAGCTAATCTCCTTATTAATATAAACTGCTTTAATAATTTCATCATTTTCATCTATCTTTAATTTTTTTTCAACTTTGTCATAAATTATTTCTAAAAAATTTAAAACATTTTTTGCAAATAAAATAGATGCGCTTTCTGAAATTCTACTTGGAAAATTTTTATGTCCTATAATTTTTACTCCATTTATAACTACGATTTTCCCAGGCTCAGAGAAAGCTGAATTACCACCTTGCTCTACAGCTAAATCACAAATAACAGAGCCACTCTTCATTGATTTAACCATTTCATCTGTAACAATTCTTGGAGCTTTCTTGCCTGGAATTAATGCAGTGCAAATAACAATATCTTGATTTTTAATTGTATTTTTTAACAATTCTTCCTGTTTCTTTTTATCTTCTTCATCTAGCTCTTTTGCATAACCGCCACTTGTCTCTAAATTTTTTGAACTCTCAGCAAAAATAAATTTTCCTCCTAAACTCTCTACTTGTTCTTTTGAAGCAAGCCTAACATCTGTTGCTGACACAACGCCTCCTAATCTTTTTGCAGTAGCAATAGCTTGTAGTCCAGCAACTCCTGCACCTATTATAAAGAATTTTGCAGGTGTTATTGTTCCAGCAGCTGTCATCATCATTGGAACTGCTTTGTTATATTCATAAACGGAATCTATTACCGCTTTGTAGCCAGCTAAATTTGCTTGGGAGGATAGAATATCCATAGACTGCGCCCTAGTTATTCTTGGAAGTAATTCTAAAGAAAATATTTTTATATTTCTTTTTAAAAGTTTATTAATTCTATCTTTATTTAGGTAAGGAAAAAAACTACCGATTAATACCGCGCCTTCTTTTATTAGTAAAATTTCAGAATCGCTTGGACAATTAATTTTAACGATAATGTCTGAAGTTTTGTAGATTTCTTCTTTGTTTAAGATTTTGGCTCCTAGTCTTTGTAATTCATTATCATCAATATTAGAATTTTTTCCAAAATCTTTTTCAAGCTGCACTGAAAGACCACTAGTAATATATTTTTTAATTGTATCGGGAGAAATTGCTATTCTTTTTTCGTTTATATCGCTATCAACTACAGATCCTAATATCATCTTAATTAACTTATAATAAATTAACAAAATCTTCTAGTCCTAGACTCTCAATTTTGCTAATTTATGGTTGAATAATAAACATTAAGTCACGGTCTTGTAGTGAAATGGATATCATCCTAGTCTTCGAAACTAGAGTTCTAGGTTCAAGTCCTAGCAAGACCACCAAAATTACTAATCATGTCTACTAACGAATATAAATTTGAAATAACAGAAGAGAAAAATAATACACGTTTAGATTCTGCTCTGGCTGTTCTAATTCCAACAATTAGCAGAACAAGGATTAAAAATATTATTAACGAAGGCTTTGTTAAAATTAATAAAATTCAAATAACTCAAGCTTCAATCAAAATAAGATCATCTGATATTGTAGAAGTTTCAATACCTGAGCCTAAGGAAGTTAATATTTCAGCAAAAGATATTAAACTAGATATTCGTTACGAGGATGCTGATTTACTAATTATTAATAAATCTCCTGAAATGGTTGTTCATCCTGGTGCAGGGAATTTTGATAATACTTTGGTAAATGCTCTTATGTTTCATTGTAAAAATAAACTTTCAACCATTGGTGGAGAATTAAGACCAGGTATAGTTCATAGAATTGATAAAGGGACTAGCGGTCTGTTAGTTGTAGCAAAAAATGATAACGCTCATATTTTTTTATCAAAACAGTTTGCAGAGCATACCATCAGACGAGTTTATGAGGTTCTTGTTTACGGAAGAATGAAGCCAAGCTCTGGACAAATATCATCTATGATTGGCAGAAGTAAATTCAATAGAAAAAAAATGAGCATCAATACCTCTAGAGGAAAAGATGCTGTTACAAATTACCAAACTATAGAATTTTTCTCAGGTAAAAAAATTCCTGATATGAGTTTTCTTGAATGTAGATTAGAAACTGGAAGAACTCATCAAATTAGAGTTCACCTTTCATCATATGGCAATCCTATTATTGGTGATCAGATTTATGGAAAACAAAATAAATTTATCAGAGATATTGATCCTAAGTTTAAAGAACTATTAGAAGGATTTAAAAGACAAGCTTTACACGCAAAATCTATTGGATTTATTCATCCAACTACAAAAAAGAAAATAGAATTTGAATGTGAAAAACCAAAAGATTTTGAAAATCTACTAAAAACAATCAAAAAGCTTAAGTTTTAATATCTTGTTATACGAGTTATAATACCCACATAAATATCATGGAAAAAATTGAAAAACATTCCAATCTTCCAACTCTTACGCCTGAGGGAAGTTTAAATTCTTATTTGTTAAAAATTAGGAAATTTCCAATGTTAGAGCCACAGCAAGAATATATTCTTGCAAAAAATTGGCGTGAAAAAGGAGATAGAGAGTCAGCTCACACTTTAGTTACAAGTCATTTAAGATTAGTTGCAAAAATTGCAATGGGTTACAGGGGTTATGGTCTTCCTGTTGGAGAATTAATATCTGAAGGGAATATTGGTTTAATGCAGGCAGTTAAAAAATTTGACCCTGAAAGGGGATTTAGACTTGCGACATATGCGATGTGGTGGATTAAAGCTTCTATCCAAGAATATATTTTAAGATCTTGGAGTTTGGTTAAAATTGGAACAACTGCTGCACAAAAAAAATTATTTTTTAATCTTAGAAAATTAAAAAATCAAATTTTTGCCATTGAAAGTGGCGATATGACTCCAGCTCATGTTAAAGAAATAGCAAATCGACTAGATGTGAATGAAGATGAAGTTATTTCAATGAACAGACGAATGGCAGGACAAGAACAATCTTTAAATGCTAAAATTTCAGGTGAAGAACAAAGTGGTCAGTGGCAGGATTGGATTGTAGACGAAAATGCTGATCAGGAACTATTGATTTCTCAACGTCAAGAATTAGATCAAAAACATGCTTTATTACAAACAGCTTTAAAAGTTTTAGATGAAAGAGAAAAAGAAATTTTATATGACAGAAAACTTATTGATGAGCCAAAAACTTTAGAAGAGCTTAGCCAAAAATATAAAATCAGCAGAGAAAGAGTAAGACAAATCGAGAATAGAGCTTTTGAAAAAGTTCAAAAAGCAATGTTAGAGAATACTAAAACAAAACCTTTCATTACGCATTAAAAGGATCTTCAACAAAAATCGTATCATCTCTTTCAGGACTTGTTGAAATACTTGCTATCTTAACGCCTACAAAATCTTCAATGGCTGCAATATAAATTTTTGCTTTCTCTGGCAATTCTTTGTAATTTCTTATTCCCCTTGTTTCAGACTTCCAGCCTTCAAAAGTTTTGTAAATAGGCTCTACTGCAAATTGGTCTTCTGATGCACTTGGAAAAAAATCAAATTCTTTGCCACGCAATTTATAGCCAATGCAAAATTTAATTTCATTTAACGTATCAAGAACATCTAGCTTAGTTAGTGCGATACCCGTAATTCCTGAAATAGTTGCAGATTGTTTAACAAGAACTCCATCAAACCAACCACATCTTCTTTTTCTGTTAGTTACAGTTCCAAACTCATGACCTCTTTGACCAATTAATTCGCCTGTTGCATCTTTAAGCTCTGTTGGAAAAGGACCTTCTCCTACTCTTGTTGTGTAAGCTTTAGTAATTCCCAGAACATAATCAATTGTTTTTGGACCACAACCTGTGCCAACTGAAGCTGTACCAGCAACCGTATTTGATGAGGTAACATAAGGATAAGTTCCATGATCTACATCAAGTAATATTCCCTGTGCTCCTTCAAATAATATTTTTTTATTTAATTTTTGATATTCAGCAATTTTTTTCCAAACCGGTTGAGAAAATTTTAATATTTGTGGGGCAATTTTCAATAATTTATTAATTAATTCATCTGCATTATATATTTTCTTTTTTAATCCTTTTCGGATTGCGTTATGATGTTCTAAAATGACTTCAAGTCTTTGCTCTAAATTTTTTTTAGAACGTAAATCCATAACTCGAATAGAACGTCTACCAATCTTATCCTCATAGGCAGGTCCTATTCCTCTTCTTGTAGTTCCAATTTTAGATTTTGCTGCATCTTCTCTGATCTCATCCATTTCTTTATGAAAAGGGAGAATTAAAGTTGCAGTGTCAGAAATAATTAAATTATTTTCATTAACATCAACTCCTTTTTTTTTTATCTCTTCAATTTCTTCTAGTAGTGCCCAAGGATCAATAACAACTCCATTTCCAATAATTGAAATTTTATCGCCTCTTACTATTCCTGATGGAAGTAACTTTAATTTAAAAACTTTTCCATTAATAACTAATGTATGACCTGCATTATGACCGCCTTGGAATCTAATGACGACATCGGCTTGCTCTGAAAGCCAGTCCACAATCTTCCCTTTGCCCTCATCGCCCCACTGAGAGCCTACAACTACAACGTTTGTCATAAGTAAATGTTTTTAGATCTCTATAAAGATCTAAATTATTTAATTTAATAAAGCCATATGATTAATTGGCCCATGTCCTCTTCCAAATTTTGGATTTAGCAAAATTGCTTTATGAACATATTTAATAGATCGTCTGCACGATTCGTTCATATTATAATTTTTAGAAATAAAAGAAGCGATTGCGGTAGATAAAGTGCAGCCTGTACCATGTGTATTTTTAGTTTTAATTTTCTTATTTTTAAAAATTTTAATGTTATTTTTTGAAATCAAAACATCTTCGATAAAAGATTTATTAGTGTGCCCTCCTTTTATAAGAACAAACTTGGGTCCAAATTTTAGAATTTCTTTTCCAGCTTTAATTACATCTTCTAAATTTTTAATTTTTTTTTTAATTAAAGTTTCAGCCTCTGGAATATTTGGTGTTACTAATAATGCATAAGGTAATAATTTTTTTCTTAAAAAGTTGATAGAGCTATTACTAATCAATCTGTGCCCACCTTTTGCAACCATCACAGGATCAATTACAATATTTTTTAATTTATTTTTCTTGATAGCCTTTATAACTTCTTTGATTACACCCACATTATGCAGCATGCCAATTTTTATAGAATTTGGTCTAATATCCTGCACTGAAAATGAAATTTGATTAAAAATTTCTTTTGGCGGAATAGATACAATTGATTTTACACCTGTTGTGTTTTGAGCGGTAATTGCAGTTATTGCTGTCATTGCATAAACACCAAGCGAAGTTGCTGTTTTAATATCTGCTTGAATACCAGCTCCTCCACTAGAATCTGAGCCTGCAATAATTAATAACTTAGACTTTAGTTTCAATTTTATGCGTAGTTTATTATTAGTTTTTTAACTTCAGTCACAGTATCTTTAATTAATTTCTTATCTAAACTTTCAACCATTATTCTTACAAGATTTTCCGTTCCTGATTTTCTAACTAATAACCTGCCTTCTTGTTTTAAACTTTTATTAATCAGATTAAGTTTTGCTTTAAGAGATTTATTTTCAACAATATTTTTATTCTTAACTTTAATATTTTCTAAGACTTGAGGAACTTTTTTAAATACTGAAAATACTTTACTTGCTTTACCATTATTTTTTAAAGAATTTAAAACTTCTAAAGCAACTAACAATCCATCTCCTGTAGTTGCAAGATTTCCAAGTATAATGTGTCCCGACTGTTCTCCTCCTAAATTATATTTCAAGCTATTCATTTTTTCTTTAACGTATCGATCACCTACATCTGCTCTTTGAAATTTAATATTATTATTTTTAAAATAATTTTCTAATCCTAAATTAGTCATTAACGTTCCAACTACACCGCCTTTTAAAATCTTTTTCTTTTTCCAATTTTTTGCAATCATTGCAATAATTTGATCTCCATCAATAATTTCTCCTTTTTCATCGCACATAATAACTCTGTCTGCATCGCCATCGAATGCTATGCCAATATCTGCTTTATGAGTTTTTACTGATTGTTGAATAAGCTCTGGATGCGTTGACCCACAATTTTTGTTAATATTAAATCCATCTGGATTTATTCCAATGGCGACAACTTCAGCTCCTAATTCTCTAAGTAAGGCTGGTGCTGATTTATAAGAAGCTCCATTTGCGCAATCTAGAAATATTTTTACTCCAGATAAATTAAATGATTTTGGAAAAATATTTTTTAATATTCCTATATAATTTTCAGTTGCATCTTCTAATCTCTTGGCTCTGCCTAATAAATTTGGTTTTACTAAATATTTTTCAACTTTGTCGTCGATTAATTTTTCGATTTGTTTTTCAACTTTGTCGGAAAGCTTCATTCCATCGGGGCCAAAAAGTTTTAAGCCATTGTCTGTATGAGGATTGTGTGAAGCTGTTAACATAATTCCAAGATCTGCTTTCATAGATTTTGTTAACATAGCAAGTCCGTTTGTTGGTAATGGTCCTAAAAGTAAAACGTCCATCCCAGCAGAAATAAGTCCTGAAACTAAAGCGGGTTCTAGCATGTAGCCTGATAAACGAGTGTCTTTAGCAATAATTGCCTTGTGACGTTGTTTATTTTGATTGGAAAAATATGTTCCTGCAGCCAGACCAAATCTGAAAAACATTTCTCCAGTAATACTACCTTTATTAACTTCCCCTCTAATACCGTCAGTTCCAAAATACTTTTTCATTGTTATTACTTTAAAAATTGCGAATAAACTCTAAGAGCTTCGTTCGTTTCTTGTATATCATGAACTCTAAATAGCTGAATACCTTGCAAATAAGAATATAAAACAGAGGCTATTGTGCCTCCTAATCTTTGTGGATTATCTTTTTCGCCCATAATTTTTCCTATAAAACTTTTTCTAGAAGGGCCGACCATTATTGGATGACCAAGACTATGGAATATTGAAATCTTAGAAATAATTTCTAAATTATGCTCTAAAGTTTTTCCAAAACCTATTCCTGGATCGATAATAATTTGCTCATCCTTAACTCCATTATCTTTTAAAAATTTAATTTTATTTTCGAAATAATCAAAAATATCTAGTAATACATTTTCATAAGTTGGGTTATTTTGCATATCTTCGGGTGTGCCTTGTGAATGATTTAAAATAATTGGTTTTCCTGAATCTTTTACAACTTGATAAGATTGCTGATCAAAATCTAATGCTGACACATCATTTAATATATCCACTCCTATATTTATGCCGTGTTGCATTACTTTAGATTTTCTTGTGTCTAATGAAATTAATTGGTTTGGATATTTTTTTTTTATCAATTGAATTGTCTCTGATACTCTTGCAATTTCATCTTGTTCACTAACAGATTTTGCACCCGGTCTTGTCGATTCTCCGCCAACATCAATAATATGAGCTCCTAAATCTATCATGCTCTTAACATGATCAATTGCTCTAAAAGTGGTATTATATTTTCCCCCATCAGAAAAACTATCTGGAGTAACATTTAAAACTCCCATCAAAATAGGGTCGTTAAAATTTAAATTAAAAATATTATTTCTTTTTGAACTTATTTTATTTAAATCACTCTCAATTTCATTTCTAAAATCTAATTTTTCTAATTCTAGAACGCTATATTCTTCAACTGTATGTCCGTCAGATTGTCTTTTTAAAATTTCTACTGATAAAAACCCTACGTCTTCCAATCCACAAAGGCTTTTAGCAGTTCCTTCTTGGATAAAATAATTAGCCCTTTGACCAAAGACAACATTGGTTGGCCTTATATAAATACTCTTCATGAAAGAAAAGTTAGATTAACTTTGCGTGTTAGGCTTTAAACCTATTGCTCCTAAGGCGCTACCTAGTTTTTTCTTTGTGGTACTGGCCTCTTCTTTTCCAGATAAGCGTTTTGGATAAACATTCTCAAATACTATTTTTTTAATTTCTTCACCTGATAATGTTTCATAAGTTAATAAAGCTTTTGAAACTTTATGAAGTTCGTCAACTTTCTCTGCTAATATTTTTTTAGCCCTTGCATAACCGGCCTCGACAATTTTTTTTACTTCTGAATCAATTTTCTTAGCAGTTTCTTCGGAAACATTCTGCGTTCTTGATACAGATCTTCCTAAAAATACCTCTTCTTCATTTTCTTGATAAGCAATAGGTCCTAACTGATCACTCATTCCATATCTGGTAACCATATTTTTTGCCATTTTTGTAACCATTTCAATGTCAGATGAAGCTCCAGAGGTTACATTGTCATAACCAAATATCATTTCTTCTGCAATTCTACCTCCCATAGCAACAGAGATATTACCAAACATTTTTTCTCTAGTTATAGACAACTGATCTCTTTCTGGCAGTCTCATGACCATTCCTAAAGCCCTACCTCTTGGAATAATTGTTGCTTTATGAATTGGATCTGATGTTGGCTCATACAAAGCAACAACTGCATGTCCACCTTCATGGTAAGCTGTTAATGTTTTTTCTTCTTCCGTCATAACCATAGATCTTCTTTCAGCTCCCATCATGACTTTGTCTTTAGCTTCTTCAAGATCAGACATGGTAACAATTCTTTTGTTTTTTCTTGCCGCAAGTAATGCAGACTCGTTTACAATGTTTGCAAGATCAGCGCCTGAAAAACCTGGTGTGCCTCTAGCGATAACTTTAGGATTTACA
The DNA here is from genome assembly GCA_000419465.1 of alpha proteobacterium SCGC AAA028-C07. Lineage (GTDB taxonomy): Bacteria > Pseudomonadota > Alphaproteobacteria > Pelagibacterales > Pelagibacteraceae > Fontibacterium. Next base: position 20,720 of record ATTB01000005.1, on the reverse strand, counting down.
TCTGGCCCAGTTGTAATTTTCTTAAGATGCACTTTTAAAATAGCTTCTCTACCAATGATATCTGGATTGGATACAACAACTTGTCTATCAAAACGACCTGGTCTTAATAAAGCAGGATCTAAAACGTCTGGTCTGTTAGTTGCTGCAATTAAAATCACGCCTTCATTAGTTTCAAATCCATCCATCTCAACAAGTAACTGATTTAACGTCTGCTCTCTTTCATCATTACCTCCACCTAAACCAGCTCCTCTACTTCTGCCGACAGCATCAATTTCATCTATAAATATTATACAAGGAGCACTTTTCTTTGCTTGCTCAAACATGTCTCTAACTCTAGATGCTCCAACTCCAACGAACATCTCAACGAAATCTGATCCTGAAATTGTAAAGAAAGGAACATTTGCCTCTCCTGCAATCGCTCTTGCTAATAAAGTCTTACCTGTGCCTGGAGGTCCAACAAGCAAAGCTCCTTTTGGAATTCTTCCTCCTAATTTTTGAAATTTTCTAGGATCTTTTAAAAAATGAACAATCTCTTCTAATTCTTCTTTTGCTTCTTCAACTCCAGCAACATCTTGGAATGTAACTCTGCCATGAGCTTCTGTGAGTAATTTTGCTTTTGATCTTCCAAATCCCATAGCTCCACCTTTGCCGCCTTGCATCTGACGCATGAAAAATATCCATACACCAATTAGCAATAACATGGGAAACCATGACAATATTATTCCCCACAACGAAGGTCCTTTTTCTTCTCTAGGCCCTGCTGTGATTGCAACACCTTTTGCTGATAATTTTTCAACTAGATTTGGATAATTTGGTGAATAAGTTTTGAAACCTTTGCCGTCTCTGAAATTTCCAGAAATTTCACTTCCTCTAATATCAACTGAAACTACATTTCCTTTATCTACTTCCGTTAAAAAAGTAGAAAAAGGCATTTCAGTTTTTCCAGTAACTGAACCTGGATTTTGGAAGAGATTATATAAGCCTAAAACGAGTAGAACGATTACGCCCCACATCATTAAATTACGCAAATTCATAATTTAAAAGTAACCATTATTATAGAATAAACAAGTGGTATTCTCAAATAAATCTAAGAAAACTCACTGAAAAACTATCGTTTTTAATGTTGTATTTCTTATTCTTAAAATTAACAAAAGGAACAAATAACAACTGCCCTTCATTATTCCAAAAAGACGGTAACGTTTTTTTTGCATGAACTGGAATTTTATTTCCATAATCATTAAATTTATTTTTTCTTAAATATTCAATTCCATGATTGCCTAATTTTTTAACAACAAATTGTTGTTGGTTATTAAAATTTTTATTAACTAAAAAACGATCATCCCAATTTGTTTTTTGTTTTTTTTTATTTAAAGTTTCGACCGCAACATTTCTGTCTTCCCTGTAAAATGAAATTATATTTTTATTTTTCTCAATTAAACATCCACCCAAAGTTGAAGATTTAAAAGATTTTGCTAATAAATTTTTCATTAAACCTTTTAAACTATCTGATCGTGGCGGATAATACTCTCCTGAGACAAAATGAATTGCTTTGATAATAACTCTAAAGATCACTTCTTGTGCTTCATTATTAAAAATAGAAGACTTTAAAGTTGCATAACCCTCTTTATAAAAGTTTAAATATTTTTTTTCAGACTTAAAAATATAAAAATCTAATGAATCTTTTGCAGTATTTAGATTATCAATAGTTTTAATAATACGTTTAGGATCAAACCCTTCTTTCTGTAACTTTGTCTGCATTTTTCTAATTCTAACTCTTAAAAATTTATCATTCTTATTTGAAGGATCTTCAATCCAAGATGAATAAGATTTTTTAGTTACACTTAACAGTTCCTGTTTATTAAAATTTAATAAGGGTCTTAAAAGATAAAAATTTTTATTATATTCAAAAATATTTTGTAATGAGGTTAAGCCCTTAATTCCACTGCCTCTAATTAATCTTATATAAAAATTTTCAATTAAATCGTCTTGATGATGCGCAAGAATTAAAAATTTGATTTTATTTTTTGCACAATATTTATGAAATAAATCATATCTTAGATCTCTTGCTTTTTTTTGAATATTAGAAGAAAATTTTTCACCTTGGTAAGTTAAAATCTTAGCCTTGATTTTGTTCTGCGTTAAATTTTTATAAGTTACTCTTGCTTCTTCAGCAGATTCTTTTCTTAGTTTATGATCAATAATTAAAGATACAAAATCATTATCATTTTCTAGTGAGTATAACTTTGCAAATACACTTAGAGCTAGACTATCGCTGCCTCCTGATACTGCAATTGCAAATCTTTCTTTGCCAATAAAAGATGAAATTTTTTCTCTGAAACGAAAATAAATATGATTTATTTTTTTATCTTCTAATAATTTAAGACTAACTGCAGTTAAATCTTTTCTTTTCATAAGATGATTTTTGTAAGATTGAAGCATCAGTCTTAGGATAGGCTTTTTTTAAATTAATGATCATCTTGCAACCTTGTTCAATTTCGCCAAGCTCCGCAAGTGTTATACCTAATTTTAACAAATTTTCAGGAGCTTTTGGACTGTTAGGATATTTTTGGTAACCCTCTAGGAATGCTGCAGCTGCATCTTCATAAAGCTGTCTAATATAAAAAGTTTCTCCATACCAAAATTGTGCGCTTCCTGCGAGTTCATGCTTTGAATGAGTGTCTACAAATTCTTTAAAAGCAATTTCTGCTTTTTCAAAATCTCCGCTTTTCATAATATTCGTTGCATATTTATACTGTTCTGCGATTGAAACTTTTGGCAAAACTTTTGTTTTAGGTTTGTTAATTTTTTCTTTTAATTTAATATTTTCTGACTGGACTGGCTGTTCCTGAATAATATTTTCTTCTTCTTTATTAACTTCTTCAGAATTTAAAATATTAGTTTCATTTTTTTTTACCGTCTGCGCTTTTTCTAAAATCACTTCTTTGGGAGCGCTAACTTTTTCACTAATAGCTCTGTTACTTTCTAATTGCTGAAATCTTAACTGACTATCATTTGAAATTTTGTTTAATCGATCTGATAACTGTTGAAGTTTATAATTATTTTCTTCAAATTTTGATGTTACTTGTTGAATTTGTTTTTCTAATTCTGAAATTTTAGCTAACTGTCTAGTTAAAGCTTCATTCACGACAACATTGTCCGATGGTAGAGCGGCATTCTTGCTGTAAACAGCTTTTTCTAAAGTTTGAATATCTTTTTGGATTTTTTCTAATCTATCTATTAATTCATTCATCTTGTCTTGTTGTGCAAAAGAGATGTTTGCAAAAAAAACAATGACCAAGACTTGTAATAAGAATCTATTTTTAAAAAACATATTTACTCATTTTATTTAATTTAAATGGCAAAAAAAAGACCCTAATGAATTTCTCATTAGGGTCTTTTATGAAGTTTTTAATATTAATTAGTTTTAACTGTTACAGTTCTTCGGTTTTGTGACCAAGCTAAAACATTTGATGCTGGATTAGCGGGTTTCTCTTTACCGTAACTAAGAACTTTAATTCTATTAGCAGCAACACCATTGCTGATTAAATAGTTTTTAGCAGCTGTCGCTCTTCTTTCACCAAGGGCTAAGTTATATTCTCTTGTTCCTCTTTCATCGGCATGTCCTTCAAGAACTACATTTAAAGTTGGATTTGCTTTTAAATAAGTAGCTTGTTTTCCAAGAGTTGTTGTTGCAGCTGAAGTTAATTCCGATTTATTAGTTGAAAAAAATACTCTATCTGGAACTCCATCCGCTAAGAATTTAACTGTTTCTGTTCCAGTATAAGCATCGTCGCCTTTTGTTGTAGTTGCTTGTTGTGTTGCACAAGCACCCAAGAATAAAGTCATTACTAGAGCTAGTGAAACTTTATTTAGATTTTTAGATAACATTATTATTCCTTTGTTTATTAATTTTCTGAATTTACGTTGATATTTTAATAAGATGAATAATGCAACTAGTAAGTTAGTTGTCTATTTTCCAGATAATAATCCTGACCAAGATGGGTCTGAAGCGTCCGTTGGAGTTTGAATTAATCTCTCATTATAACCTGTTAAATCGATAGACCATAATTTTGCTCCACCTCCTCTTCCGCTGCTATCAGAAGGCGTCTCTCTATAAAATACAAGAACCCTTCCATTTGGCGCCCAAGATGGTGCTTCTTGATAATAGTTTTCAGTTAATAATCGTTCACCAGACCCATCGGATCTCATAACTCCAATATAAAATTTATTTCTATATAATTTAGTAAAAGCTATTAAATCGCCTCTTGGCGACCAAACTGGTGTTCCATAAAGTCCTTCACCGAAAGATATTCTTTTTACATTCGTGCCATCACTTTTCATTGTGTAGATTTGTTGGAATCCACTGCGGTCAGAATTAAATGTAATGTATGAGCCATCTGGAGAGTAAGAAGGCGAAGTATCTATTGAAGGATGATCTGTTAATTTTTCAACAACTCTTGTTTTGATATCCATTGTATATATATCAGAGTTGCCTTCCTGAGCAAAACTCATAATTATCTTTTTTCCATCAGGAGAAAAACGTGGAGCAAAAGTCATTCCTGGAAAATCTCCAACTAAATCTTGAATTCCTGTTTCAATATTTAATAAATAAACTCTAGGTAAATTTTTAAAATAAGACATATAAGTTACGTGCTGACTTGTTGGGCTAAATCTAGGAGTTAAAACTAATTCATTACCTAGTGTTAAATATTTTACTCCATAACCATCCTGATCCATTACTGCTAATCTCTTTTTTTTATCTACTTTTGGTCCAGTCTCAGACACATAAATTATTCTAGAATCAAAATAACCTTTCTCTCCCGTTAACCTTTCGTAAATTTTATCTGAGATCATATGAGATACTCTTCTCCAATTATCAGGCGTGGTATAAAAAGCTAAAGCTGACAATTCTGTTGCTGATACAACGTCCCATAATTTAAACTCAACTCTAAGTCTGCCTTCTTTTTCTAACGAAATTTTTCCAGTAACAAGAACTTGGGTTTTTATAAAAGCCCAATCTTCAAATCTTGGTTTGTTATGAGCTGGTTCTGGTCTTTGAATAAAAGATTTTTTCTCTAATGCAAAAAATAAACCTGATCTTGAAAGATTATTTTGTATAAGTTCAGGAATTTTACTCTCAAGTTTTAAATTTTTTATTTTATCATCTAATTTTGAGTCTAAGTAAAAATCAGAAATCGCTGTTGGCAAAGGATCTAAATTTCCCCTTGTTATATCAACTGAAACAAGCGCAAATGACTTAGTTGTTAAAATAAAAAATAATACAAAAATTATAAAAATTTTATATTTCATATTAACCTTTTAACATTTCCTTAGCGTCAAAGTTTAATTGCATTTCTTTCCACTTTTCATAACCAGTTGATGGTACTTTGAGAGGATTGCACAACTTAACAGCCCTCAATGCACTCTCTGCTAATATCTTATAATAAGTTTGTCCAGCTGTATTCATTCTTGCTAAATCTAAAATCTCACTACTTACTAATGAACCATCGGGATTAAGTTTGATTTTTATTCTAACAGTTAAATTTTCATTATACGGAAGTCCGATTGGTATATTCCAACATTTAAATATTTGAGCTTTAATAGCATCTTCCTGAGTTATCGTAAGTTTAGAAGTAACAACATTTTTTTGTTGGCTTTGGGTAGCTTCTAAACTTGGCTTATTATTAGCTTCTGCATTGTCTTTTTTGGACTTGTCTATAAGTGCAGAAATTTTATTAGGATCAAAAATCTCTTTTTTCTCAAATTCAGATGTTTGTTTTGTTAAGTCTTCAACTTTAACTGGGTTTTGTCTTTTTTCTAATAATTCTTTAATTTGTTTTATGTTTTCTGGCAAAGGTACAGCGTCTGGTTTTTCTTTTGGAACAATTTTTGGTGGTGCTTGTTCCGTTACAACTCTATCTTTAATTTTTTTGTCAGTTTTTGCACCATCAGAAACTTTGGGAGCGTAAGGTATATTTGTTCTTTCCCCAATCTGAACAAGATCTACGGACATAACTAAAGGTGCCTGCACTCTTCCCATTAAGAAAGGTAGAGTTATGCTACTAATAATAAGAATAACTGTGTGAGCTATAAAAGAAATCTTAAGGCTCTTTTGCATGACATTATTTTTTGCTTTTAGAAAGTGCTGGTCCTGAAATTAAAGCAACTTTCGTAAAACCCGCTCTTGAAAGCAATCCCATTACTTCCATAACTCTTCCATAATCAATTGCCTTATCACCTCTTACATAAATTCTAGTATCAGTTCTATTTTTCGACATTGCTAAAATTTTAGGAACCAATTGGCTCGTTTCAACTTGTGTTTCTTGAATAAAAGTCTCTCCTTTTGCATTAATGCTAAGAGTCAAAGGTTCTTTATCATCAGGTAATGAATTTGCAGAACTGTCAGGCAAATTAACTGATACACCAGCTGTTAACATCGGTGCTGTGACCATAAAAATAATTAATAAAACCAACATTACATCCACAAAGGGTGTAACATTTATCTCACTCATAGGTTCTCGTTTTCGAGATCTATTGTTCTGAATTTTAAAAGCCATTTATGTAATAGAAATAAATGATTGGCTAAAATTTTCTAAACGAGTTGAATATCTTCTAGAGTCACTAGTAAACTTATTATACGCAACAACCGCAGGTATCGCTGCTAGCAATCCTAACGCTGTTGCAAATAATGCCTCTGCTATACCAGGAGCTACGATTGCAAGACTTGTATTTTTTGAAATAGCTATAGATTGAAACGAATTCATAATTCCCCATACAGTTCCGAATAAACCAATAAAAGGAGCTGTTGACCCAACAGTTGCTAAAAAAGTTAATTTTTTTTCTACAACTTCCATCTCTTTGTCTATTGAGCCGCTCAAGGCTTGCAAAACTCTTTCTTGGGTTGATGCAGATCTAGATTTATTTTTTATCATAAAATCCATGCCTGCTTTAAATACATTGGCCATAGGGTCTTCATTATATCCTTCTAATTTCTTGTATAAACTGTCAGCTGACTTTGAGGACCAAAACTGATCTTCAAAAAATGAAGATGAACCGTTAATTTTTTTAAATAACTTATATTTCTCGATTATGATTGCCCAAGAATAAATTGATGCTGCAATTAAAATAATAATTACAAATTTAACGACAAAATCCGCTTTTAAAAATAATGAGAAAAAAGAAAAATTACTTGCTGCAAAATTCATATATTTTATTTTGTTTTGTTTAGTTGTTTTGTATTTTTAAAACTTGTCATTTATTTGTCTTCGCAACAAAGATCTAGTTCTTTGTTATATGCAGGAGCTTAATTTTACCTTTAAATCCTCAGGAATTATTTTTGGTTTTCCGGTATTGTCAATGGTCACCAGTTCAACTATCGCCTCAGCTAAAACTTCTTTGTCTCTTAGAACGTTTTGCGACATTTCAATTCTTAAGTTTGATACGTTTCTCACAAAGCTCTCAACAATAATTGTATCTTCAAAAAATAGAGGTTTTTTATAAGTAATGCTAAATTTATGAACAACAATTTTGATATCAAACTTATCATTTAATTCTTTATGATTATAACCAAGAGAATAGATAAGTTCAGTTCTCGCTCTTTCAAAATACTTTAAATAATTCGCGTAATAAACTATTCCACCGGCGTCAGTATCTTCGTAATAGACTTTAGTTTGGTAGATAAATTTTTTTAATGCACTAGCCATGAAAACTATCGTTTTTATAATTATCTATAAAATACTTTCCGATTAAAATGGCATCCGCTTTATTAGAATCTTTTTTTCTAGCTAATTTTGGGGATATAGTTGGATAAATTTCTATTACCTTTGTTCTGCTTGCATCTTTAACTGATCCAATCAAATTAAAATGCTTCTTCCACTTTGCGGGTCTTACAAAGTATATTGGAAAACTTAATGCCGCACATATTCCCTTAATAATTCCAAAAGACTGTCCAAAATTAAACATACTAGTCACTCCTTGCCCTGGCATAGCATTTACTTGTTCGACTATTACCGAAACTTTATCGCTTTCATGTAAAAAACTTTTAAAGATGTGAGTGACCTGAGCTGAATTAATTTGTCTTTTATTTTTTTTTCCATCAACCATTGTTGGAACGTCATATATTTCTAAAATATCTTTATTTTTAAAAACACAAATTGCTCCACTTACTCCAGGGTCAATAGAAAAAACTAACAATTTTTTAATTCGCTCCTTCTAATAATTTTTCATCAACTTCAAAATTAGTAAAAACATTTTGAACATCGTCATCATCTTCTATTTGCTCTAAAAAATTTACAACTTTAGTAAACGCTTCTTTATCCAAATTAACTTTGCTAAGAGGATTCCAAATTAAACCAGCAAAACTTAAATCTTTAATTTTTTTCTCTATTTGCTCTCTTACAGAATTAAATTCTTCTTTCTTACAATTAATTTCATGATGAAGATCTGTTGTAACGCAATCTTCTGCTCCTGAATTAATAGCGATTTCTAAAGCATCGTTTGTATTCATTAACTCTTTCTTTATCTTGATTTGCCCTATCTGTTCAAATTGATAACTAACAGATCCTGTCTCGCCTAAGGTTCCTCCGAATTTTTGAAATATTGTTCTAATATTTGATACTGAACGATTTTTATTATCAGTTAACACTTCTATAATAACTCCCGTTCTGCCTGGGCCAAAGCCCTCATATCTTGAAAATTCATAACTATTATCGATATTACCTTGAGATTTTTTAATGGCTCTTTCAATATTATCTTTGGGCATATTTGCTGCTCTTGCTGCTTGAACCGCAGCTCTCAATCTTGGGTTCATCTCCGGATCCGGCGTTCCAAGTTTTGCTGAAACAGTTATTTCTCTTGAAAGTTTAGTAAACAGTTTGGAACGTATTTTGTCAGCACGTCCTTTTCTGTGCATCATATTTTTAAAATGCGAATGACCTGCCATGCTATTAAAATGATCTTTGATTAAAATGAGCGCCAATTGTGATGGGTTTTATATCCTTTGCAAGGCCCGTTTTTTCATCAGCAATAACCTTAATTCCGGATAATGTTCCTTTACCTAATGCTGGAGACAAACGTTCTAAATTTGGCTGTTTTAAAAATTTTTTTAAAGCTGCATCTTTATTCATTCCTATAACTGAATCATAATCACCACACATGCCGGCATCAGTTTGATATGCTGTTCCATGATTTAGAATTCTAAAATCAAAAGTAGGAACGTGACTGTGGGTTCCAACAACTAATGTTACCTGACCATCAAGATAATGACCCATTGCTACTTTTTCACTAGTTATTTCGGCATGAATATCCACAATAATAAAGTCTGCTTCTTTACCTAATTTTAATGATTGTAATTTCAGAGCAATACAATTGAAAACATCATCTGTTTTTTTCATATAAATATTTCCCATAATATTAATTACAGCAACTTTTTTATTATTTTTTAAAGAATAAATTTCACAACCTGATCCTGGAGTACCTTCCATAAAATTTAATGGTCTTAATAATCTTTTTTCCTCGGATATAAAATCTGCTGTCTCTTTTTGATCCCAAATATGATTTCCTGAGGTAATTACATCAACGCCAACTGAAAATAATTCATTGCATATCTTTTTTGTAATTCCATAGCCACCCGCTGCATTTTCACCATTCACAATAACAAAATCTATTTCTTCATTAGCTTTTACTTTTGGTAATTCAGATAAAACTATATCCCTACCGGATCTGCCTACGATGTCTCCTAAAAATAAAAAATTCATTGAATATTTAAAAAACCTTTTTCTGTGAAAACAGCATCCAAACAAAAATCTGTTTTTAATGTTTTTAGTTTATCTTTTTTTTGAAATGAAAAACTAATTCCGATTGTTCTAAATTTTTTTTTAGCTTTATTTAACATGTTAAAATATTTATCATAATATCCAGATCCATAGCCGAGCCTATTACCATATTTATCAAAAGCTAACAGTGGAACTAAAAAAATATCGGGTACTAAAGTTTTAGAATCTATAAAAGTTTGTGGTATTCCATATTTATTTAATTGCAAAACATCCTTCGAATTCCATTCTTTAAACTCCATCAATTTATTATCTTTATGAATAAATGGTAGCGATAATGAGAGTCCTTTTTTAAATAATAATGTATTTAAAATTTTTAAGTCTAATTCAAAGTTTATAGAATAATAAGTGCCTACAGTACTGTTCTTATATCTCCCAATCTCTGAGAGTAAGGGGCTAAAATCTTTTTCTTTTAAGTTAAAATATTTTTTTTTTCTTAAGGAAAAAAAATACTTCCTTAACTTTTCTTTCATTAAAATTAATTAATCTTTTCTAGAAAATTATTTATTGAATTTGAAACTTTTTCTAAAGACTCCGAATAATTTTGTTCATTATCTGAAATTTTACTTTTGAGTTCCTGTAATTCAGATTGAATATTCTGAATCTCTCTCTCTTTATCTTCTTTATATAAAATTGATAAACTTTTAATTTCTTTAAACTTTTCAAGTAAAGTTTTATTATGGTTTTTAAGTTTTTCTATAGATTCTTTAATAGTAAACATCTCGTCAATAACTTGTATTGAACTAATTAATAAGAGTTTGCTTTCGCCAATATTTCCAAGGTCATTTTTAAGTTGTTCAAATTTCTCATTTAAATGTAGGGATAATTTTTCTAACTCCTGCTCCTGTCCATCTTCGCAAGAGAGGATGTAATCTCGATTATTAAATTTAACAGTAACGTTTACCATTTTTCAAATTCTCCTAACATTGCATCTGTCTCTTGGCTTAATTCGTCAATTTTTTTTACAAACATTTTTTTGTTTTTTAATATTTCTTCTAACTGTTCTTTTGTTGACTGCAATTCATTTTGTACAGAATTTACTTCTTCTTTTAAATTTTTATTAATATTTTCAGTTTCTGTAATCTTATATCTAGACTCTTCTAATTCAACTTCCATTTTATGTAACTGATCATTTATGGTTTGATTTTCCTTTTCTATTAAATCAATTTTATTTAATAACTCCTGATTTCCTGAGTCTTGATTATTTAGTTTTTGTTCAAAAACTTTTAACTCATGAATAATACTGACTTTTTCTACTTCTAAATTTTTTGACTTTAGATGCAGTTCATCTTTTTCTTTTTCTAATTGAGAGCTTAGCTTTTTTAGATAACTGCTTTCTTCCTTGGAGTTTTTAATTAAATCTGCGATTGAATCTAGTTTGCTTAAAGTTTCGAATAGCTGTGTTTCTTTATTTTTTAAATTCATTAAACTGAAAAAAATTGTTTAATTTGCATCTTAAACATAATAATAATTCCTGCAATCCAAGTCTATCTATGTTTCATGGCAAAAAATAATTACTCAGATCTAGCTAATGCAATAAGATTTCTGTCAATTGACGCAGTTCAAAAAGCAAATTCAGGTCACCCTGGTATGCCTATGGGCATGGCTGATGTAACAACGATTCTTTTTAATAAATTTTTAAAGTTTAATCCTCATAATCCTTCTTGGTTTAATCGAGATAGATTTGTTTTATCGGCAGGTCATGGATCGATGTTGCTTTACTCTGCTTTATTTTTGTCCGGTTACAAAACTATTAATATTGAAGATATTAAAAATTTTAGACAATTAAATTCTATTTGCGCTGGGCATCCTGAGTATGAAAAAGATTCTGGAATAGAAACAACCACTGGTCCTTTAGGACAAGGCATAGCTAATGCTGTTGGCTTTGCTTTAGCTGAGGAAATTAATAGAGAAAAATTTGGTGATAAAGTTTGTAATCACAAAACTTATGTTATTGCAGGTGACGGTTGTTTGATGGAAGGCATTAGTCATGAAGCGATGAGTCTTGCCGGACATCTAAAACTTAAAAACTTAATATTATTTTTTGATAACAATTCTATTTCTATAGATGGAAATACAAATCTTAGTATTTCTGATGATTATAAAAAAAGATTTGCGTCTTATAATTGGGATTTAATTGAAATTAATGGTCATGATCATAATCAAATTTCAAAAGCCATTAATAAAGCGCAAACAGCAAAAAAACCGACTGTCATATCTTGCAAAACTATTATTGGTTATGGCTCTCCAAACAAAAGTAATACAGCGTCTGTTCATGGAAGTCCTTTAGGAGGAGCTGAAATTGAGTTAGTTAGAAAAAAATTGAAATGGTCATCACTACCATTTGAAGTGCCTGAAAATATTTTAAAAGAATGGAGAAAATTGATTATTAGTGGAAAAAAACATGAAGAAAATTGGAAAAAAAATTTTGATAAATTAGAGAAAAATAAAAAAGAAGAACTTTTAAGAATTAAGTCTGGTAGCCTACCAAAAAATTTTAATGAGAAAATTGCTCAAATTAAAGATAAATTTTTTGAAAACTCAAAACCTACAGCTACAAGAAAATCGTCAGAGGCATGCCTTGAAGCAATTACAGCATTTATTCCAGAGCTTATAGGAGGTTCTGCCGATTTAACTGGTTCGAACAATACAAAATCATCTTCACAAAAAATAATTAAAGCCAATAATTTTAACGGGACATACATTCACTATGGAATAAGAGAGCATGGTATGTGCGGTGTAATGAATGGTTTGGCTCTAGATCAAAGCACTATTCCTTATGGTGGAACATTTTTAATATTCTCAGATTATTGCAAGCCTTCAATTAGATTGGCCGCTTTAATGAAACAAAGAGTTATATATGTATTAACACATGACTCTATCGGCCTTGGAGAAGATGGTCCAACCCATCAACCAATAGAACAGCTCCTTAGTTTAAGATCAATTCCAAATTTAAATGTATTTAGACCAGCTGACTCAATAGAAACTTTGGAGGCTTGGGAATTAGCTTTGAAATCAAATTCCACTCCTAGTGTTCTTGCTCTTACAAGACAAGATTTACCAATGGTAAGAAAAAAAGAATCTAAAGAAAATTTAACTCAATACGGCGGTTACATAATAAGTGATTCAAAAAAAGATAATTGTAATCTAACAATAATTGCGACTGGATCGGAAGTAGAGATTGCCTTGGACGTTCAAAAAAAATTACATGAGCAAAATATAGAATCAAAAGTTATTTCTATGCCTTGTTTAGAATTATTTGAAAAACAATCTCAAGAATATAAAAATAAAATTTTAGGAAAAAACTCTTTTAGAGTAACTATCGAAGCCGGGGTTACAATGGGTTGGGAAAAATATACGTCTAATGGGATTTCTTTTGGGATTAATTCATTCGGAAAGAGTGCTCCTTACAAGCAAATATATAAACATTTTGGTCTTACTTCTGAAAATATTACCTCTGAAATCAAGAAAAATTATAAATAATCAACCTTATTCATGAACAATCTAAATACGCTTTCTAGCAACGAAGATATTAAAGATAAAATTATTTTTTTAAGAGTAGATTTTAATATTCCAATAAAAGACGGAAAAGTAATTGACGATACAAAAATCGTTAATATGAAAGATATTATTAACAAGTTGTTATCTAAAAAAACTAAAATTATTTTATGCTCTCATTTAGGAAGACCTCAAAAAAATGGCAAAGATGGACTGTCTTTAGATCAGGTTAAAAATAAATTAGAAAATATTTTTAAAAAGGACATAGTTTTTTTAAATAATTATTTAAATAAAGAGACTAAAAACAATATAAGACAATCAGATAAAGAGTTGTTTCTTCTAGAAAATATCAGGTTCTATAAAGAAGAAGAGAAAAATGATCCTGAATTTGCTAAACAATTAGCTAGTCTTGCAGATATTTATATAAATGAAGCGTTTTCGTGCTCTCATCGAGCTCACGCGTCTGTAACTGGAATAACTAAATTTATTAAATCGTACGCCGGGGAAACAATTGTTAATGAATTAAATTCTTTAGAAAAAATATTTAATAAATCAAACAAGCCTGTTACTTGTATTATTGGTGGATCAAAAATATCTACAAAAATTGATTTAATTTCTAACTTAATTAAAAAAGTAGATTTTATGATTATTGGTGGAGCAATGGCTAATAATTTTATAAAATATAACAATTTTGAAATTGGAAAATCCTTGTTTGAGCCCAATAAGGAAGAAACTATAAAACAAATTATTTCTGCGGCTAATGAAAATAACTGTAAATTAATAATTCCTAACGATGTTGTTGTTTCGATTAATGAAAGTACTGCTGGTAAAAATAAAAGTTTATCAGAGATAGAATCAGGTGATATTATTTTTGATATTGGTGTTGATACTATAAAAAATATTAGTGAAATTATTAATCTATCAAAAACCTTGCTATGGAATGGTCCGCTAGGATTTTTTGAAAAAGACTTTTTTGCTAATGGAAGTAACGAAGTCGCAAAATTAATTAAAATAAATACTCAAAAAAAATTATTAATTTCTATAGCTGGTGGCGGCGATACTGCAGCAGCAATCAAAAAAGCAAAAGCTGAAGATGGATTTAGCTACATCTCAACTGCAGGTGGTGCTTTTTTAGAATGGCTTGAAGGGAAAATACTTCCAGGACTAAAAGTCCTTGAAAAATAATTTTTAAATAACTAAAAGATTAGTACTATGAATAGTATCGAGTCTATTGCTCTTGCAATGGTACAAAAAGGCAAAGGAATTTTAGCTGCTGACGAAAGCAACAGCACAATGACTAAAAGGTTAGATTCTGTAAAAATTCCCTCTACAGAAGAAAATAGATTAAATTTTCGAGAAGCTCTTTTTACATCAAAAAAAATTAAAGATTTTATAAGTGGAATAATCTTGTTTGACGAAACAATAAAGCAAACTGCTTCTAATGGTAAAACTATTTCGAAATTATTGACTGATCAAGGAATTATTCCTGGAATTAAAGTTGATAAAGGAGTGAAGCCACTCGCTCTGTCAAATGATGAAAAAATTACTGAAGGACTGGATGGTCTTAAAGAAAGATTAATTGAATATTATAAATTAGGCGCGAGATTTACTAAATGGAGAGCTGTCTATGACATATCAAATATCTATCCATCAAAAACTTCTATAGTTGCAAACGCGCACGCTCTAGCGAGATACGCAGCCATTGTTCAAGAAGTAAATATGGTTCCAATTGTTGAGCCCGAAGTTTTAATGGATGGTAATCATGATATTAAAAAATGCTACGACGTAACTACTGCAGTATTAAATGAATGTTTTAATCAGCTAGCTATTCATAAAGTAAATTTGAAAGGAATAGTGTTAAAACCAAACATGATATTAAATGGTTCTGAATCTGGAAAAAAAAATATAACCAATGAGGTTTCTGAAAAAACCCTTGATTGTATAAAAAGAAATGTTCCAAAAGAAGTTCCTGGAATAGCTTTTCTTTCAGGTGGACAAAGTGAACTTGAAGCAACTGAAAACCTGAATTCTATTAATAAAATTAATGATACAAAATTTGCATTTACATTTTCCTACGGTAGAGCTCTGCAGCAAAGTGCATTAAAAACTTGGGCAAAAAATATTAATGACAAGACTATCGTGCAAGCTGTATTTGATGCAAGATCTGAGATGAATAGTCTTGCCTCACTTGGTAAGTGGAAATTAGATTTAGAAAAAAAAGCGGCTTAGTTTATTGAGTAAATTTCTTTACTTAATTTCTCCTGAAAAAATTACTAATCATAAAATATTTCTTAAAAAATTAGAACTTGTTTTTTCAAGTAATATTATAAAATTTTTTCAACTTAGAATTAAGAATCAAAAAAGAGAACAAATTATATTGCTTGGAAAAAAAATTATAAAACTTACTAAAAAATATAAAGTTAATTTTATTGTAAATGACGATCCTTATATTGCAAAAATATTAAAAGCTGAGGGCTGTCATCTTGGTCAGCAAGACATGTCTATTAACTTTGCAAAAAAAATATTAAAAAAAAATTCAATTATTGGAATAACTTGTCACAACTCTAAAATACTTGCTTCTAAAGCTTTTGCTAATAAAGCAAGTTATATAGCTTTTGGTGCTTTTTATCCAACAAAAACTAAGAAAGTAAAGTACAGAGCCAAATTGAGTTTAATTAGATGGGCCAGAAAGAATATTAAAAAACCTATTGTTGCCATAGGAGGAATTAATCAAAATAATTATAAAAAAATATTAAATGCTGGTGCAAATTATATAGCTTGTTCGGCCAGTATATGGAAAAGTGGCATAAAAAATCCATTAACTGCTGTAAACATGTTTAAAAAATAGATATACGTTCTCAGAATAAATATGAAAATTTTAGGATCAGACATCAGAGTTGGCAATATCATTGAATATAAAAATGATCTTTGGAAGTGCCTTAAAAATCAAACGTCAAATCGCGGAAACCTTCGATCACACAATCAAGTAGAGCTTAAAAGCATTACTAAAGGCACAAAATTAAATGAAAGATTTAGAGCAGACGAAACAGTGGAAAAGGCAAGTCTAGAAGAAAAAAAATTTCAATTTTTATATTCAGCAAACGATGAATTCTTTTTTATGGATAGTGAAAATTTTGAACAAATTTCAATCAACAAAACACTTGTTGAAAATTGTGAGAAATTATTAAAAGAAAATTTAGAAGTTATTATTGAATTTTATCAAGAAAAACCATTAAGTGTTATTTTACCTAGATCTGTAGAATATGAAATTCTTGAAACAGACTCTGTTGTCAAAGGACAAACTGCTTCCAGCTCTTTTAAACCAGCAATTATCCAAAATGGTGTTAAAATAATGGTGCCCCCGTTTATAGACCAAGGTGATAAGATAATTGTTGATACAGAAACTCAAGAGTATTTAAAAAAAGTTAGCTAATGCCTTTATTATCGGCAAATCTAAACATTATGGAGAAGGCTTGTAAAAAAGCATCTAAACTCCTAATTCGTGATTTTGGTGAAGTTGAAAAATTACAAGTATCAAAAAAAGGTCCTGGAGATTTTGTTACAAATTCAGACAAGAGAACTGAAAAAATAATTATAAACGAACTATCTCTTGCTAGACCAGATTATTCATTTCTAGCTGAAGAAAGTGGCTCATCTGGAAAAAACACTGAATTTAGATGGATTATTGATCCAATCGATGGAACGACAAATTTTTTACATGGCATCCCTTATTTTGCAATCTCCATAGGGCTAGAAAAAAATAAAGAAATTATATGTGGCATGATCTTTAATCCTATAACTAATGAAATGTTTTATGCTGAAAAAGGCAAAGGTGCTTATTTAAATAATTCAAGAATTCGCGTTTCATCAAGAAAAAATATTGATGAATGCGTTCTTCTTACCGGGGGACCTATTCTTTCTTATAAAAATAAAGAAATATTTTTTAAAGAGTATGAATCTGTCAGCAGAAGAGTTGCTGCGACTAGGAAATTTGGTAGCTCAGCGCTGGATCTTGCTTATCTTGCTAGCGGAAGATGTGATGCGGTATGGGAAAGAAACCTAAATTACTGGGATGTTGCTGCTGGAATTGTAATCGTTAAAGAAGCAGGTGGTACAGTAACTGATTTTAAAGGTGGAGATAAATATATTGAAGATGGAAATCTGTTAGCTACAAATTCAAAAATAGATAAAGACCTTATTGCATTGCTTGCATAAATTCTTAAATGTTAAAAATTCTAATTTTTTTATTTCTTGATGTTCTTGCTTTTAGTGGAGTTTTAATCTCAACTTTACCTTTTCTAATTCATGAGTACGGAGGTAATATTCTTTTAATAACAATAATTTTTGGATCATTTTCTTTTTTTCAATTCTTTACATCTCCGTTTTGGGGAAGTTTATCAGATAGATTTGGTAGAAAACCACTTATCATTTTAAATTGTTTTGCAGAAATTTTAGCTAATATAATTTTGGCAATTAGTGGAAGTTTATTAACGATATTTTTATCCAGAATTATTGCAGGTTTATTTAAAAATAATGTATCTGTAGGAACTGCTTATATCGCAGATATTACCACTAAGAAAAACCGTGCTAAAGGAATGGGTTTGTTTGGCGTTGCTTTTGGTTTAGGATTTACAGTAGGTCCATTGCTTGGTGGATTAGTTGCTGGATCTAATTTTACTATTATGACGCTTGCAAATGTTGCTTGGATTGCGTGTGCAATTAATATTTTTAATTTATTATTTGTAACTTTTTTTTTAAAAGAATCCAAAAAATCTTTCAACGATTTTTCAATAAAAAATTCTTTTAGTAAAATTTATTTACAATTTAAATTAATGAAAAAAAAAGTATTACTTCCATTCTTTTTAATTATATTCATAGTTTATTTTGGATTCTCTGGAATGGAGGGAATATTTGCGATCTGGATCAAGGAAACTTTTACATGGGGTCCAAAAGAAGTTGGAATAGTTATGCTGTATGCTGGTTTAAGTCAGATTTTGGTTCAAGGATTTATTTTAAGAGTATTGTTAAAATTTTTTAATGAGTCGCAATTAATAAAAAGTGGAATTTTATTTTTAATCTTTGGTTTTTTGTTAATTCCAACCTCTAATATTTATTTGGTACCAGTTGCAATATTTTTTTTATGTTATGGAATTGGTGTAACGAATCCTTGTTTGAATAGTTTGGTTTCTAAAAAATGTTCTAAAAATGAAAGAGGTTTTGCTTTGGGTGCTGCTTATTCTGCTCAATCCATCTCTAGATTTATTGGCCAGCCAACGGCAGGTATTTTATTTTTATTTTTTGGCAAAGACATGCCTTTTTATGTAAACTCAACAATTCTTGTTCTGGTAATAATACTTTATTTATCTTTGATTAAAAAAGTTAGCAAATAAGGACTTTGTTCACTAAGAAGTGTTGTCTATTTATCTAATTTTGTTATAAAAACTTTCTTCTAAAATTATGAAAGAAAAAATACACCCAAAAACACATAAGATAAAAGTTGTAATGACTGATGGAAGTCAGTTTGAAACTTTGTCGACTTGGGGAAAAGAAAACGACGTTATGAAATTAGATATTGATCCAATATCTCATCCTGCTTGGACAGGCGGTTCACAAAAAATTATTGATAAAGGAAGAATAAGTAAATTTAATAAAAAATTTGAAAATCTTACAATTAAAACACCAAAGAAATAAATATCTATGCTAGACAAACCCTTAATGCCAAAAGCAACGGCGGTATGGTTGCTTGAGAACACAAGTCTTACTTTCAAACAAATTGCAGATTTCTGCCAACTTCATGAATTAGAAATTAAAGGAATTGCAGATGGTGACGTTGCGGTTGGAATAAAAGCATACAATCCAATACTTGCAAATCAGTTAACAAGAGAAGAAATCGAAGAATGCAGCAAAGATCCTAACAAGTCATTATCGATAAATAAAAAAGTATTAGATTACGAAATCAAAACTGTTGTTGGTCCAAAATACACACCTCTTTCAAAGAGGCAGGATAGACCAGACGCAATTGCTTGGTTGATTAAAAATTACCCACAAGTATCTGAGGGACAAATTTCAAAACTTGTTGGTACTACAAAAAATACTGTGGAATCTGTTAAAAGTAGAAAACATTGGAACACTTCAAACATATCACCTAAAGATCCTGTAGCTTTAAACTTATGCACTCAAAGTGATCTACAAAAAGCAGTAGAAAAAGCTAATAGAAAAGTTGAGAATCTAAAAAAAGCGAAATTGAAACTAGAAGCCAATAAGTAATTTAACTTATTTTATAACTAAATATGTCTTTTAATCTAAAAAATAAATCTATTGTTTCTATAATTATGGGAAGCAAATCAGATTGGGGCTCTCTTAAAAAAACTGCAGAAATATTAAAAAAATTAAAAATTAAATATAACGTAAAAATCGTGTCAGCCCACAGAACTCCTATGAGGCTAGTAGAATTTGCCAAGTCTGCGAAAAAAAATAAAATTTCAGTAATTATTGCTGGAGCTGGTGGCTCTGCTCATTTACCTGGAATGGTTGCAGCGATTACGGACTTACCTGTTATTGGTGTTCCTATGGAAACAAAATCTTTAAAAGGGTTAGATAGTTTATTGTCAATTGTTCAAATGCCTTTTGGGATTCCAGTTGGAACTGTTGCTATCGGAGAAACAGGTGCAAAAAATGCTGCACTGTATGCCGCTTCAATCTTAAGTCTTAATGATAAAAAAATTGCACACAATTTAAGAATATGGAGAAACAAACAAACTTTATCAGTAAAGCATAGCCCTAAGAAATGAACAAAAAAACCTTTACCCTTGGAATATTTGGGGGTGGTCAATTAGGAAAATTCTTAGTTCAGTCTGCAAAAAAAACTTAATATTAGAACCTTTGTATTTACTGACAGCGCTGACTCTCCTGCTATCTATTATTGTGATAATTTTATCATTTCAAGTTACGAAGATAAAAAAAAATTAGACTTTTTTATAAAAAATATTGATTTTGCAACTTTTGAATTTGAAAATATTCCTTTTAAAACGCTTGATTATGTTGAAAAAAAAATCAATGTCACTCCAAAACCTTCTATAATAAAAATCCTTCAGGATAGATTAAAAGAAAAAACTTTTTTAAATTCAATAGGAATAAAAACAACTGAATTCCATTATTTAAAAAAAGTTAATAAAAAAAAATTAAATAATAATATTTTTCCAGCATTAGTAAAAACAATACGACTTGGATATGATGGCAAAGGCCAAGTATTTTTCAAAAATAAGAAAAGTTTTTTAAAATATCCTTTTAAAAATAAAGAATACATAATTGAAAAATTAATTGATTTTAAAAAAGAAATTTCTATTGTTATAAGCAGATACAAGTCACAAAGTGTTTCATATGATGCTTTCG
>ATTB01000004.1 GCA_000419465.1 alpha proteobacterium SCGC AAA028-C07 | reverse complement strand
TTAGGTCCACCAGCTTCAACACCAATAAACTCAACTTGAGATTTATTGTAATCCATAAATGAATTCCAAAACCCAATTGCAGATGATCCTCCACCTACACAATTTATTAATTTTAATTTCTTTGGAATTTTTCCAAATTCTTTTTTTATTTGAACAATAAGTTCCCTTGAAATTTGCGCTGTACTCCACGCACAAATTTTAACAAATATATTAGGACCAACAGTTGAGCCAACACACATATGCGTCGTGTCGCAATTTGAAACCCAGTAACGCATACATTCTGAAACTGCATCTACTAATGTTTTGCTACCAGAATCTACTGGTATAATTTCTGCACCATTTGCACGGATGGCATCACAATTTGGTTTTTGTCTTGCCATATCTTTGGTACCCATAAATATTTTACATTTAAGTCCAAATTTTTTAGCAGCCATTGAAAGCATTTTTCCAGCGTAACCTGCGCCGGTATCGCCAATGATGTATTTTTTACCAGCGTGTTTACAAATAAGTGCGTGAACAATTGCATTGTAAATTTTATGTGCTCCACCATTTGCTTCACTTACAACTTTTGCATAAATCTGCGCACCACCTAATTGATGAGATAAATTATAAAGTTTTATGAATGAAGTAGGGGTGCCTACGTAATGTTTAAAATAATAGTCTCTTTCTTTGATAAATTTTTTATCTTTTCTTAGTTTATTAAACAGTTTTGTAAGATCATCGATGGGTTTTTTAAGTGTTTCTGGAACAAAGTTACCGCCAAATTTACCAGCATACATATAGTTTTTATCATGCTGATCGATGACGGGTTTTCCTTTTTGTATTCTAATCATGATTTAACTTTGTCCAAAAATTCTATAATTTTTTCATTACTTTTAACGCCAACGCTACTTTCTACCCCCGCTGACACATCAATACCATATGGATTGTACTTTAAAATTTCATCCACATTATTAATATTTAATGAGCCTGCAACCAAATAAGGTTTTGTTATTTTAAGTTTAGTTAGAATTTGCCAATCAAATTTTGCGGTTTTTTCCATCGCAGGACTATCAAAGACTAGCATGTCGACTTCATCTTCAAACTGAGAAAATGTTCTCGCGCTTGCTTCATCAGTTACTCTAATTGCTTTTATAATTCCTTTATTAAATTTTTGTTTTAATTCTTTAATTCTTTTTACATCTTCATGACCATGCAATTGAAAGCAATCAAAGTAATCTTTAATTTCTTCTATAAATTCATCCTTTGCATTTACTAGCACTGCAATTCTTTTTACATTCTGTGGAATATTTTTAGTCAGTTCTTTTGCTTGATCGGGTGTTAAATTTCTTGGAGATTTTGGATAAAATACAAAACCTAAATAATCAACTTTATGTTTGATTGCAGTTTGAATGGTTTCAGCATTGGTCATGCCACAAATCTTAACTTTTGGGTGCATTTAAATTAAAGCGTTTAAAACTTTTTTAATATTAGCTTTAGGATTTCCTTTGGTAATGTCTCTGCCAATGACTAAATGTGTTGCGCCAAGTTTTAATGCTTGTTTTGGTGACATTACTCTTTTTTGATCTTGCACTTTGTTTGTTAGTCTTATTCCAGGCACAACAATTTCAAAATTCTTTGAAACTTTTCTAACTTTTTTTATCTCATGAGCTGAGCAAACTATTCCATGAATTTTTGCAAGTTTTGCAGTTTGTGCAAGCTTTTGCACTTGAGATTCAACACTAGAGTTTGATCCCATTTGTTTTAAATCTTTATTAGTAAGAGATGTTAAAATAGTAACAGCTAATATTTTTAATTTTTTATTTGTCTCACTTTGTGCTTTTTTTGCAGCTTTCATCATCTCTAATCCACCACTTGCATGAATAGTTAGATAATCAGGACTAACGTCTTTTAAACTTTTAATTGCTTTATAAACAGTGTTTGGAATGTCTTTTAATTTTAAATCTAGAAATATTTTAACGTTTTTGTTTTTAAATTTTTTAACAGCTTCACGTCCTCCTTTTGAACAGAAGAACTCAAGGCCAAATTTGACCCCATAAATATATTTATTCGTTGCATTTACAATTTGAGTTGCGCGCTTGATATTGTTGGTATCCACCGCAACGAAGATAGGTTGTTTCTTCATTTTTTTTTATTGTCATACATCATCTCAATTTTTTTATCTATTTCTGCTGGAGATGTATTTGAGTTAATTCTAAATTTTAAATCTTTTGCCATTCTAAATGCGATATTTTTTTTTATACCCACTTGCACTTTCTCGCCTGTTCTTGGATTTCTTGCTAATCTTGGCTTTCTTGTTTTTACATGCCATGTTCCAATGCCTCTGATCTCAATTCTTTGATCTTGCGAGAGGGCATTTGCTAAATGTTTAAATACCAGCTCCACCATTTTTTCTACCTGAGGATGGTTTAAATATTTATAGCGGATGGCTAAATCACTTATTAAAGTGGAACGCTTCATTGACCCTATTTTTATGGGTAAGTGATTGAACTTACAATCTTTTTATAGTTGTAGGGATTACTCTTCTTTTTTATCTTTTTTGGACTTTTTAGGTTTTTTCTCAGATAGCATAGCAGGGCCTAAGATGTCTGCCAAACTTGCACCACTGTCGACGTTTTTATATTTCTTAATCGTTTCTTTAGTTTGTTTCTCTTCTAATTTTTTAACCGACAACTCCACTTTTCTTTCTTTCTCATCTAAAAGAACAATCATTGCATCTAATGCATCGCCCACTGCAAATCTATTTGTTCTTTGATCTGCTTTTTCAACAGCAATTTCTGCTTTTCTAATAATAACTGAGAAACGTTTCTCACCCACATTTACTCTAATATAATTATCTAAAATTTCAGCAACTTTTGCAGTTACTACATCACCTTTTTTCTTATCTTTAAATATATCAAATGGATCTTCAAGAAGTGCTCTTACAGAACCGTTTACTTTATCATCTTTAATGTCGATGATTTTAAATTTAACTGTGTCGCCTTTTTTATAAGCATTTAAAGCATCTGAACTTTCAGAATAATCTAATTGTTTGTAGTGAATGAAGATATCGATTTCAGAATCTCCTGTATTTAAGAACAGACCAAATTCTTTTTTGTTTACAATTTTCGCATCTAATATTGTGTTAATTGGATAACGTTTTTTGAAATCTTCAATTGGGTTTTCTTGTGTATCTTTATAAGAAAGAACAAGTTTCTTTTTCTCTAAATCTAATTCTTTTAATTTTACTTTAACAACATCACCTACTTTAAACACTGTTCTAGGGTTTACGTTTTTGTTTAAGTGTTTAATTTCAGATGTATGAATTAATCCAGCAATACCCGCATCAAGTTCTGCAAATGCACCAAAGTCAGTTAATTTAGAAATTTTAACTTCGTAAATTTCACCCACTTTATATTTATTCTCAACACCAATGTATGGATCTGGTGTCATTGCTTTAATTGAAAGCGACATTCTTTTTTGTGTATTATCAATTTCAATAATTTTTGCAGTCACTTCTTCACCAACTGTGAAAATTTCTTCAGGAGATGAAACTCTAAGGTGAGATATTTCAGATGTGTGTAATAGACAATCTAAAGATTCAACAGATACGAACGCACCATATGATTGGATTGCTTTAATTTTTCCTTTTACGATGTCGCCAACTTTAAATTTAGTAAGAACTTCATCTTTGCTCACGTTTTTAGTTTCTTCTAATAAAACTCTTCGTGATGCAATAACGTTCATTCTAATGTTATCAATTTTGATAATTAAAAATTCTAAGGGTTTATTTATAAAGTCGTTTGGATTTCTAATTGGAGCATCTGCAAGTTGTGATGATGGAACGAATGCTTGAATTCCAAATATCTCGCAAGCAAATCCACCTTTAACGCTACTCTTAATAGTTCCAGTTACTTTTGTCTGATCATCAAATGCTTTTTGAATTCTGTTCCAAGATTTAACTCGTTTTGCTTTTTCACGAGATAAAATAACTTCACCGTGTTTAGATTCTAATCTTTCAATAAATACTTCAAGCTCATCTCCAACTTTTAAAGTTTCAAGCTCATCACTTGTAAGCTCACTCTTATTAATTACGCCTTCAGATTTTAGACCAACATCGATTAAAATAATTTTTTCTTCAATACGCGATACGATTCCGTTTACTAATGAACTTTCTGCTGTAACTCGTTTATCTAGATCTGTTTGAAGTAAAGCTGCGAATTCGTTGCTCGAAGAGTCGTTGTTATAGGCTTTTATGTTTTGTCGCATTCAGTCGTTTAATTTCATTCCTTATCACTTTGTCTATTTCGACAAAGGCGGCTTTTGTATTATAAAAAGAACTATCTAGCAATACAGCATCTTTTGCAGGTTTTAAGCTAGATATCTTACGATGCGTGTCTTCATAGTCTCTCTTTTTTATATCGCTTTTAACTCTTCCTAAGGTCGTCTTAATCCCCATTTTTTTATACTCTTTATATCTACGTACGGCTCTGACATTTAAGCTCGCTGTTAGATAAACTTTCACATGAGCGTCAGGCATAATCACTGTTCCAATGTCTCGTCCATCTAGAATGGATCCTTTAAATTTCTTTGGCGGGTTGTAAGCAAGATCATGCTGAACCTTTTTTAACATTTGTCTTATTCTTTTTTTCTTTGAGATGATGGATGCAATTTTTGTAACAGGTTCCGTTGTAAGTCTTTTATCTTTAAGTTTTTTAAGGGTTAATTTTTTTAAAGCTTGATTTAGTTTTGCGTAATTAACTTTTTGATCTTTGCTTTGATGAACTTGCAAGGCAAAGTATCTATAAAGCTTTCCAGAATCTAAATGAAGAAGTTTATATTTTTTTGCAATTTGTTTAGCTAAAGTATTTTTACCAGAGGCTGCTGGGCCATCAATTGCAACTCTTAATCTATTTACTTTTTTTTTCAATTTTTTTTAAGTTTGTTAATTGTTTTGGTAAAACTTGGAAAACTAGTTTTTACATAATTAAAGTCTTTAATCTTAAATGATTTATTTAGAACTTGCGAAAGTACATAGAACGACATTGCAATTCGGTGATCACCCTTAGCGTCAATTTTAATTTTTTTATTTAATTTAAAAGAATTTGTACCTGTAATTTTTACAGAACTTTTTGTTGAGCTAATTTTAACACCCAGTGGTTTTAGTCCACCTTCCATAGATTTAATTCGATCAGACTCTTTTACACGAAGTTCTTCTATTCCTTTAAAATTAGAAGTTCCTTTTGCAAAACAAGCCGCAATGAAAAGGATAGGGTACTCATCAATTAATCGTGGTGCCATTTTTTCAGAAACTGTTGTTGCTTTTAAATTAGAACTTTTAGCCTCAATATCGCCAACGATTTCTCCACAAATAATTTTCTTATTTTTAATTTTAATCTTAGCTTTCATTTTTTTAAGCACATCTAAGATTCCTGTTCGCGTTGGATTTAATAAAACATTTTTAATTGTAACTGTTGAATTTTTAGAAATAAGTGCAAGGATGATCATGAAGGCAGCTGATGAAATATCTCCCGGAACCGAGATATCTTTTGCATCAATTGGCGTTTTTCCAAAGATAGAGATGATCTTTTTATTCTTTGATTTTTTAACTTTAATATTAGCATTTAAATATTTAAGCATGATTTCAGTATGATCACGCGTTTCAAAACGCTCCTCTAATGTTGAAATTCCTTTTGTATTTAATGCAGCTAAACACCAAGCTGATTTTAATTGTGCACTTGGAATGTTTAATTTTTGATTATTTTGCAATCCAACATAAGATCCTAGAAATTTAAATGGCATTGTATTTTTATTTTCTGGCAATGCATTTGCACCAAATTCTCTAAGTAAATTAATCACTCTAGCCATTGGCCGTTTAGATAGAGACTTGTCTCCGATAAAATTTATTGTAATTGGATATGTTGAAAGCAGTCCCATCATTAATCTTGCAGTTGTTCCGCTATTTCCGCAATTGATCGTGCCGTTATATTCTCTAAGTCCGCCAACCACTAAACCATAAACGTGATAATCTTTTCCTCGTTTAATAATATGAACACCAAATTTTCTAAGCGCGTTCATTGTGCTAAAAACATCTGCAGATTCTAAAAGATTTGAAACTTTTACAATTCCCGTTGCTTGTGATCCAATGATGAGTGCTCGGTGTGAAATAGATTTATCGCCTGGGATGTTGATAGTTCCTACAAATTTTGGCAATTTTTTATCCATTTTGCTGATTTTTTATTAAGTTGATAATTACATTAAACTTTATATACAAGCAAAAATTAATCGACAAATTTAACAATATTTAGAGGCTACATTGGATAAAAAAAACTGGGGTACTAAAAGACTTTGTGAGTGTGGTAAAAAATTTTACGATTTCAATAAGAATCCAATAGTTTGTCCTTGTGGAAAAACTCAAACTTACGAAGATAAATTTGCAAAACTTGCTGCAGTAAAACCAGTTAGTCAGAAAAAAGAGATTGATCCAGATGCAATAGCAGATGGAGAAGATTTTGTAGCTAAAGAGGATCAGGCTGAAGAAATGGTAATTTCTTTAGATGATCAAAAAGAAATCGAAGAAACTTTAGAAAAAGATCAAGACAACTAAAACTTAATTAAGTTTTTTTCTTTCACTTTCAGTTCTAAGCTGACCACAGGCGCCTAAAATATCTTGTCCTCTAGATCTTCTAATCGTTGAAATATAACCAGCGTCTTGAATAATTTTAGAAAAACTTTCCATATCTTCTCTCTCCGTTGGTAAATAATTAACTCCAGGCCATGGATTAAATTCGATCAAATTTACTTTGCAAGGAAACTGCGCCATTATTTTTGTAAGTTGGTTTGCACATTCTTTACTGTCGTTAATACCTCTTAACATAACGTACTCTAGAGTGATCTTTTCATTAACGGTTTCCGCATAGTATTTACACTGTTCAATTAAATCTTTGATTTTAAATTTTTTATTGATTGGCATAATTAATTCTCTAATTTCATCTGTTGGCGCATGTAATGATAATGCTAAATAAGTTCCAATTTCTTTTGCAGCTAGTGGAATTTTATCTGCAATACCAGCAGTTGAGACTGTTATTTTCTTTGGTCCATAATTTAGACCGTCTTTATCTTTTAAGATTTCAACTGCAGTTTTAACATTGTCATAATTATAAAAAGGCTCACCCATTCCCATTAAAACAATATTAGTAATTATTTTCTGCTCTTTCCAATCGTCCAATTGTTCTTTTGCAATCATGACCTGGTTAACAATTTCAGAAAAATCTAAATTTTTTACAAGTCTTTGGGTTCCAGTATGACAAAATCTGCAGTTTAATGTGCAGCCAACTTGCGATGAAATACAAAGAGTCCCTCGAGTTTTCTCTGGAATAAAAACACACTCAACTTTATTGCCATCTAATAACTCAATTAACCACTTTATGGTCCCATCCTCAGATGTTTGTGTGTCTGCAATTTTAGGTTTTTTTAATGTTATTTTGGAAATTAACTTATCTCTTAGTTCTACAGGCAAAGTTGTTAAGTGACTTAACTCTTCTAAACCTTTTTTATAAACAGCCTGCCAAAGCTGTTTTGCACGCATGGAAGTTTTCTTTTCTTCAATTTTCAGGTCTATTAATAAAAACTGTTTTAAAGTTTGAAAGTTGAAATCGAAGAAGTTTTTTAAACTCATGGAGGTTACTTTTACTTGAAATTTATTAAATTGCTTTTAAATTTTAGCTTAAAATTTGATTAATTGTTTTAGTTTCGCCAATTTTAAAAAGCACTGCGTCTTTTTCTTGGTAACCAAAATTTTTAGCATTAGCTATGAATTTTGTAGGCGGTTCAAATGGATCTTCTAATGACATCAAGATAGTGCCCCAATGGGTGCCTATTATTTTTCTAGCTCTTAAATTTCTACCAATCTCCAAAGCCTCGGCAGGATTTGCATGAGAGTATTTCATAATTTCCACAGGCTCATAGGCGCCAATATTTATAAAAGCAATATCAATTGGACCGTATTCTCTTCCTAATTTTTTATAAACTTCGCCCGTTGCAGTATCGCAGCAGAATAAAATTTTCTTTCTTTGATATTCAATTAAATAACTTCCCCATAAAGTTCTGTTACGATCAAATAATTCTCTTTTTGACCAGTGGACCGCAGGAAGAAAAGTTATTTTTAAATCATCTACTTGTTTTTCTTGGTACCAATCCATCTCGCTTACATCTTTAAATCTATGATCTTTATAAAATTTAGAAAGTTTTAAAGGACATAATACTTTCGCTTTTTTATGTGGAAAATTTTTAGTCGCCTCATCGTCTAAGTGATCGTAGTGATTGTGAGTGAGTAACAATAAATCTGTCTTTGGAAGTTCTGACAATTTAATTGCAGGACTAATATATCGTCTGGGGCCTAACGCTAATGGACCTGCATTAGGTGAAAAGAAAGGATCTGTAATTATAGTTTTTCCACCTATCCGAATTAAAAAAGTCACATGACCAATCCAAGTGATAGTGTCTTCATTTTCTAAAGCTGCCAAACTTGTAAGAACGGTATCTTTGGGAACAACATGATCTTCAGGTATCTTAACTTTGACCGCCATTCTTTCTTTGGTAAATTTAAACCAAGGAAATTCATAATCTTCTCTTTCAATACTTCCTTCGGGATTTCTAAAAGTCCCATCAGGTAAATGATGATAGGGTCTAATGTAAGATTCTTCTTTTTTGAAAATTGTTTGGGAATCATCTTTACCACTTCTATTAGTGATAGGAACCGAAGTGCAACTTGCAAGTAATAATAATAAAAATGATAAAGATTTGTCTTTTGCTACTCTAAAGAAATTTCGTTTGTTATTAAAGGCGTTCATGGATTTAGTTGCTAAACTAATTTTATGTTATTTTATTGTCAATTATATTAAATAATTATTACCAATGAAATCAATCGTTCCATTCATATCTATGCTTCCGAAAGCTGATATCGATCAGTGGTTAAAAATTTTAAAGAAAAAGCTTCCAAAGGAAAGAATTGTTAAATTCTCAAGTTTAAAAAAATCAGATTATAAAAAAATAGATGTGGCTATTGTTGCAAACCCAAATCCAACTGAAGTTAAAAAATTAGAAAATTTGAAGTGGATCCAAAGTGTTTGGGTCGGAGTTGAAAAATTAGTTGAAAGCTTCAAGGGAGACAGCGTTAAGATTGTTCGTCTCATTGATCCTGAAATGAATAGAACCATGGCCGAAGCAGTATTGTCTTGGGTTTTATATCTTCACCGCGATATGCATTTTTATCAAGTTCAGCAGAATAAAAGAGTGTGGAAAGAGAGTGATTATATAAAGCCATCAAAAAAAGTTGTGAGCTTCATAGGCCTAGGAGAACTTGGTGCGGCATCAGCAACTAAACTAATTCAAAATAATTTTAATGTTTGTGGATGGAGCAGGGCGAAGAAAAATATTAGTAAAGTTAAATCATTTACAGGTGAACTGGGTTTAAAAAAAATGTTACAGCAAACAGATATTTTAGTTTGCTTAATACCTCTAACTAGAAAAACTAAATATTTATTAAACTATAAAACTTTGTCTTATTTAAAAAAAGGAGCGAGTATTATTAACTTTGCAAGAGGAGCAATCATTAATGTAAACGATTTAGTCAAACATTTGAATTCTGGAAGAATTAAACATGCAGTACTTGATGTGTTTGAACAAGAACCTTTGCCTAAGAAAAGTATTTTATGGAAACATAAAAATGTAACGGTGCTTCCACATATCTCAGCTCACACTGATATGGACACAGCATCTAATATTGTTTGTAAAAACATTAAAATGTATCGATTAAAGAATAGAATTCCAAAATCAGTAGATTTAAAGAGAGGATATTAAATAAGTGCTTGTGGATTATCCAAACACTTTTCTTTTAAAATACACGATACAAAATCAAAAGCTTGATCAACATAATCAGTGATTAAAAATAAATTAAGATCTTCTTTACCGATTACTTTTTTTTCAACTAGATAGTCAAAATTAAGAGTGGTATTCCAAAACTTTTTTCCTATTAATACGATGGGCAAGGGTTGTTGAGTTTTGCCAGTTTGTTTTAAGGTTAAAATTTCTGTTAACTCATCAAGTGTTCCAAAGCCACCAGGAAACATAACAGTTGCTTTAGTAGGTTGGGTTAGAAAAAATTTTCTCATAAAAAAATAATAAAACTGCATACTTAAACCTGGAGTTATATAATTATTATTTTTTTGTTCTTCAGGAAGTCTAATTCCAAGACCTATACTTTTTCCACCCGCTTCAAGTGCTCCTCTATTCGCAGCTTCCATAATTCCAGGGCCACCTCCTGTTGCAACTACAAATCGATTACTTTCCTTTGAATATTCTTTTGCCCAAGTAGTAAATTTAAATGCGAGTGTGCGAGCTTGTTCATAATATTCTGAATTTTCAGAATCTATTTCTGAATTATTATTTTGATGTTCTTTTGATTTAAATCTAGCGCTACCAAAAAACGTGATTGTGTCGATAATTTTATGTATTTCAAATAAGGATTTTACTTTCTCATACTCAGATAAAATTCTAATAGACCTTCCTTCAGGACTTTCTAGAAATTGTTCATCTTTAAATGCTTCTTTTGGCTTATCCATTGATAATTAGATTTTTTTGGTACTCTCTGGCTTTTAATACTTCCTTATTCCATTTGATTTCAACATCATCCATATAAATAAGATCATCCTTTTTTATATTCTTTTTAGCAACCGCACCACCTGAAAGCCCCAATGGCAAAAGGTTTTCTTTAATACTTCTTTCAGCAGTAAATAATCTACCTCGAGCAGCAAATCCGCCTTCACCATCTAATACTTCACCAATTTTGATATCTTTTTTTGCAACACAAACAACATCTGCATTAAAATAATTTGTTTGTCCTGTTGCACGTTTATCTATTGCAATCACATACATAGATTGAGCAAGTTCAAGACCAATATAATGGTAAGGTCTCCAGATTGCAGAATAGTTTCCAGATTTATCTGTAATCATTCCATATTCTTTAAAGCAATTTTTTGAATATTCATTTTGAGCTTTAATTACAATGTAAACACCCCATCTTAAATCATTTGGAATATCATTTTTATTTTCATCAATTGAAGAAATAACTTCAACTTGTCCTTCAAAATCTAAAACTCCACCTGCAGATTTTGGAATAAGTTTATTTGCAATATCATAAACGCCGACTGCTGGATAAGTTAAGCCATTTTTTGGACATCGAAGACCAGATGCATTTGCAACTGCTGCCATTTCAATTGAGGATTTGTCTCCTGTTGTAAAAGAATTAAACATTTTGGGATTCATTCCAGCCTTTTTTGCCTGTTCATCTGTCATTCCATAATTTTTCCAAACAGTATCAGGTGTTGAGTATTCAAAACTGGGATGGTATTTTGTACCTTTTCCTGCACCAACTACTAAAAAACCATTAAGTTTTGCCCATTCAATTTGTTCCATAATGAGTGCTGGCTGATCGCCATATGCCATGCTGTAGATCACATTATTTTTCTTAGCTAGATCTGATAAATATTTTCCACAAAGAACGTCAGCTTCAACATTTACCATAATAATATTTTTTTTATTATTTATAACTTTAACCGCGTGTTCAGTTCCAATAATGGGATCACCGGTTGCTTCAATAAAGATATCAATATCTTTTTTTAATGCTTCATCTAAAGAATTGGTAAATTGAATTTGATCAATTGTTTTTTGACTAAGGCCACTATTTTTGCAATTAGATTTTGCTTTCTCGATATTAATATCGACAATTGCTACAATTTTAATTTTTTGTAATTGATTGTATTGAGATAAGAACATGGAAATAAACTTTCCACATCCAATAAAACAAATAGAAATATCTTTATCTAGACTTTGAAGTTTAGAATATAAATACATTATAGTATTTATATTTGTTGCTTAGCCGCCTCTAAAAATTCAGACATTTTTTTTCTAATATCTGCATCTTGAATATTACTTCCTTCTAAATCTTTTTTAATTTTTCTAAATACATCTTCGTCACCCGCTTCTTGAAAATCTGCTTTTATGATTTCAACAATATAATTTTTCTTTTTTTCTTCATCATATTTTAAAATATCAGCAGCCCAACCCCCTAAAAGTTTATTTCTTTTTGCGCTAATTTTAAATTCTGCCTCTTGATCGTTAGCGAATTTTTTTTCAAATCCTTTTTCTCTATCTTTAAATGTATTCATATTAATTATTATAAACCTAAAAAAAGATTCAATAAAGTCCGTATTAATTTAGATAATTTACAAAAAGTAAGCTATAATGAGTAGATGGCTATTATCATCATAGGATTACTTATTGTAATTATACTTTTGTTAATATTACTTTTTAGAAAGAAGTAATTTAATTATTATTGATTTATCAGCATTAAATAACTTATATTTTGCATAATATTATTTAATTAAAAAATAAATGACCACATCTAGCAAACATCCAGAAACCATAGGATTACACGGCGGCGATTACAGAAGTGATCCAGCAACAACATCAGTTGCGGTACCGATTTATCAAACAACAAGTTATCAATTCAACAACACAGATCATGCGGCAAATTTATTTGCCTTAAAAGAATTTGGAAACATTTACACAAGGATTATGAATCCAACGGTAGATGTTCTTGAAAAAAGAGTAGCAGCTTTAGAGGGTGGAATTGCAGCTCTAGCTGTAGGATCAGGTCAGGCTGCATCTGCATTTTGTGTACAAAACTTATGTAAAGCAGGAGACAATATTGTTGCATCCACTGATTTATATGGCGGAACAGTAAATTTATTTAAAAATACTTTAAAAGATCAAGGCATTGAAGTTCGTTTTGCAGATCCAATTGATCCTAAAAATTTTGAAAAATTAACAGACGATAAGACAAGAGGATATTATGGAGAAACATGTCCAAATCCTTATCTTAGAATTTTTCCAATTAAAGAAGTTGCAGAAATTGGTAAAAAATTTGGAATACCATTGATTATGGATAACACTGCGTCACCAATTATTTGCAAACCCTTAGAGCATGGTGCTGCAATCGTTATGCATTCTCTTACTAAATTTATTGGTGGGCACGGAAATTCTATTGGCGGCGTAATTATTGATGGTGGAAATTTTAATTGGACTGCAAATAAAAAAAGACAACCATTCTATAATGAGCCAGATCCTTCTTACGGTGGTGCTGTTTGGGGTGAAGTTGTTCCAAAATTAACAGGTGCTAACATTCCATTTATTATAAGAGCACGAGTTGTTTTGCTCAGAGATTTAGGAGCGCCATTATCACCATTTAATGCATGGCAAATAATCCAAGGATTAGAAACATTAGCTTTGCGTATGAAGCAACATTGTTCTAATGCTGAAAAAGTTGTCTCATATTTGACTAAACACAACAAAGTTCAAAAAGTTATTTATCCAAGTCTTTACGATGGGGAAGTTGGAAAACGTGCTAAGCAATATTTAAAAGGCGGCTTTGGAGCTTTGTGTGGTATCGAATTAAAAGGTGGAGTTGATGCGGGCAAGAAATTTATTAATGCTTTAAAACTTTTATATCATGTTGCAAATATAGGTGATGCAAGAAGTCTTGCAATTCACCCAGCTTCAACAACGCATTCCCAACTTTCTCCTGAGGAGCAATTAAAAGCAGGAGTTACACCAGGGTATGTAAGATTATCAATTGGTATCGAACATCCAGATGATATTTTAGCTGATATTGATCAGGCGCTTGCAACTATTTAGATTAATTTAGAATTAATCTTTACAGAATTCGTTAGAGCTTTGTGAATAGGGCACTTATTTGAAATTTCAAACAATCTGTTTCTTTGTTCATCGGTTAAATTACCAATAAGCTCAATCTTTCTATCAATATCTCCATTTTCATTTCTATTTAGAGTAATGATAATTTTATCAAGAGGTAATTTTTTTAAACGAGCATACATTCTAAGAGTTATAGAAGTGCAAGAACCAAGTGAGGAAAGTAAAAAGTCATTTGGACTTAAGCCTTTATCTGTTCCTTCAGGAAAAGATAACGGCTCATCTGCAAAAAGTTTATGTCCTCTAACGGTTACGCTTTGTACAAATGGGCCAGGTCCTACTTCAGAAACAGTAACGGTGTCGTCTTTTTTAATTTCGGTCATTTAATTAGTTAGATGCTTTAAAAGATTCATAAGCTGAATCTAAAAATCCTTTAAGACTTCTTAAAAACTCAGGCTCATCAAGAAGAAAAGCATCATGACCATTATTTGTAATAATCTCAACAAAACTTACATCCGCTCCAATTGAATTGAGCGCAATAAGAATTTTTTTTGACTCACTTGTTGGGTAAAGCCAGTCTGTTGAGAAAGAAATTAAACAATGTTTAATGTTTGCGTCTTTAAACGCGTTAGCAAGAACACCATTATTCTCACGATATAAATCGAAATAATCCATGGCGCGTGTTAAATACAAATAGCTATTAGCATCAAAACGATCAACAAAAGCATTACCTTGATACTTTAAATAACTTTCAACCTGAAAGTCCGCATCAAAATTAAATTTAAAGTCACCAGTCTGTTGTAGTTTTCTTCCAAATTTTTCCTGCAATCCTTTTTCAGACAAATAACTAATGTGACCTGCCATTCGGGCAACGGATAATCCTTTTCTGGGATTTTTATTTAATTTTAAATAATCACCATTACTCCACTCAGGATCAGCCATAATGGCTTGACGAGATAATTCATTAAATGCAATATTTTGTGCAGAGTGACTTGCTGTGCACGCAATTGGAATCGCTGAATAAGTTCTATCAGGATAGGATGAACAAAACTGAAGAACTTGCATTCCACCCATTGAGCCACCTAACACACACAAAGTTTTTTCAATTTGAAAATGATCAAGCAATAGCACTTGAGCATTGACCATATCTTTTATGGTAACTAATGGAAAAGAGTTACAATAAAATTCTTTAGTTTTAGGATTAATAGATGTTGGACCTGTTGTTCCCATGCAACCACCTAAAACGTTTGCGCAAATTATAAAATATTTATTCGTATCGACCGCCTTGTTAGGTCCAATTGCTGTCACCCACCAGCCATCTTTTCCTGTAATAGGATTAGTTCCTGTTGCAAATTGATCACCACTTAAAGCATGAAATACTAAAATAGCATTATCCTTATTTTGGTTTAACGTTCCAAAAGTTTCATAGGCAATTGTAAAGCTATCTAGAACCTGACCCGACTCTAATTGTAGAGGTTTTTTTATATCTATGGTTTTAATTTTGCTTTTATCAATAATCATTTAATCCAATCTGGACACGGCAGTCCTTTTGATTTTAAAAATTCACGATTAAACAGTCGGCTTGCATATCTAGTTCCAACATCACATAAAATTGTAACTATAATTTTGTTAGGCCCCATTTTTTTTCCAAGTTCAATTGCTCCTGCAACATTTATTCCAGACGAACTGCCAAGACACAATCCATCATCACGAAGTAAATCAAATACAATATTTAAAGCATCAGTATCATTAATTTGAAAAGCATCATCAAGCAAAGCACCCTCATAATTCTTAGTTATTCTTGATGTTCCAATGCCTTCAGTGATGGAACTGCCATTCATTACTAATTTTCCAGTTTTAAAATGGCTATAAAGAGCAGAACCAAATGGATCACTTACTGCAATTTTAATATTTTTATTATGCTTCTTTAGACCAATTGAAACACCAGAAATTGTTCCGCCTGTTCCTGAAGCACAAATAAAACCATCTATTTGACCATTAGTTTGAGTCCAAATTTCTTCAGCAGTTGTTTCGATGTGAGCTTGTTGATTGATTGTATTGTCAAATTGATTGCCCCAATAACCGCCAATGTCATCAGCAACTTTTTTTGCATGTTTTACATAGTTGTTTGGATTATCATAAGGCACAGCTGGAACTTCAATTAGTTCAGCACCTAACTGTCTTAGAGTTTCTTTTTTTTCTGTTGATTGTGTATCTGGAATAACAATAACTGTTTTAATACCAAGTTCCTTTGCAATTAATGCAATTCCAATTCCAGTATTACCAGCGGTCCCCTCAACAATCGTTCCACCTTTTTTTAATTTACCATTTTTAATGGCGTCATTTAAAATATAAAGCGCAGCTCTATCCTTTACAGACTCTCCAGGATTTAAAAATTCTGCTTTACCATAAATTTTACATCCTGAAATCTCTGATGCCTTCTTTAAATAAATTAAAGGAGTATTTCCAATTTTGCTTATTAAACTTGTTGTAGTCATTAAAGTTTTTTTAATTAAGTTTATATTTTTTTCTAAGGAACCAGCCTAAATATAAACCAGCTCCACAAAAAATTAAAAATATCCAACCAGATAATGATGCTGCCATAATACCTGATAATAAAGTTCCAACTGTACAACCAAGCGCAATCATAGAACCAAATCCCATTAATATACCACCAACAAACGATCGTACACTTTCTTTAATTTTAGGAATTTGAATTTTAAAATCACCAGAGAAGGTTGCAAGAGCGAAAGACCCAAGCAGTAAACCAAAAATAAATAAGCCGTTATTAGACCAGAATGTTTCTTTAACAATTGTTAAGCATCCTCTTAAAGTATCTAAGCCTTCAAGACGCGCTGGTAAAATATTAAAATAACCAGCACTTGTTCTTGCGATACTTCCAATCTCAGCTGTTACACCTAGAGGAGATACTCTTAAGAATGCAACAGTTGCAATTAGGGCAACTAAAATTCCACCAACATAAGTTGGCCATTTTATTTGCCACCATTTTTGAGTTTTGTTTATTTCTTTTTGTTTTTTATGAAATTTTAAAAGTAATAAAGCTAAAAAAATTAATAACGTAATTTGTAAAACGATTGATCCTTTGTATCCAAGATAATGAGGAAACCAAATAAGTGGCGCTTGCTGAATAGCCTCAAGATAAAGAAAGTTCCAACTTAAAAAAGCTAAAACGAACCCAAGTATAATTCCAATAAATGCAATTAATGCAGACAAAAGACCTTCGCCAAGTCTATAAAGTTGAGCGCTAATACATGATCCAGCAATTGCCATTCCAAGACCAAAGCTAAAAGAGCCTAATACTAAAACCCAACTAACAGGAGCGATATGAGCATTTGGTGGAAGACGAGGCGCTATTGGATCTATAAGGAAAGCACCAAATATTAAATGATAACCTAGTGTTCCAATAATAAGAGCTACGATAATTCCAAATAATCCTTTAGCGTTTTTTATTTCAATAAAATCTCTACTTAAACAATAAAAACAAAATCTACTTCTTTGCAAAACTGCACCAAAGGAAATTCCAAGCCACAAAGATAAAGAGAGGGCAGTGCCGCCTTGTAAATTTTCAATTTGAGAATTTAAAATGAAGGCAATAATAAGAATTACAACTATTCCTAAAAAATTTTTAAAAGCAGGAATACTACTATTAATCTGATAATTTACTTTTGCCATTTTAACTCCTAAAATAAAAAAAATAGCGGTACTACGTGTACCGCTATTTTATAATAGAAAAGATTTACTAAATTCTAGAAAGATAACAAGTAGCGATTTAATTCGCTAATTAGTTATTATTTTCCACCCCAAACAGTTCCAGCTGTATTAATTACAGGGTTACCAACAGAATTTCCATATTCTGTCCATGAACCATCGTAATTTCTAACATTGTAACCTAGGATTTTGCTTAGCGCGAACCAAGTATGACTAGAACGCTCTCCAATTCTGCAATATGTTATGATTGGTTTTTTTCCATCAATACCAACTGCAGCGTAAACTTTTTTAAGTTCTTCTGGAGATTTAAACGTACCATCTTCAGCAACAGCTTGTCCCCAAGGAACATTAACTGCACCTGGAATATGGCCAGCTCTAATCGCAGTCTCTTGAACACCAGCTGGAGCAAAAATCTTTCCAGTAAACTCATCTGGTGATCTAATGTCTACTAATGCTGTATCAGATTTTTTATTAGCAACGGCAACAACATCAATTAATCTTGCGCGTAAAGCATTGTTAGCATCAGATACTTTGATATTTCCAGCAGCAACTTTAGTTGCAAGTGGAGTTAAAGGTCTCTTTTCTGCTTCCCATTTCTTTCTGCCGCCATCAAGTAACTTAACATTTTTTACTCCGTAAACATCAAATACCCAAGCGCCCCATGCAGCAAACCAGTTATTGCTATCTCCATAGATTACAATTGTGCTGTCATTGTTAACGCCTGCCTGACGAAGTAATTTTTCAAAATTTTCTTTGCTAGTGATATCTCTTTTTACAGGATCTACTAAATCAGTGTGCCATTTAAAATTTACTGCACCTTGAATATGACCTCTTTCGTATACTCCAGTATCAACACTTACTTCAATTAATCGAAGTTTAGGGTTGTTAAGATTTTTTTCTAACCAATCCGTAGTTACTAAAAAATCGCTTGGAGCCGCAACTACTGGAGCTGTAAATAACAAAGCCCAAAGTAGAACAACTTTTTTAATTAGTTTCATTTTATATTTCCTTTTGCATTAATTTTTTAATGTGAAGCTGATTTAGTATTTATTTCTGTTTAATTCAATATATGCAGAAAAATAAGTTAAAAATTAGCTTTTAAGAGAGTAAAACTAGTATTTTATTTTAAATATGCTAATTATATCAGAATAAAATCATATGAATGAGATAGATAAAAAAATATTATCCCAACTCCAAGAGAATGCGGATATTCCAATTGCTGAATTATCCAAGAAAGTGAACCTTTCAGCCACTCCATGTTGGGCTAGAATTAATAAGTTATATAAAGAAGGATATATAAAGAAGAAGGTTGCGGTGGCAGATCGTAATAAGCTTAATCTTAAAACTGTAGCTTTTGTTTCAGTTAGAACCAATCAACACAATATGGAATGGGCCAAGAAGTTCATAAACATTATAAGCTCTATGCCGGAAGTTGTTGAGTTTTATAGATTAAGTGGAAGCATTGATTACTTATTAAAAGTGCTCGTCCCAACCATGGAAGAATACAATAAATTCTATACTAAGCTTACTGATCAAATAGATATCTTTTCAGTTGCGACTTCTTTCTCTATGGAAGAGATAAAACAAACTTCAAGTCTGCCGCTTAACTACGTCTAAATAGTTATGCGTTTTAAGCATATTCGAATGTCATTTTATAAAATATACTTATATAATTTTTTATACTGTTGCATGCAAGCAACACATAACAGATATTTATAATTATCATTTTGATTTTAAACAAAAATTAGTTACATATAAATAAAAAATAAAACTTAAAAAAATATGATTAAAAAAATAGCAATTTCAAGTATCGCTTCTATAGCTTTATTGTCTAATGCATCAAATGCGCAAACTAAAGTTGGAAACGCGGGCGTTATAACAGGAACTGTTGGTGTGGCTTCTCAGTATATATCTAAAGGACTTGATAACAATAGAGACAAACCTACAGCTACATTAACTGGAGAGTTTGCTTCAAATACCAATGTTCAATTAATCCTAGGAGCAGGACTTTTTTATGCGACACCTGATAAACCGGTTGCAAGCGGCGGAGGTTATGATTATGAATTAGATTATAATATTGGTCTTAGAAAAACTTTTGATAAACTAACTTTTGATATTGGTTACAGTTGGTTTACATACCCTCAGGCTGAGTCAAATTTAAACCTGGATGTTGGGCAATTTTATGCAAAGGCTGTTCTTGCTGCTACAAAAAGTACATCTTTAAGTATTTCTTATGAACAAGACGACACAGATGGATTTAGACCCGGAGCAGATGCAAATCCTAGCGGTTTAACAGGCGATCAATATTATGAAATAGGTTTGTCACATAATTTCGGTCCAGCATCATTAAACGTTTCTTATGGAGATTGGGACGATAATTTGTCATTTTATAAGTTAGGTTTATCTAAAGAGTTCATGGGATTAAACTTAATAGCAGATTACATTAAGCAAGATAGAAGTAGACAAACATGGAATTCTAATTGGAAAGATGAAGAGTTCTTTGTAGTTGGCGCATCTAAGTCATTTTAATTAAATAATATTATTACTAGTTAGTATTTAGAGATTGTAAGTCTCTAAATACTGATTTAGTATTTCTTCGACTAAGTTTTAGGGGTGCTTCGAAAGAGGCTGAGATTAGACCCTTTAACCTGGATTGGTAATTCAATTAGGGAAAAATGATAGATAGTTTCTTAAGTTTAAATCTTGCTTTTGTTGTTGTAGTTTTTATTTCAACATTATTTCTATTTATTGGAATATTTTATTCTAGAAAGAAAGTTAGCTTAAATACTTATTTAGTTTCAGATCGTAATGAAGGCGTATTTAGTTTAAGCGCTACTCTAATCGCATCATCACTTGGCGCATGGATATTATTTGGACCACCAACGGCCGCAACATGGGGTGGTTTTGGGTCTGTTATTGGCTATGCTCTTGGGACTGCTTTTCCAATGATTTTGCTAATATTTTTTGGAAAAAAAATAAGAGTATTATTACCTAAAGGAAAATCACTAACCGAATTAGTATTAAAGAAGTTTGGAAAGAATTTATTCAAATTAATTTTTTCCTTAATGATCTTTTATTTATTTATATTTCTGTGTGCAGAAGTGACTGCAATTTCTAAGCTTATTTATTATATCTCAGGACTTAATATCTGGATTTCAGCATCTATTATTTTATTTTTTACATTAACTTACGTACTCTTTGGCGGATTAAAAGCAACTATTAGAAGTGATGGCATTCAATTTGTTGTTATCATATTATTATTTTTTTACTTAATTTTTTCACTATTTTTACACAATAATAACAATTTAAATCTTAATATTTTTCAGGAAGGCTTTATTAAATTTGATAGTAAATCTTTAATATCATCTTTTCAATTTGGCTTTGTGTTTTTTATAGCAGTTGCCGCAACTAATTTATTTCATCAAGGAAATTGGCAAAGGGTTTATGCTGCTAAGAATGACAAGATTTTAGTCAAAAGTTTGCTTATTTCGTTTTTTGTTATTTTTTTTATTGTTTTTTTGATGGGACTGACTGGAAGCATTTCTAAATTAAATGGAATAAAATTTAATGAAGATCTTGCTTTCTTTTCTATTATTTTAAATAAAAATGATATTTTCATTTCATTAATTATTCTTATTTTTTCTCTGTGCTTGACTATTAGTACTGTTGATACTTTATTAAATTCAATATCAAGCCTTATAATTGTTCACAGCAAAGATTTTTTTAATTTTAAATATTTAAAAGATAAAAGTCTTTCAAATATTATTTTAATTTTATTATCAATTATTTGTTTAATTATTGCTCTTTATCAATTTAGTGTTCTTTATTTATTTTTATTAGCAGATCTTCTTTGTTGCGCTTGTGTTTATGTAATATTTAAAGGTTTATACCAAAAGAAAATTTATCCTTTAAAATCTCTAGTTTTAATAATGATTGGACTTTTTTTAGGATTATTATTTTTTCCAAGCACAGATTTTTCTAAATCCTTATTAATTGGAGTTATTTTTAATAAAAGTATTTTTAATGAAATTTTTACTAATTCGTTGTTATTCTGGTCTTTCTTATTTGCAACTTTTTCACCGATGGTGTTTGATATTATTTACAGACGGGCTAAGTAAAAGGATCTCAAAAATCTAATAGTACTACAGTAATTAATATTAGTAGAATTATCTGAATGAAATTTATCACAATAGAACTACCGTGTAAGATTTTAAATGTGCGATTATCTTTTGCTTTTTGTTTATTGATTGTTGGCATTAAATAAAAATAACAAAGCGTAAATAAAACAAAGATAATTACATTTGCGTAAAAAATTGCATTAAACACTCCAAGAGAAGCAATTGCGATTAAAGAACCCAAAGCAAGAGCTGCATTAATAATATAATAAATAGGGAACAATCTTCTAATATATGGACCTGACTGTGCAGTAGGTAAGAATTTATGAACAGTTGGTGCGATTACAAAAGAAAAAAATAACATTATTCCAAGACTTAAAACTGGAAATATCGTGA
This sequence comes from alpha proteobacterium SCGC AAA028-C07, assembly GCA_000419465.1. Taxonomy (GTDB): domain Bacteria; phylum Pseudomonadota; class Alphaproteobacteria; order Pelagibacterales; family Pelagibacteraceae; genus Fontibacterium. The sequence continues at coordinate 64,773 of ATTB01000004.1, read as the reverse complement.
TAACTGTTAATAGAAGGTAATCAAGTATTGTTGGCATTTAAATATTAATAAAAAAAAGACCATATAGGTAAACTTTATTTAATCAAATAAATAAAATAGCTTATTCACATTCTATATTTTATACACCAGAACACATGTCAGATTCTTTATCCAATTATGTTAGAAAAAGAAAAATTGCGAACAAGAGCACATGGACAAGCGTAGTTGTTAATTTTTTTCTAGTTATTTTTCAGATAGTTGTTGGATTTTTTTCTAAATCATCAGGACTGATAGCAGATGGTTTTCATACCTTAGCTGACATGCTCTCCGACTTAATAGTTTTAATTACAAGTAAGAAATCTTTAAATCCACCGGATGATGATCATAATTATGGTCATCATAGATATGAAAATGCCGTAGGCTTATTCTTAGGAGTTCTTTTATTTTTTGTTGGATGTGCCATGATTTGGAGCGCAGGTAAGAAACTCGAAAACTCTGATCAAATAGCGGCAGTACATGTTACAGCTTTATATGCATCAATTATTTGTTTAGTAGTTAAAGAATTATTATTTCGTTATCTTTTAAATATTGCAAAAAGAGCTAAATCAAGTCTGCTAATGGCTAATGCTTGGCACGCACGTTCTGATGCAGCATCGTCTTTAATTGTTGCAATTGGAATTATTTTTAATCTTCTGGGTTATCATAGCTTTGATTTAATCGCTGCAATCATTGTTGGTGTTATGATTTTAAAAATGGGATGGACTTTTAGTCATGAAGCAATTCATGCCCTAACAGATAAAGCTGCAGATATTGATGAAGTTGAAAAAATTAAAAAAATAATATTAGAAACTCCAGGTGTTGTTAATATTCATGATTTAAGAACAAGAAAAGTAGGCGATAGTATTATTGCAGATGTTCATATTGAAGTTAAAGGAACTTTAACAGTTGCAGAAGGTCATGATATTGCAGTAGAAGCAAGAAATAGAGTGATGCGCAGCTCTAGGGTTTTAAACCTAATGACTCACATTGATCCTGTTTAAAATTTAGCTTAAAGCTGGATAATCCGTATAACCTTTTTCATCACCACCATAAAACGTTGCACGGTCATAGGGATTTAAAGGTGCATTTGTTTTGATGCGTTTTGGCAAATCTGGATTTGCAATAAAAATTCTACCAAATGCCACAGCATCTATATCATTTGATTCAACGGCTGTTTTTGCATCTTCAGGCGTGTAACCTCCAGCAGAAATAAATATTCCTTTAAATTTTTTTCTAAATAATTTTGTAGTAGAAGGCGCATTTGTATCTACAGCATCGCCACCCCCAGCTGATGTTGCTCTAGGCTCAATCATATCTAAGAAAGCAATTTGTCTTTGATTTAATTGATCTATTACATAAGTGAATAATTCTACAGGATTAGAGTCGTTCATATCATTGAAAGTTCCATAGGGAGAGAGTCTCACGCCAACTCTATCTTTTCCAAAAACACCAATGACAGCATCTAATACTTGCATCGGAAATTTAACTCTATTCTCTATAGAGCCACCAAACTCATCTGTTCTTTTGTTACTTCCATCTTGTAAAAATTCATCGAGTAAATATCCATTTGCCATATGAACTTCAACGCCATCAAAACCGGCTTCTTTTGCATTTTTGGCAGCGTTTACATAATCTTGAATAATGCCAGGAAGTTCTAATGCTTCTAATGCTCTTGGTGTTAAAATAGGAGTAGGTTTCCAATCAGCAGTAAATGTTCCGGAATTTTTTGCGGCAATAGCTGATGGCGCAACAGGCAAACTATTATTTGGTTGATGAGATGAATGAGAAATTCTGCCAACGTGCCATAATTGTAAAAAAATATGACCACCGTTTTTGTGCACAGCGTCAGTAATTAATTTCCATCCTTGCACTTGTTCTTTGCTGTGAATTCCAGGAGTTCCAGGATAACCCTGACCTTGTTGAGAAATTTGTGTTGCTTCAGTTATAATAAAACCAGCCGATGATCTTTGAGAATAATATGTTGCATTTAATTCCCAAGGAATATTACCAGGTTGTTTGCTTCGCATACGTGTAAGCGGAGCCATAATAATTCTATTTGGAAGTGTTAGATTGCCTATTTTTAAATTATCAAAGATTGTTGGTGGAGGATCATCTGCAATTGGGTTTTGGAATTCATTTATGGATTACAATAAATCTCAAGTTGAGTTTATTGGTGTTGAAGCTGGTGGACCTAATAATAGTAAACTGCATGCAGCACCACTTACTAATAATTCTAAAATTGGAATTCTACATGGTGCTGCACAATATGTGGTGCAAGATAAAGAAGGACAAATTAGCAAAACTCAGTCCATAAGTGCAGGGTTAGATTATCCAGGTGTGTCCCCTCTTCATTGCTTTTTAAAAGATGCAAAAAGAGCAAGATACACTTCTGCCTCAGATGAAGAAGCATTGGCTGCTTATAAATTGGTTTCAAGTATGGAAAAAATTAGACCATCACTTGAACCATCACATGCATTTGCAACAGCTATAAAACTTGCACCAAAATTAAGTAAAGACACAATCATCGTTGTAAATTCCTGCGGTGATGCAAAAAAAGATGAATCAATTTTATTAAAGCGACTTGGGAAAAATCATGATTAACGAAAACATCACACTCGCATTTGAAAATTGTAAATTAGAAAAAAGACCAGCTCTACTTACTTACATTGTTGCAGGCGATAACAACAAGAAAATGACTTTAGATATTCTTAAATCAATTTCTCCATATGTTGATATTTGTGAAATTGGAATGCCGCACAACACATCTGTTGCAGATGGCAAACAAATTCAAAACAGTTCATACCGTGCTTTAAAAAATGGAATAAAATTAAATGATGTATTTGAAATCGTTAAAAATTTTAAAAAAACTATCACAGCAAAACCGACTATTCTGATGGGTTACTATAATCAGATCATCCAATATGGTGAAAATAAATTCTTAAATAAGTGTAAAAACATAGGTGTGGATGGGCTAATTGTGGTGGATCTACCCTTTCCAGAAAATAAAGAATTTGCAGATAAATGTAAAAAACATCACATCAACTTTGTCCAACTACTAGCTCCAACAACATCAGATGAGCGAATGAAGCAAATCGTAAAACACTCGCATGATATGATTTATTACATCTCTATGTTGTCAACGACAGGTGGCAAATTAAAAGTAAGCTCAAAAAAAATATTAAAAAATTACTTTAAAATAAAAAGAATTAACAAAAATAAGAACATCGTTATTGGCTTTGGTATAACTGAAAAAACTATTAAATCTTTAAGAGCGGCCGATGGTTTAGTGGTGGGTAGTCAATTATGTAAAGGAATTACTGACTCATTAAAGGCTAAGAAGAGCCCTGTAAAAACACTCAACAAAATAGTAAAATCACTAAGATCTAAAATACAATGAACTGGATTACAGATAAATTTAAACGGATTAAACCAAAAATTAAAAATCTATTCCGTGTAAAGATTGGCCCTGAAGGAAAATTGTGGGAAAATTGTTCTTGTGGTGCAGTTCTTTACAAACAAGATTTAAAAGAAAATTTATTTGTTTGTAATAAATGTAACAAACATCATCGCATCGAACCTAAAGAAAGATTTCAAATTTTATTTGATGAAGGACAATACCAAGAAATATCTCCAATGCTTCCAGCAATCGATGATCCACTTCTTTTTACAGATTCAAAAAGTTATGGAACGAGATTGAAACAAGCTCGAGAAGATACTGGTCAACATGACTCGGTAGTGCTTGCAACGGGCAAAGTAAATAACGTTTATCTAGTTGCAGGTGCAATGAATTTTAATTTTATGGGCGGATCTGTAGGACGCGCTGCAGGTGAAGCTTTTGTTGCAGGAGCTGAATTTGCTTATGCTAATAAACTTGCCTACGTTTTCTTTTCAACAAGTGGTGGAATGAGAATGCAAGAATCTAACTTTTCATTAATGCAAATGCCAAGAATGATTGTGGCTATCAATTCATTAAAACAAGAAAAACTTCCATTCATTTCAGTTTGTCTTGATCCGACAACTGGTGGAACTACAGCATCTATAGCACTTCTTGGAGATATTAACATTGCAGAACCAAAAGCACTAATTGCGTTTGCGGGTGCTAGAGTTATTAAAGAGACGGTTAGAGAAGAACTTCCACCAGAATTTCAAACAGCAGAATATTTACAAGAGAAAGGCCAGATAGATTTGGTTGTTCAAAGAAAAGATTTACCAAAAGTCATAAGTACTTTAATATCGCAACTTACTAATAAAAATAAGTACTTCAACAGTGAAATAAATGCCGTCAGTGAACAGCAACAAAGTCCTCTTGGATCAATTACTCAGCCTACATCCTAAAAAAATAGATCTATCTTTAGATAGAATAAAAATTCTTCTTCAAAAACTTAACAACCCACAAGATAAATTAAAAAACGTTATCAATTGTGTTGGCACCAAAGGCAAAGGCTCAACTTGTGCATTCTTAAAATCTATTCTTGAACATCATGGAAAGTCTGTGAACATGTATGTCTCTCCACATCTGCAAAGATTTAATGAACGGATCATCTTAAAAGATAAAGAAATTAGCGATGAATTACTCAATGAAGTCTTAAAACAGACCATGGAAAACATTCAAAAAAATAACTTATCTTTAACCTTTTTTGAGGCAACAACGTCTGCAACATACCTTGCATTTCAAAAACAGCCTGCAGATTACACAATATTAGAATGTGGACTTGGTGGACGATTAGATACCACAGCAGTTATTAACGATCCTATTGCACAAATCATAACTCCAATAAGTTATGATCATATGGAATTTTTAGGTGATACCTTAGAGAAAATTACAGCAGAAAAATGTGGAATATTAAAGCAAGACACGCAGATAATAATTGCAAAACAATCATCTCAAGTTTTAAAACAAATCGATAAAGAAACAGAAAAGAATAGTTCTCCAAGATTTATTTTTGGTGAAGATTTTCAGGTAAGTAAAGAAAATGGCAGATTTATTTATCAAGATGATCAATCTCTATTTGATTTAGATTTACCAAGTTTACAAGGTGATCATCAACTCATTAATGCTGGAACTGCAATTGCAGCAGCGCAAAAAATACTAAAGAAACTAGATGCAAAAAAAGTAAATCAAGCATTAAAAAATACAAAGCATAGAGCAAGGCTAGAAAAGATCACAAAAGGAAAATTATTAGAATATATTAATCCAAATAATCAACTTTACCTCGATGGCGCTCACAATGAGGCTGCAGCAGATGCAGTTAATAAATTTCTTGAAACTTTAAAAAATAAAAAGATTTATATGATACTTGGAATGTTAAATACAAAAGATCCAAAAGTTTTTCTAAAACATTTCTCATCCACTATCACTGCACTTAAAACAATATCAATTCCAAATCAGGATAATTCTCAAGATCCAAAAGTTTTAGCAAAGGTTGCAAATGAATTTGGTATTAAAGCAAATACCTCAAAAGGAATAACGGAAGCGCTTCATGAAATTGCAAATGAAGATCCTAATGCAATCATCATCATTACAGGATCGCTGTATTTAATGGGTGAAGTTTTAAATCTTAATTAGATCTTAGATAAAATCCAATCTTTGATTTGTTGCTTTGAAGATGCACCAACTTTAGTGTCCACTACCTTACCACCTTTAAACAACAACATAGTCGGGATACCGCGTACTCCAAATTTTGTTGGAGTATTTGGTTCATCATCAATGTTATGACTCCCAAATAAAACTTTATCTTTCAACTCATCTGATAACTCTTCAAGCAAAGGAGCTATCATTTTACATGGTCCACACCACTCTGCTGTAAAACGTTGTACAAAAGGTTTGTCGCTTTTTAAAACGACTTGGTCAAAACTTTCATCTGTTGTTTTAATTGTTGCCATAGAATCTCTAAAGGTTGTTATAATTTAAGAATAGTAATCATTAATAAATTGTCAACTAAGCACTCTCATATTTTGTTTGAATTTCCTCGATATATTCACTTAAATCATTAAGCATACCTAAAGTTTTTTCATCCTTAAGTTCATCATATTTAACTCGCAAATCATCAATATCCTTAAATGCTTTAGGAACTGTGTTCCACTTCTCATCGTTAGTACTTAAAATTTGTCCTGCTATTGCACGATGTATTTTTTTATACTCGTCTTTGCCTAAAACTTCAGGGTTTTCCTCATAAATTAACCTTTTTGCAAAGTATGAAAATCTTTCATCTTTAAATTTTTCGCTCAGTCCAAGTTTACTTTTCCAATCAGATTTATGAAAATCCACCATCATCTTTTGATCTTCTGGTTTTGCAAATCCTCCAGCATAAATAGATTCCTCCGCCATAACACCAACTTGTGAATCTAAAGCTTCTTTATCATCTGCTTCTTCACTTAAAATTTTAGTAACTTTATCTTTAAATTCTTTATTAGATTGAATCATATTTGCTCGCTCTAATAATTTATCAGCACCAAGTTGTTTGTATCCTTCAAAGTTTATTGCATAATTTGGACTCATAATCACAGGATGTTTATTATTCTTAATGCTACGAATAACTTTTGGACTCTTTTTTAATTCTTCCTTCAACTGAGTGTAGGGCATTTTTAAATAAGTACTTGGATCACTTTTTAAATCAAAACATTGTGGCCAGTTATATTTTGGATGAAAGCAAACAAATGTGACAGCAAAGGGACGAGCCTTACCATAGAAATATTCATTTACACAAAATATTTTCTCTTTTTCAACAATAGCATTCACTTCGGTTTTTGAGGTTGTCATCAAACTTGCCTTCCAAACAGATGGAGCTTTATCTTTTATAATTTGTGCAATACCAATAGTTGCCATTACATCTGATAAGGCGCTGTGTGCGTTATCATGTTTAATTCCATTCATCTCCGTAAGCTCAGATAATTTAAATACTGCATTCCCTTTGTCACTCATTGGGGTTTTGATGCAATCAGGGTAATACAAATGTGCGGTTCTAATTAAACCTAAAATGTCACCACGTTTATTTCCAGAATACTGAGTTAGATAAGGTTCATTTAAAGTTTTAAATAAACTTTTGCGAAGAAATTCTTCGTCAAATGAAATGGAATTATATCCAACAAATACTGCAGGCGACCATTTATTAAATTGCTCAACCATTTGTGACAGCATCCCGTAATGAGATAAATTTGTTTTTCTAAGAATTTGTGGTGTCGTATTATTTACAATTAATGCATAAGGCTCTGGTACAAGACCTGGCTTTAATGAACATCTAATATTGAGTGGATCTGCTAAAACTTGAAAATCATCATTAACTAATACAGCACCTACTTCAATAATCTGATCCCAAGAACTTGATCTTCCAGAAGTTTCAAAATCGTAGAATACGTAGTTCATTTAGTAATCTCATCCTTAGATTCTAATTCCTGAATCTTTTCAGCTCTGCTTTGAATTTTATCTGCAGAAACTTTAATGCCTCTAAACTGTTGTGATACTTGATTAAATCTATTCTCAACATCGGCGACTCTCTCTGCTAAACGACCAATATCTTTGCCTATAATTCCAATTTCTTTAATAACGACTTGGGCTTTTTTACTCATCTCAGAATCTTTTAAAAACATGCGAAGAGTATTTAGTAATCCCCAAAGTAAACTTGGAGAAACAATAAGAACATTTTTCTCTAAGCCCTTACTTATTAAATTACTTTCACTAATCTCACGGTAAACTGCCTCTGATCTTATGAACATAATGGCATGAGGTGTGGTTTCGCCACTAATTATGTAATCGCTTGAGATCTTCTTAATGTTATTAACAACATCATCTTCGAATAATTTCTTATATTTCTTAATCTCTTCATCAGTTTTAGCGGAGCGAAGATATTTATAATTATCCAAAACAAACTTTGAATCGATTCCAATCTTTTGCGAATTTTCACCTAAATCAATTAAGCAATCCACTCGCTTGTTATTACTTAAAGTGTGTTGAAATTTTAAATACTGTGAAGGAAGTCTATCTTTTAATAATTTTTCAAGTTCCGTCTCAGAAAAAGCACCTCGCTCTTGCCTATCATTCAACATCCCTTCAAAACTTTTAAAGGTATTATCAATTGAAGCTTGTGTACTTGAAATATTCTTTGTCGCCTCCTCAACTTTAGAAAACCTAACAATTAAATCTGCAAGCTGTGAACTTAATAAATTATTGTCACCACCACTTTTGCCTTTAAAAAAATTATAAGCAATAAATGCAACAACAACGGCACAGGTAATAATAATTACTATTTCAGTCATAAAAATTAAGGGAAAATGATAAAGAGAGACAGAGGACACTCACTAAATGCAGCTTCCCATTACAAAGTTCGCCTTATTAGTAAGTATCACTCTAATGTGATTCTTAAATTTCCTCAATAATAAACTGGAAATTTTTTCTCTTTTCTCCAACTCTGCGTACTTCCAAGTTTACCTCTGTTAATCGGTTCATAAGGATTACACCAATACACATATCGACTGGTATTAATCCTAGGACGCTCTGTTTTAAAGACAAAAGGTTCTTTTTTCTTCACTTCAACCTTTTTAACAAATTTTTCTTCAACTACTTTATTAACTTCAGGAACCATTTCCTTTTCAACAACATGATTAGGTTCTTCAAAGGTAATAATGAAGTTTTTAAGCCATTCTTGTTCTGTTTTATTTTTTGAAGCTTTTAATTGAACCTTACAATCATCAATCATCTTTTTTTCTAAGTCTTTGATTTTACGATCTAATATTGGCTTCGTTTCGCCTAAATAACAGTCTTTGTAATAGTCATTCTTTTTAGAGAATGAACTAGAAAGTCTTTTTTCTCTTTCACTAAAATATAATTTTTTCACAAATCCTCCTTAATGTATTTTTTTATTGTTATTCCAATTTTTTCTTGCAAAATAATTCTCAAGAAATTTATTTCGAGTAATTATTAATCTGACATACATCGTATTCAGTTTAATATTTGCATTTTCTTCCTTACAATCCCTTCTAAATGCAAGACCTTGCAGTTCTGGAACTTGATCAAGCTCCTTTGCAATACTTTCGAAATCAGGTCGTTTTAGTAAAATTGCAGAAATCTCATTGGTACTATTTTTTAATTGTTGCATCATGTCTTGATTATAAAGACCTGTTTCAACAACAGAAAATCTTCTAATCTTCCAACTCATTGCAATAATCTGCATGCATTCTTCAACTTCAAGAATATTAGAAGGCTCTAACATTTTAATGTAAGATTCTTTCATTTCCTGAAATTCTTTAACATCTTCGCCAATAATTAGATGTTTTCTAGAATCAAGGCCGTGTTTTAATGCATTACGACAAGATCTAAATTTGCCACTTGCAGTTTTAGGTCCTGTACTTTTTTTAGCATTCTCTCTATTTGCATTAACTCTTTTGAAAGAGGTGCCATTAACTTTTTCTTTTAACATTTTTTCTCCTTTTTTATTTTTTATTTGAATAAAATAACAAAGAAAAAAAAATTTTTCACTGGCCCAGATCGATCTGTGCAATCAACCTATTATAACCGCATTACTATTGATCTCTTTCGCAAATCTTTTGTATAAAAGTTTATATTTTTGTCTTAAAGATTTGTAGAAATTAGGATCCTTGCTCCATTTTTTCTTGATATCGTAATATTGTTTAAAATAATCTAAATCTGTTCGAATAGCGTAATGAATATCTTCCTCGCCTTCTTTTCGAGCAACCGGATTTCCAGAAAGGTCTACGACTTGCTTGTTTTTTTCAATTTGAATTAAATTTTTTCTAATGACTGAAAATAATAGTAATTCTTTTAGTGATGGTTGTTTATGATATTTAGTTTTCCATATGATCTCGCAAACATCAAACCAACTATAATCTAGTTCCTTGGCTAATTTCTTAACCCCAGCCCACCCTGAATATTCATTTTTATCTGAAACCATATAAAATAAATAGGAATGGACTAAATATTTTCAAGTATAATTTTTAATAATTAAAAATTAATAGTGCTGACAATTTGAATTAGTCCGTAGTAACAATATTTAACAAACAAAACACCCTTCTCATACACAGCTTCAAAGTCAGGAGTAAAAAATTGAATTTTTGTCATTTCACATAGTATATTTTAGTTTCAGCTGAGCCGGAAGCCTCAATGCATGAATCAATGTAAAGTATTATTCTATTACTTTCCCATCCCATTGCAACATGATGAACTCCTTGTTCATTTAAACCTTCCCAAGTAGACGGTTGACTACCGCTTGCAACGCATGAGCCTTGATATCTTCCATAAAAAGTTGATGGAATTTTGGAGTTATAGGAATTTTTAATTGCAGATCTAAAGTATGTGCTCATCGCAGTTGTTACTTTTCCATAATTATTAGTTGATGACAAAATATCTGAACATTGAAGTAAATTTGTTCCATTTAAGTTTAATAATCCTCCTGAGCCATTAATTTCACATTTTTTAATTTCATTAAGCATAGTTCTATAAATTATTGAGTGATTAGCTATAGTAACTTTTTTTTTAGCTGATTCCGTATACCCATTATAAGCAACAACTCCAACTGCAGCTAATATTCCAATAATAGCTACAACAACTAAAAGTTCTATAAGAGTAAACGCTTTAGCTTTATCTTTCATCAGTAACTGTTGATGTAATGATTTCTAAGTTTCCACTTGAGTTATTATAAGAGGAATTTACCGTAATTAAGTTTCCGGAATATGAAATGCCAACTGTCCTACCAAGGCTATTACCACCTGATGAAAAAAAGGCTACTTCTGAATTTTTGTAAGGATTTTTAAAGCCCTCGTTATTTAAATGATCCTGAACAGCTCTAAAAAAAGTAGCTGTATCTGTCGTTGATTTAGAGCAAGGGATAACATTTATATTTTGGCTATTTCCCATGGATTTGAGTTGGATGCTACTTTGAATCTGACATCTTTTAATCTCAGTATTTAAATATTTAATGATTGAATTATGATTAGATTTTACGACATTAATTTTTGCACTCTGAGTAAATCCACCGAATGAAACAACCCCAACCGCAGCCAAAATTCCAATTATTGCTACAACAACTAAAAGCTCTATAAGAGTAAAGGCACTTTTATTTTTCATTAGTTCCAATTTGGAAAATAAAATTGAGTATCATTTCGTCCATTTGGATAGCCGTTCGATAGCCATGCAACTAATCTTAAGCACCATCTTCTACCATCACACTGATCAGGGCGACCATAATCTAAAGAAAGCATTCCATTAACCTGGCCTTGTCCTGAAACAACGATTGCATTTAATGAACTGTCAAAGGGGTTTTTTCCAAATTTTGGAAGTAGATAACTATTAAAAACTGCAAGCATTGGTGAAATTGCTGAATGATGTTGTACTGCTTTACAATCAATGGAACCATAAGTTTCAATAACCACTGTACTTTGAAATTCACATTTCATCAGTGTATTTCTAATATAACTTGCGGCCGTTTTCTCATTTGCTTTAACAGCTGCAATCTTAGCGCTTTCCGTAAATCCACCAAACTGAGTAATTCCAACCGCAGCCAAGATTCCAATTATAGCTACGACAACTAAAAGCTCAATTAAAGTAAATGCTGAATTATTTTTTTTCATGGTAAAGAAATAACTGTTTGTAACTGATTATTCTGATCGGTGCAGGGCGTTTTAAAACATGCTGTTACTCTAAAACTATTTCCTGTTAAAGCGGGAGAAAAACCAGGGTTAAAAGTATTATCAAAAGAACCACCGTTTAAAAAAACAGCTCCAACATTTGCATCTGAGCTACTTGATCCTGTATTTCTAACAAGAGTATTATTCAAAGTATAGGTGGTTCTAAATCCTCCTTGATCATTTAAATTAGCTTGAACAGCAGGAATTATTGTTCCGGGGCTTAAAGAAGAGCATAAAACAGTGTTGCTAAAAATTCTTGAAGATCCAGCATCGCATTTAATAAGTTCTGTCCTTATAAACTTTAAAACTAAGTTATAATTGTATTTTGTTCCTGATACTTTAGCGCTATCAGTAAACCCGCTAAATGAAACAACGCCAACGGCTGCTAAAATCCCAATGATAGCTACAACAACCAAAAGTTCTATAAGAGTGAAGGCTTTATTTTTCATTTAAAATCTTTACCAGGCCAATCAACTGTATTAGTTAAATAAACATCCTTTGAAAGTTTACTTCCTACATTTGTTGTAATTTTTATTATATTATTTTTATTATCTCCGTAAATATAAGTTTGACCTTTTTTAGGATTTGAATTTTTAACAAGACAGCAAAATTTTAAATTTTCATCAATTTTAGCATTTTTTTTATTATAATAATTTACATATCCATTCTCGTTAAAATGCATAACAAAATAATCTGCAACATTCTCAGCACTTACTGATTTGCTAGAACATGAGATCTTAGTTACTCCTGGCGTTACAATTCTACCCTTCTTACATTCGCTATTATTTCCAGCACAAGTTTTAAAAGTTAAAACGTTTGCCGAGCTAGTTTTACACATAAATTGATAAGCCACAATAAACCGATAAATGCTTTCATGTTGGTTGATAGTTTTTGATATCTTCTTCGAGAGTGAGTAATTCTTAATTACAAAAATACTAACCAATACACTTATAATAATAAAACCAAAAATTATTAAAATATGCACTAAGGTAAAAGCTTTTTTATTCATATTATTTAAAAATAAAATTTTTTTTAAAATAAGTCTATTTCAGCAAATAATTTATTTGTTTCATTTCTTGTAGAGCCTTCATTCGACGGGCATGGGACTTTATAACAGGCTTCGATCGCTAAATATTTATCAAGCGTATAACCAGCATAATTATTATATAAAACACATACATATCCTACCATGCTATCACTATCACATGAGTTTTGAACGCTGATTCCATTTGCTTCTGTCTTATATGGATTTTTTAGCTTTATGGCCTGTGCTAAGCTAATACCAAAATTTTCTCTAAATTCATTTTTAGATGCATTTCCTGCAATTACTTTAGCTCTTTCCTTGCAATCAACTAAACCTTCTAAAATTTTATTATTACTATTTAATTCGCATTTCATTATTTCGCTTTTGATATACTTAAGGGTCATAGCAAAATTTGCTTTTACTGCGTTCCTTTTTGCTGCTGTTGTATACCCATTATAACCAACCATTCCAACCGCAGCTAAGATTCCAATAATAGCCACTACAACTAGGAGTTCTAATAATGTGAAAGCTTTATTATTATCTTTCATCAGTAATTGTATTTTCTAAAAAAATTCTTTTAGTGGAGTCATTTGGGTCTATGTAAGCAGTTCTTATTGTTAAAGAAATATTACCATTCTCATTAATTGTAACTTGTGTTCCATCAGACGTACCACGCGTTGAAGAAATCCCTGTTCCATTAAAATGATTTACAAAATGTCCTACAAGATCATAAGAACTGACATTATTTTTTGAGCATGCAACTGTGACGGTGTTGTCTCCACGAGCGCTTTTTAAATAAAATTGGCTAGTTGGTTTGCTCCCCATAATATTACACTCATTAATTTTGGTACTTATAAATTTTACAACAGATGTATGATTTGCTTTAACAGCACTTGCTTTAGCCCCTGCAGTAAAGCCACCAAAATTTACCACAGCTACAGCAGCCAATATTCCAATAATCGCTACAACAACTAAAAGTTCTATAAGTGTAAAACCTTTATTTTTCATAACTGACTTTATTGCTTGAAATATTATAAATTTTATTTTTAACGAGGAATATCAAAATATGTTGTAATAATGTTATTTCCACCATTAGAAGTTCCTACATTTGTACTGGCATACATTGATGTAGAGCTTACATCACATAAATTCATAAAGCCTAGATCAGGATTTTGATTACAAGAATAGCCAATCATATATCCTTTCATTCTACTGTCACCGGCAACTGCACAGCATCTGTTTGGATCGCCCCATATATTTCTAAAACCATTCCAAAAAAAATGAGCAGTAAATTGAACTTTTAAAACTGCAAAACTTGTACTGCAATTAAACTTAGAAGTGGAACCATCCGGTGAAGTTGTGAGCATAACATGTCCAACGGTTGAGCATGAATAAATCAATGTTTTCATCTGTCTAATTGCCTGATTATGATCATAAGTTGCTCTCTTTACTTTAGTGCTTCCTACAAAGTCATTGTATGCAACTACTCCGACTGCAGCTAATATTCCAATAATTGCAACAACAACAAGAAGCTCGATGAGAGTAAAACCCTTTATTTTCATTGGTTCTTTTTAATTATAAACTAATAAAATATACATTATTTGCTTATAATTTTAAATTAATAACCTGATGTTTTTTGAAATTTATATTCTCTTATTTTTACTAGGAGCGATATTTGGAAGCTTTGCAAATGTATGCATCTATAGACTTCCTTTAGAACAAAGTATTGTTACAAATCGCTCATACTGCCCTCATTGTAAAAAAAAAATTTCCTGGTTTTTTAATATTCCAATATTCTCCTACCTTTTTCTAAGGGGTAAATGTTTCTATTGTAAGAAAAAAATTTCATCTAAATATTTAATTGTTGAAATTATTTCAGCCGTAAGTTTTTTAGGTATTTACTATATGTTTGGATTTTCAATTGAAACGTTATTACTTATTTTTATCTTCTCAATTTATTTAATTATTTTTTTTATTGATCTTAAACATTTTATTATTCCAAATTCCTTAAATTTTATATTTATTATTTCAGGTTTTTTAAAAAATTTTATACCAGAACTAGATAAATTTATATTTTCAGATTTTATCTCATCGATTATTGGGGGAATTATAGGTTATGGGATGATTTGGGGAATTATAAAATTATATAAAAAATTAAAAAATATTGAAGGGATGGGCTTAGGAGATGCAAAATTATTTTGTGGAATTGGATTGTGGTTTGGTTTTCAGTCGGTATTTATTATAATATTTTTAGCATCAATTATTGCACTGATTGTAATTGCTCCAAAATTAATAATGGGTAAAATAAAGATGAAAAATGAAATACCTTTTGGACCTTTTATAATTATTGGAAATCTTGTTTATCTAATCTTTATGGATGAAATTTTTAATTTTCTCTCCATGACTCAGTAATAATTGTAGAAGTTGAGGATGTACCAACTTGTTCACCTGTAATTAAATTATCTTTTTTAATAAATCCTGCGGCCTGACTCGTATCTGCAGTTCCACTTATTCCAACAATTACTTTAGTGCCTGAAGTTGTAACTTTAGACAAAACTCCAGTTCCTAAAGTTACAGATAACAAAGAGTCGCCGCAAGTTGTTCCTGTTGCTTTTAATATAGCTTTTCCAGTATTACAAATATATGCACCCGTTGTTGGCTCATAAACTGGAAAATATACAGATGAATTTTTAATGGTAGGTTGAGCAGTTAATTTTTGGGCATTTGGTAAATTGACATACCAACCAAGATCACTGCTTGTTGGGCAGCTGGTTTGTGTTGTTGTGTTTCTGCAGTTAGATATTGTGCCGGCTGATCCTAAGGATACGAAATTTGGAAAATTCACATCTTTGATACCGTAAATTCTGTTTTCTGTTCCTGAAATTTGATCTTGGAGTTTTTCTGAGTCCCCCGTTCCAAAATACAGCCATAAAGTATCGGAATTTATAGTAGCTTCTGCGCCGTTTAATATATATCGACCATTGGTAGTTGAGGAATCTGCATCAAATAATTGTGTGGATTGATAAAGAGTACCTGAGCTTGTTAAGTTAATTTTTGTAACTTTCCCTTCATAATCTGGCACATAAACCATTGCTCCATAATATTGTGCTTTAGTTGTGCCATTTGCAGTAATAACCACAAGATCGGATGGTACCGAATTTGCAATAGTGTTTGATTTATCAGTAATATCAATTTTTTTTAAAAGATTTCCGCCATTTTCAAGATCCATAACAAATGCTGCAGAACCTAAATTAGGATTTACACCTCCATTAAAACCTGCGCCAAAAACTGCAACCCATTTATCAACATTGCTTATACGTATACGAATAATTCTAGGTGTCGACCATGTCTCTCCTAATTTTGAATAATCTTTAGTGGCGTCTGCAACTGATCCAAAGCTATGCAGATAACTAGTTTTAAAGCCTGAACTATTCCAAAAGTTTACAACTTTTCCATTATCATCATTTTCAATTGTAAATAAATGTGTTGGAGAATTTGGATTTGTAATATCTAAAGCAAAGTAACTATTACCACCTCTTCCTAATCCTGTAAGAACAATTGTTCTCCACACTCCACCATAATAAATATCTTTAACAACTGGTGAGCCGTCTACTCCAAAAATTGCATTAGTAACATTTGCAGTGCTAGATATTATTTTGGGTAATTTACTTAACATGCTGGGTGGAATAAATCCCCACAACTCTTCTCCAGAAGATGCATCAATAGCATGTAAAATTCCAGCATTAGATCCTGCTAAAACTATTTCCCTTCGACTAGCACATCCACCTCCACAAGTTCCACCGCCTGTGAAATTTGTGTAATTATTTACACTTCGATAATAAGAGTCCTCATAAATAGAAGTATAAGTAATAGATGATGAGGGAGGGCTTACAATTGAAATTTGCGAATGGTAAATATCATTTAATTTATGTCTCTCCTCTGAAGTATTACCGTCTGCATCTTGATCGTAAGTATCAATTCCTCTTACAAAATTTATTAATTTATCAACTTGGGCATCGGATGATGCTAGACTTGATTGGAAACGATCTCTCAATTCACTTCGATAGGATGTAGTAAAATTATTTAGGCCTGTTCCTGATAATCCAACTGTCCATAATTGTCGACTAGATGCGCTTTTGCTATTAAGCTTTGTACCAGCATCCCACTCTAAATTACCGATAGTACTATCTGCATTTAATTTGTATTTTTTTAAACTTCCCTCCCACTGCTTGTTTGGAGCATAACTAAATGTAGATTGATAAATAAAATTATCTTTTGTTATCTCAGAAGTAACTGCTGGGGCTGAAAACGTTAAAGTAGATGAAATTACTTGTTTAATTGCATCGGTTAATGCTGCTAATAATTCCTGCTCATTACTTGCATATAATGGAACTTTAGTACCACCAGCTACAGCAAGATTTGTGTAATTTGTAGAACTGCTTCCAAGCGCAAGCCCTACCGCGAAAGTTTTAATAGGAGGAGTTTGATTTGCAAGTGTGGTTGCAGTGCTTACTACACCTGAAGGATCTGCCCATTCCCCATCACTGATAACAATCAAATAATTAAGCTGACAACTTGCTCCTGAAATTATAGGAGAAGGATATCCTGCTGAGCCTGCAAAATAACTTTTTGCAAGACTTAAAGCATTATTTAGATAAGTTCCTCCATCAGCAATAACTCCATCAACATTAGTAAAAATTGTCTTAGCTCCAGATGAGCTTATTGGAACTCTAATTCTGAGACCACCATTGCTTGTTGCATAAGGCCAACCCCATTCCATCAATCCAAAATTTGCTTTTGATGTAAGTTCAGTATTAGAAACAATTTTCTTTATAACACTTTTTGCAACATCCATTCTATTGCCACCTGAAATCGTAGAGACGGTAGTTAAAGAAGAGTTGAGTTTATAAATTTTATTTTGCCAGAAATCTGCAACGTAAATATTATCCGCTGAGTCTTTTCCTATACCTCTTGGTTGAAGAAATGGAGTGCTACTAGAGTAAGAACCATACTTAGCAGAGTTAACATAAGATGATGTGAATTTCTGAATTCTATAATTAATATAGTCTGTTGCATAAATATTATTGCTACTGTCAAATACTGCATCCCAACCTCTAGTAATGTCATTACTTACAATCGTATAGGCACCAGTCATTAATCCTCCAGATAAGGAAAAGACAACTAGTTTAGAGCCACTATTTGATAAATCATAATTACTTACTAATAATTTTGTACCATCATTCGAAATATCCATCCCAACTATATAACTAACTAAATTACTTCCGGTACGCGTTTGTATTGGCGACGCATATCCAGATGAATTTTTATCGTAAATTCTTATTTCTCTCTCGAAATTTAAATATAAATAATTTCCAAATACCGTAACACCTCTAACCGCGCCGCTACCTACCCCAAATTGATCGCGAATTAAAAGACTTCTTTTAAAATTTCCATCTAGATCAGTAATATTTATAAAATTATCTGTTGTATTTGTGGTAAAAATTTCATTACCACTTACAAAAATTTGATGAGGAGCACTCAACTGATTGTTATTACTGCCACAAGATCCAAATGCTCTTATAAAAGTTCCGCTGCTATTATACTTTACAACTCTGCATCTAAAATATTCAAGCGCATAAATATTACCTGAACTATCAACTGCAACATCGATTGGATATTCTAAACTACTTGCTGAGCTAGAATTTAAAGCCCAATTCATGCTGCCAGAATTATCTAACATAATCATGATATTTGCTGGAATATCGCTAGTCCCAGTGCCTGGAGGGGGTGATTTAGAATTTACATTTTTTGTAAAAACTAAAAAAACAATAAGAAGTAAAATTTTAGCTATTTTTTCCATTGTTCTTTTTTTGAAAAATATTCTGAAATTTTATTAACGTGTTGCTTTGAGGTAATGCTTAGTTTTTCAGTATTGCCGCCTTGAATGGGAGTTGCTAAATAATTTATGACTTCATTACTATTTTCCCATTTATTAAATCCTTGCCAATTTTTTCTATCGAAAGCTAAAGAACGTTTAAAATCTCCATACCTTGCAATTGCAAGGTCCATCAATGCTCTATCGTTTTGATTATAACGTTCTAATCTAATCTCAACGAGTTCATTATTGATGTAAAATAACGAGACCATAGTTCCAAATAATTCTTTATTTTGAGGACATAAAGCTGAAATAGGAGTTAAGATGTTTAATCCTCCCAAAGGATCATTCAACATGAACGGTGGTGGATTTAATTTTACAGCATCAGGGCTTGAGCCAAAATTTCTAAATTTAATATTACAAGCAAAGACTTCATTAGTAAGAAGAATTAAAAATAAAATCAAATATTTAAAATTTATTTTTCTCATCGAACGGCCTTTACTATTACATCTAAAGCTGCAACCGGAGTATTTTCAAAAGGATTCAATAATGATGGCTTTTTTCTACCACAAGCATAAATTTTATAATAAAGACCTGAGCTTGATGATGAGCTTTTATAATTTGCACTTTCACCAACATTAGTACCTGTACTGCCTGAAGCGCTTGCTGTAATTTGAGCTATTGTCTTATAAGTGCTCGTTGCAGTATCCCAAGTTGGAGGGAAAGTTACAAACCAATAAAATTCAAAACTTTCATATTTTGTCTTATCAGCACCGGTGGAATTAATGATTGTATTAAAATTCTTTCCACCACTTGGCGCAGTTCCAACAACAAAAGTATTTGCAAGATTTGTTAAATCATTAAATCTTGAAATCTGACACCAACCAGTCACTCCACCGCCATTAAAGGCTTGTGGAGATGTAGGCAAACCTGTTTTTCTTAGCCAAACTTTTGCATCGTTGACAGCCGTTTCAGCCGCATAGAGTGATTGTTGATACTCATCTCTTTTTTCATTTTCGTTAAAATCTCCTGAAACAATTGTAACCAATGTCACACCCATTATGGACATCACAACCAACAAAAGAATGGCTAGCACAAGGGCAAATCCTTTTTGTTTTTGCTGGTTATTTTTTTTTATCTTTTTTATCATTTTAATGTTTGAATATTTCTTGGATAAATTAGAACACTTGCCATATCTCTAAAAAATTTATCATTTTTAGAAACTGTTAATTCTTCCACTTTAAAGGTTTGTTGTTGTTCGGTTTTATGAACCTCACCATTTGTTGCAGATGAATAAAGAACTGATACCCTAATAAATTGGGCTTGATTTGCTTGCGTAGAAGTAAGTTCAGTTCCTGCAGAATTAAATGCTGTGACTTTAAAACCCTCTAACCCTTGACCAGCGATAGGCTGATAATCATAAAACCCATTTTCATTATAAACATAATCGCTATCCCCAGAGCAGTCTGCATTTAAACATCTTGATAATCTTTTTTTCAAAAAACCATCATTACTTTGCGCATAAGAAACTCTCACTCTTGTGCTTCGGTCTCGATCATAAATAACTTCTAATACATCATTAGTTCCTGAAGCATAAGATCCGGGCATGGAATTTTGGTTAAAATATGTGTTTTTTCTAACAATAATTTTATTATTCATCGTTGAAAATGGTGCAAAGCTCACACCTCCACTCTGAGTTGGAATTTTTGAAGTATATCCTGCAAGACGAACATCCTTAGTTATAACCGTCAATGCATTTCTTATGTCTTTACTTACTTGTACTTTTGCAACTATGCCAAGGTAAGTGCTAGAAAATATTCCAAAAGAAAAATAAATTGCAGCAACCGTTATACTGCCAATGACGGTGGCCACTAGAATTTCAACTAGGGTTAAACCCTTGTTATTTTTTAAAAAATTATTCAATTTTTGAAAACCCTAAAAATTTATTTTGCTTACCACCCCCAACACTAAAATTAATACTCGCGTTATTGTTATTATTGGAAATTGTTGCAAGTTTTTTATCTCCTGGAAGACATCGTGTTGTTTTAGTATTGGTGTCTAAAACATTTTTATAAGTTTCTGTCCAAATTTTTTGTAAATTATTATTAAAAGTGTAATTGCAATCATTGATGCTTAATTGATAACTTTGTAAGGCACTTTGATTTACAACTAAAGTTTCCATCATCATTTCAGATAAAAAATTAACTTTAGTTTTTTCAAGTGTAACATCGGCAGTTCGAACGGCATAAACCGATAATTGTAAAACCGACACAATACCAACGGTTAATATAACGATAGAAACTAGAGCTTCTATTAAGCTAATTCCTTTGTTATTGAACCCAGTGTTTTTTTGCATATGAATATTTTAAAAATCCGGCTTTTCCTGTTCTTTGAACAATTAGATCATAATAAGGGTCATTTGTATTCACTAGCTGACATATGGCATTAGTATTTTTTTCTTTATGACACAAACTTACATTGCCTGTGAAATTCACTGTAAAATTCTTTGAAAAACAAAAATTGGCAGTGGCTCTATCTAGTCTAATATTTGAAAATGTTGAATAATTTTCTGATACAGAACTTGAACTATAAGTTTCAACTCCATCCCACTCAGAGTCATTGTTATTGCAAGTTTGAAAAGTACGATATTTATCAGGTCCTCTATATCTAATTTTAACAATTAATCCATTGCCGTTGTTATTATCAAAAAATACTCCACCCATTTCGTAAAGATTATTGCCAATATCGTTCGATACATTTTTAACAATACTCATAATGGTATTTAAGTCCTTCTCCATTTCTTTTTTTACAAGCCATTCTCTAATATTTGGAACTGCAACAAGTGAGATTATGCCAAGTAAGGCAATCACCACTAATAATTCTATTAACGAAAACCCTTTTTGTTTAATCAATTGCACCTGAGATTGCCCCACTTTGAGTTAAGATCTCAATAGATTTTTCCATAGTAACCATTCCATCTTTTTGGGAAGTTTGCATTACGCTTGGAATCTGATGAACTTTAGCTTCTCTAATTAAATTCTTAATTGGAGGAGTGCAGGTTAAAATTTCAAATGCCGCAACTCGGCCCGTTCCATCTTTTTTCTTTATTAACTTTTGAGTAATAATCATTTTCAAAGATTCTGCAATTTGTGCTCTAATTTGCCCCTGCTGACCTGGAGGAAAAACATCGATAATTCTATTGATAGTATTAGGAGCACCACTTGTGTGGAGTGTTCCTAAAACTAAATGTCCTGTCTCTGCTGCAGTAAGTGCCATGGAAATAGTTTCTAAATCTCGCATCTCACCAACTAAAATAACATCTGGATCTTCTCGAAGTGCACTTTTTAAAGCTCGTGCAAATGAGGATGTTTGTTTGCCAACTTCTCGTTGTGAAATAATACTTTTTTTATCATGATGAATAAACTCAACCGGATCTTCAATGGTGATAATATTTTTAGGTCTTAGTTCATTAATTTTTCCAATGATTGCGGCAAGTGTTGTAGATTTTCCAGATCCTGTGGGGCCAGTTACTAAAACTAAACCTTTATGCGCCTCAACTATTTCATACATAATAGGTGGTAAATTTAACTCCTCCATAGATGGAATTTTAGTTACAATTCTTCTAAGCACTGCAGCAATTCCATTTAATGTTTTAAAAAAATTAGCTCTGAATCTAAAATCTGCAAGGTTAATGGCGCAATCTAATTCATTATTTTTATGAAAATTTTGAACTTCCTCTTCGGTGCAATTTTTTTTTAATAATTCTTCTAAATCACTTTTTTTAATTAAGGAGTTTGTATCCTGAAAGATTTCTCCTAATACACGGTATGCAATATTAGATCCTTCTCTTAAATGAAAATCCGAAATTTTAAGATTAGTTTTAGCAAGTTCGCTAATTTTATTAAGCATGTTTATAAATTTGATTAATTATACCTTAAAAGAAAATGGAAAAAACCTGTATTTTAAAAGCAATATTTGCTTTAAAAGCCATTTAATCAGTAGTTGAAACTAAAACTAAAGAAGTATCTGCTGCAGCACATCCACTTCTGTAACAAGTTTTTATCTGCAAATTTGTATCAATAACGGAAATACTTACTTGACCCACCTCATAATCAGCTCTTGATCTTATTGCGGGTAAGGAATTATCATATGGATTTTTAGAGTCCTTCAACACACCATAATCAATATTTCCAACTCTTAAAGAACTCACATTTGTTAAAGCTTGCATAACGTTAAAGGCAAATAAACCTGGATTAGAAGCTGTGCAATTTAAATACCCACTCATAGCTGTAGCAGCACCAAGTTTGCATTTCATAATTTCAGCTTTTGTATACTTGATAGTTTGAGACTGAATTTGTTTTGTTGCTGATACCTTTGCACTTTCTGTAAAACCACTAAAAGAGACAACTCCAACTGCTGCAAGAATTCCAATAATTGCAACAACAACTAATAGTTCAATTAATGTAAAAGCTTTTATCACTTTATCAATTGAACGATTCTTGAGTCTTGCATTTTTAAACCATCATACCACCACATCACTTTCATTTTTCCATCTGTGGCTGGATCTGCAGAACAATAAGGAGATCTTGGACATATTACAATATTTACATCTCCATCCTGCTGACCATCCCCCGATCTAACTCCTCCTCTAAAAGTTTCTTCAACTGTTGTTGGGCATTGTGTTCCAGGTCTACTGCCTACTGACCACCTGCTTTCTTCTTTGGGCGCTAAGGGATTATAAATTTTATATTTCCATGACATATATACAGCGGCACACTCTTGATAATATGCTGATGCCTGAAAAGGACAGGGTAAATTGAAAGTCAGTGCTGTGGGTCTATTGCCAGATAATTTGCATTTTGCAATCTCAGCTTCGATAACGCTTATAGCTGTAAAAAAATTTTTTTCTGTGGCTTTTCTCTTTGCATAATCAGTATATTTACTAAAACCAAATATTCCAGCAGCAGATAAAACTCCAATTATCATAACCACCACCAAAACTTCAATTAATGTAAATGCTCTAAAACCCATTTATCATTTTGAATAAATTGTATCTATACTTTCTCCAGCTTTATAAGTCTTTCCAGAATTAAGTACTGTAAAAGTATTGTCAGAAAAATTATATTTACAATTCTTGTTTGCGCATGCTGATGCAACGTTTCCACTTGAGCTTGCACCCTCGGCCATAACAACTTTATATTGATTTGGATCTAGACCACCACCCTTTAACCAAGAGTCAAAATTTGCTGTAAAACAATCTGGGCCACATGCCATAGCTCCATTACTTATTTTATCTTGCATATTACCGTTTCTATCAACGATAATTCCAGCTCCTGCTCCAGAATTAGGAGGCTTATAGGAGTCAAAACTTCCGACTGTAACTGAACTTGCTGATGAGCTTGCGCTTGCAGTTTGTGTGCATGCAAATGAAACGCTTGTTGATGTAGTGTCTGTGAATTTTTGTGCCCAAGTGGAATTTATATTTGATGTATTTTTAGTATTATTTTTTTGTGAAAAATAACTTGTTTCAAATACCCCTTTATTAGTTGTCTTTAAAGTCACCCCTCCTGCTACACAAATGTCATTTTGTATTACTTTTTGTTTTTGGTCATAGGGATTTTTTAATTTTTGAGAATTTGTAAAATAGTCATCCAACTGAGTAATGCTGGGTGGGGCTGATGATTTACAATCATGATTATTAAAAATTTTTGAATTTTTGTTTAGTTTACATTTAGCAAATTCAGATTCTGATAGTTTATTAATTGTTTCATAATTTGATTTTGTTGCAGTGTCTTTTACAGAAGCTGTATAATTATTATAACCTATTACCCCAAAAGAAGATAAAATTCCCATTATTATCATGACAACTAACACCTCAATTAACGTAAAGGCTTTAGATTTAACCATCACAGCCTGTTCTGGTATAAACATTTTTTTCAGTAAGAGTTACCTGACAAGCCTTTGAAGTATGCTTTGCGGTTACCGTGTAAGATGATGCTGTTGCAGTTGAACAAAAATAATATCTGCCCTTTGTTAAATTATCAGTTTGAGTCCCACCAAATAATTGATCATTTAAAAGGGTTGATGTTGCAAGTGTAGGCGTACAAGCTCCAGATGTTCCTGAAGTTGGATAATAGGTTCCATTATTTGAGCGATATTCTTGCTGAGCTAGGGTCATAGAATTTAAACTACTCTCTGCAGATTTTTGCGCAGCAGATTCTGTAAAACCGGTATAAGTTACAATGCCAATCGTTGATAAAATTCCAATTAAAGCAATAACAACAAGCAATTCAATTAGTGTAAACCCTTTTTTACTATTGCTCATATCAAAAATTTTAAATTAATATATCTCAACTTCAGAGGTGAGAACATTTGCACTGTCCGTGCAAGGTGATTGAAAGCAAGTAGACACTTTAATGTATTTAGCGCTTTGTCCTTGCTGTAGACGATTACGACCTAAATCAGCATCTGAATTTTTTGGACTTTCAAATGACACAGCTCCATATTGAGAGTCATAAGGAACTTTTAAGCCCACAAGTCCTGATGATGCATAGGTTGATACAGTTTGGACGGATCTGCCAGCGCAGGTTAGTCTTTGTGTGGGTGAAGTCTCCATAGCATAAGTTGCTCCGGTCTCACATTTTTTTGTTTCTGCTGCAATATATTTAACCACTTGTGCATGATTTGATTTTGTTGCATTAATTTTTGCAGAACCGGTGAACCCACCAAAAGAGACAACGCCAACTGCCGCTAAAATTCCTATAATTGCAACAACAACTAATAACTCAATAAGTGTAAATGCTTTATGATTATGCATCTACAAATATTAAATTAACCTCTTTCGTCTGCTACAGATCCTGTAAGTACTGTCACTGTCGCACCATCGGACTCAAGATAACGAGTTTGTAATTGGATAGTTGTTACACCACTTACAGTAACTACTGTAATAATCGTTTGTCCTGTTGTAGTTCCCGAAGAGTTAAAAGCCCCTTGAGCAGTATCATAAGGATTTTTAAAACTTTCATTATTTAAGTGGTTTATAAAAGCAGTTGCAAGGGCAGCTGTTGAAGTGGTTGCTTTAGAACATGCAACGTTATTTGAAGTTGAACTATTTGCAGTTGATTTAAGTGATAAATTTCCACCTTGTATTTCACACTTTTTAATTTCAGCGCTGATAGATTTGATTGCAGCTGCGTGATTAGCTTTTGTTGAATTTATTTTGGCAGAACCAGTAAATCCTCCAAAAGACACGACTCCTACTGCAGCTAGAATTCCAATAATTGCTACAACGACTAATAATTCGATTAATGTAAATGCTTTAATTGAGCTTTTTTTCATATTTATTATCTCCACTTAAATTTAACCTAATACTAACCAAAAAAAGTACATTAATAAAGTCTATTTTTTATTAAGTTAATTGCTAGTTTGTTTGAATATTTAGCAATTACTTTACTTAATGAGTGCTCCCACATTGAAAATTGGGGCATACATGGCAACCATTAATCCCCCAATGGTTAAGCCCATAAAAACAATCATAATCGGCTCAATTAGACTTGATAAATTGGATACAGCTACATCAAACTCTTCCTCATAATATCTTGCAATGGAGCCAAACATGTCGTCTAAACTTCCCGTCTGTTCACCCACCGATATTAATTGAGCAAATGTTTGGGGGAATACTTTTTCTCTATTAAATAACTTGGTGAGAGATTCTCCTGAAAAAACTCCCTTCTTTATATTATCTAAACCTTCAATAACTAAGGTATTGGTCGTGATAGATTTTGCAATATCGATACTTTCAATTAAGTTAACTCCCGCTTGATTTAAATTTCCAAGTACTAGTGCAATTCTTGCAAAAATAGATTTTTGAATCAAATTTCCAAAGATGGGCATATTAAATACAAAGCGATGCCATTTTTTTTTAACTTCGTAATTAGTTTTAATTAAATGTCTAAAAATAAAAATACCTGCAATAACACTAACAAGTAATAAACCACCGCCAAATGGACTTCTAATAAAATTACTAATACCGATGATCACAACAGTTGGCGCTGGTAACTTTGCACCCATTCCTTGATACATTTTTACAAATACAGGAACTACATTAATTAACATGAAGATTGTCACTGCTATTGCAACTGTAAATAATGTGGCTGGATAAAAAAGAGCACTTTTAATTTTAGATTTTATTTTCTCTCTTTTCTCTAAACCAATAACAATTCGTTCTAAAAAAATATCTAACTTACCACTAGCCTCGCCTGCTTTAGTGAGATTGACATAAATATTATCAAAAACTGCCGGATGTTTTTCAAATGATTTTGATAAAATGATTCCAGATTCTAAATCTTTTTTAACTTCACCAACGATACGTTTTAAATTTTTTTGAGTAATTTGCTCTTCTAACATTATTAAAATATTTAATACTGGTAGACCCGCCTTCATCATGGTTGCAAATTGTTTAGTGAAAATCATCACCTCTTTGGCTGGAACTTTAGTTTTTGAACCAAAATCAAAACTTGTTTCTACTTTTTTTTCACCAACTACTTTTTTTTTAGATTTAATTAATTTTGTAATAATGATTTTATCATTTTTTAATTTGAAAGCTGCTTCTTCTTGATTTAAAGCCTGAATCTCACCCGTTACATATTTTCCAGAAGAAATTCCTGTGTAGTCAAAATATAACATTAAACTAATAAGACTCTTTGATATTCTGCAAAGGAAAGATCGCCTGATAATAATAAATCATGGCCCATTTCTTGCATCGTTCTAAAATTATTTTTCTTAGCAAGTGCTAATAGTTCTAAAGTTCCAACATTTGCTAAAATTGCTTGTTTAATCTCTCTTGAAATATCTAAGGCTTCATAAATTGCCATTCTGCCTTTATAGCCAGTTTGATTACATTTTGCACAACCCGCGCCTTTAAAAATTTTAGCACGAGCGGCTTTTTCAGGACTGATTCCAATAGAATTTAATAATTTTAAATTTGTGTTTTCATCAACTGTCTTACAATCTTGGCAAATTTTTCTAATCAAGCGTTGCGCAAGCACTAAGGTAAGTGCTGCTGAAATTAAATAATCAGGTGTGCCCATATTTTGTAATCTGGTAATGGTACTAATTGCATCATTAGTGTGGATGGTACTGAATACTAAGTGACCTGTGAGTGCAGCTTTTAGTGCAATATCAACAGTGTCTTTATCTCTAATCTCACCAATTAATATCACCTCAGGATCTTGTCGTAGAAAAGATCTTAATGCAGTTGCAAAAGTGTAGCCAATATCTTCTCTCACTTGCACCTGCGCTATTCCTTCCATTTCATATTCCACGGGATCTTCTGCCGTTAAAATATTTAATTTTGGGCTATTGATGTGTTTTAAAATACTATACAGCGTTGTTGTTTTTCCAGATCCAGTCGGACCAGTCACTAACACCATTCCTTGCGATGAAGAAATTGCCTTTAGAATAGTTTTTAGATCATTATCATCAAAACCAAGTTGTTCTATTTTTTTCTCACCTGCATTTTTATTTAAAATACGCATTACCACCCGCTCATTATTGTTAGTTGGTAAAATTGAAATACGCAAATCCACTTCCATAGTTTTATATTTAAAAGGAATTGCTCCATCTTGCGGAAGTCTTCTTTCAGAAATATCGAGTTTACTTAAAATTTTAATACGGGTTACAACCGCTGAATAATTTTCATTTAAAAATTTTGAAAATTTATCCATGCTAATTAAAATACCATCTACTCGGTATCGAACTCTTGCAGTTTTTTTAAATGGTTCGATGTGAATGTCACTAGCTCCAGCTAGAATAGCCTCAGTGATAATAGCGTGACCAAATTTTATAACATCAGATTCATTTTCAATAGGTGTGATTTCTTTTTCTTCTTTTGAACTTTCAAGTTTAACATCTTCTAATTTTGAAAGATCGATACTTTCAAACTCTTCTTTTTTTTGAATTTCTTTACCATTAGAATTTTCAATTTTTTGCAATTTTCCAATAAAATTTTGAATATCTGAAATACTGGCTGCATATAATTCAGGCTCCAAACCTGTAATAGTTTTTAAATTTTTAAGTAAACTTAATTTTGAAGCATCAGCAATTGCAATTTTAATATTTTTACCTGATATTTCAAAAGGTACTAAAGAATTAGTTTGAATATAGTTGATAGGTATAATTTTTTTAATATCTTCACTCAAACCGTGATCTTTTAAATCAATAATAGGAAGGGAATAAGAGGTAGATAGTAATTTTAAAACTTTTGCTTCATCTGCGTAATTTAAATCAAAGGCAATTTCTAATCTTGATTTTCCAGATTCTTTGCTAATTTCAGTAATTTTTTTTACTTGATTAAAGTCAACAAGCGAATGTTCCATTAACATATTTAAAATATTTTGCTCGCTAGACTGGTCTATTTTAATCATTTGTTTACTTTATTATTCTTGGCGCAATGTAAACTAATAAATCGCTTGTAGTATCAGTAACTTCTTTTCCAAAAGGCAGATTCAAAAGAGGAGTGCTTCTAAGGAGTGAGTTTTTGTTATCCATTTTAATTCCACCAATTACAATAATATCTCCATCTCTGACTAAAAGATTAGTATTAATTTCCATCTTATTAATCGTTGTATCAGAGTTAAAACTATCGTTATTAACTTTCACGTTTATTAAAACATTTCCATCACCAACAATACTTGGAGTTACGTCCATTCGAAGCGCAGCCTCTTTAAATGTGGTTGCAGTTCCAGCTGAAGAAGTAGTCTCAAAGGCTCTTTCTGCACCTTGAATAATTGTTGCTTTTTGATTGTTAAGGGTAAAAATTTTAGGATTAGATAAAATAACTGTCAAATTATCCTGTTGCATTGCTGTTAATTCTATCTTTAAAGCCGTTGCTCCAATTTGTCTTAATATTCCAAATCCAGAAGTTGCAGCTCCAGTAATCGCTCCACCAATCACAGTCCCCGCAGCAGATCCTAAAGTAACTCCCGATGCCGTGGCTGCCGCACCTCCTGCAGTACCTGATACGACACTTGATTCATTAGTTCGAGTTCCTGTTCCAACCCCACCAAGTCTTGCAGCAAGTTGGTTTTCAAATTTATCATTTGCACTTAAAATAAATGCTTCAATTAAAACCTGTTCTGTAACAGTGTCAATTTGTTTTACAAATTTATCGACAATATCTATGTCCTGTTTTCGACCTCTAACTAAAATTGATCTTGTATAATCTTCAACAGTTATTCTTAACTGCGAAGTTGTTTGCACTGCGCCCCCTGCTGCAGAACTTGCACCAATTGAAAATAATTCATCTAAAGTTTTTTTAGCTTGTGCTGGTGTAATGTAGAATAATTTAAACATTTCAGTCACCACCGGCTCAACTGAAGTCTCTAAAGCAAGACGTTTGCTTAAAGTATCTGCCATTTGTGATTTGAATTGATATTGCTGCGTTAATTTTTCTGGCGATTGCACTCTAATCACACGTGCTTCAGTATCAAAATCCCCTGCAAAATTTTTCAAATCTAATACTGCTTGAAAGGCTTTATCCCAAGCAACTCCATCCAATCTAATTGAAACTGTTCCACCCACTTCTTCGCCAATCAAAACGTTAATGTCACCAAGTTCACCCATGGCTTCCAGTACATTTCTAATTTCGACATTATTAAAATTAATACTGATATTTTGTTTTAAATTTTCAAATTTAGTTCCCACTCCAATAAAACTTCTCGTCTCTTCAGAGGTAATATTACGTCTTTTATTCTCTTGTGCTTTTTTAAATTCATCTGTTTCAATGACAGCTTTTGGACCAAGCTCTACGGTTCGATCAATATCTTTTTTAGCCTGCTCTAAAAATTCATCCGTTTTAATAAGCGGCTTTTCAACTTGTCGTGATGAACAAGCAGACAATAATAAAAAAACAGAAAAAATTAAAATATTAAATTTCATTTCTTTAATTTCTCTTTAATTTTTTCAATATCTACATCCGATATTTTTTCCATTTCGCCTTTATCTAAATCACTATCTTCTCTGATAATTTTAGGTTCTAAATCGGGGTTATAAGAATCATCAATTTCTTCTTTTGCTTTTTTAACAGCTGGTTTTTTAGTGCTTACAGGCGCTGCCTTTTTAGGTTTATCTTGTTGATCGGTCATTTGTTTTCTCATCTCTTCTTCGATGATTTTCATCTGTTTTAATTCTTCTTCGTCAACTTTTGATAAAGCAGGATCTTCTTCTTTAGGAGTTACAATAGGATCTGCTTTTTTAATTTTTTCTTTATTCGTATTTGTCTTTGCCTTTGGCTCAGCAGGTTTTTTTACTGGGGTCTCTTTTTTTGGTGTAAGTTTTGGAGCAAGCGGATCAACGTTTGGATTTAAAGAATTTTCTAATTGCTGCTCAAGTTTTACAGGTTTTTTAGGAGCGCTTTTCCTTTTCTTTTCAACTGGTTTGATAACGTTATTAAAATAAACCTCATATTCATTGTTATCCAAGCTCGCAACTAAGATCTTATCTTTGTAAATTTCTAAAATTTTATATTCTGAATTAATTTTTTCATTTCTTTTAAAACGGTTCACTTGTCCTTGCGCCGATTGTAATACGGCTATTCTTTTTTTATCTCCAATAATTACTCCAACTAAAGTTTGATCAACAAAATTTGCAAGATCTGGATTGGTATTAACATCGATGCTTGCCGTACTAGCGCTTCCACTAAAAGGATCTATTAAGATTTGTTCAGTTCTTTCTTTCTTAGGAGCTGTTCCTGGATTGGTTGGATTTACTGGCGCAACATTTACAGGGGCTTGTGTATTAGGTGCAGTTTGTTGTGCTCTAACAACTGAAGCGAATAAAATATGTACAACAATAAAAAAAATAAATATTTTAATTAAATTCATCAGGCAATCCTACAATTGAAATTCCAACATCTGCTGTCACAGAGTTTGTTTTGTCTCCTTGGTTAACTGTAATCTTTTCATTATCAAAATTTACAAATTTATTAGATCTTGAAAGTGCTAATCTAAATTTTAAGTAACCAATGTAACTCCCTTTGACTTGAAAGGTAACAGGTATTTTATAATAATATTGTCCTTGCGGGTTTGTTGGTTTACCGTCCTTATCTACGGCTGGAGCGCCTCCAACATTAACCTTTTGGGCGTTTCCTTTAACTAAATTTGTAATATTTAATCCATTAGAAGTCGCAAACGTACTTAGGTTTTGATAAAGCTCTTCACTTTCTTTTTTACTAAAAAATAAATTCACACTATTGGTAACATTCTTAAAAGAAGCTAGTTCATTTTGAAGATTGGTAAGGTTTGCATTATATTGCACTGTCTTCTTTTTATAATCTTCCATTGTCTTAATTTTAGCTCCTTGCTCTGCAAGTTTTGGGGATAGCCAAATAGAATAAATTGTAAAATTTACAAAAAACAAAACCAGACCTACTGCAACTTTAGTGACAAAGGTTTTATCTTTTAATAATCCCTTTGAGGATGAAAAATATTCTTTAAGGTTTGCAACCAAA
Organism: alpha proteobacterium SCGC AAA028-C07; assembly: GCA_000419465.1. Classification (GTDB taxonomy): domain Bacteria; phylum Pseudomonadota; class Alphaproteobacteria; order Pelagibacterales; family Pelagibacteraceae; genus Fontibacterium. The sequence continues at coordinate 32,712 of ATTB01000004.1, read as the reverse complement.
TCCTCAACTTTTATATTTTTTAACGTATCTAAATTAATATTCATTATGAAGGCCTCACTTGACATAAAATTACAAATGCTTTCGATGGTGCGGCTGATAGACCTTGTTGTCCTGCCACATTCACCGATGATAAAGTAGCTGAAGCAATTGTTTTTTGTTTATTAAGAGCTGCTACAAAATTTAAAATATCTTGATCTGAAAAAGCTGTTCCTTCAATTTTAATATTTAAATTTCCATCATATTCAATTTTTGAAAAACGCACCCTCGGTTGAGTGCTATTAGAAATTTGTACTAATGTTTGATAAGAACTGTTTTGATTAGATCTTAAAGTTGTACCGATCTGACTTGATTGTTTTAATAAATTTACCTGCCTGCTTATGGGCGAATAAACTGCATTAATCTTAGAAAATTCTACCTCGATTGCTGCAAATTGCTCTAGTTTTTTATCATTATATTGAATTCTAAAAAATGAAAAAGCTGTAAGGAATATATAAAGAGCAACCAATCCTATTGCAAAATTTTTAAAGGCAAAGCCTGATAAAAATTTAAACTTAGCCTGCTGACGAATGGTGTCACGGTTAGGTAAAAGGTTAATATTTTTAACGGCAGTTACAAATTTATAATAGCCAAATACATCTAATTTTCTATAAGCAAGTCCGATAGCCGATGTGAAGGGAGATTTATTTTTAATATCAATTTTTTCTTTATTATATTCTGGAATAGTAACTTCAGACAAAGGATCTAGAACATTCACACCAATATTTAAAATATTATTCTTAAACATCTTTAAAAAAATTTCATAATTTTTAAGGGAGGTAATAATTTTAATATCAGAAATTTTAGCTTGAAATTTAGATTCATAGTCAGCGATGGCCTGTTTGATTTGCAATGTATATCTTCGAATTAAATCTTCAGCCTCTTGAGTGATATTATTTTCACTTACTGACTGTAAAATTGATTTTTCCTGAGGGCGTAAGAAAATATCTGTGATAATTGGAATGCTATTATGAATAATAATAATATAATTTTCTTCCAGTCCAAATTCTAAGATTGCAGATTGCGGCTCTTGTTCTTTAGTGTCTTTAAATAGTAATCTTGTTTTAGCTCTTTCATCCACAGCATTCTTTAATGTAAAACAACGAACGTCAATGATGATAGGATTTAATCCTGCTTTTTTAAATAAAGCAGAGTAACCATTTACATCGGATAATTTGGATGCAACAAATAAAATATCCATCAAATTTTTTGCAGTATCTCTATTGATGACTTGATGAAAAATAGAATAATCATTTAAGTTATCAGATAATTGAATTAAATTTTCCCACAGAGAATTCGTCTCAACTGCATTTTTTAATTCTTCTTCCGTCATTAACGGACTAGTCACCACTCGAATGATTGCGCTTGTTACAGGAATTGAAAGCGCTACATTTTTTGTTGTAATATTTGCATTTGCAAGAGCTAAAGTAATTTCTGAAACTAAATAATCAGAACTTTCTAATAAATTTTCTTTAATTTTTGTCTGATCTAAAAATCGATAAGAAAATTTATCCAGCACCCATTTTTCATCAGATTTTTTACTTGCCTGCGCAACGTGAATTGCTTCATGACTAATGTCTATTCCGACAACTTCTTCTGTGGTTGCGTTGATCTTACTAATTTTACTTGAAAAAAAATCTGAAAGTTTTTTTGAGATATTATTTAATGAACTATTTGCAGATTTGCCGCTTCCTTCGCTTTGTATTTTGGATTTTGGAAAGAGTGCAAATTTAACATTCTTTAACTTAAACTTATCTAACATGAAAAATATTTTAAAATCTTAAATTGCTATTTAAAAACATCTAATTTGAGCACAGATTAACAACCCTGACAAGAATATATTTGCATAAAATATTGATATTAGATTGTTGATTTGATGAGATTAACGTAAGTTAGAACAATATGAATTTAAAAACTTTATTAATAATCACTTTTTCTTTAGGTCTGGCTAATTGCGCCTCTATTACTCAAGGTACAAACCAAGTAATTTCTTTCTCAATAGATCCAATTGAAGCAAAATGTTTAATTGTTAATAAAGATAATGCAACAGTTGGAACTGTTTCTGGTAAATCGAATTTATTACAAGTTTCAAAAGGAGCTGGAGATTTAATAGCCTCTTGTTCTGCAGATAATCATGAACCAAGTACAACAAGAATAGTTTCATCTGCACAAACAGCTGGGGTTATTGGTATTGCAATCGATCTTGGAATTGTAGATATGATAACTGGAGCTATGTGGAAGTATCCAGATCACGTTGCAATCGTGATGGATAAAAAGAAAAAATAGTCTTATTTTTTTAAAAATTACTTTAAATTCTTGCTGAAGAAAGACATGGTTCTTAACCATACTAGTAGTTCGTATTTTGTAATGCAAAGTCCATTGGCATGATTATCGAAGGTGCTTAGGATTATTTTCTCTTAACAATAAACCCATAAATTATTCCATTTATAATCAGCAGAGCAATTCCAAGACTAATTTGAATCTCTTTAGTTAGATTGATTGGGTAAATAATTGCATACAGATAATTTTGGATAAAGGTTGTGGAATAAGTTGCAAGATTTGCTTTGGTTAATAGATAATTTTCTAAGTAAGTGAGCGGGCAAACACTTTGTGTAAATTCTATATAAACTCCGTAAAGAAATGCTGGAACATGAAAATACAACGTCCAAGGTTTTATAAAAAATAACAGACCTCCAAAGATTACAAATATAATAAAGAGAAAATGAATGATGAGCGTAAGCGTTGCAAGCAATTCATACATGGATGCTACAAATAGTATATGAACTTAATCTTTATTATTATTTAATATCAATCCCAACAAGTGGATACAAATCCAGTGACAGTATTTTTATTACCAATTGTGAATTTTCTCTGACAATTGAATACTTTGCCTTTTACTTCATAAACATAAATCGTCTGATCGTTTTCAGCTAAAGTTTCTGTGGGTTTTCCAAAAGTTTTTACAAGATTAGCTGAGGGCGCTTTTAAGAAAGTTGAAAGATACGCATTTTCTTTTGCAGCTTTTTCTGTGGCTTTTTCAGAAATTGCAGAGCAAGAATAAAGGCCTAGTAGAGCAAGTAAAAATAATATTTTAATTTTCATAATTTTTATAAAAAAACTAATAATAAAAATAATCCTGCAAATACTATCATGATTATTTCTTTTTCTTTCATTAACAAATTCTATCTTAATAAGATCTGGCAATCATCATTATAAATAATAATCACTTTCTGATTGAATATTAAATCAGCAGTTGCAAAAAATCTTATTTGGAACACATTTTAAAAATAAAGTTTAGAAAAAAATTTAAGGAGTCAAAATAATGAAAAAAATAGCAACCCTACTTTTAGTTCTTGCTTCAACATTAATTGTAAGTTGTACAACTCAACAAGCAACAACTCAACAGGCAACAGCACCGCAGATTGATGGTGATATTTATATAGGAAATGAAACTATTAAATATTTAGCTGATGGAGTTCCTGACAGGATATTTTTTGCAACAAATAAATATAATATTTCATCAAAAGGTACAGAAACATTATTAAAACAAGTGAACTACTTAAAAAATAATCCAAATCTAAATGTAACTCTAGAAGGCCATGCTGATGAAAGAGGAACAAGAGAATATAACTTGGCATTGGGTGAAAAAAGAGCCACTGCTGTTAAAGATTATTTAATGGCCAATGGATTAGCTTCTAATAGAATAAATGTTGTCAGCTATGGAAAAGAAAGACCTGTTAATCCTGCTTCAAATGCTATTGCTTGGTCTCAAAACAGAAGAACAGTTACTGTAAAAATTAATTAGTTCATTAACTTAACGCGAATTAGTTAGTTAATTAATGAATTACTTTATTTTTAACGTAGTTTATTTTTTGCCGTGGATTATGTTGGCTTTAAGCATAACCCTACTAGGTTTCTTCTTATTTTATATAATTTTTAAAAATAAGAGCGATATCAACTATCACTTACGCTCATTATTTAATATTTATGGAAAATATTTACTTTTTAACCTTATTTTTTCATTAGTTATATTGAGCGTAAGGCTGAATATGGAACTAATTGTTGGGTACGCAATAATGTATATAGGCGTATTCTTTTTATTAAATCTTTTCAGTTTCTTGATTATGGAATTTAATTTTTTAAAACTTGAATCCTCTGCTTACTTAAAAAATATTCAGAATAAGAAATTATATTTAGTATTAATTGCAGATCACTCTCTAAAAATCTTCTTTATAATAATGATGATTATGAACAATATTGAGTATTAATTAATGAAAAATAATAAAAAAAAAGTTGATAATAAACTAAAAGAAACAATCAAAGAAAATAATTTTTTTAAAAAAATAATACTTTTAATTATTATTCTTGTTCTAATTACTTTCTTTTTTTCATCTATATTCTTAAATTTACTAAATTACTTACTCAATTTCTTATTTCCATTTGTATAAAGTTTAATAACTGTGCTGTTAAAATATGTATTTAATCAGTGCGGCAGATGCAAAAGCTAATGAATGTAATAATAAAAAGACGTTTTATTTTGAATTTAGCTTTACTAAATATTGAGTAAGAAAAATAGAGCCTGCGATAAAAATATAAATAACGAAGTAATATAAAGTTCCTAATAATCCAATTGTAATTAAGGAATAAAAAACACAAGCTGTAAGAGTTCCCAAAATTAAAGCTGCTGCAATAATGTAAGGGTTTGCAATATTGGCACTGTCGGTAATTTTTTTATAAATCGATGGTAATAAGGATGAAATCATCGCCAATATAATAGCCACAATAAGCTCGATGTTCATTTAATTATACCGTTTATAAAAAATTAAATATGTATTTATCGCCTAGATAAATAGCAAAGCCTAAAGCTAAGCCATATAAAATATAAATGTACCAATCTTTTAGCATTGTTTAGATAATATCATAGATCGATATAAATTGAGAATAAAATTTAAAAAAATAATTAAATTTAGGGTTTGATTAAAGTTTCAAAATCTTTTCGATAACCGTTTAATTTCTGTGCTGCTTTTTTGCGTTGTTCTAATGTAGTTTTATTATGTAGTTCAGATAACTGACTACAACCATCTTGTAACATTTTATCACTATAAGCTGCATAGTTTGGATTGGGTGATTTTTGATTACGGTCCCACACTGCTTTTAAAGTTGAATAAGGTTTTGCACCTGATTGGATAAGTTTTACTGCATTTATTGCATCTTGGTGTCTGCGTTTTCTTTCAGGTAAAACTTGTTCAACATTAAACACACTTTTTTCTAATCGTTTAGCCAAAGCTTCTTTTTGATTTGTATTCAATGTTCCATAAAGCATCTCTGCTCGTTCGATGGCTCTTTTTAATCTTTTCTCATTAATAATCTCACCCTTCTTACCTTTGCCAAAATTTTCAACAAATTCTTTATCTTTTTCTTCCTGATACTTATTCCAATTATCAATTTGAGCTGGTGTTAAAGTTGTAGCTATTGGAATGAGAGCTGGAATAAATTTTTCAACTGCTTCATTGGTAAAAGTTCTAATTACATCTACTTCTTTACAAAACTGACCTGGGGTTAAATCTTGTATAATCAGTTTTTCCCATTGTTCTAATTTTACAATATATTGTGGAAGATGCTTTTCTCGGTGCCATTCTAACCAAGCATCAAGTTGAATGCGTGAGAGGTTTTCTTGTTCCTCAGTTAAATCAACAATGGAGTCTAATTCAAAAATTGTAAGAAACGGCAAGCGGTTGTAGCCTAAAGTCACAACACTGCAGCCAACGATAAGAAGCGAAGTAATTATAATTAAAGTTCTTTTAAACCAGATATTAAAATTTATTGCCATTAAGATTTTATATTAATTGATATTACACGGTAATTCTTGAAAATTATAAACTAAGTAATAGTTAATTTTTAAGTTAGTATGGATGCTATGAAAATAAATGCAGATTTTAAATTAAAAGTTGTAATAAAGCCTGAAGAAATGACTTGGAACCCATCACCTGTTCCTGGAATTAATAGAGCTTATTTAGACCGCGTCGGGGGTGAAGTTGCAAAAGCAAGTTCAATTGTAAAATACAAACCAAACTCCACTTTTACTCAACATGAGCATGGCGAAGGAGAGGAAATATTAGTTCTTGATGGAACATTCTCTGATGAAAACGGTAATTATTCTGCAGGTACTTATTTGCGAAATCCACCCAATAGTAAGCACTCACCCTATTCAAAAACAGGCTGCACATTATTTGTTAAATTAAGACACTTTCATCCTGAAGATATTGCAATTGTTAAAATAAATACTCAAACAGAAATTTGGTACCAAGGATTAGTTCCGGGTTTATCGGTTATGCCACTACATGAATTTAATGGAGTTAGCACTGCTTTAGTGCGTTGGGCACCAAATACTATTTTTAACCCGCATGTTCATCCAGGAGGTGAAGAGATATTTGTATTAGATGGAGTATTTCACGATGAACATAATTATTATCCAAAACATACTTGGATAAGAAGTCCTTGTTACAGTAAACATGCCCCTTTTACAAAATCAGAAGGTGCGCTGATTTATGTTAAAACGGGACACCTTGACAATCCTCTTCAGTAGAAAACTAGATATAAATTTAGAATAATTTAAAAAATTATTGAACAAATTTATTATCAAATATAAATTTGAAATAATAGAAGTGAAAGATAATGTACGTATTAATTGCTAATATTTTCTAGTATATTTTAAAAAAACTTACTTAAGATACAATCTGATTAATACTTAAAAATGATTAAAAAACATTATGCCAAGTGATATTGAGATAGCTCAAAAAGCCAAAATACAAAAGATATCTAACATCGCAAAAGGGCGATTAGGTATCCATGAGGATGATCTTGAAAATTACGGTCGTTATAAAGCGAAAGTTTCTTTTTCTTTTTTAGATAAATTAAAAAATAAACAAGATGGAAAACTAATTTTAGTTACAGCCATAAGTCCAACTCCTGCTGGAGAAGGAAAAACTACAACAACAGTGGGTTTAGGAGATGCTCTAAATAGCATTGGAAAAAAAACAATGATTTGTTTACGTGAGCCTTCCTTAGGTCCTGTCTTTGGAATTAAAGGTGGAGCTACAGGTGGTGGACTGGCTCAGATAGTACCAATGGAAGATATTAATTTTCATTTCACAGGTGATTTTGCGGCAATTGCTGCTGCTCATAATTTGTTAGCAGCAATGTTAGATAATCATATTTATCACGGCAATGAATTAGGAATTGATATCAAAACTATTCAATGGAGACGTACGATAGATATGAATGACCGCGCTTTACGCAAAATTACTTTAGGATTAAATGAAAAAAAAGAGGGCTTTCCACGTGAAGGGGGCTTTGACATTGTAGCTGCATCTGAGATCATGGCGATCTTTTGCCTTTCGACTTCCATTGAAGATTTAAAAAAACGTCTTAGTCAAATTGTTGTAGCTTATAATAATAAAAATGAACCCGTTCTTGCAAAAGATTTAAAAGCCGTTGGTGCAATGACTGCACTTTTAAAAGATGCATTAGCTCCAAACTTAGTACAGACGTTAGAAAACAATCCAGTCTTTATTCATGGTGGTCCGTTTGCAAATATTGCACATGGTTGTAATTCAGTAATAGCTACAAAAGCAGCATTAAAAATTGCAGACTACGTAGTTACTGAAGCTGGTTTTGGAGCTGACTTAGGCGCTGAAAAATTTATTGATATTAAATGCAGAAAAACTGGTCTCTATCCTTCAGTAACTGTATTGGTTGCAACCGTTCGAGCAATCAAATATCACGGCGGCGCCGAACTTTCTAACTTAACTAAAGAAGATATCTCTGCTCTTGATAAAGGTCTTGTTAATTTAGAACGTCATGTTGAGAACATGACTAAGGTTTTTAATTTACCCTGCGTTGTAGCTATTAATAAATTTACAAGTGATACACCAGCAGAAATTCAGTTAATCTTTGAAAGAATGAAAAAATTAAATGTAAAAACTGTACTTTCTTCACACTGGAGTGATGGTGGCAAAGGAGCTGTTGATCTTGCAAAAATTGTTATTGAGTTATCTGAAAATTCTAATCAAAAAATGCAATATGCCTATGAAGATAAAGACACGTTAATTGAAAAAATTAATAAAGTTGCAAAGAAAATTTATAGAGCAAGTGAAGTTACTATGGACAATAAAGTAAAAGCGCAAATTCAAAATTTACAAGATACAGGATACGGACACTTTCCAATTTGTATTGCAAAAACTCAAAGTTCTTTTTCTACAGATCCCAAATTAAGAGGAGCCCCTTCAAACCATAGTATTGTTGTTCGTGAAATTCGTTTTTCTGCTGGAGCTGAATTTATTGTTATAATTTCTGGAAATATAATGACAATGCCTGGATTATCAAAAATACCTTCGGCGGAAAGTATTGATTATATTAATGGTAAGATTGTTGGTTTATAAAAACTTAATTACTTTCCCCATTTTTCTTTAAACTTTTCTGGGTATTGTTGTTGGCTTTGATCGCAAATTCCAAATATTTTTGTATAAGGAAAGTCTTTAAAATTCTTATTATCATTCATTTTTTCCTTAAAACTCTTGTTTAAATAAGCTTTATTTTGCTCACCCCAAATATAAATAAAGCCTACATCTGCACATTTTTCTAATGCAGATTTACGGGTTGCAAAGATTATTGTTATTAAAATAATGACCGCGATGCCAATCGCTGCAATAAAATAAATTAAGATTTTTTTCTTATTACTTTTTGTTTTAATGTTTCCCATAATTTTGCAAATCCAAGCGGCTCAAAAATCATTAATGTTATGATTAATCCACCAAATACGACTTGCTCAATGGCACTTATGATTGTTGCATCAATCATGCCGTGGAATACATTGTTACCAATTGCATTTAGAACAACTGGGAAAAGCAAAATAAATGCTGCACCAATAAATGCGCCTGAAATTGTTCCAAGTCCCCCAATGATCGCCATAAACATAATTTTAAAAGATAAACTAATATTAAAGGCAGCAAACGGCTCAACAGTTTTTAAATACGTATAAGTATAAAGAGCACCAGCGATACCACATAAAAAAGCATTAATTGCAAAAGCTTGTAACTTAGTTTTTAAGAGTGAAACCCCCATAGACTCTGCGGCTATATCCATATCTCTAACTGCCATCCAGTTTCTGCCTGTAGAACCACGAGCCATATTAATTGCGAGTAGCGTTATAACGACTACAATTGCTGCTACTAAAAGATACATCATATGCCCACTAGTAAAAGCCACCCCATTTATATTAATTTTTTGAAAAGTTGTTGATCCAGAAACGTCATAGTTTTTAAACCAACCGAATTTGTCTATTACCCACACAATAAAAAATTGTGATGCTAAAGTTGCAACCATTAAATAAATTCCTCTAATTCTAAGACTGGGTAATCCAAATATAATTCCAAGACCCGCTGCAATTAATCCTGATAAAACTAATGCTCCTAAGAAAGGCATATCTTGTATTCGAAGCATCATATTGTAACATGCATAGGCGCCCGCACACATAAAGCCTGCTGCACCCAACGATAATTGTCCGGTATATCCCATAACAATATTTTGACCCAGAGCTGCAAGAGTTAAGCATAACCAAGGTATTAAAATAGAAGTGTACCAATAATCAGTTTTAATAACATTTGGGATAACCAAAAAACCTATTACTAACAAAACAACAAAATTTATAATGTCAGCTTTTGTGTATTTCATAAAAACAGGTTTCATAAATTAAACTCTCCTAATTATTTTCTCTCCAAATAAACCTTCTGGTCTATAGAGTAAAAATAATATTGATAACATATATGGAGCCCATGCTTCGATTCCACCTTTAAAGTAAGGTCCAATATAAACTTCTAAAACTTTTTCAACAGCACCTACAAGCAAACCACCAACAATTGCTCCAGGAATTGATGAAAATCCTCCGATAATTAGAACTGGTAAGGCTTTTAACGCTAATTCAATAAGAGCAAATTGAACTCCTGCTCTTGCACCCCACATCATTCCAGCAACTAAAGCAACTACTCCTGCAGCAGACCAAACTAATAGCATAATATGCTTTAAAGGAATTCCAATAGAGCTTGCAGCTCCAGGATCATCTGCAACTGCTCTTAGTCCAAGTCCAATTTTTGTATACTTGAATAAAAGCGTCAATAGAAGAATCATAACAAAGGCAACTAAACCTGCTGTTAAATCAAGTGCACTAATGAATAATTTTAAATTATCTGCAATCCACGGGATGGGAAAGTCTCCAATTCCAAGACTTAGTTTTCTAACCTCAACACCCCACTTTGCCTGAGCAAGTCCTTCAAGAACGAAACCTAGACCAATCGTTGCCATCAGAACTGTATCTTCGCTTTGATTCATTAATGGACGAAGCACTAATCTTTCGGTCAACAATCCAACTAATATCATTAAAAGAACAACCGCAAAAAAGGCAACTCCAAATGGCATTCCGTATTCCATAAATCCACAAAATGAAAGTACAGCAAAAAACACCATGGCTCCTTGTGCAAAATTAAATGTTGATGATGCTTTGTAAATAAGAACAAAACCAAGGGCTACTAATGAATACATTGTTCCTGACAATAGTCCGCCAACAAGAACTTCGAAAAAGAATAAAATTGAATCAGTCATGGGCAACTCCTAAATAAGCATCTATAACTTTTTTATTGGATCTAACATTATCAGGTACATCATCACCAATAATTTTTCCATAGTCAAGAACTACAACTCTATCAGAAATATCCATAACAACACCCATATCATGCTCAATTAAAACTATAGTTGTTCCAAGTTCATCATTAACTTTTAAAATAAATCTGCACATATCTCTTTTTTCTTCAACGTTCATTCCAGCCATTGGCTCATCTAACAACAATATATTAGCTTCTGTAGCTAGTGCTCGTCCTAATTCAACTTTTTTTTGCAACCCATAAGGAAGTTTGCCCACAGGTGTATTTTTGATATTTTCTATTTCTAAGAATTTAATAATTTCTTCGCATTTTTCTCTATTTTGTTTCTCTTCTCTTATTGCCCTTGGAAGCTGAAAAGCAACTTCAAGGAAATTAGCTTTTGAATGCAGTTTTCTACCTACTAAAATATTATCTAACACTGACATTCTTTTAAAAAGAGCAAGATTTTGAAAAGTTCTAGAAATTCCTTTTTGGGCGATAATATTTGGAGTAATTTTATCTAAAACTTCTCCTTTAAATAATATTTGTCCTTCTTGAGGCTTATAAATTCCATTAATACAGTTAAGTAATGAGCTTTTTCCAGCACCATTTGGCCCAATAAGCGCTCTTATTTCATGCTCAAGAACATTAAAAGAAATATTAGTAATAGCTTTAACACCACCAAAACTTAAAGAAATATTTTTTACTTCTAAAATAGGTTTGCCGATTTTAAATTTTCTACCTTGTGTCATAATTTTCTTCTTAATTTTTGTCTTAATTTTTTTCTTAATTTTTTTTCTAACATTTTTCTTTATTACCATTATTTATTTTTATTCTCATTATCCTTGATAGCGTCTCTGAAATTTAATCTTTTTCCTTTTGAAATTCCTAAATACAATTCTTTCACCTTGTCGTTACCTAATAAATTTTTTGCTGATCCTTCTAACATTATTTTTCCTGTTTCAAGAATATATCCGTAGTCAGAATTTTTAAGCGCGATATTGGTATTTTGTTCAGCTAATAAAATACTAACTCCTTCTTTTTCGTTTAACATTTTTACAATATTGAATATTTCTGCAACTAACTGAGGTGCTAAACCCATAGATGGCTCATCTAACAAAAGCATTTTTGGTTTTGTCATCATAGCTCTTGCAACAGCCACCATTTGCTGTTCACCGCCCGATGTATATCCGGCTTGGCTTTTTCTTCTTTCTTTAAGTCTTTTGAAATAACTATAAATTTTTTCAAGCTCTTGATTTAAATCACCTCTTGATAATTTTCTTGAATACGCCCCAGCAATAATATTTTCTTCAACTGTTAAATGTCCAAAACATCTTCTACCTTCAAGAACCTGTACCATTCCAAGCTTAACCATTTCTGAAGGAGTTTGATCTTTAACTGCATTACCCTCGTAATCAATTGAACCTTTTGTAACTTTGCCTCTTTCAGAAGCAAGCATCGTAGATATTGATTTTAGTGTTGTGCTTTTTCCTGCCCCGTTTGCTCCTAGTAGGGCTACAATTTTTCCTCGTGGTACTGTAAGAGAAACATTATGAAGTGCTAATATGACGTTATCATAGACTACCTCTATGTTTTTAACTTCTAATATATTCGTAGAATCTTTCCCCATTAAAATTCTATATTATTTTTTCTCGTGCAATCTAGATATTAAAATAGGGAGTGTAAACTGTTTTCAATACTCAAAATAATTTACACTCCCAAAATTAACTTATTGATTTAAGTGCTACACTTTTTAGGTGTAATTTTATTTTCCTCAGCATACTTAGCGGCAGATTCTACGATCTGAGCTCTTATAGCTTTTGGATCGTTAGGACCTGTCCAGTCCTTAACTTTCTTGAACGCTTGAGCTTTGCTGTCCCATTGCATTAAAGCAAATTTACCAGCGCCTTCATGCTGTGAACAAGAAAGTGCAAAGGAAGCTAACATTCCCTCGACACCAAGCTCTTTCATTCTAGCATCAGTGAAATTTATAGCTTCGTATCCAGCTCTAAACTCTTCACTAGTAACTGCTTTTCCAACTTTATTGTGCATTTTTTGAGCATTTCTCATCGCTTCAGTCCACATAATAGCAGCGCCTAAACCTCTATTATAATATGCGGTACCAACTCGTTTCGGATCAGCCATATTACCTTTTCCGGCTTTGTAAACTTTTTCCTGAATATTCTTAATTAAAGGATAGTTTTTTCCAGGAAGCGCATTTGAAACAACGTAAGTTCCATTAGCAGAATCTCCAGCAGGAATCATATCCTCTTCAGCTCCACCGAAAGTAACGTACATCATTTTTGTTCTTGGGAAATTAATTCTAGCAGCATTTGTCATAGCTGTTGAATTCATTCCAGAACCTGCACCCCAAAAAGTCACCCAATCAGGTTTTTCTTGTCTAACTTGTAACCACTGAGATTGTTGTTCTAATCCTGGAGGAGCTACAGCGATTTCAACCAATGTAAATCCCCATTCTTTAGCAAGTCTTCTCATAGTAGGAAGTGGTTCACGTCCAAATGCAGTATCGATATGCATATGAACTATTTTTTTTCCCTTTAATTTTTCTGGACCACCACCATCAAGTTCAGCCATCCATCTTAGTTTAACTGCGATTTGCGACCAATAACTACTTGCAGCATTAAACACCCAAGGCCAAACTGTACCGTCAGCGGCATCTGTTCTTCCGTAACCGTACTGAGCTAAAACAACTTTGTCTTCTGCCATACGATTAATAACTGCGTAAGCACCAGGAGTTCCTAGTGTGTCAAATACTACCATCTTCTGACCGTCTTTTGTCATAAGTCTTTGATAGCACTCTACAGTTTTTGCTGCGTTATATTCTGTTTCGCACTCTTGCCACGTCAACATAACTCCATTTACGCCACCAGTAGCATTGACATAATTCATATAGTCAATTTGAGCGCCGTAGTATCCTGTACCCATTGCTGAGTAAGGACCTACTCTGCTACTTGGTATAGGAAAATATTGCGTCTCTTTAGTTTGCGCAAATAAATTTGCCGGCAATACTATTGTTGTAAGAAAAACTGCTGCGCTTAATGCAGAAGTAATTTTCTTAATGTATTTATTAACCATTAATTGCTCCCCCTATTTTTATTTCTAAAAATTATAACCATAAAAAAATCTAGATACAAATAATTAATAGGATCTAAAAACCATCAAATACAAAGAAATGTTAATATATTTTCAACTTAAAAGGGAACTGATTAAATAACGAAAGCTATTACAAATTTATGATAATAATTTTAAGAAATGATCCATATAATTAAAGAAAATTTTAAAAGGGCTTTAATTGCAAAAATATTTTCAATCATCACAATTGGTACTCTTTCATTTTTAAGTTTTAAAACTCAGTACGGTTTATTTCTTGTTGGCTCTTTTGGAGCATCGATGGTGTTAGTTTTTGGTTATCCTGAAAGCCCTTTTGCTCAACCAAAAAACGTATTTTTTGGGCATTTTATTACATCATTAGTTGGCGTGTTAGCTTTAAATTTTTTTCCTATAGAGCAGCATTATTTATTTTTACAAATTGCTGTTGCTGTGGGACTTGGAATATTTGTAATGATTTTATTAGACGTTACACACCCTCCTGCAGGTGGTAATCCAATATTTATAATTCTTGGTGGAGCGACTTATCAATTTTTATTAAACCCAATTATTTTAGGATCAATAATAATTATAATTTATGCAATTATTTTAAATAGATTTATTTTAAAAAAGAATTACCCAATCAACTGGAAAAAATAACTTTAGTTATTGATTAAAGATTATTTAACTTGAACTTGGTATTCGTTTTCTTTTTCGTTTTCTTTATCTTTTGGCTCAAAACGATTTGAAATTTTTTTAACTTCTACTGAAGAAACTTTGTATTCTGCGCACATTGTTTCTTCATCTTTTCCATGACCAGTGACCATGTTAACCATGTGTTCTGGAAAGTGGAAAGTTGTAAAAACAACACCTTGTTTAACTTTGTCTGTCACTTCTACTTTCAGATCAACCTTGCCTCTTCCAGAAAATAATCTTCCAAAATCTCCGGTAATTAAATCTCTTTCAGCTGCATCTTTTGGATGGATTAAAAGAATATCTTCATCCATAATATCAATATTGCTAGTTCTTCTTGTCATCGTTCCACAATTGTAATGTTGTAGCGCGCGACTTGTAGTCAGTATTAATGGATATTCTTTTTGATTATCTGTAATCTCAGCAGACTCTTTCCAATCAAAGTTTTTAAGACGACCTTTTCCAAATTTGAAAGTTTCAGTATGTAAAATTTTAGTATCTGTTCCGTCTTCTTGCACAGGCCATTGTAAACCAAGCTTACCAAGTCTCTCTCTAGTAACGCCTTTAAAGAAAGGAACTATGTCTGCAATCTCTTTTAACACTTCATCCGCGTCATAGTTTGGTTGATTAAATCCTAATTTTTGCATCATTTGTGTTACAATAACTGCATCTGTCTTAGTTCCCGGTAAAGGAGGCACAGCTCTGTTCACTCTTTGAATTCTTCTTTCAGTATTAGTAAACGTTCCATCTTTTTCTAAGAAAGTAGTTCCTGGCAACACTACTGTTGCAAGTTTTGCAGTTTCACTCATGAATATTTCTTGAACAACTAAAAATTCTAATGATTCCATGGCTTCAATAACGTGAGAACTATTTGGATCTGTTTGAACAATGTCTTCGCCAATAATCCAAACGGCTTTTAATTCTTTATTAATTGCTGCCTCAAACATTTCAGGAATTTTTAAACCTGGTTTAGTTGGATGAGTAACGCCGTATTTTTCACTGTAGAATTTTTGATTTTTTTCATCGGCCACATTAAAATAACCAGCCCCTTGATGTGGTTGACATCCCATATCAGCAGCTCCTTGAACGTTATTTTGTCCTCTAAGAGGATTTACTCCAACACCTTTTCTACCAATATTTCCTGTAATCATTGCAAGATCTGCAATTAACATTACTGTTTTTGAACCTTGTTCATGTTCAGTAACACCTAAGCCATGAAACTCCATTGAATTTTTTGCAGTAGCATAAGCAATGGCTGCTTCTTTAACTAATTGTTTATCTACTCCAGCAACTTTCGCTAATTCGTCAACGTCTTGTCTTTCAATTTCTTTAATAAAGTTTTCAAAACCTTCAGTTCTGTCTCTAACAAAATCAACATTATATAATTTTTCTTTAAGTATAAAATGAAGCATCATGTTTAAAACAGCAACGTTAGTTCCTGGTTTTAATTTAATGTGATAATCCGCAAGTTTAGCAAGTTCTGTAGTAATAGGATCCAAAACAATTAATTTCTTACCCTTCATTACTTGTTGTTTAATTTTAGCCCCTGTAACCGGGTGGGCATTTGTAGGATTTGCTCCAATCACTAAAAATAAATCCGCATGGTAAATATCTTCTGTGGAGTTAGTAGCAGCTCCTGTTCCAAATGTTTGCTGCATACCCCATGCCGTTGGTGAGTGACAAATTCTAGCACAACAATCAATACTGTTAGTTCCAATAACAGCTCTAATCATTTTTTGGAATAAATAATTTTCTTCATTAGTGCATCTTGCAGAAGAGATTCCCGCAATCGCATCAGGACCATGATCTTTTATAATTCGATTTAATTCTTTTTTAATAAAATCATAAGCTTCGTCCCAAGAAGCTGGTTCAAATTTTCCATTTCTTTTAATTAGTGGAGTTTTTAATCTGTCTGGGTGATCATAAAAACCAAATGCATATCTGCCTTTAATACAAGTATGACCCGCGTTTACTTCTGTCTCTTTAGGAGTATCAATGGATACTACTTTATTATTTTTTATAGATGCTTCAAGATTACATCCAACACCACAATAAGAACAAGTGGTTCTAACTTTTTTATCTACGGCAGCTGACTTGGATTGGAAAATATCTGAAATTGCATCGGTAGGACAAGTATGAGCGCATGCTCCACAAGAAACACACGAAGAGTCTCCAAACAACATATTGTTGTCTGTTGTAATTCTTGATTCAAATCCTCGTCCACTCATTGTCAAAACAAATGAACCTTGAATTTCGTCGCACGCTCTTACACATCTTCCGCAGTTAATACAGTGATCTAAGTTCATTCTCATGTAAGAATGAGAGGTGTCTTTAGGAATGCCTTTGTGTTGCTTTGGATTATTGTATCGGTGATCTGAAATTCCTAGATCATTAGCAACTTTTTGAAGTTCACAATTGTTATTCACTTCGCAAGTTCCACATTCCATAGGATGGTCTGTTAAAACAAGCTCAATAATATTTTTTCTAAGGGTTTTTAAATTTTCATTATTAGTAAAGATATGTTGATGCTCAACTACTGGGGTATGACAAGAAGCAACTACTCTAGTTGGTCCGTCTTTTACTAATGCAACTTCAACAGAACAAACTCTGCATGCTCCATAAGGAGCTAAATTAGGATCGTCACAAAGCGTTGGAACCTTATCATCGCCTAAATAACCTTTAACAAATTTTAAAATGGATGTGTGATGAGAGCCAATTTCGTAAGGCTTTCCATCAATATATGCTATTTTTCGTTTTTCTGAACTCATCGATTAAGCAGAAATATCACTTTTCATCTCGCTGGAGAAGTATTTTAAAATGTTATTGATAGGAGTAGGTATCGCTCCACAAAGTGCACATAAACAACCCTTTTGCATAGTTTTTAATAGATCGTTTAATAGTTGCATGGGTATTTTGGCTGTTTTATTCTTAACTTGATCAAACATTTCTTTGCCTCTGTATGACCCGAGTCTTCCAGGGAAACATTTGCCACACGATTCTTCTGCAGAAAATTCAAATAAGTGGTGAATGTATTCCACCATTGGAAAATCTTTAGGAATACTTACAACGCTAGCATGTCCTAACATAAAACCTTTAGCACTAAACTCTTGAAAATCTAAATTTAGATTATCAATTTCACTTAAAGGAACAACACCACCTAAGGGACCTCCAATTTGAAAAGCTTTAACGGGTTCTTTATATCCTCCGCCGATTTCATTAAATATTTTTTTCATAGGTGTGCCCATATCAATTTCATAAACTCCAGGATTTTTAAAAAAACTATCGAGACATACTAATTTTGTGCCAGCAGATTTTTTATTTCCAATAGCTGCAAATTTATCAGCACCATTAATTAAAATTCCAGTAACCGCAGCTAATGTCTCAACGTTATTCACCACTGTTGGTTTTTTATATAAGCCTTCAGTAACTGGGAATGGAGGTCTAACATCTACTTCAGCGCGTCTGCCTTCAATAGATGCAATCAATGCTGTTTCTTCACCACAAATATATGCGCCTTGTCCAATACAAATATAAATATCAAAAGAAAAACCTGTTCCTAAAATATTTTCTCCAAGCAATCCTGCTTTTTTTAATTCATTGATACATCCATTAATTGCTTCAATTGATTTAGGATATTCACCTCTAATATACAAAACTCCTTCATCACTTCCAATGACATAGCCACAAATTATCATGGCAAATAAAACTTTTAGAGGCTGATCTTCTAATAAATATCTATCGGAGAAAGCGCCTGAGTCACCTTCATCAGCATTGCAGATAACATATTTTTTTTTTACTTTTTCTCTGCTGCAGAAATCCCATTTCATTCCAGTTGGAAAACCTGCCCCACCTCTTCCTGTAAGATTAGAGTCTAATATTGTTTTAATTATTTCTTTTTTATCAGTTTTAAGGAATTTGGTTAATTGCTCTCTAACTTGGCTGATAGATAGCAATTTATCATCCATTAAAAAACTTGTTGTTGCGTAACTTTTGGAGAAATACTTATCTTGTTGAATTTTTTCACCTTTTATAATTTGATCGATTTTTTCTATATCTTTGCCAGCGTAATTTTCCCCGTTATAATGAAATGCATTGTTTTCATAACAATAGCCTAAGCAAAACATCGTTCCTACTTTATCCTTGCCTAGTTTTTCTCTTAGAGTTTCTTTTAATTTATCTTGAGTGCCCGAACACATGCAGGCGCTACCATTACAAACAAAAGCTTTCTTCTCGCGATGAGCGGGTCTTAAGAATTCGTAGAAACTTTCTGCTCCATAAACAGTTGAAACGCCCAGGTTATATTCATTTGCTATGTCTTTATTATCTTTTGGATGGTTGTTTAAAACGTTGTCTGAAATTTTCTGAAATAGATTATACTTTAAACCAACTTTGCCGGATAAATTGCTAATATTTTTTGACATGAAATTTTAAATAATTAAGCTTTTATAATTACTTTTTGATTATTGGTATAGACATTAAAACTGTCTTTTTTTACAAAACCTATCAAAGTCATATTAAATTTACTTGCTAAATCAATAGCGAGACTTGTTGGCGCACCCACACCAATCATAATTCCAATGTTCGTCATTAAAACTTTTTGCACTAGCTCAAAGTTTAAGCGTCCTGAACAAGTAATAAATTGTTCATTAGAATTAAGAAGTTTGTTGTTTAAAATATTTCCTACTAATTTATCCAAAGCATTATGTCTGCCGACATCTTCGCTTATTGCTATTAATTTTCCATTGCTAGCAAACAAGCCGCTAGCATGAATGCCTCCTGTTTTAGAAAATTCTGACTGACTGTTTTTTAAAATTTCCGGAGATTGAAGAATAACTTCTTTTGTTAACTTAGGTTCTGTTAATAAAGTTTTGTCCTTTTTGATTATTTCTAAAGCGTCTAGAGAAGTCTTGCCACAAACTCCACACGACGAATTAGTCAAAAACTCCCTTTTAATTTTAGTGATATTAACATTTTGAGAATTATTCAAAGTAGCTAATATTTTATTTTGAATTTTATATTGCCCTACTTTATCGCCAAAACTTTTTATAGATTCAATGTGACTAATATTTTGAACAATTTGCTCATTAAATAAAAATCCTCTTACTAAATCCTCATCATGACCAGGGGTTCTCATAGTAATAGATAAAATTTGATTAACCCACTTATCTTGATCTTTAAATTTTATTGAGATTTCCAATGGTTCTTCAATAGAAATTAAATCATCAATCTCTTCAAATTTATTAGATTTAAATTTTAAAACTTTGTATTTAGAATTCATTAAATTTTTATTGAAGTGCTTTTAAAACGGTTCTTAAAGGAAGAAGCAAACATTCTTTTCTAGCCATATGTTTTTTATCAAAAATTTCTGAAAATTCTTTCCAGTTATTTTTAAGATTTAACTTATTGTCTTTAAACATACCTTCAGCTGTATGAAAAAAATCTTTAAATTCTTGAATATTTTTATGTTTAATCGTTCTCGAAAGCAAACTCACTGAGGCTTGACAGTATACACAAGATTTGCAATGGTAAGCCATATCCTCAATAATATCTTTTTTTACAATTAAACTAATTTCCATTTCATCTCCACAAATCGGGTTTTTATTTTTTGATGAATGCGTGGGATTGCTAAGTGCTTTTTTATTTTCAGTATGGGAAGCAATTTCCAAAATTTTTAAATCCATTATATATCTTTAATTGGTATTTTAATGATTTATATTTAGATTTATGGACTATAACAGCATTTTAGGGGTTGTACTAGCAGGAGGACAATCGAAAAGATTTGGTCAGGATAAATCCCAAGTGCAACTGGGAGAGAAAATATTAATCGATTATATTCTCTTAGAAATCTTAGACCAATTTAATGAAATTTTAATTATAGCAAATAACGACATTAAGTTTTTAAATTCAAAAAAAATTACTAAAATTGAAGACTATAAAAAAGATTTAGGGCCATTAGGAGGTGTTTTGACAGCCTTAAAATGGATTAAGAAAAATAATAAAGATTACAAATGGATTTCTACTTTTCCTTCTGACACACCGTTTTTTAACAAAAAATGCTTACAAGATTTTCTAAAGAATATTAATGATAAAGACGGCAAACTTTTTTTTATTAAGTCTAATGATAAAAGGCATAATATATTTGGGTTATGGTCAGTAGACCTATTGGACAAATTAGAAGAAGATGTAATTAATAAAGGAGAACGCAAAGTAGAAGTTTGGGCTAATAATGTTGGAGTTAAAACGATTAATATGGAATTTAAAAATAACGATCCTTTTTTTAATATTAATACTAAAGAAGATTTAGAAAAAGCAAAAGAGCTAATAAAAACTAATGATTAGTTATTTAAGGTCACAACAGATTTTAAAGAAAGCCCCCATTAAAATTGGGGATGAAATTATTAATAGTGAAAATTCTCTTAACAGAGTTTTGTCATTAAATATTTTCTCGAAACATAATTATCCAGCAGCAAATAATGCCGCCTTTGATGGCTTTGCAATAAACTCTAGGGACACTAAATTTTTAAATAAAAAATCACCTCAGAAATTTAAAATTATAGGTTCGATGATAGCAGGGACAAAGCCTATTAAAAAAATGATTAAAAAATTTGAAACAGTTGAGATTATGACGGGGGGAATTGTCCCAAAAGGCTTTGATACCATTATTCCAATTGAACAAATTGTTTTTTATCCAAATAAAGATAATCCAAAATACATAATCGTTGATAAAAAAGTTAACAAACATCAACACGTTAGATTTTTAGGATCTGATTATAAAAAAAATGATGTTATTATAAAAAAAGGTGTAGTTATTCACTCAAATCATATTTTAGCTTTAAAAACCTTAGGAATTAAAAAGATTAAAGTTAAAAAAAAACCAAACATATTATTTTTTTCAACCGGTAATGAAATCTCAAATAGTGAAAATATTCCTGCGTGGAAAGTTAGAAATTCAAATGGTCCTTATATCAAATCGTTAAATGAGAATTTCTTATTTAATTTTATTAATGGCGGGATTTTAAGAGATAATCATTCATTGATTTTTAAAAACCAAATAAAAAAAATGATAAGATCTAAGATAGATATAATTATTACCTCAGGGGCAATTTCAGCAGGTAAATTTGATTTTATTCCAAATATTATTAAAACTTTTAAACTTTCAAATTACTTTAAAGGGGTAGAAATTAAACCTGGAAAGCCTGTGATATTTGCAAAGATTAGAGGAAAGCACAAAGTGCTCTTTGGGCTTCCAGGCAATCCTATTTCAACAGCTGCTTGTTATAGATTTTTTGTAAATCCGTATCTACTAAATATTTTAGGAGTGGAACCTGAAAAACCAATTAAAGCAGTTTTAAAAAATAACTATATTAAAAAGAAACACATGACGCATTTCGTCAAAGCAAAATTAAATACTTCAAGCTCAGGTGCACTTCAGCTGGAGGCTTTAAAAGGACAGGATTCATTTAAAATAAAACCATTTGCGCAGTCTAATATTTGGGCTGTTTTTCCAGCAGGAAGGCAGAAATTTAAAAAGGGAGATATAATTGATTGTTTTTTCCCTAACTACCTAAATACAATTTAGTATTACTTCTCTTTAAGACGCGGGATAATATTAATAAAGTTACATGGTTGAAAACGAGAATCTAATTGGAATTTTAAAATTCCCTCCCATGCATCCGTTACTGCACCAGAAGATCCTGGTAAAGCAAATATATATTTTCCTTTGCATATAATCCCTTGTGCTCGTGATTGAATAGTTGAAGTTCCAATTGTTTTATAACTGAGCATTCTAAATATTTCTCCAAATCCAGGAATATCTTTGTCTTTAATTTCATCTAAAGCTTCGATCGTTATATCCCGACCTGTTAAACCTGTGCCGCCCGTACTAATAATTATATCAACTGCCTCATCACACCATGCAAGAATTGTTTTTTTAATTTGCTCTTTATCATCTCTTAAAATTTTCTTACTAACAACAGCATGGCCCAATTCTTTAATTTTATTTACTAAAATATTCCCTGATGTATCGGTAGATTCGTCTCTAGTATCAGAGATAGTTAATACAGCAATGTTAACAGGTATAAATTTTTTTGTACTATCGGTTTTCATAAATTTACCATATTAAAACATATAGATTAAAAATATGCTACCTATACTTTTTTTTAGCATTGCAACTATTTATGCAAGCGTTGGATTTGGTGGGGGAACTTCTTATTTAGCATTATTAACTATTTTTGATATTGAGTATTTATACATTCCAATAATAGCATTGATTTGTAATATTATTGTTGTAGCCGGAAATTGCTTTAATTATGTGAGAGCCGGAAATTTAAATATAAAATTTTTAACTCCTTATTTTTTAGGCTCCATACCTTTGGCTTATATTGGTGGAATATTTCAGATTACAAAAGAATTTTTTCAAATTTTATTGTTTTTTTGCTTAATGACAAGTGGTGTTTTGCTGTTTCTACAAGCAAACCAATATCAATTAAAAAAACAAATTATAAAAAAAATTCCTTTCTTTATGGCTATTTTAATCGGCGCTGGCATTGGGTTGATATCTGGCATTGTGGGTATTGGCGGAGGAATTTTGCTTTCCCCTATTTTATTTAATTTAAAAGCTGCTCAACCTAAGCAGATTGTTGTGGCTGCATCTTTATTTATTTTGATAAATTCTATCGCAGGATTTTTAGGACAAATACAAAAATTAGATAATTTTTTAGAACTGCAGCCTTATCTTTACTTATTTTTAACAGTTCTTTTAGGAGGTCAACTTGGAAATTTTCTTAATATAAAAATATTAAAATCTCACATTCTTGCGATTTTAACTTCAGTTTTAGTTCTCTTTGTAGCAATACGCTTAGGTCTAAAAATATTTTTTTAGTTTCCTGCAACTTTTTCAACATAAAAAGACACAGCCTCAATTTCTTGTGGTGTTAATATTTTATCGTTACCAAATGCAGGCATAATCCCAATTCCATTTGTTACAGCTTGTTTCACTTGAGCTTGGGTTGGTTTTAAATCATCTAAATTAGGACCTATATCGCCTACAGATTTTGCTTTAGCCAATTGATGACAACTTGCACAGTTTCCATTTTCATTAAAAATTTTAAGGCCTAAGATCATTTTGTCTTGGTTGGCCTTTACACTTAATTGCAAAAAAAAATATATTAGAAGAAAATTAAAAAAAATTTTCTTAAATTTAGTTAAAAAATTATGCAACTGTAATTTTAACACTATGATCCAACCAACCATTATGAGAATAACCTTCATTGTTTTCAAATCTTAACTTAGGTTGTGATCCTTTTTCATCAGTTGCTCGAGATGCAACTGTGTAGTTGCCTTTTTCTAAATTTGCCTCAAATTGAAATTGTCTCCAAGCAAACTTTCCAAGATTAGGGCCTACAAATTTTGCAGCCTTCCAATTTTTTCCTTCATCAAAAGATAAAGCTACTCCTTTTAAAGGAGTACCATTGCTAAATGCAACGCCTGTAAACACAACTTTGCCAGTTTTTGCTGTAGTAAGTGGTGTAGTAATCCAACTTTTTACGTTCATCTCCCAGCACGTACCGTCATTAGCAGTTGCTTTATTGCCAATTTTATAAACTCGGTAGCGAGTGGACATCATTTTAAAATCAGACTCTTTATCTGCAAAGACTAATTTATTAACATGTTTGATATTATTTATTCCATAATATCCAGGCACAACCAATCTAAGCGGACCACCGTGTGCATTTTGAATTGGAACTCCATTAACTTCCCATGCTAATAAGCAATCTTCATAAGTTGAAATTGGAACTGATCTTTCAACAGCCCCTTCTTTAGGATCAATTCCTTTTGGTACATCGGCACCTGTTCCTGTTATAAATTTAGCTCCTGCAGTAAGTCCTCCGCAAAGTTCTGCTAAATACTTAACTGAAACTCCTGAAAAAATAACACAAGCTGCGCTACCTGTATCCCACTTAGTTCCACTTGGACCATGAGCAAAAAATTTACGACCATTTCCTGAGCATTGAAGAACCATCGGTGTAATCTTCAGAGGCATTTTTTGTAGCTCAGCTAATGTGAATGTTGTTGGTTTTTGAACTCCCTGTACTTCTAATTTCCAATCAGGTCTATTTCCTATTTGTTGATCATTTAAGGAATTAACATTATTTCTAATGTACACATTTTCAATTGGAGTAATAATTCCATTTCCAATCATATCCCGATGAGTTTCAATTGTTCCCTCAGTATGAATAATTAATGCATTTCGATTCTTCCATTTAATATATTCTGGGATCCCTTTAGGAGCTGCACTAGCATGATCTGCTTTTGCAATATTAATATTAAAATTTGAAATAGATGAAATAGCCGCTACACCTGCAATAGCTGCTGAACTTGTTAAAAAAGATCTTCTATTGGAGTTTGTAATTTTTTTCATAATTTAGAGACTCAAAGCTAAGTTAATAAGAAATAATATATGCCTTTTAATACAATTGTGTTTCACTTTTTGGTTGAATAAAAAACCTTTTGACTATCTTGTTATTATAGATTGTAATCTCTAGTAAATGGTTCATTTAAAAGATAATTTTGGTAGAACTTTTCCTTATTTTAGAATTTCAATTACTGACGTTTGTAATTTTAAATGTGGTTACTGTTTGCCTGATGGTTACAAAAAGCCAGACAATAAAAAAACTTTTTTAACAATAGATGAAATTAGAAGAATTGGAATTGCCTTATCGGAGCTTGGTGTTTGTAAAATTAGATTAACAGGTGGTGAGCCTACCGTTCGAAAAGACTTTATAGATATAGTTAAAAATTTAAAATCTCTTCCCGGAATTAAAAAAGTAGTAATGACGACAAATGGTTACAATTTAAAACAAATTGCAAAACCTTTAATGGAAGAAAAAATTGATGGAATTAATATTAGTATTGATAGTCTAGATAGAGAAAAATTTAAGTTTATCACCGGGATGGACAAGCTTGAAGATATTTTAGCTGGTCTTAAGCTTTTACAAGAAAATAATTTTAAAAAAATAAAAATTAATGCAGTTTTGCTTAAAGGAGTAAATGATAGTGAGGAAGATTTTAACAAGTGGGAACAATTTGTAAAAATCAACTATGTAGACTTTCGTTATATTGAATTAATGCAAACGGGAGATAATTTAGATTATTTTAAAAAATACCATGTCTCTGCAAATGTATTTAGAGATTATTTATTAAAAAAAGAATGGGTTCATCAAACCGCAGGTTTTGATTCCGGGCCCTCTAAAAATTATATCCATAAAGATTTTAAAGGAAAATTTGGCATTATAGCTCCATATTCGAAAGATTTTTGTAAAAGCTGTAATCGTTTAAGAATTACCGCGCAAGGAGATCTAAGATTGTGTTTGTTTGGAGATACAGGGATATCACTTAGAGCACTATTGCAAAATGATGAGCAAATTCCTCAACTTAAAGATTTGATTAACGCTCAATTAAATTTCAAAAAAGAGTCTCATTATTTAGAATTGGGCAACACCGGAATTACTCCGCATCTAGCATCTATTGGAGGATAATGAAAAATCTTAAAGTTATAGACACAAGTATTTTAAAAGATTGGGCGATGGAAATTTTTACAAGTAATAATTTCCATATGGTGGATGTGTCGCAAAAACAAAATACACACCGAAAAGCTTTGGCCATGGGTAAAATTTATGTTGGTGAAAAAACTTTTAAATTAATTCAAAACAAACAAATGCCAAAAGGAGATCCGATCTCTTTAGCGGAAGTTGCTTCTCTCCTTGGGGTAAAAAAAACTAGTGAAATTATTCCTCTTTGTCATCCGCTGAGCGTTGACTACAGTTCGACGAAAATTATTCAAAACGCTGACGATTATTCATTGGATGCTTATTGTGTTGTGGCTGCATTTGCAAAAACTGGCGTTGAGATGGAAGCAATAATGGGTGTTAATGCAGCGTTAGTTACAATTTACGATTTGTGTAAAATTGTTAATCCCGATCTTAAAATTGATGGAATTCGTTTATTAATTAAACAGGGTGGAAAATCAGGAACCTGGGTAAATCCTAATGGCTTGCCAGAATTTTTACAGGATTTATTTTAATAAGACTTAAGTGAAGTTGTTATAAGAATGAAAATCAAAATAAAATTATTTGGTAATTGTAAGGATATTTTTCGCTCTTCCGTTTTGCAAATTAATTTTACTAAAAACGCAAAAGTTAAAAATATAAGAAATAAATTAATTGAAATTATAGAAGAAAAATATTCAGGTAATAAAGCTTATAAAGATCTTGTTAAAAAATCCGCTTTTTGTTCAGAGCGTGATGAAATAGTCAATGATTCCTACGTCTTAAATAAAGACAAAATGATTTCAATTATTCCACCTATTGGAGGAGGTTAATGTTTCACGCTGCAATTATTGATCCAAAAAAAACAAAAAAAATAATTAGTTTATTAAGAGCAGAAAAATTTATTAAAGATTTTGATGCTGGAGCTAGTATTTTTTTTGTAGGAAACATTAGAAAAAATAACAATAATAAAAACGTCACCGGCGTTACCTATGATGCATTCGATAGATTAGTGATTAAAACATTTAAAAAAATTTACACTGAGGGAATAAAAAAATTTAAGTTAAAAAAAGCAAAAGTATTTATTGAGCATGCTAAAGGATATGTAACCTTAGGCAAGCCTTCTATTATAATTGCGGTGTCTTGTAAGCACAGATCTGAAGCCTACCAATTATCTAGATATCTTATTGAACAAATAAAAATTAGAGCACCTATTTGGAAAAAAGAATATTACAAAAATCAAAAGTCTGAATGGCTTAAAGGAACCTCGGTAAAAATTAGATAATTTATTATTTAATCTTACCAGAGCCTTTTAAGGTTTTTGCTAGATAAACAATTAGTAGCATAAGGATGAAGTTAACAATAAGTACGGTAAATAATATTTGATCAGTCTTATAGTCTTTAAGATCAAATATCTTAGGCGCTAGAATGGTTAATACTAATGATACTACTAACCACAAAGCCAAAATTTTTCTTGGCGTAATTTTTTTAAAATTTTCCTTGGCGTTGGGTTTTGTAAATTTAAATTCCACCGAAAAAATGTAAATAAGCGCTAAGAGTTACAAAAAAACCAATAACTAACCAAAGCTTTTCAAGACCAATGGCCATTAGAAAACCAATGGAAAAGACTAATAAGATAATAGTAATAAGCGGAGTCATTATTTTTAATATTTACTATCATCTATTTGTTTTTGAAAGACCTTAAATAATGATAGTGGTAAGTAATCTTATGGTCAGTTTTTTTAGAAAATTACAGCTAGTATTTGCATCGACTATCTTGATTGCAACGTCCATTGCCTTCGTTCTTGAAATTAAACACATGGTTGAGATTCGCGATGTGAATCTGCCAGATTTATTATTACTATTTATTTATTTAGAAGTGATTGGAATGGTGACGAGTTATTGGCGAACGCAAACAATTCGTCTAACTTACCCCCTATTTATTTCAATCACTGCTTTATCGAGGTTAATTATATTACAAAAAAAAGATATTGATCCATCCACTCTTGTTTATGAAGCAGGGGCAATCTTACTTCTTGCTATAGCAATTGTGATTTTGAAATTTAGAAGATCTAAATTTCTTGGCATCAAACTTGATAAAGACGAACTATAAAATTAAAACTTTATTAAATTTATAAATAAGGGTGACAGTGCAATTAGCACTAATACAATCACAACCGTCTTAGGTCTTTTGATAATATAATCAATTATTTTAAATAAATCTTTTTTAATCATTAAAAAAATAGTTTTGCATAACCTAAAGCAAACAGTGGAATTTGTATTCCAAAATTTACCATTAATGCTCTATCCTTGTTTACATATCCAGCAAACGTCCAACCTGCTGCGCCCATACCATGTAAAAATATATTAAGTGGATAGATGTTTAAATTAGTTAGAAATATCCCACTTAATACAAAGGCTGTGCTCACCCATTTTAGATATTTTTTTATAAAGTTCATGATTTCTCCAAAGTTAAGTTATTAAATTTTATCTACCAATGCCTAATCACATTTGCGATAATAAACACACAGGTGATCACATGAATCACAGTCCAAAATGTTTTAAGGTACAAAGCAATACGTGCTTCTCGTAAAGTTAAAATAGGTACATCTGGTTTATCACTATCCGTGCTGCCCATTAAATGACCAGTAGCTCTGGCCCATATTTTTTCCATAGATCTTAACATTTGTTCCATCCTTTCATGGCTGTTTTGTCTTTAAATCTTCTAAAATATAATTTTTATAAATGCTATAAATTTCTAGCAAATCTAAAATGGGCTAATAAAGGAGTAATTAAAATTTTAATTTAGGCTTGGAAGATCGGCATTCATAATTTTCGTCCAAACTTCAACGAAATCTTTTATGAATTTTTCTTGATTATCATCTTGTGCGTAAACTTCTGCATACGCTCTAAGAACTGAGTTTGAACCAAATACAAGATCAACTCGAGTTGCTGTGAATTTTTTCTTCCCCGATTTTCTTTCAATAATATCGTAGCTGTTTTTGCCCGTTGGATTCCAAGAATATTTCATATCTGTTAAATGTACGAAGAAATCATTAGTTAATGCGCCAACTTTATCTGTAAACACTCCATGTTTTGTATCATCAAAGTTGGTACCTAAAACTCGCATACCGCCAATTAAACAAGTCATCTCTTTTGCAGATAAT
The DNA here is from genome assembly GCA_000419465.1 of alpha proteobacterium SCGC AAA028-C07. Taxonomy (GTDB): domain Bacteria; phylum Pseudomonadota; class Alphaproteobacteria; order Pelagibacterales; family Pelagibacteraceae; genus Fontibacterium. The sequence continues at coordinate 3,468 of ATTB01000004.1, read as the reverse complement.
CCCATTAAAGATGCTCGCTCTAACATTAATTCCTCTGGCATCACTACGTAATCTTTTTTAACATAATTTCTAAAAGCATCGTGCACGGGTTCTAATACTTTAAATGAATCGATATCTGTTTGATCCTGACTAGCATCACCTCGGCCTGCTCTAAATGGAACTTTAACTTTAGATCCTGCTTTTTTAATTGCTTTCTCAAGTCCTACAACGCCACCTAAAATAATAGTGTCTGCAACGCTTGCGCCCGATTTTTTAGCAATACCTTCATAAACTTTTAAAACTTTTTTAAGTTTAGCTGGCTCATTTGCATCCCAATTGATTTGTGGAGATAATCGAATACGTGCACCATTGGCACCACCTCGTTTATCAGTGCGTCTGAAAGTTCTCGCACTGTCAAAAGCGGTTGTAACTAATTCTTGTGTACTTAGACCACTTGCTGCAATTAATTTTTTAACTTTTTCAGCATTATATTTTTTCTTTAAAGCTGGAACTGGATCTTGCCAAATTAACTCTTCTTTTGGCACCCAAGGACCAATATAGTTTTTACGTGATCCTAAATCTCTGTGTGTTAATTTAAACCAAGCTCTGCCAAATTGTTCATCTAAATACTTTGGATTTTTATAAAATTTTTCTGAAATTTTTCTATACTCTGGATCCATTTTCATAGCCATATCAGCATCGGTCATGATTGGATTATGTCTAATTTTTGGATCTTCTAAATCTTTTGCTTTTTTATGTTCCTCTAATCCAATAGGTTCCCATTGAAAAGCACCTGCTGGACTCTTCTTTAGTTCCCATTCATAATTTAATAAAAGATCTAAGTATTCGTAATTCCATTTATCAGGATTAGTCGTCCACGCGCCTTCAAGTCCTGAAGTTACTTGATATTTACCAAGTCCATTTTCTTGATTCCAACCTAAGCCTTGTTCATAAATTTCAGCACCAGCAGGCTCCGGTCTTAATTTTGCAGCATCACCGTTTCCATGACAACGTCCGATACTGTGACCACCCACAGTCAGTGCGCAAGTTTCAACATCATTCATTGCCATTCTTGCAAATGTTTCTCTAACATCGTGGGCTGTTTTTAATGGATCAGGTTTACCATCCACCCCTTGTGGATTTACATAAATAAGTCCCATCACCACAGCTGCTAGAGGATTATCTAAAGATGTTCTATCTTGTTTGTTTGGATAACGTTTATCTTGTAACCATTCTTTTTCGCTTCCCCAATAAACATCTTTTTCAGGATGCCAAATATCTACTCGTCCAAATGAAAAACCATAAGTCTTAAGGCCGGCATGTTCATAACCCATGTTACCAGCTAAGATCATAAGATCAGCCCAACTTAATTTATTTCCATATTTCTTTTTAATCGGCCAAAGAAGTCTTCTTGCTTTATCTAAGTTTGCATTATCAGGCCAAGAATCTAATGGAGAAAATCTATGATTTCCTGTTCCAGATCCACCACGACCATCTGCAATTCTATAAGTTCCTGCAGAGTGCCAAGCCATTCTCACAAATAAACCAGAATATGTTCCAAGATCGGCAGGCCACCACTCTTGACTATCTGTCATTAATTTTAGTAAATCTTTTTTTAAAGCGTTATAATTTAATTTCTTAACTTCTTTTTTATAATCAAATCCAGGAAGTGGATTAGTTTTAGTATCGTGTTGATGCAAAATATCTAAGTTTAAAGATTTTGGCCACCAAGCAGCTGTTGGTGATTGCTCAGCTTTTGTTAAAGAACCATGCATCACTGGGCATTTTCCTGAACCGTTTGTTTTTTTGAAAGTTTCTGTACTCATAATTTTTGAAAGGGGATGATTCTTATCAAATTAAAGTTAGAAAGTTAAGTAAACAATATGTTTATTTCTACTTTAGGTTTAGTCCGTTTGTTATAAAATGACGCAGATAAAATCCTATTTATGCAAATTATTAAAATTTATTACAACCAATCTTGCTCTATTTGTAACTGCGAAATTAATTATTATAAAAAAAAAATTAAAAACCCCCTTTTTGAGTGGGTGGATATCAATGACAACATTAAAGCTTATATCGAGACAAAAAAAACCAAAGATCAGTTAATGAGACGAATGCATGCTTCAGTACATGGACATTTGGTTGTGGGTGCAAAAGCTTTTCTTATTATTTGGGAAGAAATAAATTATTTAAGAATTCTTGCAAAAATATTGAGAAATCCTATTGTATACCCAATTTTTTATATTGCTTATGAAATTGTGGCGCTTCCTTTATATTTAAAGAGTAAATATTTAAATCGGTAAAACGCTTGAACCAAAAAAGTTTAACAAATATCGATTGGTCTAAAATTCCAGCACCAAAGGGGGAGGAAAACTTAAATCATTTAAATAATTATATTATTAAACTAATCAAACTTAAATCCACTGCTGACACATTAGTAGATTTATCTGAGATAAAGGGTTTAACAATTATTTATATTTATCCAATGACCGGTCAACCTGATAAACCCCTACCTGACAATTGGGATAACATACCAGGTGCGAGAGGATGCACGCCTCAATCATGTTCTTTTAGAGATAATTTTAATGCACTTAAAAAGTTAAACGTTAATAATATTTTTGGGCTATCGTCACAAACGAGTGAGTATCAAAAAGAAATGGCGAAAAGGTTAAATCTGCCTTATGAAGTTTTATCTGATGAAAAGCTTGAATTTGCTAATCAATTAAAATTACCTATTTTTCAAGTAAAAGATTTAAAATTAGTAAAAAGAATTACTTTGATATTAAGTGATAATAAAATCTTAAAATATTTTTATCCAGTTTTTCCACCAGATGAAAATGTTAATGAAGTAATTAAATTTTTAGTTAATAAATAGTAGCTGCTAACAATTAAATTTAAGGTTGGCTGATCGAAGGTTATTTTGCGAGATAATCTATAGCAGCCATTAGTCCACCTGGTTTGTGTGGAATTTTTGCTTTTCTAAGCCCAAGTTCAACGCCAGCTAAAGTTCCAGACAACATCAGCTCATTAAAATCTCCAAGGTGACCTATTCTAAATACTTTCCCCTTCACTTTATTTAAGCCCATTCCCAAAGACATATTATATTCATCATAAATAATTTTTCGAAGATTGTCTGAATCATGTCCCTGCGGAAGTAAAACTGCAGTAATAGTGTTTGAATATTCATCCGGATTTTTAGCTAAAATTTCAAGGCCCCAAGCTTTAACAGCCACTCTTGTAGCCTCTGCTAATCTTGCATGACGTTTAAAAACATTTTCTAATCCCTCTTCATTTAACATATCGATTGCTTCATCTAGACCAAAAAACATATTTGTAGGTGGAGTGTATGGAAATGCTCCATCTTTATTACTTGCAAGTATAGGCTTCCAATCCCAATATGATTTTTGCATCGTACATTTTTTATGAGCCTCTAAAGCTTTTTGACTTACAGCATTAAAAGAAAGTCCAGGAGGTAATAGCAATCCCTTT
>ATTB01000003.1 GCA_000419465.1 alpha proteobacterium SCGC AAA028-C07 | reverse complement strand
TATTTTGATGCAAGCATAGGTGATAAAGTTAGCGCAACAAATGCCGAAATGATGACTGAAAAAGAAAGAGTCAAAGCTAATTCTGTAAATAATTTTCCAACAATTCCTTTTATAAATATTAAAGGTACAAATACCGCAACCAACACAACGGTTGTTGAGATAATTGCAAAGGAAACTTGACTTGCTCCTTTGTATGAACCAACAAGAGCTGTTTCTCCTGTTTCCATTCTTCTATAAATATTTTCTAACATAACGATAGCATCATCGACGACAAGACCAATGGCTATGACTAATGCCATTAGTGTAAATAAATTTAAACTGAAGTTGGCAGCATAAATTAATAAAAAAGTAGAAATTATAGAAACAGGGATTGCAAGAGTAGGTATAATTACTGAAGTTAAATTTCCTAAAAAAAGATAGATAATTCCAACAACCAAGGCCACTGATAAAAAAAGAGCAATATAAACTTCTTTAACCGCCACTCTTATATAGCTCGATCGATCAAAGGCTACTTCTAATTGGATACCTTCTGGTAGATTTTTTTTTACTTCTTCTAATCTTTTTTTAACTCCATCTACAACTGCAATCGTATTAGCGTTAGATTGTTGGTAAAGACCAATGCCGAGAACCGGATATCCATTTCCTTTAAATAGAGTATTTACATTTAAAGGTCCAAACTCAACTTTGGCAACATCTTTAAGTTTTGTGATAGATCCATCTCTTCCTTTTTTAATTACTAGATTTTTATAATCTTCAAGATTTTTATAACTTTTGTCTAATTTTAATATTAGATCTATTTTTTTAGACTCTAATTTTCCAGACGGAAATTCTATATTCTCTTTTAATAATATATTTTCAATTTCACCGACCGTGACATCTCGTGCCGCAAGAGCAGTTGGATTTAACCAAATTCTTAATGATAGCTCTTTTTCACCAGATAAAATTATATTTCCAACGCCTTCTACACTTGAGAAATAATCTTTTAAATATCGTGATGCATAGTCACTTAGTTCTAAGGCGCTTAATTGTTCACTTCTTAATCTTAACCAAATAGCGACCTGATTTCCTTCAGAAGTTTTAAATATTTCAGGTCTAGTGGCATTATCAGGAAGATTATCGATTATTCTAGAAACTCTATCCCTAATATCATTTGCGGCTTCATCTACTATTATACCCGGTTCAAACTCTACAGTTACAACTGATCTGCCGTCTTCACTTTTAGACGAAATAGTTGCAAGACCAGGTGTTCCGCCGACTATATCTTCAATTTTTTGTGTGATTTGTGAGTCTACAATTTCAGCAGAGGCTCCTTTATAAATAGTTCTAACCGTAACTATACTTGGATCAATATCTGGAAGCTCTCGTACTGCAATTCTATTAAAAACTACAAGACCAAATATAACTAAAACGATGGACATAACAGTTGCAAAAACCGGACGTTTTATACTTATATCGGTTAGAAACATTTAAAAATTATTTACTAATTAATTTTATTTTAGATTTATCTCTAACTTTAGAAACACCCTGAACAACAATTTGATCACTGTCTGTTAGTCCAGAAATAATTTGAATATACCCTAAGTTTCTAACACCCGTTTTCACTTCTATTCTTGCAACTGTTTGATTGTCTATTACTTTATAAACAATCGCTGTATTTCCTTGTTGAACCACGGACTCTTCCGGCACACCTAAAGAAATAACTTCATTATAAATAATTTCTGTATTTAGAAGCATTCCAGGGGTTAGTTTATTATTAGAATTTTTTATTTTTATTTGCGCTAATATAGATCTTGAAGAAGGATCTACCCTTGAGCTAACAGTTTCTATGCTGCCATCAAAAGTTTCGCTTAGATTTTCAGTTGTAACTTTTACCTTTAAATTTTTTTTTAAAATATTTAAATAAATCTCTGGAATTCTTACATCAATTTTAATTACAGAAATATCATCTAGTGTTGCAATGATTGAGTCTGCACCTTGCAAAATGCCAGGAGATATTTCTCTTATTCCTAGTTTTCCGGAAAAGGGAGCAATAATTTTTTCATTTTTAAGCTGCGCTATAAGTTGACCTTTTGTTATTAACAAATTCTTATCAAATTCTAGTGAACTTATTAAATCATCTTTTCTAATTCTAATTGAAAAAGACTGGTTTGCTATTGCAGTGCCGAAGGTTTCAATTTTTTCATAAAATTCGATTTTTTTTACATTTATTGCAACAACTTCTGTTGGGTTAACCTGGTTAATTTTTTTTTGTATTATATTATTTAAAACTATTCGTCCGACAATAATACCAACGATTAATAAAATTATAATTCCAAATACAAGGGCAATTTTTTTATATGTGCTCATTGAGCTGATTTAATACCATGCTTTAATATTAAAAAAAAATTTATATTTTAAGCTATAATCGCTTATTTATTTTGTTTGACTGGCCCATTCTGTCCAAGAACCATCGTAAATAGAAAAATTTTTTCCATCTGCAATTTCAAAAGCTTTAGCAACAATACATGCCGTAACTCCTGAGCCACAAGAAAAGACAACCCTAGAATCTTTGGTAATTTTTATTTGTTGAAATTTTTTTTGAAGCTCTTCTTTGGATAAAAAACATTTACTGATAGGATCAATGCATTCTATCCATGGCAGATTACAACTTTTAGGGATAGATCCACTTTTGATATCTGGTCTTGGCTCATTCTCAATGCCATCAAATCTACCCTTGCTTCTAGCGTCTACTAAATCAAATTTTTTATTATTAATATTTTCCTTAACATGGTCAATTAGGACAAGCATTTCATTTTTTGCAGCGCATTTAAAATTACTTTTTACAAAATTTTTCCCAGATCCATTTTCTATTTTTTTATTTTCATTTTTCCATTTAACCAAACCACCATCAAGTATAGATATTTTTTTATGACCAAAATAATTGAACATCCACCAAACTCTAGGCGCGCTAAAAATACCAAGACTATCGTAAACTATAATATGATCAGAGTTCTTAATTCCAAGTTCAGAGGTAAGTTTTTCAAATAAGTTTGCAGATGGAATGGTGTGAGGAAATTTTCCTAAAGGGTCCGAAAATTTATCAATATCAAAAAAAATTGATCCTGGGATGTGTTCTTTTAAGAACTCATCTTTACCAATCCTTTTAGTATTTGGCATATGCCAAGAACAATCTAAAATTTTAATATCATCTTTAAAAAGATTTTTTTCTAACCAATCTGTTGTGATTAATGACATTAATATTTTCCAAGTTTTTTTAAATATTTCTGATGATATTCTTCTGCTAAATAAAATTCATCAAATTTAGTAATTTCTGTTACAATATTTTTATCAAACATAGTTTCATTCATTATTTTTTTTGATTCTTCAGCCTCAAGTCTTTGCTTATCGTTTAGATAAAATATTGCTGAACGATATTGTTTGCCAATATCAGGACCCTGTCCATTTAAAGTAGTAGGATTATGACAGGACCAAAAAATATTTAATAGTTCTTTGTAAGTTATAATTTTTTCATCAAAATTTATTCTTACTGCTTCAGCATGACCAGTTTCTTCGTAGCACACTTGTTCATAAGTTGGATTTTTTGTATCTCCACCAGTGTAACCAACTTCAACTTTTGTTACTCCTCTTGTAAGATCAAATTTTTTTTCAATACCCCAAAAACATCCAGCTGCGAAAATAGCAATATTCATAAAATTTTATATTAAAGTTATTTTTATATGTTATGAAAAGATTTAGGTAAAATATATTGATGCCATCAACTAATAGAACAGGTTCTTTTTATATGCTGTTAAGCGTTATCTGTTTTTCTATGATGGATATTCTAGTTAAATTAACAACAAGCCACTATCCAATTGGTGAGATTGCTTTTTTTAGGGGTTTATTTGGATTAATTCCTATTTTTTTCTTAATTCCTAAAAATAAAATATTTACTTTCTATAAAACTAAAAAACCCACATTGCATTTTATAAGAGCCTTTGCTGGAACATTTGCAATGATCTCAACGTTTATTGGCGTAAAATATATGAAATTAGCAGACGTGGTTTCTATTGCCCAAGCAACACCAGTATTTGTGACAATCTTTTCTATAATTTTTTTAAAAGAAGTTGTTGGTTACAGAAGATGGTTTTCAGTTATAGCGGGGCTGATTGGTGTTTTGTTTATTACTAAACCAGGAACTAGTCTTTTTAATATATATTGCATTTTCCCAATTTTTTTCTGTATCGGGTTTAGCATTGTTGCGGTTTCAATTAAAAGATTATCAAAAACAGAACCAGATTATTTAATAGCTTTTTATTTTACAGCTTTATTAATAATTATTAGTTCTACGGCTTTTTTCTTTGAAGAATGGAAGATGCCAAGTATTTTAGATTTTTTTTATTTATGCATGATAGGAATTTGCGGATCTATTGCGAATTTATTTATGACAACAGCATACAGAAGAGCTGATGCATCATTAATAACACCACTCAAATACCTAAGTGTGTTGTCTGCAATTTTTTTTGGTTATTATATTTTTTCTGAAATTCCTTCAGTTTCAACAATTATTGGCGCAATAATAATTATTATTAGTTCTTTTATAATATTTAAGCGCGAACAAGTTAAAAAAATAAGAAGCGTTAGTTTGTAATGAAAAAAACTAAACCACCACACTATTGGCATGAAGCAAAGAAATTTTTATCTAAAAAAGATAAAAAATTAGCAAAAATTATTAATCGATATGATGGACATTTAGTTACAAGAAATGATCCATTTTATTCATTATGTAGATCGATTATAGGTCAGCAAATTTCGGTAAAGGCAGCAGATTCAGCATGGTTAAAATTTGAAAAAGTTATTAAAAAAATTACTCCAATTAATTTAATTAAGTTATCAAGAGCAAAACTCGTCTCCGTTGGATTATCACGCCAAAAAATTTTGTATTTAAGAATAATGGCTAAAGAATTTTTTGATAAAAGACTTGATGTAAAAAATTTACAAAAAATGTCAGACGAAGATGCTATTAAGCACTTAGTTAGAATTAAAGGTATAGGAATTTGGACTGCGCAAATGTTTCTTATTTTTAATCTTAATCGTTCAAATATTTTTCCATTCTCAGATATTGGTTTAATCAAAGCAATCTCTATAAATTATAAAAAGGAATATCCTTTGAAAAAAGATCAGTTAGATTTTTTTAAAAATAAATGGCATCCATACACGACGGTTGCTACCTGGTATATGTGGAGAAGCATAGATCCTGTTCCAGTTGAATATTAAATTCCTTCTACAATCATAAGGTCTCTGACAACAGTATTTTTGGCTATAGACCACGCTTCTTGATAATTTTTAGATTTATAACAATTTAATGCGGTATCATAATCGCTAAATTCCCAAATCACTGTTCGAATAAATTCTTCACCCTCAAGAGTAATATATTTTCCTCCTCTCACTAAAGGTCTTCCACCAAAATCAGTGATAGCTTTCAAAGCTTTTTCAGCGTAACTGCCTAACTTTTTTGAGTCTTCTGCTTTTTTATATTTTGCAATCCAGTAACCTTTCATGAATTTCTCCTATTTTAGTTTGATTAAGTGAATATATATTTTTATTACCACATTAAAATAAAACAATGCTTGTTGAATTTGAGGAGTCTAAGGAATAAATTAGATAAATCTAAAATAAATTAAATATTAAATTGCAATACATTGAAAACAAGCAACAGTTAATAGAATATTTTTTAAAGGGTTCTAAAACTAAAGAAAGATGGAGAATTGGAACTGAACATGAAAAATTTTTATTTGATTTAAAAAATAAAAATCCCATTCCTTACGATGGCGATATTAGTATTGTAAAAATTTTTTCTGAGCTTTTAAAAAACAATTGGACACCAATTAAAGAAGGAAAAAATATTCTAGGCTTAGTTAAAGATAAAAAAAATATTACTTTAGAACCAGGTTTACAATTTGAATTGTCAGGAGATGCGGTTCAAAATATTCATCAAACCTGCAATGAAATCAATTCTTATCTAAAAGAATTAAAAATTGTTTGCGCTAAATTAGGAATAGGTTTGTTAGGAAATGGATTTGCACCCATTGCAAAGTTAACTGACATTTTTAAATCTCCAAAAAGGCGATATGAAATTATGAGAAAGTATATGCCAAGCGTTGGGAGAAATGGATTAGACATGATGCACAGAACTTGCGCCACTCAGGTTAATTTGGATTATCTAAATGAGGATGATTATAAAAAAAAATCAAAATTAATAGCTGCTATCACTCCTGTTGCGGTATCTTTATTTTCTAATTCACCATTTAAAGAAAACGAGTTGAATGGTTATTTGTCATATAGAACTCATATTTGGCAAAATACGGATAAAAATAGATCTGGAATTCCTGAATTTTTTTTAAACAATGAAAATAGTTTTGAACGTTATGTAGATTTTGCACTGCAAGTGCCAATGTATTTTATAATTAAGGATGATGAATATATTGACTGTGCGGGTGAAAGTTTTAATGATTTTATTTCTGGGAAATTATTTACAGAATTAGCTTTGACTCTTTCTTTTTCAGTCATCATTTCGGCATTTGTTGCGCTAACTTTATCACCTATGCTTGCATCAAAATATTTAAAAGTAACGCACGAGAAGCCAAAATTTTTAAAAAAATTTGACCACTACTTAGATAAATTTTCTAATTTTTATTTTGAAAGTTTACTTTTGCTTCTTTATAAAAAAAAAGAGGTCATTATATTTTTAAGCGCAGTTCTTATTGCAGTAGTTGTTTTATTTAAAATTACTCCGAAAGAATTAATACCCCCTGAGGATCGAGGAGTTTTTTTTGTTATTATTCAAGCACCAGATGGATCAGGTTTTGAATACACAAAAGAGCAAAGCGAAAATATTGAAAAAATATTTTTATCAGAATTAGGTAAAGGAACCTACAGAGAGGTGCTGACTAGAATTCCAGGGTTTGGTTCAGGCCCCGATCAAGTAAATAACGGATTTATTATAGTTTTATTAGAGAATTGGTCTAAGAGAAAAAAATTTAGTGGCCAAGACTTAGGAGAAATATTCCAAAAACTTAATTCTTTCCCAGCGGTAAAGGCATTTCCAATCATGCCTCAAAGTTTAAGAGGTGGAGCAACAGACAAACCTGTTCAATTTGTTCTAAAAGGAAATACTTACGAAGAACTTATTAAATGGAAAGAAATTATTAAGGCTGAAGTGGTCAATAATAAAAATTTTGTAAATGTAGATGATGATCTTGATCTTACTAAGCCACAGTTAAAAATTAAAGTTAATATAGATAAAGCGGCAGATTTAGGCGTACCCATTGATGCTATTGGTAAAAGTCTAGAAACATTATTTGGTTCAAAGGAAGTTACTAAATATACACGTGATGGAAGAGAATATTCTGTCATATTACAAACTGACATTAGTAATAGACAACAACCATCAAATTTAAATAAAGTCTCAGTAAGATCTAATACTGGTAAATTAGTTCCGCTTGCAAACTTAGTAACTTATATTCCTGAGTCAACTTATACTGGTTTAAATAGATACAATAGACAAAGAGCTGTTACTATAAGCGCGAGAATTACAGCGGGTTACAGTATTAATGAGGCTCTTTTATATCTGGAGGGTATTGTTAAACAAAAATTACCTCCTTACGCAGGTATTGATTATAAAGGTGAATCATTAGAATTTAAAAATACAAGTTCAGATATTTATTTTATATTTTTGCTTGCAATATTTACGGCTTATCTTTCTCTAGCAGCGCAATTTGAAAGTTGGAGGCACCCGTTAACAATTATGTTAACCGTTCCACTCGCAATCTTAGGCGGAATAATTGGACTTTGGACAATTGGAAGTTCTTTAAATATTTACAGTCAAATTGCGCTAATTGTCCTTATTGGATTAGCTGCAAAAAATGGAATTTTAATAGTTGAGTTTGCAAATCAACTTAGGGCTGAGGGAATGAAAATTAAAGAAGCTATTATTACATCTTGTAGAGTTCGACTTAGACCAATTCTGATGACGTCCGCTTCAACGGTGATGGGAGTTGTGCCTCTAGTCATTGCAACGGGCGCTGGATCAGCAAGCAGAGCAACGGTAGGAATAGTTATTTTTATGGGCGTTGTATTTTCAACTTTTTTTACGTTATATGTGATTCCAACTATGTATTTACTTATTGGTGAAAAAACGGAAAGAATAGACGCTGTTGAAATTGAACTTGAAAAACAGCTAAAAGAAACTTCTAATAAATAAAATACTTATTCGTTGTTAATTGATTTTTGCACTGATTAAGTTGCGCTTTATATTTTTTTGCTATCCTATCAACTTCTCTTGCATAAGGAATAACTTTGGGTGACTTTTTATAATGTTTAAAATTTCCCCAACCCTCGTGATAGGCAATATATTGTTTAAAATAATCATCTTTTGGAATTTTTAATAACTGACTACTTTTATTGATGTACCACCCAATAAAATCTACTGAATCATTAAAACTTATTCTAAGAGCGAGCGGCTGATTTGTCTCGCGCACAAACTGTTCCCAGGTTTTGTTTATTGCTTGAGAATATCCAAATGCACTTGATTTTCTTTTATAAGGAATAACTTTAAACAATTTATCCCACTCCGGTGCTGCTAACCAATCAAAATCAGATTCTCTTTGAATAATCGCCATCTGCAACTCTACAGGTGCTCCCCATTTTTTCTCTGAATTTTTTACAAATTTGTACCAAAAATAGTTATCAGTAAACATTAGACATGTATTTGAGGTGTCTCTTGGTGCGGAAATGCAGGAAGTAATAAATAAAAGAGATAAATATAATAAAAATTTAAATCTATATCGAATCATTAAACTAAACTTAGTTTAAATAATTTTATTTGGTAGAGTTTTTAATCCAACTTAGAAAATCTTTATTACCATTATTTATATCTACAAAAACAATACACGGACATTCATAGGAGCTAATTTTTTTGGAATGGACAATAATTTTATTCATATTTTTCTTCATTGTTTTTCCAATAAGAATGCTTTCTTTAATAATGTTAACTTTTTTCTTATTCCATTTAAAATAAGATTTAACACTTGGAATAATATTTGCGCACGCAACTAGATCTTTTTTAACAAGATGATAAGCAATTTTATTTGCCTCAACTTTATTCTTACAAGTCATGTAAAATAATTTATAATCACTCATAAATTTTTAGTATCACAATTTAAAAAATAAAAAATGTATAATTTAATTTTAGTAAGACACGGTCAAAGTCAGTGGAATTTAGAAAATAGATTTACAGGATGGTATGATGCTGAACTTACTAAACGAGGAGTAGAAGAGGCACAACAAGCAGGTACTTTAATTAAAAATCTTAACATCAATTTTAATTTTGCATTCACATCTTTTCAAAAAAGAGCGATTTTAACTTTGGATGAAATTAATAAAAAACTAGATCTGAGTATTAAAAATATATTTAAAGCTTGGGAGTTAAATGAACGACATTATGGGGCTCTACAGGGTCTTAATAAAGAAGAAACTGCAAAGAAACACGGTGAGCAACAGGTAAAAATTTGGAGAAGAAGTTACGATATTCCTCCTCCACCAATGGACAAAAGTAATCCTGAGCATCCAATCCATTATCCGATTTATAAAAATATTAATAAAAATTTAATCCCTGACGCCGAATCCTTAAAAGATACTTTTAAAAGGGTTATTCCTTATTATGAAAAAAATATTTTACCTGTTTTAAAAAAAGAAAAAAACGTAATCATCTCAGCGCATGGTAATAGCTTAAGATCTCTTTGTAAAAAAATATTTAATATTGCCGATGGATCAATTGTTGAATTAGAAATCCCAACTGGAAATCCAATTCATATTACATTTAAAGATGATATGAGTTTATCGAAGTATTTATATCTTGATCAAAAAAGAGCTAAAAAAATATTAATTAACGAATAAGATCCAATTGTTTCAGTTTTTCATAAATTGGCAAATCCGTCACGTGATAAAATATATTTTGAGCAACTTCTCCAACCATTTTTTTATCAGCAATTACTTCATCCCAAACTGGCTGAATTGAAAAATTTTCATTTTTTTTATTTTTCAATAAAATAGGATTAATAATCTGACAGCCTGTAAAAATTAAATTATTAGTATCTCCAGGTTCTCTAAACAAAAAAGGTTCTGATTTTATGGTAAAATCACCTTTTAAAGTTTTATCAAAACTATTCTCTCTCTTAATCATTAAAAGGCCGGAGTTAGCATTATGCTGATTAAAATTTTTATATAAATTTTTTAAAGGTGATAAATATTCATCAGACCAAATTGTATCACTATTAATAGAGATAAAAGGTTTGTCTGAAAAAAAGGATAAAGCATTTCTAATGCCGCCTCCTGTACCTAGGATTTCTTGCTCTTTAAAAATTTTAATATCATAAATGCTTTTATTCTTTTCAACAAAAGCTACTATTTGCTCACCAAGATGATGGGTATTAACAGCAAAACTTTTTACTCCAAATTTTTTTAAAAAATTTAAAGTATTCTCAAGTAGACTAACGTTATTAATTTTTAGTAGTGGTTTAGGTGTAGTATTTGTAAGGGGAAGAACTCTTTTTCCAAAGCCTGCGGCTAAAACAATTGCTCTTTCAATCATTTACCTTTTAAGCACCACTCAATAATTCCTTTTTGACAATGCAGTCTATTTTCAGCCTGTTGCCACACGACTGATTGTTTGCCATCAATAACACCAGCGCTTACTTCCTCTCCTCTTTGTGCAGGTAAATCATGCATAAAAATTGCATCTTTTTTTGCAATTTTCATTAATTTTTCATTAACTTGAAAGTTCTTAAACGCTTTTCTTTTTTTACTTAAATTTCCTTTATCACCCATAGAAATCCATTTATCTGTCATAATACAATCTGCATTATCCGCAGCTTCTTTTGCATCGTGTAATATCTCGATATCTGCTTTTTTCTTTTTAGCCCAAGCAATAACTTTTTTTGATGGCATGAAACCTTTAGGACATGCAATTTTTAATTCAAAATCAAATTGAGCAGCTGCTTCCATTAAAGAATTGGTAACGTTATTACCATCCCCTACCCAAGCAATTTTTTTACCCTGTATAGATCCTTTAATTTCTTCAAATGTCATAACATCACTCAAAATCTGACAAGGATGACTATCATTGGTTAATCCATTGATTATAGGCACCGTAAGAAGCTTTGAGAATTTTAATAAAGTATTATGTTCAAAAGTTCTAAGCATAATAATATCAGAGAAAACAGAGAAGATTCTTGCTGTATCTTCAATTGTCTCTCCACCAATACCAACATGTAAATTCTCAGAATTAATAACAATCGTCTGTCCACCCAGCTGTCTCATTGCTAAATCAAAAGAGAGTCTTGTTCTTGTAGATGGTTTTTCAAAAATCATAAGCAGCATCTTTCCTTCTAAAGGATTGTCCTTATCAATAAGAACTTTGCCCTTATTATTTCTATTCTTTTTTCTAGTCTTAGAATTTTCGACAATCTGTCTTAAATCCTTTTTTTCAATCAGACTTAAATCTAAAAAATGTTTCATAATTAAAATTCAGAACAAGTTTTTTCGATTATTCTTATTGCTTCATCAATATCTTTTTTTTCAACAATAAGTGGGGGTAATAATCTTACAACGTTATCGCCAGCTTTTACTGCTAGCATCTTATTTTGAAATAAATGATCTAAAAACTTATTATTATCTACTTTTAACTTAATTCCTCTTAAAAGACCAATGCCTCTTACTTTTTCAATAACGTTGCTATATTTTTTTTGTACTTCTTTTAATTTTGTCTCAAAATAACTGCCAACTTCCTGAACATTTTCTAAAAATCCTTTTTGTAAAACAATATCCAATACTGCATTACCAACACTCATCGCTAAAGGATTTCCTCCGAATGTGCTACCATGCGATCCAGGTTTCATTCCAACTGAAACTTTTTTGCTTACTAAGCATGCGCCTATTGGAAAACCACCACCAATTCCTTTTGCAATTGGACAGATGTCTGGAACAATGTTGGCCCACTCAAATGCAAAAAATTTTCCTGTTCTTCCAATTCCACACTGAACCTCGTCTAAAATAAGTAAAATTCCATTGTCATCACAAAGTTTTCTTAAAGGTTTCAAGCAATAATCTGGAACAACTCTAACACCACCCTCTCCTTGAACTGTTTCAAGCATGATTGCAGCGGTATTTTTTGTAATTGCTTTTTTTAAAGCCTCATGATCTCCAAATGGAACTTGATCAAAACCATCAACTTTAGGGCCAAATCCTAGCGTATGCTCTTTATTATTAGCCGCAAATAAAGCAGCTAAAGTTCTTCCATGAAAAGCACCTTCAAAAGTAATAATTCTATTTCTTTCAGGTTGTCCAATTTCAAAAAAATATTTTCTTGCAACTTTAATGCTGGTTTCAGTTGCCTCTGCTCCTGAATTTACAAATATAACAAAGTCAGCAAATGTATTATCGGTTAATCTTTTAGCTAATTTTTCCTGTTCAGGAATTGTAAAAGCATTAGATACATGCCACAATTTTTCAGATTGTTTTTTTATCGTCTCAACTAAATGTGGATGACAATGTCCCAATGAATTTACAGCAATACCAGAAACAAAATCTAAATATTTCTCTCCTGTAGTTGATGTAAGGTAAGTTCCTTTTCCTTCTAAAAAAGAAACTTCTCTTCTTTTATATGTGCCTAATATTGAGCTCATGGAAATTAACTTTTGATTCTATATCCTTTTTTAAAAAGGATATAACATATTACCCACAAAGCTAAATTGATAAATGTTAAGTAAAAAAATCCTATAATAATAGATCCGTCAGATTGTCCTAAAAATCCATATCTAAATCCATCAATGGCATAAAAGAAAGGGTTGGCATGACTAATATAATAAAATACCGAATGTAGATTTTGTATAGAATAAAAGGTTCCCGATAAGAATGATAAAGGAACAACAATAAAGTTTGTAACTGTTGCCATATTATCAAACTTTTGAGCCCATAATCCTGTAATAAATCCTAAACAAGCAAGCATTGATGACCCAAGTAATGCAAATAAAAGAATTATAAAAATATTATGAACCGGCACATGCGCAAACGGAATAATAATTAACACTGAAAAGAATCCAATAACTAAACCTCTTGTAATTGCCCCTAAAAGCATTGCAGCTGTGACTTCCATAGGACTAAGTGGTGGATACAAAATATCGATGATATTTCCCTGAACTTTAGCAATCATTAATGATGAAGAAGTGTTGGCAAAAGCATTTTGCAAGATCTGCATGCAAATTAAGCCTGGCAATATAAACACTCCATATTCATGTCCTAAAATATTATTTCTATTAAGTCCTAAAGCTATTGTGAAAACAGCTAAAAAAAGTATTAGCGTTACAACAGGTGAAAATACTGTTTGAATCCAAACGTTCAGAAATCTTAAAATTTCTTTTTTATAAAGCGTGTAAAATCCAATCCAGTTAATGGATATGACTTGTGGAATTCTAATTTTATAATCTTTAATTGCGTTCATATTTTTAAGTATTATTAAAATATATAGATAAATGTGGATAAATTTATGTAAATTAAATAAATCACTGATTTATCTACACTTTTTTAACCTATATATAGTATAATTTACTTTAGCTTAGACTACATATAGTATTTAACCTGCCTTTATGGGATGGACACCAGAAAAAACTGAACAGTTAAAAAAACTTTGGAACGAAGGTCATACTGCGAGTCAAATAGCTGCAATGCTTGGAGACGGCATTTCTAGAAATGCTGTTATTGGAAAATCACACCGTCTAGGACTTGCTGGTAGATCTCATTCTAGAAATATTTATATTCAAAAAAGTGAAAACAAATTTCATCATAAAAATAGCGTTCCTTTAAAAAGATTAAGAAAACCTCGTGGTCTTAGAGCTATTGTTATTGAAAAAGATTTTGAGCCTGAAAATCCAACTAGCTTAGAAAATTTAAACGAAAAAACTTGCAGATGGCCTATTGGACATCCTGATGAAACTAATTTTTATTTCTGCGGAAGAAATCCTATGGAAGAAAGAGTTTACTGCAAATTACACGTTCTTCATGCTTACCAGCCTAAAGGTTGGAAAAATGATGAGGAAGAAAATAAAAATACAAAAGGAACAGAAGAGCTTCCAGAGTTTTTTGAAAAGAAAATTAAATCCGCTTAATTTAAGTATCTAAAGAATAACCAGAAGATCTCACCGTTCTAATTAGTTCTGGCAAACCTTCAATATTAATAGCTTTTCTAAGTCTTCGAATATGCACGTCTACTGTTCTGGCTTCAACATTAATTTCATTGCCCCAAATATTATTTAATAACTGTTCTCTAGAATAAACTCTTTGCGGACTTTTAATTAAAAAATCTAATAACCTAAATTCAGTTGGCCCAACTTTTATTTCTTTATCCGCTCTATAAATTCTTCTTGTAATACGATCGACTTTTAAATCTTGAAACATAGATACATCTTCAACAAGGGAAGGTTTGGCTCTTTTTAATAGCGACTTAACTCTTAATAAAATTTCTTTATAAGAAAAAGGCTTAGTAACATAATCATCAACTCCTGATTCAAAACCTCTCACCTTATCTTCTTCTTCGCTTTTTGCTGTAAGCATTAATACTGGGATACTTTTTAATTTATTAATTTTTTTAATTTGTCTACAAACTTCGATCCCTGAAAAATCAGGAAGCATCCAGTCTAATATTATAAGATCAGGAATATCTTTTTTTATATTTTGAATTGCCTCTTCGCCTGTTTCTGCAAAATTAACCTTATAACCTTTTATTTCAAGATTATACTTTAACAAAGTAACAATTGATTTCTCGTCTTCAACAATGAAGATATTTGCAGACATCTTTTAAGTTTCTACAGACTTATCTACTTTTTTTGATCTAGTTCCTTTTATTTGATCGCCTGTAACTAAAAAATAAACATTTTCTGAAATATTAGTTACATGATCTCCTATTCTTTCTATGTGCTTGGCGGCAAATAATAAATGAGTAGAAATTTCTAAATTTTTTTCATTCTTTTTCATAAAATCTAATAGTTCTGCCATCACTAAATTAACAAGTTCATCCACTTGTAAATCACTATTCCATACTCTAAATGCTGTATCTTTTGTCCTTTTAGAGTAAGAATCTAAAACGTCTTTTAAATTTTTTTGAACAACATTAGATGCTCTTTTAAAGCTATCTGCAATTTCACCAGGTACGTCAAAAGTTAAATGTCTCACTCGCTTTGCAATGTTTTTGGATAAATCTCCTATTCTTTCTAGTTCGGAGGAGATCCTCATAGACGACACTGTCTCTCTTAAATCAATACCCATGGGTTGTCTTAAAGCAATTAAATTAATAACTAAATTTTCAATTTTAATATCAAATTCGTTCATTAAAAAATCTTTTCCTGAAACTTTATCAGCAAGATCCTGGTCTCTTTTTAATAAGGCAATCATAGAATTTGAAAATTGACTTTCAGCCAAAGCTCCCATTTTTATAATTGTATTGGTTAACTCTTGTAACTGTCCCTCGTAAGATTTTACTATGTGCTCTGTCATATTTATTATCCAAACCTTCCTGTTATATAATCTTGTGTCATTTTGTTATCTGGGTTTTTAAAAATTTTTTCAGTTAGATTAAACTCCAATAGTTTTCCTAAGTGAAAAAATCCTGTATTTTGAGAAACTCTTGCGGCTTGAGACATAGAATGTGTGACTATAACAATTGTATAGGATTTTTTTAATTCATCAATTAATTCTTCAATTTTAGCTGTTGCTATTGGATCTAATGCAGAGCAGGGCTCATCCATAAGGATAACCTCAGGATTTATAGAAATAGCTCTAGCAATACAAAGTCTTTGTTGCTGTCCTCCGGAAAGACCAGTCCCAGGTTGGTTAAGTCTATCCTTTACCTCTTCCCATAACGCAGCTTTTTTTAAACTATTTTCAACAATACGATCTAAATCATCTTGATTATTAGCAAGACCATGAATTCTTGGTCCATAGGCAATATTATCATAAATGCTTTTTGGAAATGGATTAGGTTTTTGAAATACCATTCCTATTCTCTCGCGCACAACATTTACGTCAATTTCTTTTCCATTAATTTCTTCTCCATCAACTTTTATTGATCCTTCCACTTTGCAAATATCAATCACATCATTCATTCTATTTAAACAGCGGATAAATGTAGACTTTCCACAGCCTGAAGGACCGATAAGAGCTGTGACTTTTTTTTCAAATAAATCTAAATTTATGTCAAAAAGAGCTTGTTTAATTCCATAATAAACATTTAAATTTCTAGTAGATATTTTTATTTTTTCATTTACCATTTTAAGACCATCTTTTCTCAAATTTATTTCTTAAGTATATTGCAAACGAATTCATAAACGCTAAGAAAAAAATTAAAATAATAATAGTTGCTGAAGTTTTTTCAACAAATCCACGTTCAGCCGACTCTGACCATAAATAAACCTGAACGGGAAGAACTGCTGAAGGATCAAATGGAGTAGATGGAACAACATTAATAAATGCCACCATTCCAATTAAAAGAAGAGGCGCCGTCTCTCCTAATGCTTGGCTAAGCCCTATAATTGTTCCTGATAAAGTTCCTGGCATAGCTAATGGTACAACATTGTGCATAACGGTTTGAACCTTGGATGCTCCTAGAGCTAAAGCGCCTTCTCTTATTGATGGAGGAACAGCTTTTAGAGCTGCTCTGCAAGGTATTATAATTCTAGGTAAAGTCATTAAAGCTAAAACTAAACCGCCAACTAGCGGTGTTGATCTTGGCAAATAAAAATAATTTAAAAAAACACCAAGTCCTAATAATCCAAATACTATTGACGGCACTGCAGCTAGATTGTTAACATTTACTTCTATAATTTCTGTAATCTTATTTTTTGGTGCAAACTCTTCCAAATAAATTGCAGCTAAAATACCAAGTGGAAAAGATAATAATAAACATACAATTAAAGTAAAAAACGATCCCATTAATGATGCGCCTACACCAGCAATTTCTGGTTCTCTTGAGTCAGCATTAAAAAGAAATGGCCAGTTAAATTCACTAATTATTTTTTTTTGGGCAATTTGTTCATCATAAATTTTTAATTGAAAATCTGAAAATCTTCTTCTGTCTTCTGGAATATCTCTCGGAAAATTACCTTTGTGCACTTGATCAATATCATCCGATAGCGTCAATGCAACTTCACTTGTTTTATTCAAAACATCTTTATTTTTTAAATAAAACTTTTTAAGCTCAATTGTTGCATCTATACTCACTAAATCAATTAATTCTGCTTGTTTTAATTCTGGTACATTAGGAGCCAAATTTAAAAGTGCCTCCTGCAAAATTTCATCGAAGTTGGCTTGTTTAATTTCTTTATCTGTTGAATTTATATTTATGCCTATTTTTTTTTCATTAAAATTAACTTTTAAAAGTATTTCTGTTCTTGAAAAAGCACTTAAACCGTTAGTAAAAATATTTACTAACAATATACATAAAAACGATAGCGCCAAAATAATCGATGAAATTCCAAAGAATCTAAATCTTTTTTCTGCTCTATATCTTTTTTTTAATAAAATTTCTTTGGCTTTATTATTCATATTTTTCTCTAAATTTTTTAACTATGTTTAATGCAATTACGTTTATGACTAATGTAAAAAAAAATAATGTTATTCCTAATGCAAAAGCTGCTTGCGTTTTTGGATTATTAAAAGACTGATCACCAATTAAAATAGTAACTATTTGTGTTGTAATCGTTGTAGATGCTTCTAGTGGGTTAATTGTTAAGTTTGCTCCGAGTCCAGCTGCCATAACAACAATCATAGTCTCTCCTACGGCTCTTGATATTGCGAGAAGAACTGCTCCGACAACTCCAGGAAGGGCTGCGGGTAAAATAACTTTTTTTATTGTTTCAGACTTGGTTGCGCCCATAGCATAAGAACCTTCTCTAAGAGATCTGGGAACGGCATTAATCACATCATCAGTTAATGATGAAACATAAGGAATAATCATGACTCCCATTACCATCCCAGCTGCTAACGCACTTTCTGAAGATACATTTAAACCAACTCCTTCTCCAATAGTTCTAAAAAAAGGGCCAACTGTTAATGCTGCAAAAAAACCGTAAACAACTGTTGGAATCCCAGCTAACACTTCGATCAACGGTTTTGCAATTTTTCTAATTTTACTAGAAGCATACTCAGCCATATATATTCCAGAAAAAAGACCAATTGGAACTGCAACGCACATTGCGATCATTGCTATAAAAAAAGTTCCCCAAAACAGAGGTACCGCTCCAAATACATTTTCAACGTCTGTTGTTTGAACTGAAGCGTCTCTTACAAATGCCCGCCCTGGAGCCCAATTTGTACCTGTGATAAAATCAAAAATAGATACTGCTGTAAAAAATTTTATACTTTCAAAAAGTAAAGAAAGTACAATGCCAAGTGTTGTAAAAACTGCAATAGCAGCACATAAGAACATCACAACTCTTATTACTTTTTCGACACTTTCTCTTGCTTTAATATTTTTTAAGATTTGACTGTAAGCAAAAGATAAAGAAAATATTATTGCGCTAAAAATAATAGCCAATTTAGATAATTCTAAAATTTTATTAAGACTTAAAAATCTCTCAGCATAAGGTATTAAGTTCTGAGGAATGTTTCCTGTAAATTTATTTTCAGCGATTGCCTTAATTTGTGAAAATATTAAATTTAATTTATTATTATCAATTGCAGGGTCTGTTCTAAAATCAGATAAAATTAAAATTTTTACAATATACAACTCAGATAAAGACCAAAAAAATAATATTATTAACGCTGGTAAACCACACCAAGCTGCTAAATAGTAACCATAATATTCTGGTAAAGAATGAAATTTTTTTTTACTTATTTTTGTTTGTTTTAAAATCTTAGATTTCCCAAAAAAATAGCAAGATAAACTAAAAATGACAATTAAAGATAGGAGGACAATATTCATAGAGATAATTTTTTTTTATATCGTCGAACCTTTTTTTTTAGAGCCGAAAATAATTTCGGCTCCAAATTAAATTAACTTAACTAAACTTTAGTTCTTCATCGCTACTAATTTAGTAGCAATTTCTCTTACTTTGTCTTCTGTTTCTTTAGAGTTTGGAACTAAACCAACTTTAAAAAGATAGCCAGTTGCTCCAACTGCTGTTTTTCCAGTAAATTCTGCTAAAAATTCTTTAAATCCTGGAATTACATTAGCATGAGCTTTTTTTGCATATAAAAATAATGGTCTTGCAACTGGGTAAGTATATTTTTGTATACCTTCAACTGATGGAGCAATTCCATTAATTTTTGCAGCTTTAATTTTATCTTTATTTGCAACTAAATAGCTGTATCCAAAATAACCAAATGCATTTGGAGTAGAAGATAATTTTTGAACTATTAAAGTATCGTTTTCTCCAGCTTCAATTACAGCACCATCTTCTCTATATTTGGTACAGTTCTTTTTATCTGTAAGCTTCATAAACTCAGGATCGCAACCTTTGCCCATAACTAATTCATCCCAAGCATCACGTGTGCCAGATGTTGGTGGGGCAACTAAGATTTCAATTTTTGCAGCTGGTAAAGACTTGTCTATTTCATTCCAATTTTTATATGGATTTTTTACTAATTTACCATCAACCACAACATCATGTGCTATTGCTTTCCAAAGTTGGGCTGTTGTGAAATTAGCATCTTTTCCTTTAACTGAATGAGCAAATGTTAAACCGTCATTTCCAATTGGTAACTCAATAATTTCTGTTACACCATTTTTAATGCAAAGCTCTGCTTCATCTTTTTTTATTGCTCTTGATGCTCCTGTCATATCTGGATGTTGAACGCCTACACCACCACAAAAAGATTTAAAACCACCACCTGTTCCTGTGCTTTCAACAACTGGGGTTTTGAATTTTCCTTGTTTACCAAATCTTTCAGCAACTACTGTTGTGTATGGATAAACAGTTGAAGATCCAACTATTTTTATTTGATCACGTGCAACCGCATAAGATGTAATCATAATGCCAACTACAGTGATTAATATTGTTTTTAATTTATTCATATTTTTCCTTAATTGTTAAATTGCTTGGCATTATTATTCTTATTAATTGATTAAATTATTACATTTAGATGACACTTTTGTTACAAAGTTAACCTTTTAGTTGAATAATCTTTCTTAAATTAGAAAATAGCTTCAAATAAACTAATGTTTGGGCAAGCTTACAATAAATTCACTGCCTTTTCCGAACTTGCTTCTGATTTTTAACTCACCACGATGTTGGTTTATTATATGTTTTGTAATGGCCAAACCTAATCCTGTGCCTTCAATTTTTAATTTTTTAGCGTTCTCAGTTCTAAAAAATCTTTCTGTAATTCTATGTATGTCCTCTGGTGCTATTCCAAATCCTTCGTCAATAACTGAGATTGAAGTATAATTTTTTAAACCACTTATATTTTCTGAGCTTTCAATCTTAACAGACTTTGAATTTCCACTATATTTAATTGCATTGTCTAAAAGGTTTAAAAATACTGCTGATAATTTTTCTTTATCTCCAATAACAAACCTTTCTTTTTCTTTTATATTCAAATTAACATTAAGTTTTTTCTCACTAATCTTTTTAGAATTTAATAAGATAATATTTTCGATTACTTCTTTAATATCGACCTTATCTTTTAATCTTATGTGTTCTTGTAGTTCAATTCTGCTTAACAACATTAAATCTTCAATTAAAACTTCCATTTTATTTGCTTCTGATTTCATAATTTCTAAAAACTTTTTTTGCGATTTTGGATCATCTTTCGCAGAATCTGTAATAGTTTCTAAAAATCCTTTTAATGAAACAAGAGGAGTTCTAAGCTCATGACTAGCATTCGCTATAAAGTCAGATCGCATGTTCTGGCTTTTTCTCATTTCTGTAAAATCTCTTATAATAATTAAAGTATGATCAGATTTTATAGAACTGATGCTAATTTTATAAAATTTAAAAACTGGAATTGTTAACTCAATGTCTATTTTTTTTATTTTTTTATCAATTTTATTTTGATCAATCGCATCTAATAGATCTGGAATTCTTATTTCGCCGCCAATATGATTGCCTTCAAGATTTGTTCCAAAATTTTCTATACCAGCCTTGTTGATATAAGTGATAATATTAAATTTATTTAAAATAATAATAATATCTTCTATTTGATTAATAAAAAGCTCTTGAAGATCATTTTTACCAAACTTTGTTTCTGCTGCTTCTGAAGAAACTCTTTGCGCCGATTTTAAAGCTGATACTGGATTGTAAAAAAATATTATTATGAAAAAGATGTTGATAACAAAGAGAATTTCAACGGTAATATCAGAATTTAAGAATAATACTAAAGTAACTAAAAAACCAATAGTGGATATAATTTTTAACATATTTTTTTTATATCTTATCGAATAATAATTATTTAGAAAGATTTATATGAAAAAAATCTGCATCATATGTAATGCAAAAATTAGTTTTCTAAAAAAATATAAATTAAATAAAATTTATAAAATTTTATCTAAAGAAAATACTGTTGAAATTTTTAAGACTGAAAAAGCAGGTCACACAACAGTTCTATGCAAAGTAAACATCAATAAATTTGATGTTATTGTTGCAGCCGGTGGGGATGGCACCATTAATGAAGTTATTAATGGAATGAATGATAAAAAACCACTTGCGATAATCCCATTTGGTACTGCTAATATTTTTGCTTTAGAAGCTGGAATTCATGGAAGTGCAGATGAAATAGCTAAAATTATTTTATCTAGCAAAATCAAAAAAGTTTACGTGCCCGCTGTAAATAATAAAAATTTTATTTTAATGGCAAGTGCTGGTTATGATGCTGAAATTGTGGAAACTGTTCAATCATCTTTGATATTAAAAAATATATTTAAAAAATTATTATTTTTTATTGTTTCCAGTTTAAAGTTAATTATTTTTAAGAAACCTGAACTAAAAATACTTGCAAACAACAAAATATACAAAGCAAACTGGATCATTGTAACAAATGCAAGTCATTATGGCGGTGCATTTAAATTAACAAATGACACTAATATTTTTGATAAAAAAACAGTCGCATATCTATTTTGCAATTTAACCAGGTTAAATTTTTTATGTTATTTTTTTACTCTTCTTTTAAATAAGCAATTAAAAGAAAGTAATAAGCTTATTAAAATTACAAGTGATGATTTTTTTATAAGTTCTAAAACTAAAACTCCTGTTCAGTATGATGGTGAATTTCTGGGTTATTTACCAATGCAAATTAAAAATACGAAAAAAACAATTAATCTTTTAGTAAAAGAAGAATTAAACGTACAAGCTGATTAATAATATCACTGCTGCAATAAGAATTAAAAAAACAATTACGGCTTTATTTAAGGGAAGATTGTTTAAATATCTAAACACAAATTAAAATTCTTTTGGTAGAGAACCGTCTATCGAGGCTCTACCCCCGCCTTTAAAAAATATGGCAATCATTATTACTAACCAGAATAATGGATACTCATATCCACCCTTGACCCAAAGAAAACCATTTTTTAAATGAATATAAAAAGTTGCAACTGCTAAAAGTCCTATTAACTGAATTGCAACAAATCTTGTTAAAAAACCTAATGCTAAAAATATTCCTCCAAAAAATTCTAAGATGCCAATGTAAAGTGCTAATGGATAAGCAGGTTCTAATTGAACACTTTTAAAAAAATCAACTGTACCATCTAAATTAACAAATAATTTACTATAGCCATGAGGTATCATCATTGCTCCAGCTACAAATCGAATTAATGAATAAGAATAATATGATCCTGAATCGTAAAATCTTTCTAGGTAGGGAATAATTAATCTTGAATTTCTAGAAACTCTCATTTGCAAATTTTATATTCTCCTTAATAATTAAGATCAATCAATAAATATGCCTAAAATTTAAACTTAAATTTTATACATTTAAAGTATTTGGTGCGCCCGGAAAGAGTCGAACTTCCAACCTCCAGATTCGTAGTCTGGCATTCTATCCAATTGAACTACGGGCGCTTAAATAATAAAAAACTAGAATCTAATATCTTATTTTATTTTTTTTAATTAAATAATCATAGGGATTTATTCATGCAAACAAACAATTGGAATTGGTTAAAACTTATTGCCATTGGCAGAATATTGTCCTCTCTAACCTTTTTTATGTACGTTGGGTCAATACAGCAATTAATTGCTATATGGGATTTATCTGCAACAGAAGCGGGTTTAATACAAACTTCTTTAGTTATAGGATTTGCTGTCGCTCTATTTATAAGTTCGTATTGTTCGGATTTTTACAATCCAAATAAAATTCTTTCTATTTATTTAATTATAAATTTTTTATCGAGTTTTATTTTTTATTTAATTGCTAAAGATTTTTGGACAGCTATTTTTATAAATTTTTTTATAGGTTTTGCTCAAGGGGGAATTTACGGACCCTCTATACTCTTGGTGTCTGAAAAATTTAAATCTAAAAATAAAGGCACTGCGATGGGCGTAATGCTTGGAAGTCAATCCTTTGGCTATGCAATATCTTTGTCTTTGGGTTACATTATTACAACCAACTATGGTTATAAAATAAGTTTTTTAACAGCGTCATTAATTAGTCTTGTTGGAGCAATTTTTCTTTTAACTGCAGTCTATGAGGATTTTTTAAAAAAATATAAATTTTCAGAACTAAATAAAAAATTTTCTTTAAATCAAAACAGAAAAACGAAATATTTAATAACGGGATATACCGCTCATGCTATTGAATTATTTGGTTTGTGGTCTTGGTTGCCAGTTTTTTTAAGTGTTATAATTATAAATAAGATATCTATCGCAACGGTAAGCGTTGGTATTATTATTGGATTTTCAATTCATTTATCTGGTGTGTTCTCTTCTGTGATTGCGGGATACCTTTCTGATAATTTGGGAAGAAAAAAAATTTTAATTTCCTTCTCTTTAATTAGTGCAATTTTATCTTTTTTGATTGGCTGGACTGCTGAATTAGATTTACTTTTAATTGTTATAATTTCTATTTTTTATAGTTTTTTTGCAATTGGAGATTCTGGAGTTTTAACTGCAGCTTTAACTGAGAGTACACCAAAATATTGTGTGGGCAGAACCGTTGCTTACCGTTCTATTTTAGGAATTGGATTTGGATCTATAACGCCTGCTGTCTTTGGATTTATTATTGATATTACAAATAATCATCTGCCTATTAATTCAGAAACAAATTGGATTTTTGCATTTTCGTTTTTAGGAGTTGCTGGATTAATTGCAACTTTTTGTGCATCTCAATTTAAATCTTAACAAAAACAAATTTATTAAACAGTGCGTGAAATTTTTTGTATAAAAAGAGTATTAGAAAAACAATTAATAAAGAAAAAATTACTCTAAAAAATAATACACCGGAGATATGACCTCCAATGATAATCATCAAGATGCTATCTTCAATGACAGCATGAACTAAATTTAATAAAGATAAAGAAAGCAGGATGCTTTGTTTGTTAATTGATCCTGATTTTGCTTCTTTAATTAGCAATCCTCCTCCAAATTGAAGCCCAATAGTTAAACCAACAATAATAATGTTTATTGCACTAGAACTAATCCCCATTAGCTTTAATGGATTCGCAAGCAGTCTTTTGATTAAATTTTCAACACCAATTTTTTTTAAAATATTTAGAGAAAAAACTAAAATACAAATAATACAAAATATATAAATTAGGTTTTCAACTTGTCCTAACACCCAAGAATAATAATCCGTTGGAACGACACGTTGTTCTAAGACTAAGCTAAATTTTTCCTGTAAAAATCCAAAATAGAAATAAATTCTATATAAAATAAACCCAGCCAAAAAGGCAATTCCTATCCTCAAGATAGAAGCATAAACGAAAGAAACACCAGCTGCGTGTGAGATGGCGCTTTCAATTAATATATTATGAGCAATTAAAATAATTACCGTTAAGACTGTAACCTGAGCAACTGTTAAGTCTAATGATGGGACAATATTAATAAAAAGAACAATGGCAGCATAAACATTAATTATAATAGCTGTAACCCAAACTATACCAAACTCTGCTGGTAAACCTAATAATTGAACTATAGGTTCGAAAAAATTTGAAATAATTTTTACTATCCCAATTTCTTCTAGAATTTTAATTATAAAAATAAACGGAATTAATATTTTATATAAAGGAATACAAATATCTTTAATTTCTAAAAAACTATTTTTAAAAAACTTATTCAAATTTTGCTCTTAAAAAATTTTTGTTTTATAAAATTAACTGCTAGAACCATTATACCAAGGGCAGTTAAGGGTATAGAAACTTTTGGATCCGAGAGTAAATCTAAATTAAACTGTGAACCCTCCTCAATTTTAGAACTAATCCCTGACACTAAACTTACTGAAATAAATATTGATGGTGCCACACCAAAAATATTTGAAAGAAATATATTTTTAAGTTTCATATTAAATAATATTGGAATCAATGTGCCGGCTTGCGAAGGTATTCCAGGAACTAATCTTAAAAATAATAAATAAGCAAAATCATTATTTTTAAAATGACTGTCTAAACTTTTATACTTGCTTGAAAAATACTTAAGCACTAAATCTTTAAAATAATGATTTGCAAAAACATATAAAGCAGTTGAACCGATAGCAAAGCCCATAAGTAATAGGATTGAGCCTAAAAAAGAACCAAATATAAAACCTGCTGCTATAATGAGTGGAAAACCAAAACCAAGTAAAAAGAACCAAATGGTAGAAAATAAAAAAAATAAAAAAGAGTAGATAAAAATATTTTGTTCAATAAAATTAATAATTACTTTCCGATCATTTTTTATGAAATCAGAACTAAAATAATTATAAACCTCATAATGAAAAAACAGAAATGTCACTAAACCCACTATTAAAAGATAAATTAATCCTAAAATAATTTTAAGCTTTGATAATTTCGTCATTTTTAAAACGTATTAAATAAAAATTTTTACTGTACATGATTTAACAATTTACCTATAAATAGCCAAATTCTAATTATCACAATGAAAAGAACCTTTCAGCCAAGTAAAATAGTAAGAAAAAGAAGACACGGTTTTAGATCGCGTATGGCGACAAAAGGTGGTCGAAAAGTTATTGCTCGAAGAAGATTTAAGGGAAGAAAATCTGTATCTGCTTAAGTCATGCCCAAGACTCTAAAATTTGAAAGTCTTAGAGGCAATCTTGAATTTAAAAAAATTCTGTCTGCAAAAAAAGTAAGTTCAGACTTATTCACAATTTATTACACTAACAGAGATACTATTCCTGAAACAAATAAAATTCATATGAGCTTTGTCTCGGCTAAAAAGCTCGGAAATGCTGTAAAAAGAAATAAAATTAGAAGAAGATTAAAAATGGCTGCGCGTAAAGCGATTTCTGAGATTGATTCATTTAACAATAAATATAAGTATGCTGTTTTTGCAAAATCAAAAATATATGATGTTGATTTTACTAAAATTGTACAAGAACTTGGATATAAATTTAACTCGTTAAAATAATGATAAAAAAAATAAATAATTTTTTTTCTTTTATTCTTACAAAATTTATTAAGATCTATAAGTTTCTACTATCTCCTTTTTTTCCTAACGCTTGCCATTATGATCCAACATGCTCTGAATATTTTATGCAGAGTTTAAAAGAATTTGGTTTTATTAAAGGATGTTTTAAAGGAATTCTTAGAATTTTAAGATGTCATCCTATTAAATTTTTAGGCGGCGGATTTGGCTATGATCCTGTTATAAAAAATAAAAATAAATAATGGAAAATAAAAACGTTATTATAGCTGTCCTATTATCAACTGCGATTTTGATTGGTTGGTCAATGTATTTTGAAAATCCTGATGAGGCTCAAAGAAAGAGACTTGAAATTCAAGGAAAGACGGAAACACAAACTAATATTCAAAAACCAGAAACTCCTCAAACTGGAAAAGCAGTTCCAACAAAAGCTATTTCTAGAAGCGATGCATTAAAAGAAAGTGATAGAGTATTCATCGAAAATAGTAATTTGTCTGGCTCGATATCTTTAAGGGGAGCGCTAATCGATGATATTATATTAAAGAACTACCGAGAAACCTTAGATAAAAGTAGCAAACCAATTGTTGTTCTTAGCCCTAAAAAATCTGAGGATGGATATTTTGTAGAATCGGGTTGGGCAACTACAAAGTCAGATATTAAAGTTCCTGATAACAATAGTGTTTGGCAAATTAGAGAGGGTAAAAAATTAACCCCTTCTTCTCCTGTAACTCTTGAGTGGAACAATAGAGAAGGCGTTGTTTTTTCTAAAAAAATTGAAGTAGATGATAAATATTTATTTAAAATTACAGAAACAATCAGAAATGAAAAAAGTAAAACAATTGAATTATTTCACTACTCTCAAATAACAAAAAATACAAAGCCTAATACGGAAAATTTTTATATTCTGCATGAAGGATTAATTGGTGTTGTCGATAAAAATTTAAAAGAAGAAACATATTCATCAATTGAAGAAGAGAAAAAAACGTACACTGGCAAAAGTGGTTGGTTTGGTATTACTGATAAATACTGGATGTCTGCTATTATTCCTGAGAGCGGAAAATCTTTCAAAGGTGAATACTCCTTTGCTAACAGTTATAAGGCAAATTTTATAATATCAGAGCCAACTATTGCAAATCCGCAAAAAAGTACTTCAAATACTTTAAAAATATTTATCGGTGCAAAAGAAGTTTACCCAATCGATAATTATACTGAAAAAGAAAAAATTGACCGCTTTGATTTA
This sequence comes from alpha proteobacterium SCGC AAA028-C07, assembly GCA_000419465.1. Taxonomy (GTDB): domain Bacteria; phylum Pseudomonadota; class Alphaproteobacteria; order Pelagibacterales; family Pelagibacteraceae; genus Fontibacterium. Next base: position 60,409 of record ATTB01000003.1, on the reverse strand, counting down.
TCAATTGACTGGGGTTGGTTTTATTTTATTACAAAACCTTTGTTCTTTGTAATCGATTATATCTTTAAAATTGTTGGAAATTTCGGTATTGCAATTATTATTCTGACTCTTCTTGTAAGAATTCTATTTTTTCCACTTAATAACTATTCTTTTAAATCCATGGCGAAAATGAAAGTTCTTCAGCCAGAAATGTTAAGAATAAAAGAGCTCTACAAAGATGATATGAAGAGAACTCAGCAAGAAATGATGGCTTTGTACAAAAGAGAAAAAGTAAACCCTTTGTCAGGATGTCTTCCAATATTAGTTCAAATTCCAATTTTCTTTGCAGTTTACAAGATGCTTTTTGTAACTCTGGAAATGCGTCATGCGCCATTTTTTGGATGGATTAAAGATTTGTCAGCTGCAGATCCAACTACGATTTTTAACTTATTTGGTTTAATTCCTTGGAATCCTCCTTCATTTTTAATGATAGGGGTGTGGCCAATATTAATGGGAATTACAATGTACTTTCAAATGAAGCTAAACCCAACTCCACCAGATCCAATACAGGCAAAAATTTTTGCATTCTTTCCTTTGATAATGACAGTTATGTTAGCAACTTTTCCTTCTGGATTAGTTGTTTACTGGACTGTAAGTAACGTTCTTACAATGGCTCAACAGTATTACATTATAAAGAAAACTACGGTGAAAACGGTTTGATGGATATTAAGTCTTTTTGGCCAGAACTTGGTCCATCAATTCAAGAGGCATCCGTTTACTTAGACAAATATAAAAATAAAAAAATAATTCTCAAATACGGTGGTCAGGTAATGTCTGATCTAAGTTTATCAAAAGCGTTTGCCCAAGATGCTGCAATTTTAAGAAAATTAGATGTTGATGTTGCGGTTATTCACGGCGGTGGTCCTCAAATCAAAACAAAACTAGAATCTCAAAATTTAGAAAGTAAATTTATTTCTGGATTAAGAGTAACTGATAAAAATGTAATAAAAGTTGTGGAAGATGTTTTGTTAAATGAAATAAATCCAGATTTAAGAGATGCTATTATAAATTATGGTGCAAAAGCAGAGTCCGTTACTGTTAGAAAAAACAACGTAATACACATCGATAAATCTATTGATGAACAATTAGGATTTGTTGGAGATCCAAAAAAAATTGATACAAAAGTATTAAATAACTTTTTTAAACAAAAAATTATTCCAGTCATTGCTCCTATGGGAATGGATAATAAGGGCCAAGTTTATAATGTGAATGCTGATACAGCCGCTGGAACAATTGCAAACCAAATAAAAGCTGAAAGACTTTTATTAATGACGGATGTTCCTGGGGTAAATGATAAAGATGGTAATTTAATATCACAATTATCTACAAAACAAGCTTTAGATCTTATTGATGATGGAACAATTACCGGGGGAATGATTCCAAAAATTAAGACATGCATTAGCGCTATTGAATCTGGGGTAAACGGGGTAGTTATTATTGATGGAAGAAAATCTCATGCTGTTCTTTTTGAATTATTCTCAAATCTTGGAGCTGGAACGCTTATAGTAAAATAATGGATAATATAAAGGACATAAAATTTTGGATTTTTGATTTAGATAATACTCTTTACCCCTCATCTACAAATTTATTTTCAGGAATTGATAAACTAATGGCAAGTTTTATCACTCAACATTTAAATGTTAATCATGAAGAAGCTATTAAGATTAAAAATGATTATTTTCAAAAACACGGGACAACTTTGAATGGCTTAATCAAGAATCACAATATTGACCCTCATCACTTTTTAGAGTTTGTACATAATATTGATTACAGTTTTTTAAACAAAAATGAAAAACTAAATAAAGAAATCAAAAGTTTACCTGGGAAAAAAATTATATTTACTAATGGCTCAAGAAAACATGCAAATAATGTTATTAGCAATATGCAACTTGATGAAAATCTTTTTTCAATATTTGATATTGTTGACTCAGATTTTGTTCCAAAACCCGAAAGGTCTCCTTATGAAAGGCTTATTAAAAAATACGATATTATACCTGAGCAAAGTATTTTTTTTGAAGATATCGCAAGAAACCTAAAACCAGCTCATGATCTTGGTATGAAAACAGGATGGGTAATAAATGAAGATAATTGGGCAAAAGAAGGCCATGATGAGGATCATGTACACTTTAAAATAACAGAATTAGATCATTTTCTTGAGCAGTGTAATTTGTTAATTAAATAAACATGAGTATAGAAAATATTATTTTAAAAGCCTGGGAAGACAGAAATAATATTAATAAAAATTCTGACAAAGCAATTATTTCTGCAATTAATGAAACTTTAGAAAAATTAGACTCTGGCAGTATTAGAGTGTGTGAGAAAAAAAATAATGAATGGCATACTCATCAATGGATAAAAAAAGCAATTCTTTTAAGTTTTAAAATACAAGATAATAAAATTCTTTCAGGTCCTTACGCAACTTGGTTTGACAAAGTAGATGGTAAAACAGCTCTTTGGGATGAAAAAAAACATATTGATGCTGGATTTAGAGCGGTCCCAAATGGTGTGATTAGAAAATCTGCATACATTGGAAAAAATGTTGTGTTAATGCCATCCTTTATAAATGTTGGTGCTTATGTTGATGATGGAACCATGATTGATACTTGGTCAACGGTTGGTTCGTGTGCACAAATTGGAAAAAATTGTCATATTTCTGGAGGAGTTGGAATTGGTGGAGTACTAGAACCTCTTCAAGCAAATCCAGTAATCATTGAAGATAATTGTTTTATTGGAGCAAGATCAGAGGTGGCTGAGGGAGTTATTGTTGGCGAAGGTTCTGTAATTTCTATGGGTGTTTACATTGGAGCCTCAACAAAAATTATAGATAGAAAAACAAACCAAATTATTTATGGAAAAGTTCCCCCTTATTCAGTGGTAGTCTCAGGATCGCTTGCAAACGAAGATAAAAGCAAACCAAGTTTATATTGTGCGGTCATTGTTAAAACTGTTGATGAAAAAACTAGAAGCAAAACCTCAATAAACGAATTACTGAGAGATTGATATGCTAAAGACTATTAGTGAAGTTTCTTTAGCGAGAGATCTTGTAAAATGTCAGAGCGTTACACCTAAAGATGACGGCGCAATTAATGTTGTTGCAAAAAATCTAAAAAAATTAGGCTTTAAATGTCAGATTATGGAGTTCCAAGAAAAAGGAACCGCAAAAATTAAAAATTTATATGCGAAAATTGGCAACAGTTCTCCTAACTTTTGTTTTGCAGGACACACAGATGTTGTTCCTGTTGGAGATCTAAAATCTTGGACTGTTAATCCTTTTGGTGGGGTTATTAAAAATCAAAAACTAATTGGTCGTGGTGTTAGCGATATGAAAGGCTCGATTGCTTGTTTTATTTCTGCCGTTAGTGAGTTTTTAAAAAAAGATAAAAAATTAAAAGGATCAATTAGTTTTTTAATAACCGGTGATGAAGAAACTATTGCAATTAATGGTACTCAAAAAGTTATAAAAAAATTAATACAAAAAAAAGAAAAAATCGATTTCTGCATAGTAGGAGAGCCAACTAATGAAAGTAGACTTGGCGACATGATTAAAATTGGAAGAAGAGGCAGCATAACAGGTCATTTAACAATTTTGGGGACCCAAGGACACGTTGCATATTCATATACTTATAATAATCCCTCTACAATTATAGTTGAGGTTTTAAATAATATTAAAAAATTAAAACTAGATAGAGGCAATAAAGATTTTCAACCATCTAATCTTGAAGTTACAAAAATTACTATTGATAATACAGCAGACAATGTCATTCCTGCTGAAGCAAAAGCATCTTTTAATATAAGATTTAACAATTTACACACATCAAGCTCTCTTAAAAAAAAGCTAAATAAAATTTTTTCTTCTGTTACTAAAAAATCTAAAGCAAGTTACAAAATTAAATACAATGTTTCGGGCGAAGCTTTTTTAACAAAGCCTAGTAAAACTGTTTACATGATTAAAAATGTTATAAAAAAAAACACAAAAATTAATCCTATTCTATCAACGACAGGAGGTACTTCTGATGCTCGTTTTATAAAAAAAATAGCTCCCTGCATTGAATTTGGTTTAATCGCAAAAACTATCCACCAGGTAGATGAGATGGCTAGAATAGCTGATCTAAAAAAATTGAAAAATATATACTTAGATATCCTTGTTAATTACTTTAAGTGACAACCTGCATATTCACCGCTAATTCTTCCATTCAACATGATACGGGTCCTGGTCACCCAGAATGTCCTGAGCGTATTCCGTCAATCATAAATGGTTTAAAAAAAATACAAACTCCAAAATTAATCTGGAGAGGCATAGAATCTTTTGATGAAAAATATATTAAGCTTACTCATTCAGAAAAATATTTTGAAAAAATTAATCAATCATTTCCAAAAGAAGGCTTAGCTTTTCTTGATGGAGATACAATTGTTTCTAAAGGTAGTAAAAAAGCAGCTTACGATGCTGTTGCATCAATTATTAATGCAATCGATACTGTAATGAATAAAAAGTTTGATAATGCATTTTGCGTTATCAGGCCTCCTGGTCACCATGCTGAAAAAGGAAAGGCTATGGGATTTTGCCTGTTTAACAACATTGCCGTAGGCGCAACCTATTTAATAGAAAAATATAAACTAAATAAAGTAGCAATCATTGATTTTGATGTTCATCATGGAAATGGCACACAAGATATTTTTTATAATGAAAAAAAAGTTTTATACATTTCATCGCATCAATTTCCATTTTATCCAGGAACAGGTTCTGAAGATGAAACCGGCAAATATAATAATATTTTAAACATTCCTCTAAAAGCAGGAACTGGTTCTAAAGAATTTTTTAATAGTTATGTGAAAGTTTATGAGAAATTAAATGAATTTAAGCCTGAATTTATATTATTATCAGCTGGTTTTGATGCTCACAAAAATGATCCTTTGGCCAACATTAATTTAGAATCTAAAGACTATTACACATTAACCAAAGAAATTATGAAAATTGCAAAAAAAGTCTGTGGTAACAAAATTGTTTCAATCTTAGAGGGTGGCTACAATCTTGCAGCTATTCAAGAAAGTGCAAAATATCACGTTGAGGCTTTGTTAGAAATTTAAGTTAATAAATAATATTTTCCAAATACAATCCAGCAGCAGGCGCTGGGGGAGCGCATTTTGCTCTATCTTTAGAATTTAATGCATCAAGTAAATCTTTTTTTACCCATTTATTTTCGCCTACAAGCTTTATACATCCCATCATAGAACGAACTTGATGTTGTAAAAAAGACTGCGATTCAAAATAACTATAAATGTAATCATCTTTTCTAAAAATATTTATTTTCTCCATAGTTTTTATTGGAGATTTAGCTCCACACGAAGTTGACCTAAAAGTTGTAAAATCATGAGTTCCTATTAAAATTTGCGCAGCATCATTCATTTTAGTTTCATTAAGTTTTATTTTTAATTGCCATGCCCTATCTTTTTCTATGGACAATGGAGAGTCTCGATTAATAATTACATATTTATAAATTCTTAACTTTGCATCTCGTCTTGCATCAAAATCATCATTTATTAATTCAGTTTTTAAAATGCTTATAGATTCGTCTTTTATATGAAAATTTAAAGCATCAGTAATTTTTTTAGCATCAATATCTTTATTAAAATCAAAATGAAAAACTTGATGTACTGCATGAACGCCTGTGTCTGTTCTTCCCGCTCCAAAAATTGTTATCCTTTTTTCAGCTATTTTCTCAATTGCTTGTTCGATCGCTTCTTGAATTGATCTTCCATTTAATTGCCTTTGCCAGCCTACAAAATGAGTGCCGTCATATTCAACTATGCATTTCAGTCTTGGCATTTAAATCAATTTTGAAGCTTTTGGAATTTTATATCCTAATAAAAATTCTTTTACTTTTTGAATTTTTTTTCCAGGCCTTTGTATTTCTAAAACTTGAATTGCAAAGTCCTTACAGGCAATCAAAAGATTATCATTAAGTGTTGTGCCAATTTCCCCTTTTTGATCTATAACTTCTGCTTTCCAAATCTTAATCCTTTCATTTTCAAATTTAAAACAAGCACCTGGCGTTGGATTTAAAGCATTAATTTGCCGAACAATTTTGTCTGCATTATTATTCCAGTTAATTTCTTCATCATCCCGCGTGATTTTTTTTGCATGGGTAGCTTTTGTATGATCTTGGTCTAAAAACTTAGCTTTATCTTTATCTATTAGATCAATGGCTTTAATAATTAATTTTGAACCCAAAATCGATAACTGGTCACTTAATAAACCGTAATTTAGCTGATCATTAATCTCTATTTTTTCAGATAGCATAACAGGTCCTGAGTCTAAACCTTTTTCAATTTTCATAATTGAGATTCCTGTAAATTTATCACCATTCATAATTGCTCTTTGAATAGGCGCCGCACCTCTCCAGTAGGGTAATAGAGAAGCATGAATGTTTATAAATCCTTTCTTTGATAAATTTAAAAAATTTTCAGGAATAATTTGTCCATAAGCAACAACGATTACTAAGTCTGGGCTTATTTTTTTAAATAAATCCAATTCCTCTTCATTTTTTAATGAGCTTGGATGATGAACTTTTAAATTATTTTTTTCCGCCTCTAAATGAACTGGAGTTTTTTCAATTTTTAAACCTCTATTAGATTTTTTTGGGGGCTGTGTATAAACGTGAATAATATTTAATTTTTCTTTAAGTAATTCTTTTAATGCAGGAACAGCAAACTCTGGGGTACCCATGAAAATTATTTTTAATGACATGGATTACCTAAAAATTAATATGATCTGAAACGTCTTCCTTTTTTGCTTTTGAGAGTTTTTTTAAAATAAAAGATTTTTTTAATTTTGATAAATAATCAATAAACAAAATTCCATTTAAATGATCAATTTCATGTTGTATACATGTAGCAAGCAAACCTTCTGCTTTTAACAATTGTTCTTTTCCATTTTGATCTAAATATTTTACATGACATTTTTCAGGTCTTTCAACTTCTGCAAATTGTTTAGGCAATGAGAGGCAGCCTTCTTCAAAAGTGCATTTTGTTTGAGATGTCCAAACAATTTCCGGATTTACAAAATACATTGGATTATTAGGTTCTGGTTCTTTTGCTATATCAATAACAATGACTCTTTTGTGCACTCCAATTTGAACAGCTGCAAGACCGATGCCAGGAGCTGCATACATTGTTTCCAACATATCTTTCATTAAGTTTTTAATCTCAGCATCAACCTTTTGAACTGGTTTTGATTTAATTCTTAATTGAGGATCTGGCTCTGTTAAGATTTGCCTAATAGTCATAATGAAAAAATACTAAATCTACTTAATTAATCAAGCGCTTGATGCTAATCGCTATTTAAAGAACTACGATATTTAAATGCAGAAAATAATGTTCCATCATCCAAATATTCGATCTCCCCACCCACAGGCAGGCCATGTGCTAATTTTGTTACTTTCACATTTAAATTTTTAATACTGTCTTTAATATAATGAGCTGTCGTTTGTCCTTCGATTGTAGCGCTTGTTGCTAGGATAACTTCTTTTACTGAATTAGCCTTAATCCTGTTAACTAATGAACCTATTAAAAGGTCTTCTGGATTTATGCCATTGATGGCTGAAAGAGTTCCTCCTAAAATATGATACTGCCCACTATAAACATTAGTGCTTTCTAAAGCCCACATGTCCGCCACATTTTCTACAACACAAATTTGTTCATAATTATTTTTATTATTACAATTGCATTCAATTTTATTAGTTTTAAAATTTCCGCAAATATTACAACGAGCAACATTTTGATAAACTTTATCTAAAGCGCCAGACAATGGCTTCATAATATTGTCTCTGTTTTTAAGAAGATAAAGAGCAATACGTCTTGCAGACTTTGGTCCTAATCCTGGCAACTTTGCAATTAGAAACATTAGTGTTTCTAAATCTGGATGAGAGTTATTTTTCATTACTAGAAAGGAAGTTTAAATCCAGGGGGCAATTTTAAACCACCTGTTATTTTTGACATCTCCTCTGATGATTTAACTTCAATTTCCTTCTTAGCGTTATTAGTGGCTATAACAATTAAGTCTTCTAAAACTTCTTTTTCTTCCGTCATTAACTTTGGATCAATATCTATTTTGATCATCTCATGATCGCCATTCATAATTACTTTCACAGCACCATTACTAGCAACACCTTCTGCTTGAATATTCTTTAATGAAGCTTTTACTTCAGACATTTTTTGCTGCATCTCTTGAGCTTTTTTTAACATACCCCCAAAATCCATTACTTAATCTCCTCTACTTCATTAAGTTCCGCATCTGGAAAATTTTCTTTTATCTTTTTGTAAACTTCGCTTTCAAGTGCATCTTGTAATAATTTTTTTTTGTAACTTTCTTTATTTTCAAAAATTGTATTTTTACCTGTTTCTTTCGATAAAGAAATAATCCATCTTTCACCTGTCCAAAGTTTAAGTTTTTCAGTTAAAGATCTTACAAAATTTTTAGATAATTTCTCGTTAAACGAAATATCAATTTTTCCAGTCTCAAATTTTACTACTCTAACATTTCTTTCTAAATCAAACTTTAATTCAATTTCTTTTTTATAATTTGTAATTTCTACTAATTTTTCAAATGAATTAATTATCTCAAGTTTTCCGGCTTCTTGTTTTTTTTCTAAAATTTTTGGATTTCGATCAATATCTTCTGCCTTTTCTTGTACAATGCTTTTAATTTGCGTCTTTGCTGAAGTTTGTTTGTTAATTATTGTTCCAGGTTTAATTTCGTTAAAATCATCTTGTTTCTCAGTTGATTCTGACATTGCACGCGTATCTGAGTTTAAAGCATCCTCAATTACTTCTTCTGGACTTGGTAAATCTTTTAAATGCACTAATCTCATAATTAACATTTGAAAAGAAAGAAAATGGTTTGGAACAAAACTTAATTCTTCAATCCCTTTAAGAATGAATTGCCAGATCATTGAAATATAAGAAAAATCAATATTTTTAGAAAGTGCTAAAATTACATCCGATTCAGATTCAGAAACTGTTAGATCGTTTTCAATTTTGCCAAAACTTTTGCTTCTAGAAATTAAATAAATAACTTCAAGCATATCTTGTAAAACTAATTTTGGATCTGCTCCTAAATCAAATATTTCTTGGGCATCTTGAAGGGCTTTTGCTTTATCTCCATCAATTACAAAACGCACAAGGTCAATAATTCTAGAACGGTCTGCTATGCCTAACATTGTTCTCACTGATGTTTCGATTATTTCTTCACCTAAAATATTAAATGTTGAGATTGCCTGATCTAATATAGACAATGCGTCTCTTACTGACCCCTCTGATGCTTTTGCAATTAACATTAAAGCTTTTTCATTAATTTTTGCTTTTTCTTTTTCAGAAATTTTCTTTAAGAAAGAAATCATTTCCTCAAGTTTAATTCTTCTAAGATCAAATCTTTGACATCTTGAAATAATAGTTAATGGTATTTTTTTAACTTCAGTGGTTGCTAGAATAAATTTAAGATGGGGAGGTGGCTCTTCTAAAGTTTTAAGCAAACCATTGAAAGCTTGCTTTGATAACATATGAACTTCATCAATGATGAAAACTTTATACTTGGCGCTCGTAGGATAATATTTAGCAGAATCAATTAATTCTCGAATATCATCAATTCCAGTTTTAGAAGCAGCATCCATTTCTAAAACATCGATATGATTTGAATTTGTTATAGCTTCACAATGACAAAAGCCTTCACACTTTTTTTCTGGGCTTTCAGAATTTTTACAATTAATAGCTTTTGCAATTATTCTTGCAGTCGTCGTTTTCCCAACGCCTCTAATTCCTGTCAATAAATAAGCGTTAGGAATACGATCCATCTTGATCGCATTTTTAATAATCTGCACCATTACGTCTTGACCTATAACTTCATCAAAACTTTGTGGCCGATACTTTAGTGATAAACCTTTACGATTATTTTCCATAAAAAACGGGAGACTGAGGACAACCTGAAAAATTATCGTTACGGCTGCTTCCTTTCGGACCTGACCGGATTAGCGTAACCTCCACCTGCCACCAATCTCCCAAAATATTATAACAAGATAATTAAAAAAAAACGACAGCTATAATAATTTTAATATCTAAATGAATTGGCAAAATAAACACCTAAAATATCTAATTTTTCAGTATGTTTTTTTAAAATAGTTAGAGCTTTCTTTACTGCTAAGTTTTCAATATGCCCTTCAATATCAAGATAAAAACTTACCTGTTTAAAAGAATTGCCAGTTGAAAAACTTTCAAGCTTTGTAAGATTAACTTTATTCTCAGCAAAGCCTCCTAAGGCCTTATGCAATGCCGATGGCACGCTTTTTAGGCGAAAAATACATGAAGTAATATATTTCTTATTTTTTTTATATAACTTTGGTCTTGCAGAAGCAGACATGATTAAAAATCTTGTAACGTTACCTTTTAAATCTTCAAAATTTTTCTTTAAAATCTTCAATCCATAAATCTTTGCAGCAAGAGCTGAAGCAATAGCAGATTCGGATTCTATTTGATGTTCAGAAATGTATTTTGCTGAGCCGGCTGTATCGGCGGCTACAATTGGCTGTAATTTTAATTTATAAATATTTTTCTTACACTGCCCAATTGCCTGAGCGTGGCTTCTTACAGTTTCTATTTGTTTAATAGAGACGTCTTTTAATCCTAATAAACAGTGTTCAACTTTTTGATAATGCTCTCCTTCTATTTTTAATCTAGAGGAAGATAATAAGTAATGAACATCTGCAACTTTACCCGCTATAGAATTTTCAATTGGAATTAATAATTTACTATTTTTAATGCTTTTAGTTTTAACGAAAGCATCTTCAAAGGTCTTGCAGCATATCATGTCGGGATTTTTAAAAATCTTTACTGCCGCTAAATGCGAATAAGCGCCCTGTTCGCCTTGTATAATTATTTTATTAGCCATTTTTCATAATATTTCTTATTTCTTCTAAATCTTCAATAGTATCGACACCTAAAGGATAAGAATCCGTTAAACCTACGCTTATGGATATATCGTTATCCATTGCACGCATTTGCTCTAAGCTTCTATTAATTTCATTATCACTTCTTTTAAAAGAAATAAATTTTTTTAATGTTTCGTATTGATAACCATAAATACCAACATGATGATAATAAAAATTACCTTTATTAATATTTTTTAATCTAAAAAAATCTAATGCATTATCAAAACTATTTCTTTGCATTTCTTTTTTAGTTTCAACTTTTACAATATTTTTATTTTCTAAATCTTTTGTAGAATTTAGTTCTGTGGCAAGAGTTGCTATTTGATAAGAATTATTATTCATAAATTTATCTAATAGTTTTATTGCTGAAGGATCAATGTTTGGCATGTCACCTTGTAGATTAATAATATTATTTGGTTTTTTAGAAAAATTTTTTTCTATAGCTTCAAAAATTCTATCTGAGCCTGTTTTATGTTCTTTACTAGTTAAAATACTTTTCCCACCAACGTCTTTAATAACTTTGGCAATTTCCTCGTCTGCTGTTGCAACATACACTTCTCCAATTTTACTATCGATTGCTCTCTGCCAACAATGAACAATCATAGGTTTATTATTAATTAACAATAAAGGTTTATTAGGTAATCTGGTTGCTCGTAAATGGCTTGGTATTAAAATAACAGTATTGTTCATAATTAAAATTATGCGACTGTAAGACGCATAAAATAGATTTTAAAAAAAAATTTTTACTTTAAAGATTATGATGTTATACAATTTAGATTATAAAAATCACTAGAATATGGACAGTTTTGAATTTAATAAAATTGCTGCAGCAGTACTAGTTGTTGCTTTATTAGTAATTGGTTTAAATCAATTTGGAGATTCTATTTATCGTGTAAAAAAACCTGAGACTCAAGGTTACAAAATTGAAGGTGTGGCAGAAACAAAATCTACTGCTAAAGGCGAAGTAAAAAAAGAAGAAAAATTAGCCGATATAAAAGTCTTATTAGCAACAGCAAATGTTGCAGCAGGTGAAAATGCATTTAAGAAATGTGCAGCTTGTCACACTAATGTAAGTGGGGGTGCATCGAAAATTGGTCCTCCAATGTGGGGGATTGTTGGTAAAAAATCTGGTTCGCATCCGGAGTTTAAATACTCATCTGCACTCGCTGCTCATGGTAAAGCTTGGTCAGTTGAAGAGCTAAACGGGTTTTTATATAAGCCCGCTGATTATCTTAAAGGAACTAAAATGGCTTTTGCTGGTATTGCAAAAGATGAAGAGAGAGCAAATCTAATTGCATATTTAAGTACGCTTAAATAGTTTTCTTTATATTCTCTGTAAAAAAAAATAAATTATTTACTAATGAGATTTTCATATTTAAGTCCGCTTTTAAATCCTACATCGTTAAGAATGTTGTTGCTTGGTTTTGCGGCTGGCCTGCCTATTCTTCTAATTTTTTCTACACTATCTGTTTGGTTATTTAAAGCTGGGGTAAATAGAGCAACTATAACTTTGTTCAGTTGGGTTGGTTTTGCATATTCATTTAAATTTATTTGGACACCTATAGTTGATAATTTAAAATTACCAATACTAGGAAAGTTAGGGCATAGACGAAGTTGGCTACTGTTGTCTCAGTTAATGATAATCCTTTCATTAATTTTTATTTCTTTTACAGATCCAAAAACTTCTCTGCTATGCACAGCAATTGGTGCAATATTTATTGCATTCTCAAGCGCAACTCAGGACATAGTACTTGATGCCTTTAGAATTGAGTCTGCCTCAAAAAATTTACAAGGAGCGCTATCTTCGATGTACTTAACTGGTTACCGCATAGCAATGATCGTTGCTGGAGCTGGGAGCTTATGGATTGCATCATTTTTAGAAACAGAAATTTATAATCAAAAGGTATGGCAACAAGTTTACCAAATAATGGCTTTGCTTATGCTATTTGGAGTCCTAACTGTTTTATATTCTTCTGAGCCAAAAATTAAAAGAAATATTGAAAAAAAATCTAATCAAAAAATTAAATTTTTTATTGCTTTTTTAGCTTCTCTTGTAGGATTTATTTTATGCTATTTATATTTTACAGATTTATTTTATAGCAAAGATCCTATTGTTAATTTTCTAAATGAATTTATTAAAATTATTTTTTGCTTCTTAACATTTGCCTTAATTATATTTTTTTTAATCAAAATAAAATTTATTAACAAAGAATCTGCAAAAAATGCGTATGCGAAGCCTGTTTTGGATTTCCTAAATAGATACGGATCAAAAGCTACATCAATTCTACTTCTAATAGGCTTGTATAGAATTTCGGATGTAGTCTTGGGAGTAATGGCTAATGTTTTTTATATAGAGAAAGGTTTTTCAATTTCAGAGATAGCCACCTATTCAAAATTCTTCGGAACTATAGCTACTATTGTTGGTGGCGTTATTGGAGGCCTTGCTTCAGTTCATTTAGGAGTAATGAGATCTTTATTTATTGGCGCATTAATTTCGGCATTAAGTAACATCTTATTTGCTTGGCTAGCCCTTGTTACTGCAGATGTTAAAATTTTAGCCTTTGTTATTACGGCTGACAACATTGCGAGCGGCTTTGCTGGAGCTACTTTTATTGTCTATCTTTCAGCACTAACTTCAATAAAATTTACCGCAACTCAGTATGCACTTTTTAGTTCAGCAATGTTATTTTTACCTAAGCTAATCGCTGGTTATGCTGGAGGTTTTGTAAACCTTTTTGGTTATCCAACATTCTTCATATTTACTGCAATCATTGGAGTGCCGGTTCTATTGCTAATTATGTGGATAAACAAAACTATTAAAATTAATAAAAAATGATTTACAGAAATAACATTGGGGCATATATCTCGCTTGTGAAAAAAATATTATTATCTACTATTTTAGTACTATTAATCTGCAATACAGTTTCTGCTCAAAAATCTCCTTTTCCATTAAAGAGACAAGATTATTTAGATGCAAATAAAAAAGAATTAGAAAAAATATTTAGCAGCATAGACAAAGATAATGATGGAAAAATTACAAAAGATGAATTTTATGCAAATCCTTTAAAAGACGCTGCAACAAGATTTGATAATACTGATACAAGTAAAGATGGCGTTGTTACGCTGGAAGAAGAAAATGCTGCAATTGCTAAATTAAAAAAATTAGAAGCAGACGCTAAAAAGAAACAAGCTGAACAAAAAAAAGATCCAGCTCCTAAAAAATAATTTAATCTAAAAAATATATTTTATTTATAACGGAAATATCTGTTATTATTCCAAAGGATCTATAAGAATATGCTGCTTACAGTTAAAAGCCCCATCGCAAATATTTACAAAAAAAATAATAAAAAATCTGAGATTGTTACTCAAATTCTTTTAGGAGAAAATTTTATTACTCAAAGTAAATTTGGAAAATTTTATAAAGGATATAAAGCTTACGACAAGTATGAAGGTTTTATTGATGCTAAAGATTTGCATTTAGATAAAAGAAAAAAAACACACAAGATTATTTCTAAAGATTGTAATCTATATAAGAAACCAACTAATAAATACAAAACAAACAAAAAAATATTTTTTAATTCCAAAATATCTATTTTAGATAATAAAAATAATTTTATTCAAACAACACTTGGATGGATTTTAAAAAATAATGCTAAACCTATAAATTTTAAAACAAAGCATTTTCTTGATAATATTAAATTATATCTTAATACAAAATATCTATGGGGCGGCAACAGTCCTAGAGGAATAGATTGCTCTGCCTTAGTACAAGAATTGTTAAAATTTAATAATATTTATAGTCCGCGAGATTCTAAAGATCAAAAAAAGTTTTTTAAAAAGGAAATTACTATCAAAAATATTAGAAAAGGAGACTTGTTATTTTGGAAAGGTCATGTTGCAATTGCATTAAACAATAAAAAACTAGTACATGCTTTTGGGGCTAGAAAAAAAGTAGTTATGATGGGAATAAAAGAAACTATTAAAAAAATATATTCAAAATCTAAATTGCCACTATTGTGTGTTAAGCGTATTAAAAAATTATAACTGTAAAAATTTAAAAAAATGAGAACATTTTTTCGAGTGATTCGGTCATATTTTATGCCTGCTTTGTTCTTGGCTGATAACAACAGGTAGTATCTCGAAAAAAATTTAATACTAAAAATGTCTTTATCAGAAAAAAATATTATTGCTGTTCTTGGTCCAACAAATACCGGCAAAACACATTTTGCAATTGAAAGAATGCTTCAGTTTGGTTCCGGAATTATTGGACTCCCACTTCGTTTACTTGCAAGGGAAGTTTATGAAAAATGTATTCAAAAAGTTGGCATTGAAAAAGTTGCTTTAATAACTGGAGAAGAAAAAATTATTCCTCCTTATGCAGATTATTTTTTATGTACGGTTGAATCTATGCCCCTCGATATTAGTGCTGAATTTGTTGCAATAGATGAAATTCAAATGTGCGCTGATCATGAAAGAGGTCATATCTTTACTGACCGCTTATTGAATATGCGAGGAGACAAATTAACAATGTTTCTCGGCTCTAACATTATGCAAAATATAATACAAAAATTTGTTCCAGAAGTTGAGTTTATATTTAAGGAAAGATTTTCTAAACTTTCTTATTCTGGTCATAAAAAAATATCTAGGCTTCCTGGTCGAACAGCGATTATCGCTTTTTCTGTTGATGAAGTTTATGCACTTGCAGAATTTGTCAGACGACAAAGAGGTGGAGCAGCAATAGTTATGGGGTCTTTAAGTCCTAAAACAAGAAACGCTCAAGTTGAATTATATCAATCTGGTGATGTTGATTTTCTTGTTGCAACAGATGCAATTGGAATGGGAATTAATATGGACATTGATAACATCAGTTTTAATAACCTTAATAAGTTTGATGGAAGGCGTAATAGACATCTGCGTCTAACAGAAATAGGACAGATTGCTGGACGTGCAGGAAGATACATGAATGATGGAACTTTTGGTATCACAGGAAAATGTGACGAATTAAGTCCTGAGCAAATAGATAAATTAGAGAATCATAAATTTGATAGTGTTATAAATATTTACTGGAGAAATTCTAATTTAGATTTTTCAAATATAGAAAGTCTTTTGAATAGTCTTGATCAAAAACCTTACGACCACAGTCTTTTAAGAAATAAAGATCTGTTAGATGAAAATGTACTAAAAACTTTAATAGTAAAAAATAATCAAATTAAAACTGATTATAAAAATAACAATCTCTCTATTTTATGGGAGTGTTGTCAGATACCAGATTTTACAAAAAGTTCTTATAACGAACACATTGATATTGTTAGAAAAGTCTTTGAATTCTTAGTTTCTGATAAAGGAAAAATACCTAATGAATGGATGCGCGCTCAATTAAGTGGTCTAGATAATGAATCTGGAAATATTGATACGATTGCAAACAGAATCTCGCATGTAAGAACTTGGGCATATGTTTCTTATAAGAAGAATTGGGTCGAAAATAGTGATTATTGGATAGCTAAAACAAAGGATATTGAAGATAAACTTTCTGCAAAATTACATGAAGAATTATCAAAAAGTTTTATTGATAGAAGAATAAGCATTCTTTCTAAGCATTTAAAACAGGATGCAAAATTAGAAACTCAAATTTCAGAAAAAGATGAAGTAATAATTGATAAACAATTTATTGGCACCATTAAAGGCTTGAGACTTAACTTGGATTTTTCAAGCACAGCTCTTCAAACAGACATCAAGTCTATGAAAAAAGCTGCTCGTCAAGGAGTTGTAGAGGAATTAAAAAAAAGAATTAATAATATTGTTAAAGAAAACATTGAAACTGCAGCTCTTCAATTAAAAGAGGATTTTAAAATATTTTGGAAAGAAAATCCTATTGCAACAATTATCCCAGGAAAAGATTATTTAAATCCAAAAATAAAACTATTAATTGATGACTCACTAGACGTAGATGAGCAAACTGAATTAAAGAATTATTTAGAAAAGTGGATTGATAAAGAAAAAAATCTTCACCTTAGTGATTTAATAAAAACTTCAAAAATTAATTTAGAAAATAGCTATGCTCGAGCTTTATGTTTTAGATTATTTGAGAATCATGGAGTACTAAAAAGATTAGATGCAGAAGATTCACTAAAAAATTTAGATAAAGAACAAAGAGCTAATATTAAAAAAATTGGAATTAAAATTGGAAGATATCACATCTATCAACCCCTAATGATTAAGCCTAAAGCTGTAAACTTAAAAATAATTCTTTGGAATTGTTTTAATAATAAAACTCAAAGAGAGAAATGTCCAAATTTTGGATTAAATTTTTTAAAAAATTTTGAAACACAAAATAAAGAATTTTTATTAATATGTGGGTTTGAAACTTTTGAGAACTATATAATCAGAGTCGATATGTTGGAAAAACTTTTTATAAAAATCTTAAGTTCAACAAATAACAATCAATTCGCTATATCTTCTGAAATGCTTAATCTTCTAGGATGTGGAAAAGAAGATTTTGAAAAATTATTAAAGTTAATGAATTATAAAAAACTAACCAAAGACAAAGATATATTTAGCTATGATTTCAAACACAAAGATAAGAAAAAAATTAAAAAAGATAATGTTAAAAAAAATATCAACAACCCTTTTGCATCTCTAAAAAATTTATCTTTAAATAATTAAATAATGCTCTGTATTTTTAAAGATAATAATAATATTATTAACAACAATTAATTCTTATAAAATCATAGATGACTTACGTAGTGAATGACAATTGTATTAAATGCAAACTAACTGATTGTGTTGAAGTTTGTCCTGTAGATTGTTTTTATGAGGGTGAGAATATGTTAGTTATTAATCCAGATGAATGCATTGATTGTGGTGTTTGCGAACCAGAGTGTCCTATCAACGCTATCGAACCTGACACAAATAAAAATACTGAGAAGTTAGTAGTGCTAAACAAAGAGATGTCTGCAAAATGGCCTAATATTAATAAAAAAAAAGATCCACTTCCTGATGCAGATAAATTTAAAAATATACCTAACAAGCTAGAAAAATACTTTAGTGACAAACCTGGTGCAGGTAATAAATAATCTTGTAAGCTTGTATTAACTAATCGGATGCTATATTAAGCGCCATGGAATTTCTTAAAAAAATCATGAAGAATAAAAAATCACAAGATAAGAAAAAAGAATCAAATATTAAAAAAAATAAAAAAATTAAATTAGAGAAAAAACCATTAAAAAAAGAAGTTTCTAAAAAAGAAATTCAAAAAAAAGAAAAACCTCCGGTAGAGATTAAGCCAAAAGGAAAACGTGGCAGACCTAAAAATCCTGAAACAAAAAAAATTGCACAACAATCTACATCGGAACAAAAACCTCTAACGGCATCTCAAAATGCTGCCGCTGAAATTATAATTACAAAAGTTACAAAACAAGAATCTGATAAAAAAATTTATAAAGTTAAAGATCACGTTATTTATCCAAAACATGGCGTAGGTCAAATCGTTGCTATTGAAAGCAGCGTGATTGCTGACATTGAAATGACTTATTATAAAATTCAGGTAACTAAAGATAAATTAATTTTAACAATCCCTGTTAACCAACAGGGAAACTTGAGACCTATATCAAGCGTAAACCAAATTAATAAAGCAGTCTCTATCTTAAAAGGAAAACCAAAAATTAGAAGAACCATGTGGAGCAGAAGAGCTCAAGAATATGATCAAAAAATTAACTCTGGTGAAATTTATCAAATTGCAGAGGTGGTAAGAGATTTAAATAAAAATAGTGAAATTCCAGTTGATCAATCTTACAGTGAAAGACAATTATTTGAAAAAGCTTATGACCGTTTATTAGGAGAGGTGGCGATTGGAATGCAGCTTACTAACGAGGATGCTAAAAAGAAATTGGATAAAGCGCTTGGTAAAAAAGAGGCCGTAACTGCAGAACCTATATAAAAAAAACGCCCTTCAAAAAATTTGAAGAGCGTTTTTCTTGAAAACTCAAAAAACTATCTTCTTCTTTTTTTTGCTTTCTTAGCTGGTTTTCTTCTAGAAGCTTTTCTTTTCTTAGAAGTTTTTTTAGCTGCTTTTCTTTTTTTAGCCATTTTTTTCTCCCTTTACGTTAATTGTCACTTAAATAATTTAAGTGATTCGCATTTATAAATACTTAAAAACATATCGTTTACTAAGTCAAATTGTTATTTGCGGACAAAATTTTTAAAATTGAATCAATTTTTTTTTGATTCAAATTTTATTGGTTTACAATAGTTTTTTAATATTTTTTTTTGAATAAATATTATTTATATTTCACTTAATTGCACTCGTAGCTCAGCTGGATAGAGTACAAGTTTCCTAAACTTGGTGTCAGAAGTTCGAATCTTCTCGAGTGCACCAAATTAAAAATAAAGCTTTTCAAATTGATCTCCAAAAGCTTTTTTTACTTGATGTCTCCGTATTTTCATTGTCGGAGTCAACATTTCATTCTCAATAGTAAATGGATCGTCAATAATTATAAATTTTTTAATTTTTTCAATAATGCTTAAATCATTATTAACTTTATCAATAATAAACTGTATTTTATTTTTTCTATCTTCAAGCTCTTTTCCAACGACAATTAAAGCGACTAAATAATTCTTTTTATCTCCATAAATATAGCTTTGAATAATTTCTGGATAATTTGCTAATAAATTTTCTATTTTACTTGGAGCAATGTTGTCTCCGCCAGCATTCACAATAATATCTTTTTTTCTATCAGTGATTTTTAAATATCCTTCTTGGTCAATTTCTCCTATGTCCCCTGTATATAACCAATTATCTCTTAAGATTTTTTCAGTCTCATTTTTATTATTCCAATATCCAAGCATAACATTCTCCCCTTTAACTAAAATCTCTCCGTCGTTGGCTATTTTAACTTCCACATCTTTAAAAATTTTTCCAACAGTTTCTATTTTAATTTTATCAATTGAGTTACAGCTAACAACCGGCGAAGCCTCGGTTAGTCCATAACCTTGCAATGTTGGCAAACCTAAAGAATTTAAAAATATCCCAACATTATAATCCAACGGTCCCCCTCCAGATATAAATGCTTTTATTTTTCCACCAAATTGATTTTTAATTTTTTTTCTAACAATTATATCTAATATAAAATTAATAAATTTTTCAAAAAAACTCATTTCTTTAAATAATGCTTTTTTTTCACCGAGTTCTAATGTTTTATTAAAAATGATTTTTTTTAAACTGCTCTGATTTTGTAAATTAATTTTAATTTTATTAACGAGATTTGTGTAAAATCTTGGCACTGCAGTCATAATAGTTGGTTTTGCAATTTTTAAATTTGTTAATAATTTATCTAAACTTTCAGAGTAGAATATTTTTGCACCTAGGCTTAACTGAACAAATTGAACTGTATGTTCGTAAGAATGAGACAGTGGCAACCAAGTAAGAAAAGTATTTTGTTGTTCTTTAATAAAATATAAAAATTCTAAAGCACCTTCGCAATTTTTTAATATGCCACCATGTGATAATACGACACCCTTTGGTGTTCCTTGTGTGCCTGATGTATAAATAATACAAGCGGGATCTTTTCTTGTTAAACTTTTACTTATCTTTTTAAAAAAAATTTTTGTTTCTTCAATGTCAATTTTTTTTTCTATAATAGTAGAAAAATTAATAACACTTTCTGCAACAACGTCGTTTGTTTGATTTAAAAGAATTATAAAGTTAAAATTATAATTTATTTTTTTTGCTGCTAATAAAATATTCTTTAACAACAGAGTGCTTGAGACAATTAATCCTGAAGGCTTGCAGTCATTAATTGTAAATGCGAAATCATTTACAGTGTATGTTGTGTAATTTGGAACGGTAATTGCTGAATTTAACAATATTGCAAGATCTGCAATTAACCATTCCGGTCTATTCTCCGAAACTAATAATACTCTATCTCCCTTGGTAATATTTTTTTCATTTAAAAATTTTGCAAGTTTTAAAACATTATGACTAGTATCAAGCCAAGTGTATGTCTGAAATTTTTTTAAATTTAAATTATTAAAGAATAAATGATCTTCTTTTTGATATTTTTCACATTGTAAAAAAAATATTTCATTTAAACTATTAAAAGATGAAACTTGCATAACTATTATTTTACTTTTTTAATCTATTTATTCTACAATAGTTATTTAAGATGCTAATAATAAAATAAAATATATAAGCTTTTTTAAATGAGATCTTTATATAATAAAATTTTATCCATCTGCTCTAAAAAACAATCTGAAAAATTTTTATATTTTATAAGCTTTATTGAAAGTAGCGTTTTTCCAATTCCAATTGTTTTTTTAATGATCCCCGTCCAATTAGTTAAAAGACACAGAGCAATGGCTATTGGTTTTTTTGTAACTGTATTTTCAGTGCTTGGTGGTGCCTTGGGATATTATTTGGGATATTTTTTTTACGATGCTATTGGGGCAAAAGTTATAAGTTTATATGGATATCAAGAATCCTTTATTACATTCACAAATTCAATTACAAAAGAAATGGAGTTTTGGATTGTATTTTTTTATGCATTCACTCCTCTTCCTTACAAACTGTTAACTATTGGTAGTGGTTTTGTTCAGTTTAATTTCTGGATATTTATTGTTGGTAGCTTCATATCAAGATCTATTCGGTTTTTAGCAATAAGCTATTTAATATGGAAGTATGGGGAAGGTATAAAAAACTTTATAGAAAAATATTTAAATATCTTGTCGATAGTAAGTGTGGTCTTATTATTAATAATATTTTTTATAGTAAAATATTTTTTTTAATTGGTGCGGAAGGAGGGATTTGAACCCTCACACTCTTGCGAGCAATAGATTTTGAGTCTATCATGTCTACCGTTCCATCACTTCCGCAAGTGATATTTTATTTCTTATTAATAAAACTAATTTTTATTAAAATCGCAAGAAGCAACCAGATAATAAAAGATTCTCCATGATTGATCCTATAGGATGCTCCAAAAAGCTTTGCGATAGCAATTACCAAATAAAAAACTACTGGCGAAATCACTAAAGATATTGCAAATTGTTTAATATCAAATTTTAATTTCATTTTTTAATTATATAAATTCAAATATACATGACAAGTTAATGTTAAAAAATTTATTAAACAAACTTATAAAGCTAGCGGGACACAAATTAGCAAAGTATGTCCTGGCTGTTTGGTGCTTTTTTGAGAATATATTCTTTCCTTTTCCTTCAGATGCAATTGTGATTCCAATGTCAATTTCTAAACCAAAGAGATGGTTTGAAACTTTCACGATTGCAACTATAGCTGCATTTGCAGGAGCTCTTGTTGCCTACGCTATAGGAAGTTTTATGTTTCATAGATTGGGTGTACACATATTTGAACTTTCTGGTGTAGACGATCCAAAAAAATTCTTAGCTATTTTTTACAAAAAAAGTACAATGATAACTTTTGCTTTCATATTATTTATCTCTGGATTTACGCCTCTTCCATTTAACTTACTTGCAATTGCCAGTGGTTTTGTTCATTTTAGCTTTCCTTTATTTGCTGCTACAGCTTTATTTACGAGAGGAGCTAGATATTTCTTATTAACTTATTTATTTTCAAAATATGGGGCTAAGATTCAAAAACAAATTGATCAAAAGTTTTCAACTTTTGTAATGTGGGTAGTTGGAAGCTTTGCTATTGTGATCGCAGGAATGTATTTGTTTTATGTTAAATTTCCACAATATTTTATTGCTTGAAAAATACAATTTATAAATTTTTTATATATATTTTTGTAATCAATCTTTTTATTATTTCCTCAGCATTAATTATTGAACATATTTTAAAAGTTCAACCTTGCGCTCTTTGTATTTATCAACGCTACCCCTATTATTTAATTTTATTACTGTCTGCTTTATTTTTTTTAAAGAATAATTGGAAAAACCAATTAATGATTTTAATAACTTTGACATCCACAGTAAGTTTCTTTCTTGCTGGATACCACGTAGGAATTGAATATGGATTGATTAATGAATTATCTAGCTGCAAAACAGAAATTAGTAAAAATATGTCTAAAGATATTCTTTTAAAGGAACTGCAAAGTAAATTAGCCCCATCGTGTAAAGAAGTGGACTTTAAATTATTTGGTTTATCTTTAGCTTCAATTAATATGCTTATGTCTTTAATTCTTACAGTTTTATATTATAAAATATTCTCATGGACAAAAAAAACGAGCAAATAGCTGAAATGATCAGAGTCAACCACGCGGGTGAACGTGGTGCTATAAAAATATATGAGGGACAATTAAAGGCTCTTCAACTTTTTAATAAAGACCCAGAATTGCAAAATACTATTAAGGATATGCGTGATCACGAATTAGAACATTTAGAATTTTTTGAAAACCAAATTATTGAAAGAAAAGTTAGGCCCACAGTTTTGCTTCCCTTATGGGATGTTCTCGGCACAGCTCTTGGTTTTGGTACGGCATTGCTTGGGAAAAAAGCTACAGCTTTATGCACCTCTGCTGTTGAAGAGATTATTGGCGGTCATTATGGAGAGCAGATAGATATTTTATCTAAAGACTATAAAGAAGAAAAAGAATTAAAAGAAAAATTTATTAAATTCAGAGAAGAGGAACTTGAACATAAAAATACCGCTGAAAGTTTAGGGGCTAAAAATGATGGCTTATATTCTATTTTAGATATCGTAATAAAAAATAGTTCTAAATTAGCTATAGCTATTTCGAAAAAATATTAGCTTTCAAGCTTAACATCCCAATATAAATAATCTAACCAGCTCTGATGTAAAAAATTTGGTGGAAAAAATTTTCCATTGTCATGCAATTCTTCTACCGTTGGTCGAGATGGTTTTGTTTTTGGAATCATTCCACTAACATGGGGGAGTTTGCCACCCTTTCTTACGTTACACGTGCAACAAGCAGATACTACATTCTCCCAGCAAGTAATTCCCCCTCTAGATCTTGGTATTACATGATCAAAAGTTAAATTTTTATGATCTCCACAATACTGACAAGAAAATCTATCTCTTAAAAAAACATTAAATCTTGTAAAATTTGGAAACTCCGAAGGTTTTATGTATTTCTTTAATGATATTACGCTTGGTAATCTCATAGAAAAAGAGGGACTTCTAATTTCTCGATCATATTCTGAAACTATCGTCACTCTATCTAAAAAAACATCACGAACGGCATCTTGCCAACACCACAAGGACAAAGGGTAATAACTCAAAGGTCTATAATCTGCATTCAATACAAGAGCTGGACATTTATCCAACGGCACTGAATTAGATTCTGTAATAATCATTTAATATATAATTGATATATCAGTTTTATTTATAATCAAAATATTTATTTTTTATTGATGTTAATAAATTCTAGACCTAAACTTAATCCTTCTACAGGAATAGAATGACCACAACCTTTAAAAATTTTAGTTTTTAAATTAAATTTATTTTGTAATAAAAAATTTTTTGCCTCCATCATTTCTTCTAACGGAACAATATTATCATCATCTCCGTGCATTAAAAAAATCGAAGGTTTGGATTTAATATTTTGCTCTAAAAAGATGGGATCATAGATCTTTCCTGAATAACCAACTACCCCTGCAACCTTATTAGAGATTGTTAACGCATAGTGTATAGACATCATCGTTCCTTGGCTAAAGCCTACTAAGAATAACTTTGAATAGTCCAAATTTAATTCTTTGAGTTTTGCATCAATAAACTCTGTTAATTTTAATATTGAATTTTGTAATTCTAAATTAATTTTTTTAACGTCATGACTCATAAGATCAAACCATTCAAATCCACCAGGGTTTACTGAACAAATATTTGGTGCATTAGGTGAGGTAAAATAAAAATCTGGCAAAAATCTTTGCCAATAATTTCCAATATTTATTAAATCTTTTCCATCAGCACCATATCCATGACAAAATACTATTAAATAATTTGCCTTAGAGGAAGTTTGCGGCAAAGAGGTTGCCTTTAAAAATATATTTTCTTCGATTAATTTCATTAGTATTTTATTTTATATAATTTTAATCATTTTATGATAATTATTTCTCAATGTCAGATTTAAGTAGAATTATTGCAATAGTTGCATTGATCGTTGTTACCGTAATTCTTATCCGGGGATTAAAGTCATTTTTTCTTGGAAGCAATATTGATGATAAAAGAAAAAGTAACAAACTAATGCAGTTAAGAGTTGTTGCTCAATTTATTGCTATAGTTGTTTTAATGACTTTGTTTTATTTTCATAAAAAATAAGCCTAAAGATTTTTTAGCCAAATAATAAATTTTTCATCTGCAAAATTAATGGAGCCTATAACTCTTGCTATTTCTTTACCGTTACGATCGACAATTAGAGTTGTTGGCAAGCCTCTCAATCCAATTTTGTTAGCCAAAACGTACTCTGGATCATAATAAGTAGAAAAATTCTTAATTTTTAAATCAGTAAAAAATTTATCAGTTTTTTTCTTATTTATTTTTTCAAGGTTAATAGCAAATATTTTTATTTTATCTTTGCCCACAAGATCAACCAATTTATCAATGGAGGGCATTTCTTCTTTACAAGGTACGCACCAGGTAGACCAAAAATTAATTAAATTTATTGGATGATCAAATTTATTAAACTTTAATTTTTTACCAGAGAAATCTATAAATTCTTCACCAATAATTTCTTTTGGCACCTCATGCACAACTATGTTCTTGAAGGGAAGATCTTTAATGGGTTGTGATAAAGAGTGATTAGTAATAAATAATAATAAACTAGTTAAATAAACTAAAAATTTAAAAGAATTACGTAAAAAAAACATAGTTTAGTTTTATATATTATTAAAAATATGACTAAAGGAAATAAAAATAAAGTGTGGGGCACAAGAGTTAAAAAGCCTACATCAAAACTTTTGCAATCGATTAATTCTTCGATCGATATAGATAAAAGACTTTTCAATGAAGATATTGACGCATCTATTGCTCATTGCGAAATGTTATCGAAGCAGAAAATTATTAATAGTGAATCTGCCAAAAAAATTATTTCTGGATTAAAAAAAATTAAAATAGAAATACAAAAAAATAAATTTGAATTTAAAAAAGAATATGAAGACATTCATCTTAATATTGAAAAAAGATTATTTGAGATTATAGGAGATCACGCTGGATTTCTTCATACAGCAAGATCGAGAAATGATCAGGTGGTAACAGATTTTAAACTTTGGGTAAAAAAATCTGCAAACATTATTGATAAAAATTTAACTATACTCATCAACAGTTTTTTAAATAAAGCTAAAAAAAATATTGATGTAATTATGCCTGGATTTACGCATCTTAAAAATGCTCAGCCGGTGCTGTTTTCACATTATTTATTGGCGTACGTAGAAATGTTCAAAAGAGATAAAAAAAGAATTAAAAATTTCTTAGAAAATATTAATGAAAATCCATTAGGTTCTGCGGCTCTTGCTGGAACCTCATACAATATTGATAGACACTTTACTTCAAAAAAACTTGGATTTAAAAAACCTACTGACAATTCTATTGATTCAGTTTCTGACAGAGATTTTGCTATTGAATTCTTATTTATAGCCTCTTTGTGCTCAGTACATCTTTCAAGACTTGCTGAAGAAATTATTATTTGGAATTCGGACCTTGTAAATTTGATCACTCTCGAAGATAGTTTGTTAACGGGATCTTCAATCATGCCTCAAAAAAAGAATCCGGATTCTGCAGAACTAATAAGAGGTAAAACTGGAAGAATATTTGGACAATTAACTTCTATGTTAACTACCATGAAAGGCTTACCACTTGCCTACTTTAAGGACATGCAAGAAGACAAGGAGAGTGTATTCGATTCATACGATACTCTTTTATTAAACATCCAACTTGCTACAGAACTAGTGGATGGAATGAAGCCAAATAAAATTAAAATGCTGGCTGCTGCAAAATTAGGTTTTACTACTGCAACAGATTTTGCTGATTATTTAGTAAAAAAAGGAATGTCATTTAGAGAAGCGCATAAAAAATCTGCAACTCTTGTAAATATAGCTGAAAAAAATAATCAAACACTTGATGAGTTAGATTTTTTAACGATAAAAAAAGTTGAAAAAAGCGTAGAAAAAGATGTTTTAAAAATGTTTGATTTGAAAAATTCAGTTAATTCAAAAAAATCTTATGGCGGAACATCACCGTTTAATGTTAATAAAATGATAAAAAAATATCAAAAAGAGTTTAAATGATTAGAATATTATTAGCGTTATCAATATTATTTTTAACTACATCTTGCGGTGTAAAAAATAATCCTGTTTACCAATCTTCTAATAATAATTTTGAAAAACAATCTTTAGAATCTAAAATTGATATCAAAATCATTTAATGAATTTTCTAAAATTCAAAAATAAAAAATTATTTTTTGAAAATATTGCTATATCGAAAGTAACAACAAGAGTTAAAACTCCATTTTATCTTTATTCTCTAAGTCAGCTAAGATTTAATTTTAATAATTTTAAGAAGTCTTTTATAAAAATTAATCCACTGATTTGCTTTTCGGTAAAATCAAATTCAAATTTAAAACTTATTTCTGAATTAAAAAAACTAGGCTCTGGGGCAGACGTTGTTTCAATTGGTGAATTAAAAATTGCTCTTAAAGCAGGTATTTCTCCTAAAAAAATAGTTTTTTCCGGAGTTGGTAAGACAGAAGAAGAATTAGATTTTGCAATTAAAAAGGAAATTCTCTTGATCAACGCAGAGTCGGAGGCTGAAATAAGAGCTATTAACAAAATTGCAAAAAAAAATAATAAAATTGTCTCAGTAGGAATCCGAATTAATCCTAATATCTCAGCCAAAACTAATAAAAAAATATCTACGGGAAAAAAAGATAACAAATTTGGCATTTCAATGAATGTTTGTTTGGAAATATTTAACAATCAATATCATTATGAGTATATAAAATTTGAAGCAATTAGCGTTCATATTGGTTCTCAAATTATGGACATTAATCCTTTCAAAAAAGTTTTAAATGCGCTCTCAAACTTTAATAAAAAAATTAACCTAATTGGAATAAATTTAAAATATATCGATTTAGGTGGTGGAACCGGTATCCCATATTCAAATAGTGATAAAAAATTTAATCTAAAAGAATACTCAAATCTTGTTCTTAAATTTAAAAAAACGAATAATGTTGAGATTATATTTGAACCAGGAAGATCTATTTGTGGCAATACTGGAGTATTGATATCTAAAGTTATTTACCCAAAAGATGCACCAGGGAAAAAATTTATAGTTATCGATGCCGCGATGAATGATCTAATCAGACCAGCTCTATATGGTGCTAAACATCAAATTTACCCCCTGCTAAAAAATAACTCTATTGTTAAGAAAAATACTGAATTTGTTGGTCCGGTATGTGAAAGCTCAGATACATTTATTTCTTATAATAAATATCAAAAACTTAATGAGGGTGATTACGTTTGTATTGATAATATTGGAGCGTATGGAAGATCTCTAGCTTCAAATTACAATACAAGACCTTATTCTGCAGAAATTTTAATTAATAAAAATAAATATAAAATAATAAAACAAAGGCAAAAATTGGAATCTTTGATTAATTAAATGCACTTTTTAAGATCTCTGGTATTTAATTTTGCAACTTATTGTGGCTCTTTTTTCTCAACATTATTAGCTTTACCAACTCTCGTAATGCCAAAGGCAGCAATGCAATGGTTAGCTCGTATGTTGGGCTTTTATATCATCTTTTGCGTAAGATTTATTATTAATACAAAAATAATATTTAAAGGATTGGAGAACATACCAAAAGATAGAAAATTTTTTATAGCCTCTGCGCATCAATCGATTTGTGAAACTTTTGTTTTTAACGCAGTGCTTAATGCTCCTATTTTTATTGTTAAAGCTGAATTATTTAAAATTCCATTTTATGGATGGTGCATAAAAAAATTAGGATTTATAGGAACTCATAGAGAGAAGGTTACTAAAGATCATCTTATTTTTTTAGAAAAAACTGCCGAAACTATTAACAAAGAGACATCTCCTTTAATTATTTTTCCACAAGGAACGAGAATTAAAAATAATGAAAGAGCTCCTCTAAAAAAGGGGGTTTCTAGAATTTATGAAAAAGCAAATGTTGCTTGTATACCTGTTAAATTAAATACTGGTGATGTGTGGCCTAGAGACAGTTTTATGAGATTTCCGGGTGAAATCTGTATTGAATTTAAAAAACCAATTAAGCCAGGTTTAAACATGAATGATTTCATGAATAAACTCGAAAAAGAAATTTACGATTAATTCTTCCTACCAAAATTAGGACTGTTAATATCCTGACCGGCTTTCACTATAGCTTGTCTAATTTTTCTAGTTTTAGAAAAAAGTTTAAATAATTTATTTGCATCTTTTTTTATAATTGCGCTTTTTAAATTACTTAAATCTAAATTAAATTTTTCTAACATATGAAGAATCTGTTTTCGGTTATTAAGAGCAATATCTCTCCACATAGTAGGATCTGAAGATGCAATTCTAGTAAAATCTCTAAATCCGCTGGCGCTATATTTAATCACTTCTGATTTGGTATCTTTCTCAAGATTAGCCGCTGTACCTACAATATTATAAGCTATTAAATGAGGAATATGACTCGTAATTGCCATAACCTTATCATGATGTTCAGCTGTCATATATTGAACTTTACTGCCAATTTTTTTCCAGAAATTATTTAATTTTTTTAAAGAGTTAGGATTTTTTTTATTTATTGGCGTAATGATGCACCATCTATTTTTAAATAAATCAGCAAAACCAGCTTCTGGGCCACTCTGTTCTGTGCCAGCGACAGGATGAGCAGGAATCCATATAGTATTTTTATTAATTAATTTATTAACCGTATTAGTTACAAAAATTTTTGCCGAACCAACATCAGTTAAAATACAAGTATTTTTTAAGTAGTTTTTAATTACAGAAACTATATTCTTATAAGTTCCTAATGGAGTGCAAATAATTACTAAATCAGAATCTTGAACGCTTTTTTTTAAATTTGGTTCTATATGGTTGGTTATTTTTAGTTTTAATATTTTTTTTAAAACTCTCTTAGACTTATCGTGAGCAACTAAATTTTTGCATAAATGATTTTTTTTAATGGCCCTTGCAATCGAAGATCCAATTAAGCCTAATCCAATTATTGTTATTTTATTAAACATCAAAAATTTTATTCAGAGTTTTTAAAAATAAGTTATTTTCTTTATTATTTCCAATGGTCACTCTTAGTGAATTAGATAACCCATAACCCTTCATTTTTCTCAATATAATCCTAGATTTAATAAATTTATCGTAAACTTTATCCGCTGTTATTTCTTTATTATCAAAACGCATTAAGAAAAAATTTGCTACAGGTACATTTGTTAAAATTCCTAAATTTACAAAATTTTCAAAAAAAATGTCAGCCCACTTACTATTGTGTTCTATATTCTTTTTTAACCAATTTTTGTCATTGAGAGCCTCTACACCAGCTACTTGTGCAGCTGAATTAACATTAAAAGGCGGTTTAATAAGCTTCATCGCAGAAATGATATTTTTTGGACCGTAGCCCCAACCAAGTCTTAAACTAGCAAGTCCATATATTTTAGAAAAAGATCTAGTAACCAGAACATTGCTGTGGCCTCTAAATAAATCTAACCCAGATACATAATCTTTGTTAATAACAAATTCAAAGTAAGCGTCATCAACTACTAATAAAATATTACTACGTAATTTTTTTCTAAGTAATAACATTTCATTTTTATCTAAATATGTTCCTGTTGGATTGTTTGGATTAGCCAAAAAAACGATTTTAGTTTTAGAAGTTACCTTCGCTAATATTCCATCTATATTTGCCTTAAAATCATCTTCTGGTGCCACAATAACTTTGCCACCGTGGATTTTAGTATAAATCCTGTACATTAAAAAACTATACTCGGTAACAATAACTTCATCATTTGGTTTTAAAAATAATTGACAAGCTAAGCTGATAATTTCATCAGAACCATTGCCAATAATAATATTATTGGGATTTAATCGTAAATTTTTTGATATCGACTGAATTAAAATATTTGAGTTTCCATCTGGATACCTAGATAATTTTTTGCTGTTTTTGATAAAAGCATTGATAGCTTTTTTTGAAGGTCCTAAAGCAGATTCATTGGCAGAAAGTTTTATTGGATCTTTAATATTTTTTATCTGTGATAATCCACCTACATATTTTAAATTATTAAAATTTTTAAATCTTAGAGCCATATTTTTATAAACTTTTGCTGATTTTATTTTTTAATTAACACAATGCTATTATGGTTGATACTATTTATAAAAATAAATCTTATAAAATTTTTAAAAACAACAACAAGACACTCAATAAAAGCGAATAAATTGACAATAAATTATGCCTAAGATAAAAATCATTTGCGCTGATTTACCGAATTGCGAGCGCATATAAACAGCTAAAGAGGTAAAAATCACTTCAAAGTGTTTTTTAATTTAAATGAAATTAGAGTCAAAAATAGTAATAGATTTTATAAAACCATTTTCAAAAGTTCTCGATGTAGGTTGTGGTGATGGAAGTATTCTTCTTCACTTAAAAAAAGAAAAAAAAATTGATGCTAGAGGCATTGAAATCGATCACGAAAAAGTTAAGGAAAGTCTAAGCAAAGGCCTTTCTGTTGTTGAAGGTGATGCCGAAAAGGATTTGGTCAATTATCCAGATCAATCTTTTGATTATGTAATTCTAACACAAACTCTACAAGCTTTTTACAAACCTAGAAAAGTTTTACATGAGCTTTTAAGAATAGGAAAAAACGCAATTGTTTCAATTCCTAATTTTGGATACTGGAAAGTTAGATTTAGCTTGCTACTTAAGGGAAGAATGCCAGTTACAAAAACATTACCTAATACATGGCACGATACACCTAATTTACATATGTGCACTATTAAAGATTTTTTTGATTTATGTCATTCTGACAAAATTAACATAATAAAATCAATCGCGGTAACCCAAGACAGATCTTCGGTAATTACAAATTTAAATTTGGAAATAAAAAATCTTTATTCTGAATTTGGTGTTTTTTTAATTAGTAAAAAAAACTAATTATTTTTTAATTATGGATATTCATATTATTCCGTGTCTAAAAGATAATTATGCTTATATAATTGAAAATAAAAAAACTAAAAATGCATGCGTTGTTGATCCCTCAGAATCAGAACCTGTTACAAATTTTTTAAAAAAAAAAAATTTAAATCTAAAATATATTTTAAATACCCACCACCATGCGGATCATATAGGTGGCAATCTAGAACTAAAGAAAAAATTTAATTCGCAAATATTAGGTTTTGAAAAAGACAAAAATAGAATTCCAGGAATTGATATACTTTTAAATGATAAACAAATTTGGAATTTTGAAGGCTCTGATGTTTTGGTAGAACATGTTCCTGGTCATACATCCGGTCATATTTTTTATTATTTTAAAAATGAAGAGGCTGTTTTTACAGGAGACACTTTGTTTTCTTTTGGAAGCGGAAGATTATTTGAAGGCTCTTATTTAGAGATGATAAATTCTTTAAAAAAAATTAGATCGCTGCCTCCTGAAACAAAAATATTCTGTGGACACGAATATACAATTAATAATCTAAAATTTTGTATGGAAATAGATAAAGATAATTCTCAATTAACAGAAAAATTTAATCTAATAAGCGGTAACATTAAAAATAAATTATCTAGCATGCCTTCTATTTTAAGTGATGAAATGAGATTAAATATCTTTCTAAAATTTGATAATTTGGAATTTAAAAAAAGCATAGGATTTGAAGATTTAAATGAAGTCGACTTTTTCAAGAAGATTAGAGATCTAAAAAATAACTTCTAAAAACCAATACACTTGGGCATAATCACAATCTTGACAAGCTAAGGTGGCTATATATATTGCCCAGACCTAAAAGAAATTACATATGACTTTTGCAGTAATCAAAACCGGCGGTAAACAATATAAAGTGTCAGCTAACGACACTATTAGAGTTGAAAAGCTTGATGATGAGGCTGGTAAAAAATTTGAATTTAAAGAAGTTCTTTTGACAACAGACAATACAACGACTGAAATAGGTTCTCCAATGATCGATGGAGCATATGTTGAGGCGGAACTTTTAAAACAAGCAAGAAATGACAAAGTTATTATCTTTAAAAAAAGAAGAAGACAAAATTCAAGAAGAAAACGTGGACATAGACAGCATGTTTCAATAGTGAAAATTTTAAAGATTTATGGTAAAAGTGGAAAACTTTTAGCTGAAGCAAAAAATACAACTGTAGAAAAAAAAGCTGAAGCTAAAGCAACAGCAAAAAAATAGATAATAAATCATGGCAACAAAAAAAGCTGGTGGATCGACGAAAAACGGACGTGATAGTGCTGGAAGGCGACTAGGCGTTAAAAAGTTTGGCGGTCAAGCCGTAATAGCTGGAAATATTATTATGAGACAAAGAGGAACAAAAATGTTCCCAGGAAATAATGTTGGTATGGGTAAAGATCATACTATTTTTTCTAAAGTAAACGGCGTAGTAAAATTCGAGACGAAAAAACTCGGAAGAACTTACATTTCAGTAATCCCTCAATAAACTCAGTTTATTTTTAAACTGCGATTTTTATTAATAATCAATAATATGATTGTATGAAATTTTTAGATCAAGTTAAAATTATGATTAAGGCAGGTGACGGAGGAAATGGTTGTGTTGCCTTCCGAAGAGAAAAATTTATTGAATTTGGAGGACCATACGGAGGTGATGGTGGTGCTGGTGGATCTATAATTGTCAAAGCAGTAAATGGCTTGAACACTTTAGTTGATTATCGTTTTGCACAACATCACAAAGCTCAAAATGGATTTAATGGTTCTGGAAACAATAAAAGAGGACTATCAGGAAAAGATTTAATTTTGAGAGTTCCTGTTGGAACACAAATATATGAAGAGGATAAAAAAACATTATTATTCGATTTAATAAAAGAAGATCAGGAATATGTCATAGCCAAAGGAGGTAATGGTGGACTTGGTAATTCAAAATTTAAAAGTTCGACTAATAGATCTCCAAGAAAATTTACTTATGGAAAAAAAGGAGAAGAATTTACAGTTTGGCTTGAATTAAAGTTAATTGCTGATGTTGGAATTATTGGTTTTCCAAACGCTGGAAAATCTAGTCTGCTTTCAATATCAACAAGAGCAAGACCAAAGATTGCTAATTATCCTTTTACAACTCTAAATCCAAATCTTGGCGTTGTTTTTATTGATAATAAAGAAATAATTATTGCTGATATACCTGGTCTTATTGAGGGTGCTCATAGTGGTTCAGGTTTGGGTGATAAATTTTTAAAACATATAGAAAGATGCAAAAGCATAATTCATATGATTGATATTAATGAAGAAGATTTGGTTGATAAATACAAGATTATTAGAAATGAACTTAAAGAATTTAATCCTGAATTAATAAAAAAAAGAGAACTTATTGTATTTAATAAGATTGATTTAATAGATGAGAAAGAAAAAAAAGAGAAAATAATGAATTTTACTAAAAAAATAAAGAAAAAAGTTTATGATATATCTGTTGAAAAAAATATTAATGTAAAAAATTTATTGCGAGCTATCTAAATGGATATTTTAAAATATAAAACTATTGTAATAAAAATAGGGTCTAGTCTTATTGTCGATGGAAAAAACAAAATAAAAAAAAATTGGTTTAATAAATTAATAGAAGATATTATTTTTTTAATGCAAAAAAAAAAACAAATTATTATTGTTTCTTCAGGAGCAATCGCTCTTGGCTGTGATTTATTAAAAATAAATAAAAAAAATACGAAATTAAGCCAATTTCAGGCAATAGCAGCTATTGGGCAAATTGAATTAATTAATCTTTTTAAAAAAGCATTTGAAAAGAAAAAGATCAAAATTTCTCAAATATTACTTACTTTAGAAGACACAGAAGAAAGAAGAAGATCTTTAAATGCTAAAGAGACAATTAATAACTTATTAAAAATGTCTGTAATACCAATTGTAAATGAGAACGATACGGTTGCGACTTCAGAAATAAGATATGGAGATAATGATAGACTGGCAGCAAGAGTTGCTCAAATATGTAATGCCGATTGTCTAATCATGCTTTCAGATATAGATGGACTTTATTCTGCTGATCCAAAAAAAAATAAGAATGCAAAAATAATTAAAAAAGTAACAGTCATTGACAAATCTATAGAGGCGCTTGCTTCTGAAAGTATCAGTTCTTATGGAACTGGCGGGATGATAACTAAAATTAAAGCTGCAAAAATTTGTATGCAGTCTGGTTGCGATATGATTTTAACAAGCGGAATGATTAATAATCCTATAAAAAATATTATTAAAAATAAAAATTATACATTATTTGAATCTCAATCATCATCCTTGAATGCAAAAAAACAATGGATCCTAAATTCAATTGCAACCAAAGGTTCAATTATGATTGATGAGGGGGCTGAAAAAGCATTAAAAAATGGAAAAAGTCTTTTACCAATAGGAGTAACTGCTGTTGAAGGAAATTTTAATCGCGGTGATGCTATTTATATTATAAATTCAAAAAACAAACGTATAGCAACAGGTATTAGCGCTTACTCTAGTTTGGATGCTAAAAAAATTATTGGATTTAAAACTGATAAAATTAAAGAAATACTAGGTTATGTTAGCCGAGGAGAAATGGTTCATATAGACAATTTAGTTTATCAAGCCGAGTAAATTTATGAGCAATAGTTATTTAGATAAAATAGGTTTAGATGCTTTAAACGCATCAAAAGATCTATTGCTTTTAAACGAAAAGAAAAAAAATAAAGTTCTTACAGATTTTTATAAAAATTTGAAATCAGATAAAAAGAAGATCTTAAAAGCAAATAAGATCGATGTTTCAAAAGCAAATAAGAAAGGTCTTAGCCAGAATTTAATTGATCGACTAATTCTAAATGACAATAAAATTAATCACATTATTAAGTCTGTTCAGGAAGTTATTAAACTAAAAGACCCAACAAAAAAAATAATATCAAAATGGAAAAGGCCTAATGGAATGATAATTAATAAGTACACAGTTCCTATTGGTGTTATTGGAGTAATATATGAATCTAGACCAAATGTTACGTCAGATGTTGCAACTCTATGTTTTAAATCTGGGAATGCAGTTATTTTGAGAGGAGGAAGCGAAGCTATTCAGACAAATAAAATTATTTCTGAATATTTCAGAAAATCCTTAAAAAAAAATAGTATTAACGAAAATTGTGTTCAATTAATTAACAACACAAATAGAAAATTAGTTGATTATATGCTTTCAAAAATGGAAAGGTTTATTGACGTTATTATTCCAAGAGGAGGGAAAAACTTGGTCAAGAAAGTTCAAACAATGTCCAATGTTCCAACCATTGGTCATCTGGAGGGGTTGTGTCATATCTATATTGATAGGCATGCAGATTTAAACATGGCAAAAAAAATTACACTCAACGCTAAAATGAGAAATACTAGCGTGTGCGGTGCTGCTGAAACTTTATTGATTGATAAGGCTTGTGTAAAAACTCATTTAAAACCAATATTACAATTATTGAGTATTAGCGGATGTAAAATTATTGGTGATAAAATTACCAAAAAAAATTATACGAACTCTAATATTTCTCTAGCAACAGAACAGGATTGGAAAACAGAATACCTAGACTCTGCAATCTCAGTGAAGATTGTAAATGGGGTAGATGATGCGATTGCACATATTAATAAATATGGAACTCGCCACACCGATAGTATTGTTACTAATAATAAAAAAAAAGCTTTGTTATTCTTATCTAAAGTTAACAGCGCAATAGTTTTGCATAATGCGTCCACTCAATTTGCGGACGGAAATGAGTTTGGTTTTGGAGCAGAAGTTGGAATATCCACAAATAAATTACATCCTCGAGGACCAGTTGGACTTGGGCAACTAGTAACTTATAAATATCTAGTAAAAGGTAATGGACAAATTAGACCTTAATCTTTTTATTAAATTATAATGAAAATTGGCATTCTTGGCGGAACTTTTGACCCTCCTCATATCGGGCATTTAAATATTTCATTGGAGGCAATTAAAAGATTTCAATTAAACAAAGTTATATGGCTTGTTACAAAAAAAAATCCTTTAAAAAAAAGTAATTCAGCAAATGATATTTCTAATAGGATAAAATTATGCAATAATTTTATAAAAAAAAATAAAAACATAATTAAAGTTCAGTATACTGAAGAAGAAACAGGATCAAATTTCTTATTTGATAATATAAACTACATAATTAACAAATCTGCGGATCATAAATATTATTTTATTATGGGCGCTGATAGTTTTGTTAAATTTAATCAATGGAAAAAATATAATGAGATTTTAAATAAACTATCCATCATTGTGATGAATAGACCTGAATTCTCAATGAAATCATTAAATTCTATAGCCGCAAAAAAGCTCGAAAAATACAAATCTTTAAATTTAGTTTCAAAAGACAAACAACATAGATGGTATTTTTTAAGCACAAAAGGTATGAATGTTTCATCATCAAAAATAAAAAAAACAATTAATGCAAATTAAAAAAAAAGAAGTCCTTCTAAAAGAAATAATTAAAATTCTTGATGATAATAAAGCAAAAGATATCGTAACTATTGATCTTGCAAACAAAAGTTCTATTGCTGACTATATGATTGTCGCTAGCGGAACATCTTCTAGGCACATTCAGTCTGTCTCTGAAAATACAATTGAAGAATTAAAAAAAATGGGAATTAAGGGTTGCAAAGTTGAGGGTAGAGATAGTGATAACTGGAAGCTAATTGATGCAATTGACGTTATTGTTCACATTTTTCACCACGAACAAAGAAAAAACTATGAGTTGGAAAAAATGTGGGCCGATATTATTCCAAATCAAAAAATTTTTGTTTAATGAAAATTAAAATCCTTTGTTTAGGAAGATTAAACAAAGATGAAGAAAATGAGCTGTGCAAAAGGTATGAAGGCAGGCTCAAAAGTTTAAAAAATAGCGGTATCACTAATTTTGTAATTGAACATATTTCAAAAAAAGAGCTTGAGAATATAATTAAAAATAAGAAAGAAAAAAAAATTATATTTCTTAGTGAAAGCGGACAAGATCTTAATACTGAGAACTTTTGCAAAAAATTAAAAAAACTAATTATCTCATCTATTAAAGAAACATTATTTATTATTGGAGAGCCTGAGGGTTTTAAAAAAAACCTAAATAAGGAAAGCTTTGAAGAAATATGTCTTAGCAAACTTACTTTTACCCACTCTCTGACTAGAGTAATACTTACCGAACAAATTTACAGATGTGCTACAATTATGGTAAACCATCCCTATCATAGACAATAATAATGAAAAAAATTTACTTATTACTTACATTTTTATTTTTAAATATATTTTCGCAAAACGCTTTTTCACAAAAAAAAGATGTTCTTTATGAAAAATTAGATTTGTTTGGAGACATTCTTGAAACAATAAATAAAGAGTATTTTAAACAAATTGATGAAGGTGAAGTAATTGATGGAGCAATTAACGGAATGCTTCAATCGTTAGATCCCTATTCTTCTTACATGAGTCCTAAAACATTCAAGAGCATGAACACTGAAACTAAGGGTGAATTTGGTGGTCTTGGTATTGAAGTTACAATGGAAGCTGGACTGGTAAAAGTGATATCTCCAATTGATGATACGCCTGCCGATAGGGCTGGAATAAGGTCGGGAGATTATATTATTAAATTAGATAACAAGCAGGTTAAGGGTTTAACATTGGATGAGGCTGTAAATACTATGCGTGGCAAAAGCGGAACTCCAATCACATTAACTATTAGAAGAATAGATGTCGATGACCCAATAATTGTCAAAATAGTTAGAGAAACAATTAAAACTAAATCTGTTGTTTCTGAAATTAAAGAAAATATTGGTTATTTAAGATTAAGATCCTTTAATGAAAAAAGTGGTGATGAATTAATAGATAAGGTTAGAGAAATAAGCAAAAGCAAACCAAATATAACTGGTTATGTTTTAGACCTAAGAAATAATCCGGGCGGGCTTCTTTCACAAGCAATTAAAATATCAGATGCTTTTTTAGATAGCGGAGAAATTGTTTCTACAAAAGGAAGGGATCCCAAAGATATAAAAGTTTATAATTCCAAAAAAGGGGATGAAATTAATGGAAAACCACTAATTGTACTTATTAACAAAGGTTCAGCTTCTGCATCTGAAATAGTTGCTGGAGCTTTAAAAGATCATAAGCGAGCAATCGTTATTGGTGAAAAATCTTTTGGTAAAGGGTCTGTTCAGTCTATTATGCCTTTATCTAATGGTGGCGGACTAAGATTAACAACAGCTAAATATTATCTACCAAGCGGTGAAACAATTGAAGAAGTTGGCGTTCAACCAGATATCAAAGTAGAGCAACAGAAAGATAATTTTAAAATAAACGATCCTACAAACGACAATCAATTAATTTACGCACTTAAGCTTTTAAAAGCGTCATGAAAGATTTAAGCAATCTTCCTTATAGAAAAGGTGTTGGGATAATGCTTCTTAATCAAGAAACTAAAGTTTTTATCGGAAAAAGAATTGATAGTACTAAGGCATGGCAAATGCCTCAAGGTGGGGTTGATCAAAAGGAAGATGTTGTCAGCGCTGCTAAAAGGGAACTTAAAGAAGAAACAGGAATCACATCAATTGAAATTATAAAAAAATCAGAGAAAGAATTTATTTATGATTTACCTAATGAGCTTCTTGGAAAAATATGGGACGGAAAATATAAAGGACAAAAACAAACTTGGTTTCTTGCAAAATTTTTAGGAGATCATGAAGAGATTAATATCAAACAAAAAAAAGCGGAGTTTTATGATTGGCGTTGGGCTGAGCCTTTGGAGCTGCCTAAATTAATAGTTCCTTTTAAAAAGAAGCTTTATCAAGAAGTTATAGAAGAATTTAAAAAGTACTTTTAAGCTTTTAAATTATTAATCTGATCAATAATCTGATTGTTAAGATAAATTTCTTCGTCTGAAATTTCTTTATTGCTTAACTTTTTTTCTGCGTTCTGTTTTAATTTGGTTAATTCTTCACTTTGAAACTCTGAACTATTAAAAAAATTATCTAACAAAATACTTAATTT
This sequence comes from alpha proteobacterium SCGC AAA028-C07, assembly GCA_000419465.1. Taxonomy (GTDB): domain Bacteria; phylum Pseudomonadota; class Alphaproteobacteria; order Pelagibacterales; family Pelagibacteraceae; genus Fontibacterium. Next base: position 20,241 of record ATTB01000003.1, on the reverse strand, counting down.
ATTATTAGAAAATTCTACAGTCCCACCTGTAGAAAAGAAAGTATCTGCATTACTTCCAGCCTTTGCAATAATTTTTCCTGCTTTAAGAAAAGTGATTAAGGAAATATGATCTTTAAATATTTCCATATCTCCTTCTATTCCTGAAATAACAACGCTATCAACTGCTTTTGAATAAGCTACTTGCTTTGGAGTTACGATTTCTAAATGAATATTATCTGCCATTTAAATTAAGCTGCAGCTTCTTTTGCCATTTTTTCAGCTTTTGCAACTGCCTCTTCTATTGTTCCAACCATATAAAAAGCAGATTCTGGTAAATGATCATACTGACCTTTGCAAATTGCATCGAAGCCTTTAATCGTTGACTGTAGATCAACTAATTTTCCTGGCGAACCTGTAAATACTTCAGCAACGAAGAAAGGTTGTGATAAAAATCTTTGTATCTTTCTTGCTCTTGATACAACCAATTTATCTTCCTCAGATAATTCATCCATACCTAAAATTGCTATAATATCTTGTAAAGATTTATAGTTTTGTAGAATTTTTTGAACTTCCCTAGCAACTCTATAATGTTCCTCTCCAACAATTCGTGGATCAAGAATTCTTGATGTTGAATCTAGAGGATCTACCGCTGGATAAATTCCAAGTTCAGCAATCTGTCTTGATAAAACTGTTGTTGCATCTAAGTGAGCAAAAGAAGTTGCGGGCGCAGGGTCTGTTAAATCGTCGGCAGGAACGTAAATCGCCTGCACAGAAGTAATAGAACCTTTGCTAGTTGTTGTAATTCTTTCTTGTAAATTACCCATGTCCGTTGCTAATGTTGGCTGATATCCAACCGCTGAAGGAATTCGACCAAGTAATGCCGAAACTTCTGATCCAGCTTGTGTAAATCTAAAAATATTATCAACGAAGAAAAGTACGTCTTGACCTTCTTTATCTCTAAAATATTCAGCAAGTGTTAATCCTGATAATGCAACTCGAGCTCTTGCTCCTGGTGGCTCATTCATCTGTCCGTATACTAAAGCAGCTTTAGATCCTGGACCATCAGTTTTAATAACACCTGACTCTATCATTTCGTGGTACAAATCATTTCCTTCTCTTGTTCTTTCTCCAACTCCGGCAAATACTGAATAACCACCATGTGCTTTTGCGACGTTATTTATTAATTCCATAATCAAAACTGTTTTTCCAACTCCGGCTCCACCGAATAATCCAATTTTTCCACCTCGAGAATATGGTGCAAGCAAATCAACAACTTTGATTCCTGTAACCAAGACCTCTGTTTCTGTTGATTGCTCAACATAAGCTGGTGCAGCTCTATGAATTGGCCATTTTTCTTTTGTTGTCAAAGGTCCTCTTTGATCAATTGGCTCCCCTATAACATTAATAATTCTTCCTAATGTTTCAGGGCCAACCGGAACAGTGATAGGTGTGCCAGTATTTATTACTTTATCGCCTCTTTTTAATCCTTCTGTTGTATCCATCGCAATAGTTCTAACTGTGTTTTCTCCAAGATGCTGTGCAACTTCTAAAACTACTCTTAATCCATTATTATCACACTCAAGGGCCGTTAAAATCTCAGGCAGATCCTTATCAAATTTTACGTCTACAACCGCACCAATAACCTGAACTATTTTTCCAAATTTATTTTCCATAATTCTCCTATAAGGATTCAGCTCCAGAAATAATTTCTATTAATTCTTTAGTGATTACCGCTTGTCTTGTTCTGTTGTAATTAATTGTAAGTTTTGCAATTAAATCTCCTGCGTTTCTAGTTGCATTATCCATAGCTGTCATTCTTGATCCTTGCTCACTAGCCTGATTTTCTAAAAAAGCTGCGTAAATCTGCGTTGCAATATTTTTTGGTAAAAGATTTTCTAAAATATCATTTTCATCTGGCTCATATTCATACTCACTATTATTTGCTAAAGTTTGCTGATTTGATTTTTGTTCAATTGAAACTGGGATTAACTGCTGTGCTTGAGGGATCTGGGAAATAACACTCTTAAATTGATTATAAAACAAAGTGCAAATATCAAATTCACTTCTAGTAAATAAATTTAAAATTTTATCCGTAATTTCTTGGGCTTTACCAAAAGAAACTACTTTTTCATCTTTTAAAGTTATTCTGTCAATAATATACTGATTGTACTTTCTCTTCAACTGATCATTGGCCTTACCACCAACAACTATGATCTTTAAAATTTTTTTCTCGTTTAATATTTTTTCAAAATATATCTTTGCTTTTCTGCAAATATTTGTATTGAAGCCGCCACATAATCCTCTGTCAGAACTCAAAACTACACAAAGATGAGTTTCATTTTTTTGATTACCTACTAATAATTTTGGCGCTGAATCCATATCAGTTACTGAATTTTTTAAATTTGATATTATAGAATTTAATTTCTCTGAATATGGTCTTGCATTCTCTGCATTCTGCTGGGCCTTTCTAAGTTTAGCGGCAGCAACCATTTTCATAGCTTTTGTAATTTTTTGAGTAGATTTAACGCTACTAATTCTATTTCTTAAAAACTTTAAACTAGCCATTATTTTTGAAAACCTCTCTTAAAGTCGGTAATAAATGTTTTTAACTTTTCTTCATTAGATTCGTCAATTTTTCCTGAAGATTTAATATTATTTAAAATATCAGGAGCTTCTGATTTTATTTTTGATAAAAGTTTCTTTTCAAAGGATTTGATCTGGTTAAGTTCAACATCATCTAAGAAACCTCTTACACCTGAAAAAATTGATACTACTTGTTCTTCTACCTTTAAAGGTGAGTACTGATCTTGTTTTAATAATTCAGTTAATTTTGATCCACGATTTAATAATTTTTGAGTAGAAAGATCTAAGTCAGATCCAAACTGAGCAAACGCTGCCATTTCACGATACTGAGCAAGTTCAAGTTTGATTGAACCAGAAACTTGTTTCATTGCTTTAATCTGTGCTGCAGATCCAACCCTAGAAACCGATATACCCACGTTAACAGCAGGTCTAACTCCTTTATAAAAAAGTTCTGTTTCTAAGAATATTTGTCCATCAGTAATAGAAATAACGTTTGTTGGAATATAAGCAGAAACGTCGCTGGCTTGTGTTTCAATGATTGGTAAGGCTGTAAGAGATCCTCCACCATGCTTATCATTCAATTTTGCAGCCCTCTCTAGTAATCTACTATGAAGATAAAATACGTCTCCAGGGAAGGCTTCTCGTCCTGGGGGTCTACGTAAAAGCAGTGACATCTGTCTATAAGCAACAGCCTGTTTTGATAAATCATCATAAACAATAAGAGCGTGCATTCCATTGTCTCTAAAATATTCTCCCATTGTACATCCAGTATATGGAGCTAAAAATTGTAATGGTGCTGGGTCAGATGCTGTTGCCGCAACAACAATCGTATATTCCATTGCTCCAGCTTCTTCTAATGTTTTTACGATTTGAGCAACGCTTGATCTTTTTTGTCCAATGGCTACATAAATACAGTAAAGTTTTTTACTTTCATCATTAGACTTATTAATTTCTTTTTGATTTATAATTGTATCAATAGCAATAGCTGTTTTTCCAGTTTGTCTATCTCCAATAATTAATTCTCTCTGTCCTCTTCCAACAGGAATTAAACTATCAATAGCCTTTAATCCTGTTTGCATCGGCTCATTCACTGATTTTCTTGGAATAATACCTGGCGCTTTAATTTCAACTCTTTTTCTTTCTGCATTTTTATCAATCGGACCTTTTCCATCTATTGGGTTACCGAGTCCATCAACCACTCGACCTAATAAAGATTTTCCAACTGCAACATCAACAATTGACCCTGTTCTCTTTACTATATCTCCTTCTTTGATTTTTGAGTCATCTCCGAAAATAACTACTCCAACATTTTCCGTTTCAAGGTTTAGAGCCATACCTTTTGTACCCTCGGAGAATTGAACCATCTCTCCGGCTTGCACATTATCTAATCCGTAAACTCTGGCTATACCATCTCCCACTGTCAAAACCTGTCCAACTTCTGAAACCTCAACTTCAGTTCCAAAATTTTTTATTTGGTCTTTTAAAATGTTAGTAATTTCTGAAGGATTAATTTTCATACTTATTTATTTAATAAATTATTTAATCTTGTTTTAGCAGAAGTATCAATCATTGTACTACTGATTTGAAGAATTGAACCAACTAATAAAGATGGATCCACTGAAAAAGAAATGTTGATTTTCTTCTTCAAAATATCGTCTAATTTTTTTGCTATGTCAGCTTTCTCACTATCTGAGATCGTATGAGATAATTTAAGTGTTGCTAAAATTTCTCCCCTTTCGTTTAATAATAAATCAAAAAAATTATTTACTATTTTCTCTAAAAAGAAAAATCTTCTATTTTTATTTAGCACTTTTAAAAATCTTGAGAATAAATCTGAAAAAGAAAAATGCTTAGCCAAAGCATCAATAACATTATTAATAACTGAATATTTGTATGTTGGATTCTTAATAAATTTTTTTAAATCAGAACTTTGATCTAATATTTCTTTTAACTTCAAAAAATCTTTTTCAAGAACGTCTAAGCTTTTGGCTTCGTAAGCTAGTCTATATACTGCTTTAGCATATCTTTGAGTTTCACTAAAAGTTTTCATAGATTTCTTTACTGTTAACTTTAAAAGAAAAAAGGTCTCGTAACATGCAAAATTATACTAATCAAGTGTGATATTTTGTACTTTTTTAAAATTATTTAAAGTTTATTGGATCAACATCCACAGTGAGTGAAATATTTTTTTTAATTTTAATAGTTTTTAACCAATCTTTTAAAAACTTTTGTGGGAATGCTTCTTGAGGATATTTTAATAATAACCTAGAACGGTATTTTCCCTTAATAAGCGAAATAGAGGCGCTGACAGGACCCAACAATAAAGCATCTTTCATTTTTGGAATTTTATTTTTTAAAATTCTTGCACATTCATCAACATCAAATCTATTTTTTCCTGAGACAATAAAAGCAATAAGCTTTGTGAACGGGGGCAGATTAGATCTTTCTCTAAAACTAATTTCATTTTCATAAAAAGCTAAAATATTATGATCACATATTGATTTTAGTGTTTGGTTTTCTGGTTCAAAAGTTTGAAGATATACTGTTGAATTTTTAACCTCCCTTCCAGCTCTACCGCTAAGCTGATTCATTAGTTGATAAGTTTTTTCTGAACTGCGAATGTCATTTCCCAAAAAATTCACATCAGAATTGACGATAACGATACAATTTAACTTTGGAAAATGAAAACCTTTAGAGATTAACTGGGTTCCCACAATGATATTAATTTTTCCATCCTGAATACTCTCAAAAATCTTTTTTGTACTATCATCGTTATGAATAAAATCACTCGAAAATAATTCAATTTTTTTATCAGGAAAAATTTCTTTAACTTCCTCAAATATTTTTTCAACACCTAGACCATAAAAAGAAAGTTTACAATTATCTCCCTCTTTACATTTTCTTTCTAACGAGGCTTCGTGATCACAATAGTGACAAATTAATTTATTACTTTCTTTGTGATAAATTAATGAAACTGAGCAATGAGGACAATTAAAGCGATATCCACACTTTGAGCAAATAACGAATGTTGAGTAACCTCTTCGATTTAAAAAAAATAAAATTTGATTTCCCTTATCTAAAATATTTTTAAGTTCTGGAATAATAGAAGGCGAGATAAATTTAGATTTAAGAGGAGGATTTTTTTTTAAGTCTACAAATTTAACTTCTGGTAATTCAGCATCACCATATCTTTTATCTAAACTAATATAAGAAAATTTCTTATTAACTGTATTGTAGTAAGTTTCTAGAGATGGTGTTGCTGAAACTAAAATAACTGATATTTTTTTTACAGAGGCCATTAATACAGCCATGTCTCTAGCATTATAAATTACTTGATCTTCTTGCTTGTAAGATTGGTCATGCTCCTCATCTATAATAATTAAACCTAATTTTTTAAAAGGAAGGAATAAAGATGATCTAGCTCCTAAAACTAAATTAATTTTATGACTAGCAATTCCATGCCAAATTAATCTTTTATTTTTTTCAGAAATATCTGAGTGCCACAATGCTGGGTAATTGCCAAAATACTCTTTAAATCTTTCTTTGATTTGATTTGTTAATGCAATCTCCGGGAGTAGGACCAAAACCTGATAACCTTTTTCCAAAAAATCTTGTATTTTTTTAAAATATATTAATGTTTTTCCTGATCCAGTAATTCCATGTAATAAAACTGTTGAAAATTTATCAAAAGAAATTTGATCATCTAAAATTTTAATAGCTTTCTTCTGACTCGCATCAAAACTGATTTTCTTCTTTAATGAATATTCTTCAAAGGACTCTTCTAATTTCTTTTTTTTAGATACTTCTGAAAATGCCTTTTTAAAAATAAATAGTTTTAAAGCAATACCTAAATCAACTAAGTTATATCGAGAAAATTTTTCTAAAAAAATTAAAGTATCTTTAGATAAAGAAGCAAAATCAAATTTCTTTTTAATATCTTTAATTTTAATTGAGCTCTTAATGGGACCGCTCTTGCCCCAAACGACACCTATAATATCTTTGTTTTGAAAGGGAACCAAAACAAAGTCCCCAACTCTCACATTAATATCTTTTGGGACATTATATGTAAAAGGATGATCAAATTTTAACGGTAGCAATACATCTAAAGTCATCAAAAAATTCTATTAATTGTTTATTTCTTACTATAAATTTTATAATCTAAATCCATGGAAATTTTTCTAGACTCGTCAGATATTAAAGAAATTAGAGGATTAAACAAAGCTAATTTAGTAGATGGCATCACAACAAACCCCTCTCTACTTGCAAGCGCAAATACTAATTTTAAAATTTTATTAAAAGAAATTTGTAGCGAAATAAAGGGGCCGGTAAGCGCTGAAGTAACTGCTCCAGATCTTCCTTCAATGTTAAAAGAGGCAGACGTTCTGAGAAAAATCGCAAAAAATATTGTAATTAAAGTTCCATTAACTTGGAATGGTTTGCAGGCGTGCAGTATTCTTTCTGCAAAAAAAGTTAAAGTAAACGTTACCTTATGTTTTTCTACATCACAGGCTTTGCTTGCTGCGAAGGCTGGAGCAACTTATGTTTCCCCTTTTATTGGAAGATTAGATGATATTGGAGAAAATGGAATTCAGCTTATAGAAGATATTAAAAAAATTTTTAATAACTACAAAAATATAAAAACAAAAATTTTGTCTGCATCCATTAGGTCTGTTGAACATTTTAATGCTGTTGCGGCTATCGGTTCTGATGTTGCCACAGTTCCTGTTAAAATTTTTAAAGAACTTCACAAACATCATCTTACAGACAAAGGTGTGGACATTTTTACTGCTGATTGGAAAAAATCAGGAATGAAGATTTTAACTTAAAAGTGAATAGCTCTTTTATCAACTGCTAAAGCAGCTTCTTTAATTGCTTCAGCGTAAGTGGGATGGGCATGACATGTTCTTGCTATATCTTCAGCGCTTGCACCAAACTCCATGGCCAAAGCAATTTCTGCGATCATATTACCCACATCGGGTCCGATCATATGTACGCCTAGGACTTTATCTGTTTTTTCATCAGCTAAAATTTTAACAAACCCATCTCCCTCATCATTAATTTTTGCTCTAGCATTTGCTGCGAAAGGAAATTTGCCAACTTTATAAGATATTTTTTGCTCTTTTAACTGCTCTTCTGTTTTTCCAACTGAAGCAACTTCGGGAGAAGTATAAACAACACCAGGGATAACATCGTAATTTACATGTCCATACTTTCCACTAAGTAACTCTGCAATAGCAATTCCTTCTTCTTCAGCCTTGTGTGCTAACATTGGGCCAACAATTACATCCCCGATTGCGTAAATGTTATCTAAATTAGTTTTGTATTTATGATCTGTTTCAACTCTTCCTTTTGAGTCTAACTTTACTCCAATTTTTTCAAGATTTAATCCTGTGGTATTAGGTTTTCTTCCAACTGACATTAGCACAATATCACAATCAATGTCGCTTTTAGCGCCGTTCTTCTCGACTGTAACTGTTGCACCATTTTTATTTTTTTTAACACCAATTACTTTTGTTGATAGATTAAATTGCATTCCTTGTTTTTGTAATATTTTTAAGAAAGCGTCCGACACTTCTCTGTCCATGCCTGGAGTTATGTGGTCTAAGTATTCTACAACTTGAACTTCTGCTCCTAATCTTAGCCAAACAGAACCCATTTCTAGTCCAATGTAACCGGCTCCAATAACAACAAGTTTTTTTGGAACAGATGACAAATTTAATGCGCCTGTTGAAGAAACTACTATTTTTTCATCAATTTCTATATTTGGAAGAGAAATTGGAACCGAACCTGTTGCTATAATTGCATTTTTAAATTTATAATCTTTTTGATTATTAGACTGATCGCTAACTGAAATTGTATTTTTATCTTTAAAAGATCCAAAACCTTTAATGTAAGTAACCTTATTTTTTTTAAATAAAAACTCTATTCCCTTAGTAAGTCCTTCTACACCTTTTGCTTTGTGACTCATCATTTTTGCAAGATCTAATGATGGTTCATTAATATTGATTCCTATATTTTTAAATTCAGTTTTTGCTTTTTTATAAAGATCTGATGAATGCAATAAAGCTTTCGATGGTATACATCCAATATTAAGACAGGTGCCGCCTAATGTTCCTCTTGATTCAATACATGCAGTTTTTAATCCTAGTTGAGCAGCTCTAATTGCTCCAACATATCCACCTGGCCCTCCACCTATAACTAAAAAATCAAACTCTTGCATGAATTATAAATTTAAAAAAAGTCTTCTTGGGTCTTCTAAATATTCTTTAACTCTAACTAAAAATGACACAGCATCTTTTCCATCAATAATTCTGTGATCATAAGATAAAGCTAGATACATAATGGGTCTAACTTCAACTTTTCCTTCAACAACAACTGCTCGCTGAACAATATTGTGCATTCCTAATACTCCTGATTGTGGAGGATTTAGTATTGGTGTTGATAACATCGAACCATAAATTCCACCATTTGTAATTGTAAAAGTTCCACCTTGAAGTTCATCTATAGACAATTGCCCTGTTTTTGCTTTTTCGCCTAAGGCAATAATTTGTTTTTCAATATCTGCTAAAGATAATTCATCTGCGTCTCTAACTACTGGAACAACCAATCCTTTCTCTGTTCCGACAGCGACACCGATATTGTAATAATTTTTATAAACAATTTCATCTTGTTGAATTTCTGCATTAATAACTGGAAAAGCTTTTAAAGCTTCCACACAAGATCTTACAAAAAATGACATAAATCCTAATTTAACACCGTATCTTTTTTGAAAACCATCTTTGTATTCAGCTCTCATTTCGATAATTCTCGACATATCAATTTCATTGAATGTCGTAAGCATCGCTGCATTATTTTGGGCTTCTTTTAATCTTTTGGCGATAGTTGATCTTAGTCGAGTCATTTTAACTCGCTCTTCATCACCCTTAGCTGCTCTTGTTGTAGAAGGAGCAGAAGGTAAACCCATAGATTCTAATAAATCTCCTTTTAAAATTCTTCCGTCTCTCCCTGATCCACTTATTGTGCTAATATCAATTCTTTTTTCTTCAACTATTCTTTTCACTGCAGGTGACAATATTTCTTTTTTACTTGTGGGAACTTGTACTATTTTTGGTCTTACTGGTTCCGGTGCTTTAACAGGTTCTTTTTTAGCTACGTTTGCAGTTCCCGCTCCTACGGTTCCTAAAACTGCTCCAACATTAACTGTAGTTCCTGCTTGAATTTTAATTTCAGACAAAACGCCTGTCTCAGGAGAAGGAACAGCCACGCTAACTTTGTCTGTTTCTAATTCAACAACTGGCTCATCTGCTTTTACTGGATCACCAACCTGTTTAAGCCACTTCGAAACTGTAGCTTCCGTTACTGACTCGCCTAGTGTTGGTACTACTAAATCTTTTGCCATTATTCTATAAAAGTACTTTTGATATTATTTCGTCCTGCTGTTGTACATGTTTTTTCAAATATCCGGTAGCCGTTGAAGCTGAAGGTTTTCTGCCAACATACTGTACTTTTTTAGATTTGGCGCCAATCGAATTTAGTGTCCAATTGATATATTTTTCAACAAAACTCCAAGCGCCCATATTTTCTGGCTCTTCCTGACACCAAATAAATTCATCAGCATTTTTAAATCTTTTTAAAAAACTAGCTAATTTTTTTACTGGGAATGGATATAGTTGTTCAATTCTTAATAGTTGAACTTTAGGATTTCTTATAATTTCTCTCTTTTCAGAAATATCAAAATAGACTTTTCCAGAACAAAGAACTACGCGTTTGATTTCTTCATCTTTTGCTAATTTAATTAAATTATATTCTGGAAAATCTGCATGGTCTGGTAATATTCTATGAAAAGAGTTTTCTGGTAAAAAATCTTCAATTTCAGAAACGCATTTTTTATGTCTCAATAAAGATTTTGGCGAGAATACTATAAGTGGCTTTCTAAACGTTCTATGAATTTGTCTTCTTAATAAATGAAAATAATTTGCAGGTGTAGTGCAATTGACTACTTGTAAATTTTCTTGAGCACAAGATTGTAAATATCTTTCAATACGTGCTGAAGAATGTTCTGGTCCTTGTCCTTCATAACCATGTGGAAGAAGCATTACTAAACCGCTTGCGCGTGTCCATTTTTTTTCTCCTGAAGTAATAAACTGATCAATTATAATTTGAGCTCCATTTGCAAAATCGCCAAATTGTGCTTCCCATAAAACTAGAGTTTCTGGTGAAGATAATGAATATCCATATTCAAATCCTAAGACACCAAACTCTGAAAGGAAGCTGTCAATAATTTCAAACTGCCCTTGATTTAAGCTAAGATTTTTTAAAGGGTAATATTTTTCTCCTGTATCTTGATCAAGTACACCAGCATGTCTTTGACTGAAAGTTCCTCTTGATGAATCTTGTCCTACAAATCTTACTGGGTAACCTTCTAATAATAAAGTTCCAAAAGCTAAACTCTCGGCTGTCGCCCAATCAAAGCCTTTTCCTGTTTCAAACATTTTTTTCTTTGCTTCAAAAAGTCTTTTAATTGTTGAATGAAAATTTAAATTTTCAGGAAGTTTACAAATTTTTTCTCCAGCTTGATGAATTAAATCTAAATCAACACCTGTTACACCTCTACGGTCAGATCCAATTTCAGTTGTAAATTTCGACCAGCTTCCTGTAAACCAGTCTATTTGGTTTGGAATGTAGCTCTTTGATGTTTCAAATTCTGTATCTAAAAAATTTTTAAAATTATCTTTTTCCCCTTGAAACTCATCCTTTCTTAAAACACCTTCTTGAATAAGTTGGTTTCCATAAATTGTTAGGGTTGTAGCTTGGGATTTAATTTTTTTGTACATTAGAGGCTGAGTAAAAGAAGGCTCATCTCCCTCATTGTGACCAAATCTTCGGTAACAAATAATATCTATAACAACATCTCGTTTAAATTTTTGTCTATATTCCGTTGCAATTCTTGCACAATAAACAACAGATTCTGCATCATCCCCGTTAACATGGAATATTGGAGCTTGAACCATTTTGGCTACTTCAGATGGATAAGGTGAAGATCTTGCAAAGGACGGGCTTGTAGTAAAACCAATTTGATTATTAACAATAATATGAATTGTGCCTCCGGTATTATGTCCTTTCAAGCCAGACATAGCAAAACATTCTGCAACAATTCCCTGTCCTGCAAACGCTGCATCTCCGTGTAAAAGAACAGGGATTACTTTTACTCTTTGTGGATCATTATGAAAAAATTGTTTAGCTCTCGTTTGTCCTAACACTACAGGATTTACAGCTTCAAGATGTGAAGGGTTTGCAGTTAAACTTACATGAACATTGTTACCGTTAAAATCTCTATCTGCTGATGCTCCTAAATGATATTTAACATCACCCGAAACACCCGCTGTATCTGGACCTGGATTTCCGGAAAATTCTTTAAATATTTTTTTAAAAGGTTTTTGAATAACGTTTGCAAGAATATTTAATCTACCTCTATGAGGCATTCCAATTTTAACTTCTTTTACTCCTGAACTTCCTCCAACTTTTATTATCTGTTCAAGTGCAGGAATTAAAGATTCACATCCATCTAGACCGAATCTTTTTGTTCCAACAAACTTAGTATGACAATAATTTTCAAATCCCTCTGCTTCTACTAACTTTTTAAAAATTGCTTTCTTTCCTTCAGAAGTAAAGTTTGCTTCTTTTCCTTTTCCTTCAATTCTTTCTTGGATCCAGCTTTTTTCTTCTGGATCTGACATATGCATAAACTCTATTCCAATTTTTGAACAATAAGTTTTTAGTAGAATTTCTAATATTTCATTAACCGTCGCATATTCAAATCCGAGAACTTTATCTAAAAATATTTTTCTATTTCTATCTTCTTTTTTAAAACCGTAAGTTTCTGGATTAAGTTCAGTGTGATGATGTTTTTCTTGAAGTTGTAACGGATCTAAATCAGCAATTAGATGGCCTCTAATCCTGTAGGCTCTGATCATCATAATAGCTCTAATAGAATCAATAGTAGATCTTTCGACATCTACTCTTTCATTGTTTGATAAATTTTTATTTTTTTCTACAATTTTTTCTTTAATTGAATTTTCATTTAAATTTTTGGGAAGGTATTTCTCATAAACATCCAAATCTCCATTCGCAATATATTTAATATTTGATGGAGCCCAGCTTGGTCCTTGATTTTCGATAATGTTATCTTTTTGATCGCCTAGACCCTCAAAAAATTGTCTCCAACTATCTGGAATGCTTGCGGGATTTTCTACGTATTTAGCGTAAAGTTTCTCAATATAAGAAGAGTTTGTTCCTGATAAAAAAGATGTTTTTTGAAAAATAATATTATTTTCTTGTGACGACATATAATTTTATATTCGTAATAAAATATTAAGTCTTAAGTTTGTCAAATAAAGTTTTACCAATATCTGCTGGCGAATTTGCAACTGTTATGCCACAAGATTTCATTGTTTCTATCTTGTCTTTAGCAAGTCCTTTTCCACCAGAAATAATAGCTCCTGCATGCCCCATTCTTCTTCCTGGAGGGGCTGTTACTCCAGCAATAAATCCAACCACTGGTTTTTTAATTTTTGAAGACTTAATAAATTCAGCGCCTTCTTCCTCTGCGCTCCCACCAATTTCGCCTATCATAATAATTGATTTGGTTTCATCGTCTTTTAAAAATAAATCTAAACAATCAATAAAGTTAGTTCCGTTAATAGGATCACCACCGATTCCAATACATGTCGATTGTCCTAATCCCAATGCTGTAGTTTGCGCAACGGCCTCATACGTTAATGTTCCTGATCTCGATACGATTCCAACTGATCCTTTCTTATGAATATGCCCTGGCATAATTCCAATTTTACATTCATCTGGTGTAATAATTCCTGGACAATTAGGTCCTATTAATCTGCTTTTAGACTTCATTAATTTTTCTTTAACTCTAACCATATCTAAAACTGGAATGCCTTCTGTAATGCAAACAATTAAGGGTATTTCACTATCTAGTGCTTCAATAATAGCTGCCGCTGCATATGCTGCCGGAACATAAATCATAGTTGCATCAGGCTTTATCTTGTCTACTGCTTCAGCAACTGTATTAAAAACTGGAAGTCCTAAATGAGTTTGTCCACCTTTTTTAGGAGTAATTCCTCCAACTAAATTTGTTCCATATGCAAGCGCTTGCTCTGAATGAAATGTTCCATGTTTTCCTGTAAAACCCTGGCAAATAACCTTTGTTTTTTTATTTACTAAAACAGACATATTAAGATGTAGCCTCTACAATTTTCTTTGCTGCATCTGATAAATTATCTGCAGAAATAATTGTTAAACCAGATTTTTTTAAAATTTCTTTACCTTCATCAACTTTTGTTCCTGCTAATCTAACAACTAGAGGAACTTTAAGATCAACCTCTTTTGCAGCCTCAACAACTCCTTGGGCAATAATATCGCAACGCATAATTCCTCCAAAAATATTTATTAAAATTCCTTCAACATTTTTGTCTGATAAAATAATTTTAAACGCAGCAGATACTTTTTCTTTTGTAGCTCCACCACCTACGTCCAAGAAGTTTGCTGGTTCTGAACCATAAAGTTTTATGATATCCATTGTTGCCATTGCAAGACCGGCACCATTAACCATACAACCAATTTTTCCATCTAATTTGATATAAGCTAGTTCATACTTGCTAGCTTCAATTTCCATTGGATCTTCTTCATTCAAATCTCTAAGCTCTTTAATTTCTGGATGTCTAAAAAGAGCGTTGTCATCAAAACTTATTTTTGCATCCAGACACTTAATTTGGTCTTCCGTTGTAAGAATTAATGGATTGATTTCAATTAAGCTTCCATCAGTATTAACCAAAGTATCATATAAAGCCTGAGCAACTTTCTTTGCCTGATTTTTTTGATCTCCACTCAAATTATAAGGTTTTACAATTGATTCTAAATCTTCATCTTTTAATTTTGCTGATAAAGAAACACGCGTTGTAATAATTTTTTCAGGAGTTTTGTCTGCAACTTCTTCAACATCCATTCCTCCTTCTGCACTAGAAATAAAAGCAATTTTTGAAGACGCTCTATCTACTAAGCATGATAAATAAAATTCTTTTTTAATGTCTGAAGCTTCTTCTATATAGAGTCTTTTTACTTCTCTTCCTTGGGGTCCTGTTTGATGTGTAACAAGAACTTTTCCAAGTAAATCTTTGCATTTTTGCTTTAATTCATCGATGTTTTTAACTAATTTTACACCTCCAGCTTTTCCTCTTCCTCCAGCGTGTATTTGGGCTTTAACCACATACATTTTGCTATTTAGCTGTTTAATTTTTTCATCAATTTCATTTAAGTTAAAAATAACAACACCCTTTGAAACTGGTGCGCCAAATTTCTTTATTAAGTCTTTTGCCTGATGTTCGTGAATATTCATGAAAAATTAATACTTTGGCTTGGTAGTTTTAATTTTTGCAACTTCTGGATCAAGCTTGAAAAGATCTTGTGTTAATTTTTTAACTGAATCAACAGATTTTAAAAACATCTCTTTTTCGTCAGGATTAAATTTAATCTCAATAATTTTTTCAACTCCCTTTGCACCAATTATAACAGGTACGCCAACATAAAGATCGTCAACCCCATATTCACCATCTAAATAAACAGCACACGGTAAAATTTTCTTTTTATCTTTTAAAAATGCCTCTGCCATTTCAATGGCTGAACTTGCTGGAGCGTAATAAGCAGAACCTGTTTTTAACAATTTAACTATTTCAGCTCCTCCGTCTCGAGTTCTTTGTATAATTTTATCTATTCTTTCTTTAGTAGACCACTTCATGTCTATTAAATCTGGAATTGGTATTCCCGCAACTGTCGAGTATCTAGAAAGTGGAACCATTGTATCTCCATGGCCTCCTAAAACAAAAGCAGTTATATCTTCAATAGAAACCTTAAATTCTTCAGACAAAAATAATCTAAAACGAGAAGAGTCTAAAACTCCTGCCATACCAACTACTTTTTCAGCAGGCAGACCTGAATATTTCTGTAATGCCAAAACCATAACATCTAAGGGATTAGTGATACAAATTACAAAGGCATTTGGAGAATATTTTTTAATTCCTTCGCCAACTTGTTTCATTACTTTTGAATTAATTCCTAAAAGATCATCTCTGCTCATTCCTTCTTTTCTTGGAACGCCTGCAGTTACAATAATTACATCTGAATTTGCAATGTCAGCATAACTTGTTGTTCCTTTAAGATTTGCATTAAAACGTTCAACGGCTCCTGACTGAGCGATGTCTAAAGATTTTCCATCGGGCAATCCTGCTGCAATATCAAAAATAACCACATCTCCTAATTCTTTTAAAGAAACTAAGTGCGCTAGAGTGCCGCCGATTTGTCCTGATCCTATAAGTGATATTTTTTTTCTCATACGATTAACTCATTGTTGGCATTGTAAAACTTGAATTGGCTTTTATACCAGAAGGCCATCTTGAAGTAATAGTTTTTAATTTAGTATAAAATCTAACCCCTTCCATTCCATGAACATGTTGATCACCAAATAAAGACCTTTTCCAGCCACCAAAACTGTGAAAAGCCATTGGTACGGGTATTGGAATATTTATACCGACCATTCCAACTTTAATATGACTTGAAAAGGTTCTTGCGCTATCACCGTCTCGTGTAAAAATACTTACTCCATTACCAAATTCATGTTTATTAATTAAATCTACAGCCTCATTAAAATCTTTTGCTCTCACAACTGAAAGTACCGGTCCAAATATTTCTTCTTTATAAATTCTCATATTTTCTTTTACGTGATCAAACAAACAACCGCCCAAATAAAAGCCTTTTTCATGACCTTGTGGTTTTTTAATTTTTCTTCCGTCCACAACTAGTTTAGCGCCTTCTTTCACTCCAATATCTATATAGCTTGTAACTTTTTCTAAATGTTGAGCCGTAACTAATGGTCCCATATCCATTCCTTTATCAAGTCCAGGACCTACTTTTAAATTATTAACTTCTTTTGTAAGTTTATTTACTAACTCATCTCCAATATTTCCAACTGCAACTGCTACGGATTGAGCCATACATCTCTCGCCTGCTGAACCATAAGCGGCTCCCATAAGTCCTGCAACAGCTTGGTCTAAATCTGCATCGGGCATTACAACACAGTGATTTTTAGCGCCTCCTAATGCTTGAACTCTTTTTTCAAATTTTGCTGCACTTTCATAAATGTATTTAGCTATAGGAGTTGAGCCTACAAAACTAATTGCGCTAACATGTGGATTTGAAAGCAATGCGTCTACAGATTCTTTATCTCCATTTACAACGTTAAAGACTCCATCTGGCAAGCCTGCTTCTTTTAATAATTCCGCTAATCTTAATGGGCAACTTGGATCTTTCTCTGAAGGTTTTAAAATAAAAGTATTTCCACATGCAATCGCTAGAGGAAACATCCACATTGGAACCATTGCTGGAAAATTAAAAGGAGTAATTCCAGCACAAACTCCGAGCGGTTGTCTTATCGACCAACTATCAACGTTTGTACCAACATTTTCTGTAAACTCGCCTTTTAATAAATGTGGAATGCCACATGCAAATTCAACAACCTCTAAACCTCTAGTTAGAGATCCTTTGGCATCGTCATAAACTTTACCGTGTTCTGAAACAATTATTTTTGTAAGTTCGTCTGTATTTTTTTCTATTAGATCTTTAAATTTAAATAAAATTCTTGCTCTTTGTAATGGTGGAACTTGGGACCATGTTACGAATGCTTTGCTTGCAATTTCCACTGCATCATCAACGTCTTTTTTTGTAGCTAAATTTACTTTTGCAGAAATTTCGCCTGTGCTTGGATTGAATACATCAGAAGTTCTTTTTGAAGTGCCAGAAAAGGATTTTCCGTTAACAAAATGTTCTATAATTTTCATTTGAATTAATAGGAAAATATAGGGACAGAATTAAGCTGTCAAATAATGAAGTTAAAAAATTATAGATCTTTACTATGTTGAACTAACATTTTTTTTATTGAACCGATTGCTTTTGCTGGATTCAATCCTTTTGGACAGGCGTTAGTACAGTTCATGATTGTATGACATCTAAAAAGTTTAAGCTCATCTGCAACTTTTTTTAATCTTTTTACTCTCTCTTCGTCTCTGCTATCAATAATCCATCTATAAGCCTGCAATAAAACAGCTGGTCCTAAATATTTTTCACCATTCCACCAATAGCTTGGACAAGATGTTGAGCAGCATGCACACATAATACATTCGTAAAGCCCATCTAATTTTTCTCTATCTTGTTTTGACTGATATATTTCTTTATCACCCACCTCGCTTTTTTTCTCAACCTGTAACCAGGGCTCGATGGATTGATATTGTTTATAAAGTTGATTTAAATTTGGAACCAAGTCTTTAATCACTGGCATATGAGGAAGGGGATAAACTTTTATTTCATCTTTAATATCTACTGCTGATTTTGTGCAAGCAAGTCCGTTAACACCGTCAATATTCATAGCACACGAACCACAAACACCTTCTCTACAAGATCTTCTAAAAGTTAATGTAGTATCAATTTCGTTTTTAATCTTAATAAGAACATCGAGAACCATTGGCCCACACTCATCCATGTTAACTTCATAAGTGTCTAGTCTTGGGTTTTGTTTTGTCTCAGGATCCCATCGATAAATTTTAACTTTCTTTAAATTTTTTCCATTAGTATTGTCTTTAAAATATTTTCCTTCAACAACTTTTGAATCTTTTGGTAATGCAAATTGAACCATTAATATACTCTCGCTTTCGGTGGAAAATATTGCACTTCATTAGTTAAAGTAAAATTATGTACATTTCTGTAATCTATTTTTACTTTCTCACCATCTTGCCAAGCTAGTGTATGTTTCATCCAATTCTCATCATTTCTATCTTTAAAGTCTTCTCTAGAATGTGCGCCTCTACTTTCTTTTCTATTTTCAGCAGATGCCATTGTAACAAGAGATTGTCTTATTAAATTATCAAACTCTAAAGTTTCAATTAAATCTGTATTAAAGATTAAAGATTTATCTGAAACTGAAATGTCATCCATTCCCAGCCATGGTTTTCTAATTTCTTCCATTCCCTCTTTTAAAATTTTTGCATCTCTAAATACTGCGCAATTTTTTTGCATTGTTCTTTGCATTTTATCTCTAAGTACAGAAGTGGGTGTTCCTCCGTTTGAATTTCTCAATTTATCAAATCTTGAAATTGATTTTTGTGTTTCACTTTCAGGAATTACTTCATGTTTAGAATTTGGTTTTACTATTGTTGCAGCTCTCATAGCTGCTGCTCTGCCGAATACTACAAGATCAATTAACGAATTAGATCCTAATCTATTGGCTCCATGAACTGAAACGCAAGCTGCTTCTCCAACTGCCATTAAGCCAGGCATAATTACATCTTTTCCATTTTCAGTTTTCGATATTACTTCACCGTAATAATTAGTAGGAATTCCTCCCATATTGTAATGAACGGTTGGAACAACTGGTATTGGTTCCTTTGTTACATCTACGCCAGCAAAAATTTTTGCAGATTCAGAAATTCCAGGAAGTCTTTCATGTAAAACTTTTGGATCTAAATGATTTAGATGAAGATAAATATGATCTTTATTTTTACCAACTCCTCTACCTTCATTAATTTCAATTGTCATAGATCTTGAAACCACATCTCTTGATGCAAGATCTTTTGCTGAAGGCGCATATCGTTCCATAAATCTTTCGCCTTCGGAATTAACTAAAAATCCACCTTCTCCTCGTGAACCTTCAGTAATTAAACATCCGGCTCCATAAATTCCTGTTGGATGAAATTGAATAAATTCCATATCTTGTAATGGTAAACCCGCTCTTAAAACCATCGCGTTTCCATCACCTGTGCAAGTATGCGCTGATGTTGCTGAAAAATATGCTCTTCCATAACCACCTGTTGCTAAAATTGTCATATTAGCTCTAAAGCGATGAATAGTTCCGTCTTGTAGATTCCAAGCAGTAACTCCCTGACATTTTCCATTATGCATTAATAAATCTAATGCAAAATATTCTATAAAAAATTCTGTATTTTTTTTAAGAGCTTGACCATAAAGGGTGTGAAGAATTGCATGTCCCGTTCTGTCTGCAGCAGCGCAAGTTCTTTGAGCAATACCATTTCCATAATTAGCGGTCATTCCTCCAAATGGTCTTTGGTAAATTTTTCCCTCTTCAGTTCTGCTAAAAGGAACTCCGTATTTTTCAAGCTCAATAACTGCTCTTGGAGCTTCTTTACATAAATATTCAATGGCATCTTGATCTCCTAACCAATCCGCACCTTTTACCGTGTCATACATATGCCAACGCCAATCATCCTCTGACATGTTTCCTAATGCAGCAGAGATTCCGCCTTGTGCTGCAGCAGTGTGACTTCTTGTTGGAAATACTTTCGAAATACAGGCTGTCTTAAGTCCAGCTTCAGCTAAACCAACGGCCGCTCTTAATCCTGAACCACCAGCTCCTACAACAATAACATCATATTCGTGATCAATAATTGGATAAGTGTTCATAAAATAATTATTATTAATGATACAATGCCAACGATGGGAAGTATAGCCGAGTATAACATTGTAATTTTATTTAAAACTCCTTTCAAACGTTCATCCTGAATATAATCCTCAATAATCTCACCTAAACCTAATTTTAAATGCAAA
>ATTB01000002.1 GCA_000419465.1 alpha proteobacterium SCGC AAA028-C07 | reverse complement strand
CAGACACTAAGATATTAGCACCCGCTTTTACTGCAAGGGGTGCGGTTTCAAAGTTAATTCCGCCATCAATTTCAATATCAATTTTAAGTTTCTTACAATTGTATTGATAGACATTTACCAAAAAGAGCAAAACAAACTGCAATTATTTTTGAAGGAGATGATCCAAAAGAATCTAAAAATATTACCTATCAAGAATTAAGTGATGAGGTTTGCAAACTTGCAAATGGATTAAAAGAAATTGGAATTAAAAAAGGTGATCGAGTTACAATTTACATGCCGATGGTTCCTGAGGGCGTTTACGCTATGCTTGCTTGTACTCGAATTGGAGCGATTCATTCTGTAGTGTTTGGCGGTTTTTCTCCAGACTCTATTGTTAACAGAGTTTTAGATTGTAAATCAGAGTTTGTAATTACAGCTGATGAAGGATTAAGGGGTCAAAAAGTTATTCCTTTAAAGAAGAATGTTGATGAAGCATTAAAGAAATGCCCCGATGTTAAAAAATGTATTGTTCTAAAAAGAACTGGGGGCAAGGTACCTTTCGATTCAAAACGTGATGTTTGGTATCATGAGTTAACTTCTAAAATGTCTACAACATGCAAACCTGAAGAAATGAATGCGGAAGATCCATTGTTTATTCTTTACACATCAGGATCTACTGGAAAACCAAAGGGAGTATTGCATACAACAGGTGGCTATTTAGTTTATGCCTCGATGACCCACCAATATATTTTTGATTATAAAGACGGAGATATTTATTGGTGCACTGCAGACATTGGTTGGGTGACAGGCCACAGTTATATTGTCTATGGTCCACTATCAAATGGAGCAACAACTTTAGTATTTGAAGGAGTTCCAAGTTATCCTGATGCAAGTCGTTTCTGGCAGGTGATTGATAAACACAAAGTAAATATTTTCTACACAGCCCCAACTGCACTTAGAGCTTTAATGCGTGAAGGTGATGCGATGGTAAAAAAGACAAGCAGAAAATCACTTAAACTTTTAGGTTCTGTTGGTGAACCCATTAATCCTGAAGCTTGGATTTGGTATCATAAAATTGTGGGCGACTCTCGTTGTCCAATCGTTGATACTTGGTGGCAAACAGAAACGGGTGGAATTTTAATATCTCCTCAGCCTGGTGCTGTTGATTTAAAGCCAGGATCAGCAACAAAACCATTCTATGGAATAAAGCCTGCTGTTGTTGATGAAAAAGGAAATGAACTGAATGGCGCTTGCGAAGGCAGACTATGTATGTCGGACTCTTGGCCTGGACAGATGCGAACTATCTATGGAGATCATCAAAAATTTATTGATACTTATTTTTCACAACATGACGGTAAGTATTTCACTGGTGATGGATGTAAGAGAGATGAAGACGGATACTATTGGATTACAGGTCGAGTGGATGATGTCATTATTGTATCAGGTCACAACCTTGGAACTGCCGAAATAGAAAGTGCATTCGTTGCTCATCCAAAAGTTGCTGAAGCTGCGGTAGTTGGCTACCCACATAATATTAAAGGGCAAGGATTATACTGTTATGTAACTTTAAAAGTTGGTGAAGCGGGATCTGATGCTTTAACAAAAGAATTAAAAGATTTAGTTAGAAAAATTATTGGACCTCTTGCAACGCCTGATCTTATTCATTACACGCCAGGTTTACCAAAAACTAGATCTGGTAAAATTATGAGAAGAATTCTTAGAAAAGTTGCTGAAAATCAATTTGAGAATCTTGGCGATACTTCAACGCTTGCAGATCCAACAGTGGTGCAAAGTTTAATTGATAATAGATTAAATAAATAATCTAAAAGTCATAAGTTATTCCTTTAGTCTCCCAGTCTCCATAACGAGTGGGCTCCAATCCCTTTGGTCCATTAATTTCTTTTTTATTTTTTATTTGATGATTATTTTTTTTTCTCTCATCGGCTTCTTTTAAAGATCGCTCAGCAATTTTTTTAAATTTTTCATTCATAATTTAATCTATTTTTTGAATTAATTTTTCAAAATCTCGACAAACATTATTCCATTTATTAATCATAGAATTAACTACTATCTCTTTATCAAGATTTTTTAATTCATCTGCAATCGGTGACCAGTAAATTAGTGCTTGTGAACTTTTATCAAATGGATTCGAATTACAAAATGTTGCCCAATTAAGCTCTTGAAATCTTTTATCAAACTCCTCAACTGCGTTATCGTAAATATCATCGGTTAGACCATTTTTTTTTTCGCTTAATAAAATTTTATGATAAATTTTTTTTGCTTCTTCAAATTTTTGATAATTTTGATTTTTATAAAGATAAGAAAAAATATAAAAAGAAATATCCTGAACTGATATGACAAAAATATTCCATCTAGAAATATTGATCGATTTTAAATAATTTTCATCTTTAAAAGCTTTAATGTAATTTCCACCAATTCGAGTTTGTAAATATCCATACAATGTATTTTGGGTTACATGGGCAGATCTTTTATGGATAAAGTCATTAATTAATTCTAGATTTGTTAACTTCTTCTCACCCACCACTAATCTTTTTAATGAGCTTAATAAAAAATCAAAGGATACACCCTCGAGTTGTTTTATATATTCTTTAATCATAAAAAGTTAATATTTATAACGTTTTTTAAGTAAAATATTAACTTTTAATTAATATAAAATTCAATTAGGGTTTGCTTAGTTAATATTAACAATAACTAAGGGGGATAACATATGGCATCGCCAAAACAAGAAGCCCATTGGGCAGCGACCAGAAGCCTTATGATCATAACAATGTTGTTATGGTTTTTTTTCGGAACTGTTGTTTTCGCCTTCGGTGAACAAATAAACCACATCAAGTTTCTAGGATATCCGTTAGCCTATTACATGACTGCGCAAGGATCTTTAATTGCGTTTGTTGTCATGATTTTTTGGTCTAACAATAGACAAGAAAAAATTGATAATGAGTTTGGTTTTTCCGACGTCGACAGGGAGGATGATTAAATATGGCACAAAAAAGTAAATTTATACAAGACCTACCAAAAATTTATGGAATCTACACATTAGGGTTCCTTGGATTTTTTGCCTTAATGGCATTCTTTGAAACGCAAGGTATGGGTGCAAAAACTATCGGAATATTATTCGTTAGTTTCACGATCCTAATATATGCAATCATCGGCTGGCTTTCTAGAACAGCTCAAGTGGAAGCATATTATTTAGCTGGAAGACAAGTTCCAACAGTGTTTAATGGAATGGCAACAGCTGCTGACTGGATGTCAGGTGCATCCTTTGTGGCAATGGCTGGTGGTATATACTTTGGTGGATATACTTACATGGCGTTCCTAGTAGGTTGGACAGGTGGTTACGTGTTAGTGTCATCACTAATGGCTCCGTATCTTAGAAAATTTGGCTGCTATACAGTTCCTGATTTTATTGGAACTCGATATGGTGGAAACTTTTCAAGGTTCTGTGCGGTATTGGTGTTACTAATCGCATCGTTTACTTATGTGACAGCTCAAATCAACGCAACAGGTACAATTGCATCACGTGCATTAGCGGTACCTTTTGAAGTTGGAGTTTGGGTTGGTCTAGTAAGTATTCTTCTATGTTCAATGTTGGGTGGAATGAGATCTGTGACTTGGTCACAAGTAGCTCAGTACATTGTTTTAATTATAGCTTATTTAATTCCAGTATTCTGGATGAGCTGGAAATTAGGACATATTTTCCCTCACATTTCAATGGGAGGAACGGTTGAGAAAATAGCAGCTTTAGAAGCTCAGTTTGGATTGATAAAAAATTCACCTGATGTTTTAAAAGCAGCAGGAGTTCCTGCGGGATTATCTTCTATGTCAACGCCACACTCTGGAGTTCCTGTGGGTGCAATGGCAGCATGGAAATATATTTCGCTTGCGCTTTGTATGATGATTGGGACGGCTTCGTTACCACACATCTTAATGAGATACTTCACTACGCCTTCTGTTACTTCAGCTAGAAGATCAGTGGGTTGGTCGTTGTTTTTCATTTTCTTGCTTTACTTCTCAGCTCCGATGCTTGCAACTTTATCAAAAATTCAGTTGCTTGATCCAACTCTTCCTACTGCAATTATCGGCAAAAAAATTGTTGATGTGCAGGCAATAGAGTGGGTGAAAAACTGGAGTGCGGTTAAGCAAGTATTTATTGCTGACTTAAACAAAGATGGCATCCTTCAATTGAACGAATGGTTCATGAGAGATGACGTGGTGGTATTAGCGACTCCTGAAGTTGCTGGATTACCATACGTGATTTCTGGATTAGTTGCTGCGGGTGGACTAGCTGCTGCTATGTCAACTGCAGATGGACTACTTCTTGCAATTGCAAATGCTATCTCTCACGACATCTACTATAAAATGATCGATCCAAAAGCGAGCGTTGTAGCAAGATTAACAGTTGCGCGAGCACTGTTAGTAGTTATTGGTGCTGCCGCCGCTTATATCGCTGCGATGAGACTTACGGGTATCTTAGGAGCGGTTGCTTGGGCGTTCGACTTTGCGATGTCTGGTTTATTCTGGCCACTAGTTTTAGGAATATGGTGGAAGAGAGCAACTCGTTCAGGCGCAATAGCTGGAATGTTAGGCGGACTTATATCTGGTACTTGGTACCTAATATATGTAGGACCTACATTCATGAATCAAACTCCATGGTTAGGAATTGATAATTTAAGATTTGGAATTATCGGTGCTAGCGTGAGCTTGGTTGCTATGGTGGTTGTAAGTTTACTTACAAAACCCGAAGGTGCTGCGATCCAGCAAATGGTTGATGATCTTAGGATCCCTAGCGGTAAAACAATCATTAAGCATTAAGCATAGTTAAAAATCTATTACTCATGGGGCGATTTATTCGCCCCATGATACTTTCAAAAATCGATGTCACCTTGGATTTATTACTTTGATTATATATTAGGAACCATTATGTGGACATTAATTGGCAGGTCCGCAATGTCCCTATTTCAAAGAGAAGACTCTAATTTTTTTTTCATGAAAATATTCGTAAAATTTACAGATCCTATTTTGCGTATATTTAAAATTATAACACCCAGCTTTTTAATACCAATCTTTGTGCCTTTATATGTAGCTTGGTTCTTTTATATGTTCAGATTTTATTTTATGCCTTGGGTTCTTGGCTATTCAGTAATGGGAATGCTTTCATTTCCATTAGAAAGTGAATTTACATATTTTTTAACAAATTTGTTTAAAAAACAATTTTAAAAAAAACGTTTTAAATTTCTTAAATTCATTTAATTGTGTGCTGTGGCACAAAATATAAAAATATCACCATCTATTCTATCGGCTGATTTTAGTATTCTAGGCGATGAAATTAAAAGTTTAGAACAAGCTGGCGCAGATTTAATTCACATTGATGTTATGGACGGCCACTTTGTTCCAAATATTACAATGGGGCCTCCCATTATTAAGATGATTAGAAAATGTACAAAACTTCCATTTGATGTGCATTTAATGATCTCTCCTGTTGAAAAATATATTAAAGCGTTTGCAGATGCAGGTTCAGACATTATTACCATCCACCCTGAAGCAACGGATAATTTAAAAAGAGCGGTTAGCACAATTAAATCGTTGGGAAAAAAAGCAGGCGTTTCTCTTAATCCTAAAACACCCATTAGTGTTTTAATGGACGTTATTAATGATATTGATCTCATTTTAATTATGAGCGTGAACCCTGGTTTTGCAGGACAAAGTTTTATGGGTGAAGTTCTTCCTAAAGTAACTGAACTTAGAAAAATGATTAACGATAAGAAACTTAAAATTGATATTGAAATTGATGGCGGAATTAACTTTGAAACCGCACCCCTTGCAGTAAAAGCGGGTGCTAATATCTTAGTGTCTGGAACAACTATTTTCTCTGGTTCATTAAAAGATAATATTCAAAAATTAAGAAATTGCGCTTAAGTGTCCAATCTCAATACATTTAATCTTTATCTTTTATCTTTAAAAAAAAGCTTTCAAGATCGATTAAGGGAGAAAAAATTTAAAAGTTCCAATTATAATATCTCCTTAGGGGGCATCCAGCCTCACCGTATTTATGAATCCTCTAATATATTTTTAATTCAAGATCTTATTAATCATGATCCTATTATCCTCAATAGTGTCAGAAAATATACAACTAATGTTTGGAAAATAACTAATTTAGAAGAAGATAAAATAAAAAAACTTCATAATTTTTGCTGGCTACCAGCACTAAACATTAAAACAGAAAAAGAATTGGGCTGCTTAATTCTTGATCAATGGATCAATAATTTTTCAAATTATAATGAAAAATATTGGACACTTGATGTCGTAACCATGCGGTTAATCTATTGGATTTCAAGTTATGAGATTATTTTTAAAAATAGCGATCTTATTTTTAGAAGCAAAGTTATTAATAATATTGTCAAACAAACAAAGCATTTATTTAAAAATATCAACTTAGTCAGCAGTGGAGTTGATAAAATAAAATCTCTTGCAGCGCTGATTTTAGTTGGAAATTCCTTTGAACAATATGAAGAATATACTCAATACGGGCTTAAGAATTTAGAAGATGAACTTGGAAATTTTACTAACAAAGACAGTTTTGTTAAAAGCAAAAACCCTGAAGATTTATTTTGGACTCTATATTTTTTAGTACTCATTAAAGAATGGTTAACATTATCTAGAAAACAAACTCCTGCTTTTATTAATATTTATATAAATTCCCTCGGCATTTGCTTTAAATTTTTAAGATTTTCAAATGGTGATCTTCCTCTTTTTAACGGCGCTAATCATATTAATACTGAAAAATTCTATGAGTTTTTAGAATCTAGAGGTTATGAATTTGAAAATATGGAAAATATTTTCTGTGGTTATGCAAAAATTAAATCAAAGAAAATTGAATTATTTATAGATGCCAACAACCCCTCTTCCATGTTGCATTCAAGAAATTACCAAGCGGGCCCATTATCATTTGAACTTGCATCAGGTGGTATAAAATTTATCTGCAATTCTGGATCGGGTAAAAATCTTGGTGAAGAATTATCTTATCTAAGCTCATCAACTGCAGCTCATTCAACAGTTACAATTAATGATACCTCATCTTGTATCTTTCAAAAGAATGCTTTGATTAGAAAATATTTTGGGAATTCTCTTATTGAAAAGCATAATATTTTTAAGCAAGAATTTAAAAACGATAAAGAATTTATTCAATGCATTATCGGTCATGATGGTTATGAAAAAAGATTTAAAATATTACATGAAAGACAAATCACTTTGTTTAAATCAAAAAATCACATTGAAGGAATTGATAGTTTAAAATGCAAAAACCCAGAGAATAAAAATTTAACTTTTAGTGTAAGATTTCATATTCATCCTGATATTCGTATCACCAAGACCATGGGAAACGATATCCTGCTTAGTTCAAGCGGTGGTGAGGGTTGGATATTTAGAAGCCCTCAAATACCAACTAAAATTGAAAAAAATCTTTATTTTGGTAATCCAGATAACATTAAGGAATCCTCATTTATTCTACTTGAAGGCAATGTAGAAAATGAGAACACTAATATTATTTGGCATCTAGAAAAAGCCAAATAAAAATCGTATACCCAATACTCCTTCATGCAACTGATTAAAATTAAAAAAGCATTAATCTCTGTTTCCGATAAAACAAATCTAAAAGAGGTTCTCGAATGTTTAAAAGCAAACAACGTTGAAATTATTAGCACCGGCGGAAGCTATAAATTTATAAAAGATCTTGGCTTTAAATGTACTGAAATTTCAGAATATACAAAATTTCCAGAAATATTAGATGGTAGACTTAAAACATTACACCCAAAAATTCATGGTGGTCTTCTTGCTAAAGCTGATGATAAAGAACACCAGGATCAAATTAAAAAAGAAGATATAGACTTTATAAATCTACTGATTGTTAATCTTTATCCATTTGAGAAAAAGCTTTTAGAAAAAGCAGACTTTGACACGATGATTGAAAATATCGACATAGGTGGTCCTGCAATGGTTAGATCTTCGGCAAAAAACTTTAAATTTACCACCGTTATCTCAAGCGCTGATCAATATTCTGATTTAATAAATGAATTAAATAATAACAAAGGATCAACCTCTTTTGAGTTTAGAAAAAAACTTGCAACAGATGCTTTTCTTGAAACCGCTTATTATGACTCTGTAATATCCAACTGGATGAACGATTTAAGAGATAATAAATTTCCAAAAAAAATTACAATCGCAGGTCAGCTTAAAGATAAGCTAAGATATGGAGAAAATCCTCATCAGCAAGCAACTGTTTATAAAATAAATTATAAAAATGATTTCTTATCAAAGATAAAACAAATCCAAGGCAAGGAACTAAGTTACAATAATTATTTAGACATGTATTCAGCGGTATCTATATCTAAGGAACTGGGTGAAAAAGGCAGTTCTTGCGTTATCGTCAAACACAACAATCCTTGTGGCTGTGCTATCGCAGAGAATGCCCTTAAATCCTACGAATTAGCCCTTTCTAGCGACCCTATCAGTGCTTTTGGGGGGATCGTCAGCTTTAATGGGGAAATCGACGAAAAGCTTGCTAGTGAGATCACAAAGACATTCTATGAGGTGATTATTGCAAGAGGTTTCGATAAAAAAAGCTTAGAAATTTTTGAAAAGAAAAAAAACTTAAGATTAATTTCTTTAGAAAACTTTAAAGAGCAGGATAAATTTTCTTATACGTTTTTAGGCGATAATTTTTTAGTTCAAGACAAAGATCAAATCGAAATTAATAAAAAAGAATTAAAATTTGTTACCAAAAACAAACCAACTGATAAAGAATTAGATGATTTAATATTTGCATTCAAAATTTGTAAATTTGTAAAATCTAATGCAATCGTTATAGCAAAAAATAATATGACACTTGGTATTGGTGCTGGTCAAACCAATAGATTAGCCTCAAGCAAAATTGCATGTCAAAATGCCACTGAATTTTTCAAAGATGAAATTAAAGGAAGCGTTGCGGCATCCGATGCTTTTTTTCCATTTGCTGATGGATTAAATGAACTAATTAAAATTGGTGTTAAATGTGTTATCCAGCCTGGTGGATCAATTAAAGATGAAGAAGTAACTGCTGCAGCGGAAAAAGCTGGTATTGCTATGGTATTTACTGGGATTAGAAATTTTAGACACTGATCATATCTATCTTGGAAGCTAAAATAAAATCACTTAAAGAAAGACCGTTAATTGCGTGAGTAAAAATGTTAACTTCAGCATAACCCCAGCCAAATTTTAAATCTGGGTGATGACCTTCCTCTTCAGTAATATTTGAAACTTTATTAATAAAACTTAGACTCTTTTCAAAGTTAGAAAATTTATAAACTCGCGATAAATAAAATGCTTTTTTTTCATTAATCAAAACTTTCCAATCTGTTAAATATTTTAAGTACTCATCGATCTGTTCTCTAGTAAAAGGAGGAATATCTCCTCTGCAAGGGACGCATTTTTTCTTGTATAATTCCATTAAATTAATTTAGTAATAAATTATGTAAATAGGAAGAATTTTTAATTAAAAAATAATTTCCAATAGTTTGATTATTTTTATCTAAATTATTTATATCGTCTATAAGCATATCTACAGTGACCGGTCTTAATTGTTTATTATATACTGTGTATTTTTTTGCACTTAAAAAATTTTTAAAGAATATAAAATTATAATTCTTATTATTTAAATTATATTTAGATAACTCAATTATTATTAAAGGATCGTATTTGCCAATAGAATTAATTCCTCCTTGGATAGCATTAAATTCATTTCCTTCTATATCTAATTTAATAACAAGACTAAAATTATTCAAATTTTCATTAAGTAATTCTGAATCAATAGTGGTAGTTTTTATTTTAACAACACTTTCAAGAAAGAGTTCATGAGTAGCGGAGCTTTCCCAATCATTTAAACTTTCGTTAAAATTTATATATTCTTCTGCGTTATGTGAGATTGCTAAATTTTTACTAAAAACATTTTTGTAATTATTTAATCCAACATTATCTCTAAAGGAATTTGCTGTAATTGGTGAGGCTTCATAGCCTATGATTCTATTTGCTTCAGATAAAGATGCGGCAAATAATGAATAAAAACCATAGTTAGCACCACAGTCTAATAGGAATACTTTTTTGTGCTTAGAAATTTTTTCTATAATTTCTAACATTTCTTCTTCAGCAAAATAGCATTTTTTTAATAATTTATTAGACATTTTGTTTTTTTTGACGCTGGCATTAATAAAAAAATTATATGCTTTGATTTTAATATCACCTTTGAGAAAATTTCTGATAAGTCTAAAGAATAGATAATAAAATAAATTATTTTTTAATTTTCTAATATCTTTATTAGATAAATATTTTTGTAAGATTTTTGAAAAAAAATTTTGCTTCATTTTTAATATTTAAAGTAATATGATGACATAAATTACTAATCTTTAATTTTATTATTAACAAAAATTAAATCTGACCCAAACCAATTAACAAACGAATAGTCATTTAATAACAAAAATTTATATATCGAGGAAGCAATAACCTTCTGAATGTCTTGATTATAAAATTCCTGTTTTTTTAAATTATTACTTATAAATTCAATAACAATTATGTCTGGTTAATATTTTTCATTAATTGTTAATTACTGATTTGGAGCGGGTGAAGGGAATTGAATACCTCACTATGCTAGTAAAATCAATGCTTCCAGACGAAGTTGTCTGCCTATTTTGAAAAGTTGTCTGCCTGAGATTTTGTATTACAATGCTTAAATGAAAAAATTAATTCTTTTATTATTATTTTTTTTTCTAATCCAACCTCACGCTTATTCACAACAATCTAAATTTAATGACACTGGTCCTGATGCCAAAACTATGGGCGAGGACAGAAACTTTGCTACCTGCACACCTTATGGTGACCATTGGAGAAGAGTAGAATGTAGAGTTGGAAATATTTCTGAAATTCATAAAGTTCTGGGTGGTATTTTAAGATCGGTTAATCCTTCTTCTGATCCTATTAATTTTAAGTTTATGGCAAATCCTCCTTTAGAACTTATTAAAAAAACTGATGAATATATTGCAAAGCATCCTGTGATGGGTTTTTTAGTTATTAAAAATGGAGAAATAGTCCTTGAACGTTACCAGTATGGCAGAAAAGCAGATATGATTTTAAGAGGTTTTTCTATGTCAAAAACTGTAACCGCTATGCTCACAGGCATTGCTCACCAAAAAGGTTTTATAAAATCACTCGACGATACTGTTGGCACTTACTGGTCTGAAATTAAGAACTCTCCTTATGGCAATGTAACAATTAAGGAATTGCTTCTAATGGCATCTGGTGTCGAAGGAGGATCTTACGAGAATATGGATATACCTGGTCACCCAATGTATTCAGTTTTACTAAAGAATGAAAACTATGGAAAACCAGAAAAATTTGAAGAATATTTAAATGGATTAAGTAGTAGAGGGGTTAAAGGAAAATTTAGATACTCAAATCAAGATACGATGATTTTAGGCAGAGTTTTATTTAAAGCGACAGGAAAGAATATTTCCACATTAACTACAGAGTGGTTATGGCAACCAATGGGAGGCGGAGGTACGGCAAGATGGACCTACGCTCCTGATAATATAGAATTTACTGAAGGTGGTTTTATTGCATCACTAAATGATTTTGGAAGATTTGGCGTTTTGCTTGCAAATGATGGAAAATATAAAAATAACCAGGTGATATCTTTGAATTATCTTTTAGACGCGACAGATATTAACAAAATTCCAAAATCTCATATCGGGGTTGGCAACGAAGCATTCATACATA
This sequence comes from alpha proteobacterium SCGC AAA028-C07, assembly GCA_000419465.1. Classification (GTDB taxonomy): domain Bacteria; phylum Pseudomonadota; class Alphaproteobacteria; order Pelagibacterales; family Pelagibacteraceae; genus Fontibacterium. The sequence goes on along the minus strand of ATTB01000002.1, from coordinate 127,007 downwards.
GTTATGGTTATCAAACTTGGATACAAGAAAATAAAACAAGAACATTTTGTGCCTTGGGTCACTACACTCAAGTAATCTGTGTCCAACCATCATCAAAAATAGTGATGGTACAAATTGCTGCGAATAAAGATCACGATTCATTTAAAAAAAGTTATGGAACGATGGCAGGTGATTTGCTGCCATTGTGGAATAATATTCTTAAAGAATTAAATGGAAGCGTAGATTAAATTATTAAAAAGTTGTCTACCTGAGATTTAAAGATTATTATGTTATAATGACAAAAATAATTTTTACCTTATTTTTAATATTTGCTACCTCTATTAAAGCAAATGAAATACCAGCACACGCTCAAGGTCTTAAAGAAATTTTAATCTCAGTTACAACCGCAGATAATAAAAACCAGCAAGGAGTTTTTTCATTAAAGGTAAATTCAAACCAACCTAAATATCTTGCTGTCTTGTTGCCTGGATACCCCTCTATAGTTATTCCTGAAATGAAAAATGAAGTTATGCATAGTTCTAAACTAACTGGAAACTTTCTAATTAGAGCAAGAAGACACCTTGCTGATACAGAAATCGCAATGCTGATTGTAGATTGTAAACCCACAGTAACTGGTGTTTGTTCAAGTAGTTACCAATCTTCTCTAGAAAGGCACGATGATGTTTCAAAACTAATTTTAGAAGTTAAGAAAAAATATCCTAGCATTAAAGAAGTTTGGTTGATTGGAACAAGTATGGGTACAATTTCATCTTCTTTTATGCCAACTTATGACACGAATTTTTATTCGGGTGCAATTCATACTGCTGCAATTACAGAACCAACTAAAAGAGGTTCTTACGGAGAACTTGGGGGATTTAATTATAAAAAAGTAAATATTCCTCAATTCTTTGTTCATCACAAAGACGACCCTTGTGATAAAACAACATATTCTGGTGCTCAAAAAATTACTAAAGAATTTAATTTACCTTTAATTACAGTACTAGGCGGTTCGGGATTTAAAGGTTCGCCTTGTGAAGCAGAAACTCAGCACGGTTTTAAAGGTGTGGAAAAGGAAGTAATGAATGCTATCCAAGATATAATAAAAAATAAAAAAGCAAATAAGACTGAAATTAATTAATTTTTAGAGAATTTTATCAAAAAAGTTGTCTGCCAGTTGTCTGCCACCAAAAAATAAGGGAATTTGAAAAAAGATTAATGTTTACTTATGTTTTTGGAGCGGGTGAAGGGAATTGAACCCACGACCTAATCGTTGGCAACGATTCGCTCTACCACTGAGCTACACCCGCTTAATAATCCAGTGAAATTAAATGAAAATAAATTTTAATCAATTGAAAAGTGAAATTGAATAAAACAAATTAAAGACTATATTAATTCATAATGACAACTTTTGATAAAAAAGAAATTCCTCAAGAAATATCTATTTTTCCACTTGCTAATGCAGTGTTTTTTCCAAATACAATTTTGCCTCTCAATATATTTGAGCCTAGATATAAGAAAATGATCGAGGATGCCTTGGCATCAAATAAAATGATTGGAATGATTCAAACAAGAGAAAGCAATAATCCAAAAAAGCCGGAAGTATTTAGCGTTGGTTGCCTTGGTAAAATAGACACTCATACAAAAACAGCTGATGGTAGATATTTAATAAACCTTAAAGGCTTAGTGAGATTTAGAATTCTAGATGAAGCGGAGACTAATCTGCCTTATAGAAAATTTAGAGTAACTTATGATGAGTTCTTAGATGATTTAGAAAAAATAAAATTTAATGACAAAATTGATGTGTTACAGCTTATAGATAAAGCTAGAAAACTATTTAAAATTCATCATCTATCTACGGATTGGAAGATTGTTGAAAAAGTTGAGCCAGATCAATTAATCAATTCACTATCAATGATATGTCCTTTTTCTGTAAGCGAAAAACAGGGTTTGCTTGAGGCAAAAACTTTGAATGAAAGAAATTTACTTATTAATCAGATAATAAATTTTTATATTATTGGAAACAATCCTGGATCTGAACGACAAATCCACTAAGAAATAATTAAGCGGACTTATTCATTGAGTCAAAAAATTCAGCGTTGTTTTTCGTCTCTCTTAATTTACCAATTAAAAATTCTATTGCTTCCATATTTCCCATTGGGGCAATCAGTCGTCTTAGAACGTTCATTTTCTGAAGATCTTCTTTTTTGAATAACAAGTCTTCTTTTCTAGTTCCAGATTTTGTAATATCGATTGCTGGGAAAATTCTCTTATCTGCAATTTTTCTATCTAGAATAACTTCGGCATTACCCGTTCCTTTAAATTCTTCAAAAATAACTTCATCCATTCTTGAACCGGTTTCAATTAATGCTGTTGAAATAATTGTTAAAGATCCACCTTCTTCAATGTTTCTTGCCGCTCCAAAAAATCTTTTTGGTCTTTGTAGTGCATTGGCGTCCACACCGCCCGTTAATACTTTTCCTGAGCTTGGAACGACTGCGTTATAAGCTCTTCCTAATCGCGTAATAGAATCTAATAAAATCACTACGTCTTTTTTATGTTCTGCTAATCTTTTTGCTTTCTCAATTACCATCTCAGCCACTTGGACATGTCTCATTGCTGGTTCATCAAATGTTGAACTTACAACTTCACCTTTTACAGATCTTTGCATATCCGTAACTTCCTCTGGTCTTTCATCAATAAGCAAAACTATTAAATAAATCTCTGGATGATTTGCTGTAATTGAATGCGCAATGTTTTGAAGTATTACTGTTTTACCAGCTCTTGGTGGTGACACGATTAAGGCTCTTTGACCTTTTCCAATTGGAGTTACTAGATCAATTAATCTTGCTGTTAAATCCGGTTTTTTATCTGCTTTATTTGACTCAACTTCTAAATTTATACGCTCATCTGGATATAGAGGCGTTAAATTATCAAAGTTAATTTTATTTCTAGATTTTTCAGGATCTTCAAAATTTATTTTGCTAACTTGCAAAAGCGCAAAATATCTCTCAGAATCTTTTGGAGCTCTAATTTCTCCTTCAACCGTATCTCCTTTTCGAAGACCGAATCTTCTAATTTGGCTTGGGCTTACATAAATATCATCTGGTCCTGGTAAATAATTTGACTCTGTGGCCCTTAAAAAACCAAAACCATCTTGTAATGTTTCAAGAACGCCGCTTCCTGTAATTTTTTCATTCTTTTCAGCAAATTTTTTAAGAATAGCAAACAAGATTTCTTGTTTACGCATTGTGCTTGGATTTTCGATCCCTAGTTTTTCAGCTTCTAAAATTAAATCAGCTGGCGTTTTATTTTTTAATTCTTGGAGGTTCATTTATGTTTGGAATTGTCTTCTGAAACTTTTAGGTGTGAAGGGAATATAACAATAATTAATTATATTTCAAGCGGGTTTAAAAATAGCCAAAAAGACAATGATTATCAGTATAATAGTTGGTATTTCATTTATTACTCTAAAAAATTTTGAACTTCTTGTATTTCTATCGAACTCAAAATCCTTCAAGCATTTAGATAAAAAACCATGATAGCCAGAGAGAGCTATTACAAATAAAAATTTAACAGACAGCCATAAAGAAAAAATATTGTTAAATCCTAAAATCCACAAAACAGATAAGCCGGATGCCCAAGTAACAATCATAGCTGGGTTCATAATTATTTTCATTAATCTTTTTTCCATCACTTTAAAAATTTTAGAAGATTCGGCGCTATTATTTTCAACGTGATAAACAAATAATCTTGGTAAATACAAAAGTCCAACCATCCATGAAATAACGGCTATAACGTGAATTGCTTTAAGCGTTAAATATAAATTCATTAATTAACTAAATATTTTTTAACAATATGTTCCATCATTTTAATGTGGTCTTCATTATCATTTAGACATGGAACAATATCATAATTTTCTCCACCATTTTCTATAAAGCTTTCTTTTCCTTGAATTGCTATTTCCTCTAAAGTCTCAACACAATCTGATGAAAATCCAGGACATATCATAAGCACATTTTTTTTACCCTTGTTAGGTAGCTCCTCTAAAGTTTTGTCTGTGTATGGAGTTAACCACTCATCCGGTCCAAACCTTGATTGAAAAGTTGTCTCAATAGGAATGTCTTTAAATTTTTCTTTTATCAGTCGCGTCGTTTTTTGACAGTAACAATGGTATGGGTCCCCTTTTGTAAAATATTTTTTTGGTATACCATGATAAGAGGCTAGGATTAAATCTGGCTTCCATTTAATTTCTGAGACTTTCTTTTTTATACTTTTTACAAGCGCATCAATAAACAGGGGTTCGCTTTCATAATGTGGAATCGTTTGTAAACTGGGCTGCCATCTCATTTTTATTAAATTTCTATAAACTTCATCACACACAGTTGCTGTGGTCGCTGCTGCATATTGTGGGTATAAAGGAAAAATAATAATTTTTTCGCACCCTTCTTTCTGCAAAAAATCTAGTTTGCTTTTTATGCTTGGGTTTCCATACCTCATTGCAAAATCAACGATAACATTATCACTGACTATCTTTTCTTTTAATTTTTGGGTTTGGTTTTTAGTATAATATCTAAGCGGCGATTCATTGGTATCGTTCATCCAAATTTGCTTATAAGCATGCGCTGTTTTTGATGGCCTAAAGGTTAATATAAATAAGTTTAAAATTATTTGCCAAAGAACAGGATTAACTTCTATTACTCTTGTGTCAGACAAAAACTCTTTTAAATATTTTCTAATATCCCACCAACTCGTTGAGTCTGGTGTGCCAAGGTTAACCAGTAAAACTCCTGTTTTTCCAAATTTTACTTTTGGGTGATTTATTTTATCTAAATCAAAACTCATAAATTATAACTCCTTACAAACTCAACCAGCCTTTTAACGTTTTCTGGTTTTGTTTTTGGCAATATTCCATGTCCCAAATTAAATATGTATGGTTTATTTTTAAAAAAATTTAAATATTTTTTTACTTCATTAAACATTCTTTTAGTGTTTCCTAGTAGAAATTTTGGATTCATTCCCCCTTGAAAAACCACATTATTATTTAAATTTAATTTCTTAAGATTAATATCATAATCAATATTAATTCCATGCGGTTTTACCTCTTTTATAAAATTGTTTATATTTTTGTTAATTCCCTTCGGAAAACAAATAATCGGGTTGTTTGGAAAGTTTTTTTTAATTTTGCTAACGATATTTTTGTTTGGGTTAATGCAAAATTCTTTTAAGTTTTTTTTTTCAATTAAACCTGCCCAACTATCAAACAGCTGTATAATGTCCGCTCCCGCCAATATCTGCTCTTTGCAATGAATATAAATCAAGTGTTCTAATCTTTTAATTATTTTTATTATTTCTTTCTTTTTAAGGTTTTTTAAAAACTTTATATTTTTCTTCGGTGAACCTTTGTTAATCATGTAGGTTAAAAGTGTCCATGGGGATCCGGCAAAGCCTATTAATGCCTTTTCCTTTGGTAATTTTTTTTTTATTTTTTTTAATATTTTATAAACATTTGTTAGTTTTTTTATAAAAATTTTATCCTTTGTTTTATAAAATTTATTTAAATTATAATTTTCTAAAATTGGTCCTGTTTTTTCTTTAAATTCTACTTTTTGGCCGCTTGCATTTAAAATTAGCAAAATGTCTGAAAAAATTATAGCCGCATCTAAATTAAACCTATTTATAGGTTGTAATGAAACTTTTGTTGCGTCACTTATATTTAAACAGAAATTAATAAAATTTTTATTTTTTTTTCTTATTTTTTGGTATTCAGGAAGGTATCTCCCCGCTTGTCTCATAAACCATATAGGAAAACTTTTTTGTTTGTTTAAGAGAGAATATTGAAGTGAACTACTCATTAATAAATATTAGTTAAAATAGTAGTATTATATGGTTATGTTAGTAATGTGTTTATATTTTTATTAACAATTTATTAACAAGTTTTGTTGATTAAATTTTTTTAATAACTTTATATTTATGTTGTTTATTTAAAATTACCAACAAATCTAAAATATTAAAAAATAAACTTATTAATGTTATTAATTAAATAACAACAATTTATTAACTGTTAACCTTTGCTGTTTTTAAAGTTAGAAATGTATAAAGGATAATTATAAAGGCTTACCAACAGAGTTATGGACAGAAAATATAACGTTTTTTTAGTATCGGATTCAACCGGCGAAACTCTTGATAGAATATTTCTTGCTTTAAAGGCCCAATTCGAAAATTTTAACAATAACTTGCACCACTTTTCTTTTGTTAGAACCGAGGCGCAAATAGCAACTTTATTGGAAAAATGTAATAAGCTTGGAAACCCAATAGTGCTTTATACTCTTGTAGAGCCTGCGGTTACCGCTTTTTTAATACAAGAAACAGAAAAACATAAAATTCCTTGCTTTGGGGTTTTGGACTATTTAATCCCAAAATTAGAAACTGCCCTCAATAGAAAAGCAAACAGAAAGCCAAGTGGACAGCATATTTTAAATAAAGAATATTATAAAAAAATTGCTGCAATGCAATTTAGCATTGAGCACGACGATGGTCAAAAATTAGAAACAATTTTAGAAGCAGATATAATTATTTTAGGAATTAGCAGAACCAGCAAAACTCCAACAACAATTTATCTTGCAAACAGAGGCTACAAATCAGCCAACATTCCAATGGTTCCAAATCAAAAAATACCAGAAGAAGTTTTAAAAAATAAAAAAAAGACAATAGTGGGGTTGATCGCTGACCCAGAAAGATTAGTAGATATAAGAAAAAATAGACTAAATACATTAAGCGAAGAAAAGCACACTTCTTATGTTGATTTAGAAAGAATAACAGAAGAGCTTGAAGAAAGCAGAAAAGTTTTTAAAGCGAACAATATCCCAACAATTGATGTAACACGAAAGTCAGTAGAAGAAACAGCCGCCTCAATTATAAAGATTCACGAAATTAAAAATAGCTAATGAGAAATATAATTTTAGCATCCGCTAGCGGGGTAAGGCTAAAAATTTTAAATGATTTTAGTTTTAATGTTAAAGTAGAAGCGGCCAATATAGATGAGGATGAAATTAAAAACTCTTTGTTGGCAGAGAAATTTAGTTCATTTGATATTTCAAGAGCCCTCGCCGAAACTAAAGCAAAAAAAATAAGTAGTAAATTTTATGGCCAGACCGTTCTAGGTGCCGATCAAGTTTTAGACTTTGAAGGCAATATATTTAACAAACCAGAAAATATGGAATTAGCAATAAGCTTGATGAAAAAGCTAAATGGCAAAGAACATTCTTTGTTTAGCTCTATTTGTTTGAGTAAAAATGGCTCGACTGTTTGGATGCACACAGAACAGGCAGTTTTAAAGATGAGGCAGTTTTCGGATAATTTTATTAAAGATTATTTACAAAAAGTAGGGCTAGAAACGATCAAGAAATATGGCGTTTATCAAATAGAAGGAATGGGAAAAGATTTATTTGAAGAAATAAAAGGAGATGAATATTCTGTGATGGGAATGCCAATTAAACAATTAGTTAACTATTATAAATTAAATGAAAAATAGAAAAAATTTTTTAGTTATTGGAAATCCTATTAAGCATTCTTTGTCTCCCCTTTTGCATAATTATTGGTTTTATAAAAATAAAATTAATTGTGAATATAAAAAGTTAGAAACGACAAAAAGTTCAATAAAGAAAATTTTAAACAAAGTTAGAAAAAGAGAAATAGAGGGAATTAATGTAACCATTCCTTTTAAAAATAGTGTTATTAAATATTTAGATATTTTAAAGGGAGACGCTTTACAAACCTCTTCTGTAAATACCGTTTACTTAAATAACCAAAAATTGGTTGGAGACAATACAGATGTTTATGGTTTCTCTTCGGGTGTTTTAAGAAAAATTAAAACCAGAATTAAGACAGCGGGAATTATTGGCGCCGGAGGTGTAACTTCTTCTATTATTCTTGCTCTAATCCAAAAGGGAGTAAAAAAAATATACATAACTAACAGGACATTCTCGAAGTTAAAAATTTTTAAAAAGAAATTTAAAAAAATTGTTTATCCAATTAAATGGGATGACCGCTACAAATTATTTAGAGATGTCCAAATTTTAATTAATGTTACAAGCCTTGGGATGATTGGCCAGAAGAATTTAAAATTTGATTTTAGTATTTTTCATAAAAAAATTAGTGTGGTTGATATTGTTTATAACCCAGAAAATACAAGGTTTTTAAAGGATGCAAGCAAGAATGGGCACAAAACTTTCACAGGTTTGGATATGTTTGTTTATCAAGCGCAGAAAGCATTTTATATTTGGAATAAGAAAAATCCAAAAATAACAAAAGATATGTATAAAAAACTTAGAAAAAAAATTAATGGTTAGAGTAGGTATTCTAGGGTCAGTTGGAAGCGGCAAATCTTTTGTTGCAAATATTTTTAGAGAACTAGGTTTTGGTATTTTTTCAGCAGATAATGAAGTTGCTAATCTTTATAAGAATAATAAAATTGTTAATAAAAAGATCTCAAAATTTTTTAAGTTGAAACTTTATAAAGGCAAAATAAACAAACAGGAGCTTAGGGATTCTCTTAAAAAAAACCCAAATAAATTTAGATTTTTAAATAAGATTATTCATCCAACAGTAAGAAAGAAATTAGCTCTTTTTCTAACCAAATTTAAAAAAAATAAATTAGTTGTTTTAGATGTTCCGCTTTTGGTGGAAAATAAAATGTTCAATTTCGTTGATATTTTTATTCTTGTTAAAACTGGATCTAGTTCTTTTTTAAGTAGAATTAAAAAAAGAAAAAATTTAGATAAACAATTTTTAAATATATTAAAAAAGCAACAAACGAGTGAAAAAATCAAACAAAGCTATGCAGATTTTATAATTTATAACAGTTCCAAAAATAAAGTTAAATTGCAGGTAAAAAATATTATTGATAAGATTCTTTTAAATTAATGATTGAAGTTATTTTAGATACAGAGACAACGGGGCTGTCAGCGGAGAAGGACAGAATCGTAGAAATTGCATGCGTGGAATTAAGCAATCACTTCCCAACAAAAAATATTTTTCATACCTTTTTAAATCCCGAGACTAAAGTCTCAGCAGACGCTTTTAGTGTCCACGGCTATTCTGATGAATTTTTATCAAACAAGCCTAAGTTTAAAGATGTTGTTAAAGATTTTCTTAATTTTATTAAAGATAAAAAACTTATTATTCATAATGCAGATTTTGACCTTGGATTTTTGAATAATGAATTAAAAAGATTAAATATAAAACCAATTTTAAAATCTGACATTTTAGACACCCTTCAGATTGCTAGATCTAAATTTCCAGGTGTTGGGAATAGCTTAGACGCCCTGTGTAAGAGATTTAAAATTAGTATTGAGGCTAGAGAAAAGCATTCTGCACTTTTGGACTGTTATTTACTCTCAAAAGTTTATATCGAATTAATTGATAAAAAGGAATTAACGCTTGATCTAATGTCTAATGATAAAATCTTTAATGAAAAGATGAAGATTAGCAATGAGAACAGAGAAGGTGTTGTTATTAAAGTTTCACCCGAACAAATGGAAGAATATAAGAAATTTTTAAAAAAAAATGTTTCTAATGCTTTTGCGTTAAATTAGCAGTTTGTTGTTCGTATAGTTCTTTAAAGCTAATTTCTTTCTTAAATTTAAATTCTTTAAAGCCAGATTTCTGAAATAATTCAGTAATAAGATCTGTTAGTTTTTTTGCATATAAATCAGGTATTTCTGCAAGAATGATCCTTTTAACTTCTTCTGCTTTTAATTCTGCGTCGGTAACTTTAAATACCACAGCAATACATGCTTCGGCGTGAATTTTGTTTAGCACTTCTTTTGGCGCTTCAAAAATAAGTTTTAAATTTAGTTCTAGCATCCCATTTTTTAGAGGCTTGTTAGAAATATCAACTTTTGTCTCATATTTACCAAGATTTTGAGCCGCGTCTACAAAGCAATCTGGAGATGGAATTTCAAAAGATAAATCTTTTACATAGTTTGCTATGATTTGGTATTTAGAATTTTCTTTATTTTTTTCTTCCATTTTAAAAATATGAATTTTTGTATTATTTAAATATATTTTTTTATATTAAATATCATTTAATTCGATCTAAATTTAGATGTATTAATTTTTAACTATTTAATCTAAAATACCCTTAAATGAATGACAATTTTGGCTATATAGATATTGTATTGCTTGCCATAGTGGCGGGTATAATTATTTTAAGACTTAGGAATGTTCTTGGTAAAGGAGCCGAAGATGGCCCGGTTAGAGCAAAAAAATCAGTCGTAGTTGATGCTCAATTTGAGGATGTTAATCCATCAAGAGGTGAAGAAAATATTAATTTAAAAGAATTTAAAGAAGAGGCTTTTTTAAAAGGCGCTCAAGCAGCCTATGAAATGATCCTTAATGCATTTGCCGCTGCAGACAAAAAGACTTTAAAAGATTTAACATCACCGGAAGTTTATAAAAGCTTCATCGACGTTCTTGATGAAAGAAAAAATAAAAAATATGTTAATCAATTTACTTTTATAGGAATTAAAAAAGCAACAATAGAGAATGTAGAAAAGAAAGATAGTTTTTATACTGTCAAAACTAGATTTGTGAGCGAGATTATATCCTGCATTAAAGATGCAGATAACAATATTATTGAGGGCAGTCCGGAAGAGATTCAAACGGTTAATGATGTTTGGAGCTTTTCAAGAGATCTAAATTCTGATGATCCTACTTGGAGTTTAACCGAAATTGCACAGGATGTGCATGTCAAAGAATAGTAAAAATTCTACAAATCCAGAAGATATAAAAGCCTGGGAAGATTTTAAAAATCAAAAATTTTTAGATGGAGATAAAGGCGAAATATCTAAAAAATCTATAAAAGGAAACAAAAAACAAGATCATATTGATTTTAAAATAGATTTGCATGGCTATTCATTGCAAGAATCTTTTGAGAAGATAAGAGGCGTTGTAGAAAACTGTTATCAAAAAGATTTAAGAAATATTTTAATTATTACAGGCAAAGGCCTAAGATCCAAAGTCAAAGAAAATCCTTATTTGTCAGAAGATTTAAGCTTATTAAAATATGCAATCCCAAATTTTATCAAAGATAATTTTTCGGACATCATTAATTCTATGGAAGAGCCAGATGAAAGTTTAGGTGGATCCGGAGCTTTTTTATTACGACTAAAAAAAAGATTATAGAATAGTATTTATTTAACTATTAAAGCTAATTTATTGATAAGGTTAGTTTTTCTATATATAGATTATTAATTCATATGAGGATCGCAAAAGTTAATAGAAAAACCAAAGAGACATCTATAGAGGCAGAAGTAAATTTAGATGGCAAAGGTATTTATAAAATAGATACAGGAATTGGTTTTTTAAATCACATGCTTGAACAGCTATCAAAACACTCTTTGGTAGATATAAATTTGAAAGCAAAAGGTGATTTACACATTGATCTCCACCACACAACAGAAGATTCAGGAATTGTTATAGGTGAGGCTATTGCTAAAGCTTTGGGTGATAAAAAGGGCATTAAAAGATATGCGCATGCTTATATTCCAATGGATGAAACATTAAGTAGAGTTTCTCTTGATATATCAAACAGACCTTACTTAGTTTGGAATGTAAAATTAAAAGTAGAAAAGCTTGGAGAAATGGACACTGAACTATTTAAAGAATGGTTTCAGGCCTTTTCACAAAGCGCTGGCATTACTTTACACATAGAAAATGTTTATGGTGATAATAGTCACCACATTATTGAATCTTGTTTTAAAGGATTAGCGAGAGCTTTACGTCTTGCATTAGAAAAAGATGCAAGAGCAGGAGATTCTTTGCCTTCCACTAAAGGAATACTTTAAAGATTTTTTAAATGTATGTATCAATAGTTGATTATGGGACTGGGAATCTTAATTCCGTTTCAAAAGCTTTAGAAGCAGCAGCTACAAAAATTAATAAAAAAATAAACATAAGAATATCTAATAAGCCTAAAGATATTTTAGATTCTGATAAGATTATATTACCTGGCCAGGGCTCTTATAGACAGTGCGCATTAGGAGTAAAAAACATATCTGGATTGTGGGATTCTCTTAATGAATTTGTTTTAATTAAAAAAAAACCAATTTTTGGAATTTGTGTTGGAATGCAGCTTTTTTCAGATCAAGGATTTGAAGAAGAAGTTACCAAAGGATTTGGTTGGATTAAAGGTTCTGTAAAAAGGATAAAACTTAATAATAAAGATTTAAAATTGCCACATATGGGCTGGAATGAAGTTAATATTGTTAAAAAAAATGAATTATTTTTAGATATTAAGAATTTATCTCACTTTTATTTTGTGCACAGTTATGGATTTGAAGCGGAAAATATTAATGATGTGGTTTGCACAACTGATTATGAAAAATCAGTTGTTGCTGCTCTTTTAAAAGAAAATATTTTTGGTACTCAATTTCATCCTGAAAAAAGTCAGGAAAATGGAATTAAGTTATTGTCTAACTTTTTGAATTGGAATTTATAATGATAATATTTCCAGCAATAGATTTAAAAGATGGAAAATGTGTAAGACTTTACAAAGGAGATTTTAATAAAACTACTATTTTTAATTCTTCTCCGTACAATCAAGCGCTTCAGTTTAAAAAAAAAGGCTTCACAGATCTGCATCTTGTGGACCTTGATGGCGCTTTAAAAGGAAGATCAAAGAATAAAAAAGTTATAATTAAGATCATCAAGAACACCAATTTAAATGTACAATTAGGTGGTGGGATTAGAACTTTAAAGCAAATATCTTTTTGGATTAAAAATGGAGTTTCAACGGTAGTTGTTGGAACTATGGCTATACAAAACCCAAAGATTTTAAAGAAAGCATGTGATTTATTTCCAGGAAGAATAGCAGTTGCTCTAGATGTTAGAAATAATTTTTTAGCTATCAAAGGTTGGGTTAAGCAAACAAAAATAAAACTTATGGATTTTTCTAAAAAGTTAGAAAATTTTGGTGTATCTAGAATTATTTATACAGATATAAATAGAGATGGAACAAAGAAAGGCGTTAATTTTTCTCAATTAAAAAAAATAGTTAGAAAAGTTAATATTCCATTGGTCGTTTCCGGTGGGGTTTCAAATATAAAAGATATAAAAAAATTACATAAAGCTGAGTTATTTGATGGCGTTATTATCGGCAAAGCTATTTATGATAAATCTATTTCGCTAAATGAACTTAAAAAATTTGTTTAAAAAAAATGCTTAAAAAAAGAATTATACCATGTCTTGATGTTAAGGATGGCAGAGTTGTAAAAGGCATTAATTTTGTAAATCTAAAAGATGCAGGTGATCCAGTAGAGCAGGCGAAAATATATGACAAAGGAGGCGCCGATGAAATATGTTTTTTAGATATTACAGCATCAAGCGATAATAGAAAAATTTTATTAGATAAAGTAAGTGAAACAGCAAAAAGTTGTTTTGTTCCTCTAACCGTAGGCGGAGGCATTAGTAGCATTGAAGATATTAAAAGTCTTTTACTCGCAGGCGCAGATAAAGTTTCAATTAATACCGCGGCAGTAAAAGATCATAACTTTATTAAAGAGAGCTCAATTAGATTTGGATCACAATGTATAGTGATCGCAATAGATGCAAAAAAAATAGGAAATAATAAATGGGAAATATTTACTCATGGAGGAAGAAATTCTACAGGCATTGATGCTATCGAATATGCAAAAATTGCTGAAAAAAATGGTGCTGGTGAAATTCTTCTTACATCTGTGGATAAGGACGGAACAAAAACAGGTTACGATCTTGAATTAACAAGGGCTATTGCAAGCTCAGTATCTATACCCGTGATAGCATCAGGTGGAGTTGGTAATCTCGATCACTTATATGAGGGTTTTAATACAGGTTTAGCCAGTGCGGTTTTGGCAGCCTCAATCTTTCATTATGGTGAATATTCCATAATAGATGCAAAAAACTATTTAATTAAAAAGGGAATACCAATAAGAATTTAATTATGTTTAAAAATTTAGAACAGCTTACAAAAAAGATAAAGAAACAAAAGAATAAAAATCCAAACATTTCATATACGGCAAGTCTTTTTAAAAAAGGAAAAAATTTTTGTATAAAAAAATTTATTGAAGAGGCAAAAGAACTTGCTGCTTCATCTAAATATTCTAATAAAAAAAATATAGTTCACGAAGCTTCAGATTTATTATATCATTTTTTAGTTCTTCTTGAGTTTAAAAAAATTTCAATAGCTTCAATTATGAATGAGTTAAAGAGAAGACAAAAAATTTCAGGAATTCAAGAGAAGAAGAATAGAAAAAAAAATGTACGATAAAAATAATATATTTGCTAAAATTTTAAGAGGAGAAATTCCCTGTGATAAAATTTACGAAGACAAGTTTGCTTTTGCATTTAAAGATATTAATCCCCAAGCAAAGGTTCATGTTTTGGTGATCCCAAAGGGCGCTTATGTGGATATGAATGATTTCGCAGCTAATGCTAAAAGTGATGAAATTGAAGGTTTAATTAGAGCTTTGGGAAAAGTTGCTAGTATTCTAGGCGTATCTTTTTCTGGCTATAGATATTTAGGCAATAACGGTAGAGATGGTGGCCAAGAAGTTCCCCACCTACATTTTCATATCTTTGGTGGAGAAAAATTAGGAAGAATGATCCATAAATAAAATGGAAAGATCCATAGATAGGTTTTATCTACATCTTATTTCAAGGAACGATTTAATCCCATCAACTTGTAAAGAAAAAAATCTAGAAGTTATTCTAGAAAAAGAACCAACAGTAGATTTTTGTAAATTTCTTTATAAAGAAGTAGGAAGAGATTTTTTTTGGAGAGACAGACTCAAGTGGAGCGATCAAGATTGGTTGGATTATATCAGTAATGACTTTTTTAAATTATATATTTTAAAACAAAAAAATGAATTAGCTGGATATTATGAGTTACTTTATGATCCAAAAATTCCATCGATGGAGATTCCTTATTTTGGAATATTTAAAGAATTTTTTGGCAAAGGAATTGGCGGGCATTTATTAACTGATGCAATTTTAACTTCTTTTAATCAGAAGATTAACAAAGTGTGGGTTCATACGTGTACACTGGATCATCCTAATGCCTTAAAAAATTATCTTGCAAGAGGGATGAAGATTTTTAAGACTGAAAAGATATTTTTTAACCCAGAAAATTTATAATTTTTTTACTTTGGTATCTCAAATTTTTCGTTTGTATTAATATTTATTGAAATATTTTTCATTAAAAATTCTAGACTAGATTTGTCATAATTTTTTATTTTCCACCCCGTAATATTCATTTCTTTAGAGTTAAAATATATCTCAATACTTTCTTGAGAATTTAGATCAATAATTGCAATTATATTTTTATCTATTTTGTTGAATTTTTCTACTTTTGATAATTTTTCGATAATACTTTCTTTGTCTAACATAACCCCCAAAGGAGTATCTTTGATATTGTAGTTATAATTTTTATTTTCTCTTCTATTAATTAAGAATAAATAATCATCATTTACAATTATCTCCTTGTCTTCCTCTTCGTATAAACACCGCATTTTTTTTGGGTAAACAATAAGACAATTGCCATTTTCTATTATGTCATTTGTGATTTGAGTGAAATTAAATTTAATAGAATTTATTTTTTTTAAATTTTCAATTATTTTATCTTTTTCAGATGCATTAGCATTAAAGCTGAGAAAAATTAACATTGTTAAAACAATGTATAAAAATTTCTTCATTTATTTTAATAGATTTCTCTTTTGCCTACGTGATTTGCTGGGCTAATTATTTTTTCTTCTTCCATTTGATCAATAATCCTAGCCGCTCTATTGTAACCAATTCCAAGTTTTCTTTGTAAAAAACTAGTGGATGCCTTTCCTTCAGTTTTAATTATTTCAACTGCTTTATTATATAATTCATCTTTTCCTTCTGAGTTTAAAATTACTTCATCATTTTCTTGTTCTTCAATCCTAGTTACTTCTTCAATGTAAGTTGGCGAGCCTTGAAGCCTTAAGAATGTTGAAACTCTTTCTATTTCTTTTTCAGAAACATAAGGACCGTGAATTCTTATTATTCTGCTAGCTGAAGACATAAAAAGCATGTCACCATTACCAAGTAATAATTCAGCACCCTGCTCTCCTAATATGGTTCTGCTGTCTATTTTTGATGTTACTTGAAATGATATTCTGGTTGGGAAATTAGCTTTAATTGTACCTGTGATAACATCAACGCTTGGTCTTTGTGTTGCCATAACTATATGAATTCCAGCAGCTCTAGCCATTTGCGCAAGCCTTTGTATGTAATTCTCAATTTCTTTGCCTGCAATCATCATTAAGTCCGCCATTTCATCAACAATAACAACAATGTAAGGCATTTTTTTCTTATTCTCAGAAGATGCTTTATCGTTAAATCCTGAAATATTTCTCACTCCAATTTCAGTCATTTCTCGATATCTTTTTTCCATTTCTTTAACGACCCACTTTAAAGCTGTTGTTGCTTTTTTAGGTTCAGTAATAACGGGGGTTAGTAGATGAGGAATTCCTTGATAGATTGAAAGCTCCAACATTTTTGGATCAATCATAATAAGTTTACAGTCATCAGGTTTGTGTTTGTAAAGAATTGATAGAATTAAAGTATTAATACAGACAGATTTTCCTGATCCTGTCGTTCCAGCAATTAAAAGATGCGGCATTGAAACCAAGTCTCCAACAATTGGAAATCCTGAAATACTTTTTCCAAGAGTTATTGGAATCTTAATATCTTTATTATTAAATTCTTTGCTAGAAATTATTTCTTTTAAAGCAACATTCTCTCTTACTTTGTTTGGTATTTCTATTCCTATGGTGCTTTTGCCAGGAACGGTTGCTACCCTAGTTGATATAGAGCTTGTATTACGGGCTATATCTTCAGAAAGATTTATAATTTTTGAGGTTTTAATTCCTGCGGTTGGTTCAAATTCATATACAGTAACAACAGGCCCAGCGCTTACTCTTTTTATTTCACCTGAAATGCTAAAATCTAAAAGAACATTTTCGAGAAATTTTGATTGAGTTTTATAACTTTCCTCATCTAATTGATTTTCAATTTTTACTGGATCATCAAGTAATTTTATTGGAGGAATTTTATAGCTTGTAGATTTTTCAATTTTTGTGCTTTCCAGAGGAAGTTGTTGTTGAGGAGAAGCTTCTTGTATTGGGATTTCTTCTTGAATTTTTTGATTAATATTTTCCTGTACGGGTATGTTAATACTAATTTCTTCAGTATTTTTTCTTTTAATATATATTTTAAATATTAATTTTGGAAAAAAGGTTAATAAATTTTTTATAGTTATAAAGACAGTTTTCCATTCTTGAATATTTAACCCCGCACTAAAATAAAAACATATTAAGGATATACATAGAAAAATAACCGAGAGATAAGCGCCAAAGGAATTATTCTTTATATTTAATTTTTCAGAAATAAAATTAGCAACAAATCCCCCAAAACCATTATCAGGAAGCCAAAAACTTTGATCAATGTTAATTGAGAAAAATAAAGCTCCAAAAATAATCGATAAAATTAAAAATAATAGTTTTAAAGAAAAATTTTCAATATTTTTTTTGAGAATTAAATACCCTCCCCAAATAATTAAATTTAGAAATATTAAAAAAGCCAAAACACCAAAAGCTTGAAGAAAAAAATCAGAAAGATAATAAAAAAAAGAGAAAAATTTATTATGAATATTTTTTTCTGCTGGGAATACATAGCTTATATTGTTGGCCGAATAGGTTGCTAAAGAGACAAAATACGCAAGACTTGAAAAAATAGTTATTACACCCGCAAGCTCAATTAATTTTACTTTAATAGATGTTAGTATTTTTTCCATATTTTGCTAGGCGAATCACAATTAAAACCTTTGTATCATTAATATTCAGTTGATAGAATTCCAAAGCAAAACGTAATCATGCCCAACTCTCAAAAAATTTGTATTATCGGTTCTGGTCTCACAGGCTTAATGATTGCCTATTTGTTATCAAAATTTAGATTGCAAATAGATATAGTTGAGCAGGATTTTAATAAAAAAAAAAATAACCCAACAAAAATTGCATTAAGTAAAAGTTCCTTAGATGAATTATGTCGTTATGGGCTAAAAGATATTAAAAAAAAATCTAATATTATCAAGAATATTTACTTGCACGATTCTTATTCATCCATTAGCCAAAAACAAGATCTTCATTTCTCCGTATCTAATAAAAAAGAAGCGCTAGCTTATATTATTGATAGCAACACTTTATTTTCGGATATTTATAAAAAATTAAAGAGTTTAAAAAATATTAAATTTATTAATAAAGAAATATCGTCAATTAATGATGAAAAATTTTTCAAAGAAATTACTTTTAAAGATTTAATTAAAAAAAATTATAATCTTATCATCTTTGCTTCTGCCAATAATCTTTCTTTATTATCAAAATTTAAATTAAGAAAAGTTGTAGACAAATCTTATAATGAGGAAGCGTACGTTTTTAACCTATTTCATGAGAAAATTTCAAATAATTCTGCAAGACAATTCTTTTTAAAAGATGGACCTTTGGCTTTTCTGCCGGTTTCAAGCACAGAGACTTCTGTAATTTGGTCTATTAAAAATAATTCGGTTAATAAAAAATATGTGTCAAATAAAAAGTATTTATCAAAGTTTTTTAATAATCATTTTAAAGAATTATTTAAAGAAATAATTTCAATCTCTGAGATTAATAAGTTTAATCTAAATTATATTTTTAATGAGTTAAAAGATTCCAAAAGAACCTT
Organism: alpha proteobacterium SCGC AAA028-C07; assembly: GCA_000419465.1. GTDB lineage: Bacteria > Pseudomonadota > Alphaproteobacteria > Pelagibacterales > Pelagibacteraceae > Fontibacterium. The sequence goes on along the minus strand of ATTB01000002.1, from coordinate 108,254 downwards.
ACTGTTTGGAGAGATAGCTAATAAAATTCATCCTATAGCCGGTCAGGGCTGGAATATGACTTTAAGAAATATATTTTCTTTAAAAAAAGTTATTAAGTATTCTATAAATTTAGGTTTAGAGATTGGTAATGATATTTTTATAAAAAAATATTTAGATGAGACAAATTTAAATAATCTAGCTTTTGCAACATTGATTGATGGGATTAGAAAAATATTTGATATAAAAATCGATAGTTATGCTGCCATAAGAAAGAATACACTTTCTAATCTTGATAAGAATTTTTTTATTAAAAAGAATTTTATAAATATAGCTAACAAAGGTTTATTTATTTGAGTCCTCAATTTTAAGTATTTTACTTTTCAAGCTAACCCCGCGTTTTGCTAAAAAACCACCTAATAAACCATCAGACCTTATCACCCTATGACAAGGGATAAAAAGCAATAATCTATTTTCACCACATATTCTTCCAACATGTCTTGGATGTATTTTTGTTTTTTTAGAAATGAAATTATAAGAGACAGTCTTTCCATAGTTTATTTTTTTTATTTGATTCCAAACTTGTAACTGTGCCTTTGATCCAATGGCTTTTGTTTTTAAGGTAAATCTTTTTATTTTTTTATTTAAAAATTTTTTAATTTGATCTTTAGCCTTAAGTAATTGCGAGCTAGTTTTTTGTTTGGTTATTTTTCTAAAATTTATATCAGTAATATAACCATCTCTTTCTATAATTGAGACAAAACCTAGTGTTGTTTTAAATGATAATTGGAAAGTTGACATTTATATTATAACTAAATCATATCGTTTTTTTATGTCAATATTTGCATTAGCCACTGCACCAGGAACATCTGGTTTGGCAGTTATAAGAGTCTCTGGAAAAGAAGCTTTTAAGGTGGCTCAAACTTTAACTAAATTCAAAAAAATTAAACCGAGAGTGGCTAATTTTTCCTCATTTTATAACAATAAAAATCAGATTATTGATAAAGGAATTTTTATATTTTTTCCAAAACCCAATAGCTACACTGGAGATGACGTGGTTGAATTTCATGTTCATGGAAGTAATGCTGTTATTAAATATTTTTTAAAAACGTTATCTAATTTTAAAAACTGTAGATTAGCTAAGCCAGGCGAATTTACTAAAACTGCTCTCCTTAATAAAAAAATCAATTTATTACAGGCAGAGAGTTTAATTGATTTAATAAATTCAGAAACAGAACTTCAAAGAACTCAGGCTTTAAAAGTAATGAATGACGACACAACAAAAGTTTTCACTAATTTAAGAGATCAAATGATAAAAATACTCTCTGATTATGAGGCTGTCATTGATTTTTCTGATGATGAAGTGGGCGATAATGTGTTTTCAAATAATAGAGATAAGTTACTGAAAATAAATGATAAAATTAAGAAAATAATAGTTAATGGAGAGAATTCAGAGAAGATTAGAGAGGGATTTAAGATATCAATCATAGGACCAACTAATTCTGGAAAATCATCTTTAATTAATTGCTTGTCTAATAGGCAAGTATCCATTGTTTCTAATGTGCCTGGCACCACTAGAGACATTATAGAAACAAGTATTATGCTAAATGGAAAGTTAGTAAGATTTTTTGATACAGCCGGTTTTAGAAATTCAAAAAATATTGTTGAAAAAAAAGGAATTTCATTAACTAATAAAAATTTGAAAGATTCAGATTTAAAGTTAATTATTTTTGATCATACAAAAAAAATAGATAAAAAAATTTTAAAATTATTTGATTTAAAATCAATTTTAGTTCTAAATAAAATTGATATTAAAAGTTCAAATAAATTTTTAGAAGATAAAATTTATAAACCTATAAGAATTTCAGCAAAAAAAAATATAGGAATTTCTAATCTTGTAAAAAAAATATCAAAAAAAATCGATGATCACTTTACGGTTAATGAGGACAATATAATTTCAAGACAAAGACATACAAAAAGCCTTGAAAATACAGTGTTTTTTATTGATAGATGTCTTAATAAAAAAACTATCGATCAAATTGATTTGGCAGCAGAAGATTTAAGATTAGCGGTTAGAAGTCTTGGAGAAATAGTTGGATATGTTAATGTCGAAGAATTATTAGATAGAATCTTTAAAGATTTTTGTATTGGAAAATAGCGTAAAAATACCTTATCTTTTGAGTTAATGGGATATATAAACCCCATATGAATTTAGAGAAAAATTTTGATGTAATCGTAATAGGAGCTGGCCATGCAGGCTGCGAAGCTGCTGCTGCTGCCGCAAGATCAGGTGTTAATACTGCTCTTATTACAAATTCACTTGCCACAATTGGTGAAATGTCATGTAACCCCGCAATAGGTGGATTAGGCAAAGGTCACTTAGTCAGAGAAATTGATGCATTAGATGGGATCATGGGAATTATTGCTGATCAATCGGGAATACAATTTAGATTATTAAATAGTAGCAGAGGTCATGCCGTGAGAGGACCAAGAACGCAATCAGACAGAGAACTTTATAAAAAATACATGCAAAAATTACTATTAAACTATTGTAATTTAAGCCTTTTTTATGATCCCGTAACAAAGTTTGAATTTAGCAAAAATAAAATTATTTCAATTGAAACTAAGTCTGGAAATTCATTTACAGCAAAAAAATTTATTTTAACAACGGGCACTTTCTTAAATGGCCTTATTCATATTGGTGATGAAAAGATTTCAGCAGGAAGAATAGATGAAAAACCAACCTTAGGATTAAGTGAGCAGTTAAAAAAATTAAATTTTAAAATTGGTAGATTGAAGACTGGCACTCCACCTAGACTTGACGGAACAACAATTAATTATGATGAGCTAGAAATGCAAGACGCTGATGATAAACCCTTTTTCTTCTCTTACTTAACAAAAAAAATTAACGCAAATCAAATTTCTTGTGGAATGACTTATACTAATGACGAGGTTCATAAAATTATTGAAAAAAATTTAAAGCTTAGTGCAATGTATTCTGGATCAATCAAAAGCACCGGTCCTAGATACTGTCCCTCTATAGAAGATAAAATCGTAAAATTTAAAGATAAGCAACGTCATCAAATTTTTTTAGAACCCGAGAGTCTTACGACGAATATAGTTTATCCAAATGGTATATCAACGTCTCTTCCTAAAGAAATTCAGCAAGAAATATTGTTTAAAATCAATGGTTTAGAGAACGTTCGTATGATAAGACCAGGATATGCAATTGAATATGATTATGTGTTTCCAACCGAGCTAGACTTTAGTCTTAAAACAAAAAAAATAGAAAATTTGTATCTTGCCGGTCAAATAAATGGAACAACAGGATATGAAGAGGCAGCTGCACAAGGAATTGTGGCTGGTCTTAATGCTGCGCAGTCAGTTAAAAATTTAGAACCAATTAAATTTGAGAGGTCTCAGTCGTACATCGGAGTTATGATTGATGATTTGATTACTAAAGGAGTAAGCGAACCTTACAGAATGTTTACCTCTAGAGCCGAATATAGATTAACACTAAGAGCTGATAATGCTGATTTAAGACTAACTCCTTTGGCCATTAAATATAATTTTATTTCTGAGATTAGGAAGTCTAAATTTATCAATAAAATCAATGACTTAAGTGATTTTAAAACTATTTTATCTAATAAGATCGTGTCACCTTCTGTTTTAAAAAAAAATGGAATTAAAATCTCTCAGGACGGAAGAAAAAAATCTCTTCTGCAGATTTTAAAATTTAAAGATGTAACTTTAGAAAAAATTAGATCCATTTTTTCAGACATACCAAAGTATGACGATGAAATTGAAGACCTAATAAAGACAGAGTCCCATTATAGTGGCTATATAGAGCAGCAAAAAAGGGATATAAGTATATTCGAAAAAGACGAAAACCTTATGATACCGAAAAATATTAATTATGATTCAATTTCTGGACTTTCAAATGAAGTAAAACGAAAACTTAATGATATAAAGCCTTTAACCTTTGGTCAGGCTCTTAGAATAGACGGTGTAACCCCAGCTGCAATTAATATATTGATGATTTATTGTAAAAATACTCTTAAAAAGGCATCTTAAAGTATATGGATTTAGATGTTGAATTTTTTATTAAAAAATTCAATGTTTCACGTGAAACAATAGAAATATTGAATAAATATAAAGATTTTCTATTAAACAGTAATAAATCACTAAATTTAATAGGAAAAACCACAGAAAATCATGTATTTACAAGACATTTTATAGATTCTGCTCAAATATATGATTTAATTGAGGATAAATCAGAAATTATTGATTTAGGATCTGGAGCTGGATTTCCAGGTGTTTTATTAAAAATATTAATGGATGATAAAAAAATTGCTGGAAATATTACATTAATTGATAAAAGTCCAAAAAAATGTAAATTTTTACAAGATTTGTCAGAAAAATTGGGTTTAACTTTAAAGATAGTTAATTTGAAAATAGAAAATTTTAAGTTTAATAAAATTACAACAGTAGTTTCCAGGGCATTTAAAAAGACTATTGATACAATAGATATTCTTTTGAAAAATAATGATAAAATAAGAAATATTATATTAATAAAAGGAAAAACTTATCAACAAGAAATAGAAGAGGCGAAAAAAAAATATACTTTTGATGTAGAAAAATTTAGAAGCATCACATCAGATGAATCTTATATTCTTAAAATTAGTAATATTAAACGTGGTACAACTTAAAGTTGTAAATGCCTAGGATAATTTCTGTGATAAATCAAAAGGGTGGAGTTGGTAAAACTACCACAGCAATTAATCTGGCCGCAGGTCTTGCTCTTAAAAATTATAAAGTTTTGCTTATTGATCTTGATCCTCAGGGTAATGCTTCAACAGGAGTTGGGATTAATCAGAGCGAAAGAGAAAAATCTATTTATGATTTACTTATAAAAAAAAATTCTTTTTTTGAATGTATAAAAAAAACAAAAATAGAAAATTTAAGCATCATACCAGCAAACGCTGATCTATCAGGACTTGAAACTGAAGTCGCAAATAATTCTCAAAAAGCTTTTTTATTAAAAAATATTATTGATGATCCATTAAACAATTTAGAAAAAGAGAAGTTTTCATACATTATAATAGATTGCCCTCCATCGCTTAGTCTTCTTACAATAATGTCTCTAGTCATTTCTGATTCATTGGTTGTTCCATTGCAAACGGAGTTTTTTGCGTTAGAGGGTTTAAGTCAATTAGTAAAAACAATTGACCGTATAAAAATTAATTTAAATCCAAATTTACAAATACAAGGCATAGTCCTAACAATGTATGATAAGCGAAACAAGCTTTGCGCTGATGTCGAAAAAGAGGGAAGAAACTTTTTTGGAAATAAGGTTTATAATACAAACATACCTCGAAATGTAAGAATTTCAGAAGCACCATCATTTGGAATGCCAGTTATTTTATATGATAAAAATTGCACTGGTTCTTTAGCCTATAACCAGTTTGTTGATGAATTTTTAAGTAGAGAAAATTTAGAAGAAAAAAAAGTTGCTTAAATGATTGGAAATAAATTTAAAGGTTTAGGAAAAGGTTTGTCAGCATTAATGGGGGACATTCCTCCAGAAAATGTTCAAACTAAAAGTTCTTCAGAAAAAATTCCTATACATTTTGTATATGCAAATCCATCTCAGCCAAGAAAGAATTTTAATCAAGAATTATTAAATGAACTTTCTGAGTCAATAAAGGAACAAGGAATTATTCAGCCAATATTAGTTAGAAAAAAATCAGAAGACAAATATGAAATTGTCGCTGGAGAAAGAAGATGGAGAGCAGCTCAACTTGCAAAAATTCATGAAGTGCCAGTTATTATTTTAAATGTTGATGATAAGAAATCCTTAGAATTTGCAATATTAGAAAATATTCAAAGATCAGATTTAAACGGAATAGAAGAAGCTTTGGGTTATGATAATTTAGTAAAAAAATTTGGATATTCTCAAGAAACATTATCAAAAATTTTAGGAAAAAGTAGAAGTCATATTGCTAATACGCTTAGGCTTGCTGGATTGCCAGAAGAAATAAAAAAGATGATTTCAGAAGGGTTGTTAACAGCAGGACACGCAAGATGTTTAGTTAATGTTACCGATAATGTTAAACTTGCTAAAATAATAGTTAACAAGAATCTTTCCGTAAGGCAGGCTGAATTCTTAGTTAAAAAAGAACAAGTTTTTTCAGGTTCAAAAAAAAATCCAAAATATAATAAAGATACAAATATAAAATCTTTAGAAAGTGATCTTGGACTTTTAATGGGAATAAAAGTGGATATTAAAAATAAAAAAAATAATTCTGGAGAAATTAAATTTTCTTATAAGAATCTTGATCAGTTAAATAAAATTATCAGTGTTCTTAAGGGCTATTTTAGATAGGTTTTGCGTTAAAAAATAATAAAATTGAGTATCTTGGCTTAAATCATTTCTCTTAAATTCAGTTTCAATAATATTCAAATTACTAAGAAATTTTTCAAGATTATTAGCGCTCCAAATTTTTAAGATATTTTTTATTCTATCTTTGTCTTTCCAAAAAATAGGCGGTTTATGCCTTTCAATTCTTTCATCAATTGAAAGATTTTTATTATTCTTTTGTATATCAAGAATTTTAATTATGAATGATCTTAGAATAATAATAATTTCTATGAAATTTTTTTCATAATTAGACATATTGGATATAAATTCATTAATATTCTTTGCATTTTTAGATAGTAAAATATCAATAATTTCATCATTTTTTTTTAAATCTGAGTCAGTGCAAATTTCTTCGATGATTTGATCTGTAATCTTTCCTGAATTTTTATATAGATTTAATTTTTCAATTACTTCTTTTATTTTTGATCTTTTCAAAGAAGATGAATTAATAATAGTTTCACTTTGAGAATCCGGTAATTGAATATTGTTTAACTTTAGTTGTTGTATAAGAAATTTTTTTATATCCAATTTAGTTTCTTGATAACAAGGAATGCAAATAGCTAATTTGTCATATTCTCCAAATTGTCTTAGTTTTGAATTTTTTAAAAGTATTTCAGAGTTGAGAATAATAATATTATCATTAATATTATTTTTTATTTTATTAATAGTCTCTAATATTTTGTCAGAACAGTTTTTAATTATTGAGATATTTTTATTATCATCAAATAATGATCCGTTTAGATAGTAACTAATAATATTGTCTGGATTTTTTATTATATCTTCTTCAAAAAAAGATTTTGATATTTTTTTATCTTCTATAAATTTAGACGTAATTTGTTGGTTTAAATCACTAATCAAATCTTGATTTTCTCCATACAAAAGAATTACTTTCTCTTTAAAAAATTCTTTTTTTTTTACGCCTATCTCTTGTGATTTTAAGAGCATTTAAACTAATTTAATGAGACTTTAGATTTAAATAAAATATTTTGAACGATTGAATCTAATAATAATCTTTTTTCATTATTTTTTACTAGAATATTATTTGATAAATTATCAGTTACAGAAACTCTTTTATCTTTGGTTATCGCGTCTTGGTATATTACAATGCCATTTTTGTCTTGAAATTGATAGCTTATTGTCAATCTAAGTATTTCTTCCGTAGATATTCCTCTTGAATCAATAAGAGAACTTTCTGCTGTGTCATAAATTTGAGCCTTAAATATATAAGCATTTAAATTTTTTTCATCTTTTTTAAAATTTAATTTTTGCTCTAAATTAAAAGCCAGATCTCTATCACCAATTATTTCTGATTTAGAAATAATTACCTGCTTAGAACTTGTGGTATATATGGGTGAAAAACCGCAATTAGTTAAGAAAACTGATACTATTATAGTTAGAAAAAATTTATTTATCATTAGTCACAATATTAAGCAGTTTATTCTTTATAAAAATCTTTTTTATTATATTTTTTTCATCTAATATAACTTTAATATTTTTAATTGCTAAGGATTTACTAAAAATATTTTCTTCACTTTCATCGTTAATAGCGTTGATAATGGCTCTTTTTTTACCGTTTATTTGAATTACAACATCAAAGTGATCTTTTTTTATAAGCGTATTTTCAATCTTAGGCCACTCTTGTGAACTTAGATTATTTTCTTTTGTAATTTTTTCCCAGCACTCATTTGCGATGTAAGGAATGAAGGCAGATATAATTATTAAATATTTTTTATAAACACTGATAATGTCTTCCTCATTTAAGGTTTTTTTATCAATTTCTTCACTAAGATTATTTAAAAAAATATAAAGCTTAGCAACAGCAACATTGATATGAAATTTTTCTATACATTCTGTGATTTCTTTTATTAGGATATTTGTTTTAATTAAAAAACTATTTTCAGTTTCTTCTTTTTCTTTTTTATAAATTTTTATTTTTTCACAAACACGCCATATTTTTTGTATGTATTTAAATGCACCCTGAATGCCGCTATCACTCCATTGAATATCTCTGTCTGGAGGACTATCTGATAATATGAACCATCTTACAGCATCTGCGCCATAAATTTTAATTATATCATCAGGATCAACAATATTTTTCTTAGATTTGGACATGGCCTGACTGTCCCCTTTTAAAATCTTTTCTTTATTATCTAAAAAATAAGATCCATTTTTTTTCAATAACTTCTTTTGGAAAAACCCATTTACCTTTTTCTGTTTTAAAAGTTGGATGACATACCATTCCTTGAGTAAATAGATTTTTAAAAGGTTCAGAAACTTTTAATTTAAATTCGTCTTGTAGGGCTAGAGTAAAAAATCTTGAATATAAAAGATGCAGTATGGCATGCTCAACACCACCAATATATTGGTCTACTGGCATCCAATAATTAGCTTCATTTATATTAAAAGGTCTGTCATTTTCTTTTGGTGAACAGAAGCGAAGAAAATACCAAGAAGAATCTACAAATGTATCAAGAGTATCAGTCTCACGAATAGCCTTCATCCCAGTTTCTGGACATTTTGTATATTTCCATGTGGGATGATTTTCTAATGGATTTCCTGGTTTGCTAAAATCTATATCTTTGGGCAATTCTATAGGCAGGTCTTTTTCTGGAACTAAAACAACCTTTCCATCTTCTCTATACATAACTGGAATTGGACAACCCCAATATCTTTGTCTAGATATTCCCCAGTCCTTAAGACGATAAATTGTTTTAGAATTTCCTATTTCTTCTTCTTCTATTCTTTGGATAATATTTTTTTTTGCATCTTCAACGCTTAAATCATTAAGAAAATCTGAATTAATAATATAACCGTCGTCAATGTAGGCTTGATCATTAATAATGATAGATTTAGACTTATTAGGACTTACAACGGGAATTACTTCTAGATTATATTTTTTTGCAAATTCTAAGTCCCTCTGATCATGTGCTGGGCAACCAAATATAGCTCCAGTTCCATAATCCATTAATATAAAATTAGCTACATAAATGGGTATTTTTTTATTTAAAAAAGGATGTGATACAAAAAATGGAGTTTTAAATCCTAATTTTTCATTTTTAGACGAAGATGATTCCGTGCCAATATTTTTTAAAGCAAGTTCTTTGAAATCTTGAAAATTTTTTTCATTTTTAAAATATTCAGTAAAAGGGTGATCTGGTGCAATAGCAATAAATGAAGCTCCAAAAATTGTATCAGGTCGTGTGGTAAAAATTTTAATTTTAGTATTTTTAAAATTAGAAATAAAATCAACCTCGCAACCTACAGATTTTCCAATCCAGTTTTTTTGCATTAATCTCACTTTTTCTGGCCAGCCCTTTAAATCATCAAGGGATCTTAATAATTGATCAGAATATTTTGTAATATTTAAAAACCATTGATTTAATTCTTTTTTCTCAACGATTGCTCCAGATCTCCAGCCCCTACCGTCAATGACCTGTTCATTTGCAAGAACTGTATTGTCAATAGGATCCCAATTGACATAACTTTTCTTCTTATAAGCAATTCCTTTTTTAAAAAGGAGAGAAAATAAAATTTGTTGATGTTTATAATATGAAGAATCGCAAGTAGAAATTTCTTTATCCCAATCAATGGACAATCCTAAACACTTTAATTGTTTTTTCATTGTGGAGATATTTTTTAATGTCCAATCTTTTGGATGCAGATTATTTTGTATTGCCGCATTTTCAGCTGGAAGACCAAAGGCATCCCAACCCATTGGATGCAAAACATTGTAACCATTTAATCTTTTAAAATTAGCTATAATGTCACCTAATGTATAATTTCTAACATGTCCCATATGAATATTTCCAGATGGATAAGGAAACATTTCAAGACAATAAAATTTTTTAACTAAATGTTTTTTTGTTTTAAATACTTGATTTTTTTCAAAAAAAGATTGCCACTTACTTTCAACAACTAAAGGATTATAATTTTCCATCCTTTAAAAACTACTTTTTTTCTTTTTTGGATTCTTCAATTTTGATCAAGCGAGCAGAATTAATGATACTTTCTTTTACTGATGATGCAAATTGTTGGTCAACTTCTAAGTTTGAACATTTATTAATATTATCACAATTTTTTTTGTGAGCGACAATCTTTATTGAATCAGATCTTAATTCATTATTTAAAAACTGAACTGATATTTTTATTTGCTCTGTGGGTTTGTTTGGATTAGAATACCAATCATAAATTATTACGCCCCCAGAGTAATCGGCATTCATTAATGGTAAAAATTCTAAAGATTTTAAGGTTGCTCTCCAAAGAACATTAGAACTTTTAAAATCCACAGAAGATTGATCTTTGCTATTTTTTCCAATATTTCCAAATATGCCACCGCCCTTATCACGGGCTTGTTCAGTTCTTTTCTTCAAGTCGGGCTCTATGTATTTGTTCTCTCCGGTTACCGGATCTTTTTGTGCGCAGCCAGCAAGTAAACCTAAAATAAAAATAGCTTTGAAAAAATTGTTAGATTTCATTAGTTTTCTAAGATATATCAAATTTTATAATATAAAACGTTGTATTTATGCAACAGTCTTATTAATTCATCTTTAATTTCAAGTCAAAAAGTTGAAATTTATCATCAAACCCTTATTAATACGCTCAATTAACAATAACAATAGGACTAAAATGATGAAAAAACTATTGGCTACAAGCGCTTTAATTAGCACTTTAGCTTTTACAAACGTTTCATTAGCGCAAACAACAATTACAGGTTCACTAGATCTTACTTTAAGAAATACTAGCAACTCTGTAAGTGGTGGTGCTGCAAGTGAAACTACAATGGGAAGAGAAACACAAATCAATATTGCTAACAAAGGCAAATTGAATAACGGCTTAGATTATGCCGCTGGTTTTTCTTTAGAGTTTGATGGTAATAAAAACCATATAGCTGGAACAACAAATAATAACAGTGATTCTAATGAAAATGTTTACTTAAACATTATTTCAGGTGGAACAACATTCCATGTTGGTATCGATCATATTCAAAATTCACAAAATGACCTTTTGAATGCTGTAGGAGACATGGTTGATGAAGTAGGTGCTAGCACAGTTGCAGGTACTTTATTAGACAACGTTGGATTTAGATCACCAAAAGAAGATATTGGTGCAGGTATAATCCAAAATTTTGGAAATGGTATAACAGCTTCTGGTCTTTATACTCCTAACAACACAAACGTTGGAGAAGCAAATAATGGAGCAGGTACAGTGTCAAACACAGGAACTAACAGCGCTTACGAAATAGGTATCAGAGGTGTAAACGTTGCTAATTCTGGAGTTTCTTTTGACTTATGGAAGAATGAAGTTGAAAAAGACGCACCTGCTACTTTACGAAATCAAGAAGGACTTGGTTATGCACTTAACTACAATCAAGGACCTTTTGGTGTAGGAGCAACTCGCTATAAAAACGAGCGAGCAGCAGCATCAACTGAAGTTAAAACAACTATGGCGCATGCTACATATGCTGTAGATAAAAATTTATCAGCATCTTTAGTTTATGCTAAGAGCGATGATACTGATACAGCATCAACTGCAGATGAAAAAATCAAAACGATTATGATTGGTTATAACTTTGGTCCAGTTGGATTATTAGTTACAGCTTCAAAAATCGATAATCTTGGTGGAAGATCTGCTAATGGTGATGTCGACGCTCTAGGCGTATCTTTAAATACTAAGTTTTAATTATTAGTTTTTAATTTTAAAAAGCCCATCTACTTTATTGTAGATGGGCTTTTTTTTTATATTTCATTTATTAAAGATTGAAATCCGATAGAATTATTTTTAGTCAGTTTTGCAAATTTAAAATTTTTTTTATTTACACCCCCCAAAGCTACTGTTTTTATATTCCAATCTAGACTAATTAAATTAAATTTGACTAACCCCAGAACTTTATTAATTGAATATTTATTTGTCTTAAATATTGGCGACAGAAATATTCTTTTGCAGCCTTGACTTTTTTTAAGACAATACTCCATTTGGTTATGTGCCGATCCTAATATTGTAAATTGTTTTTTAACAAGAAATAATTTTTTTTTTGTTTTGTATTGTCTAGTTAGATATATACCATCGGTTTTTAGTTTTATTGCAAGTTTAATATCATCTGCAATATAGAATTTTATTCTGTTAGTTTTACACCATTGTCTAACATTTTTTATATTGATATAATTGTAATTACTAAAATTATAATAAATCAAATTTTTAATTTTATTTCTAATAATTTTTTTTTTTATTTCTAGATCTAATTTTGCTAAAAATAAGTAACTTTCAAGATAATGAAACATGTTTTAAATAATTTTAATTTTATACAAAATAAAATTAACGGTATATCAAAATACACACGGATAGTTGTTGTCTCTAAAAAAAGATCGTATGATCAAATTCAACAACTTTTGCAGGTTAATCATTTAGATTATGGTGAAAATCAAATTCAAGAAGCCTTAAATAAATGGCCCTCTATTATTTCTTCAAATAAAGAAATCAGACTTCATTTAATTGGTCGATTACAATCTAATAAGGCAAAGGCAGCTTTTAATTTATTTGAATTTATTCACTCTTTGGATAGTGACAAACTAGCAAAAATTTTCTCAACTTTAGAGCAGGAAACTGGAATTAAAAAAAAATATTTTATTCAAGTTAATATTGGCAACGAAAATCAAAAAGCTGGAATATCAATAGATAAGTTAAATCAGTTTTCAAGTTATTGTGTTAAGCAATTAAATTTAAATGTGCTTGGACTCATGTGTATCCCTCCAATGAATCAAGATCCAAAAAAATATTTTATCAAACTTAGTGAACTGAATGTAAATAACGGTTTTAAGGAGCTAAGCATGGGTATGTCTAATGATTATGTAGATGCAATTCAATGTGGATCAACTTGCGTTCGTATTGGCTCTGCGATTTTTGATTAATTTATATTAATTTTAATATTTTTACTAATTTTTGATAGGAGTTTTAGTAGATCATTTTTTTTAAGAGCAATGCATCCTTGTGTTGGTTGATAATTATTTTTTGCGACATGAATAAATATAGCACTTCCTTTATTTTTAATGATTGGTTTCATATTGTAATTAAGAACTATAATTAAGTCATAAATATTGTTTTTTTTAAATAACTTTTCATGACTATATTTACTTGGTAGGTTGATTAATTGGTTGTAGTTTTTGCTATTAGGGTCATCACACCAACCCATATTTTTTGTTACTTTAATTAGTCTAAGTTTTGAAGATAGTTCCTTTAATCTGTCTTTTCTGTAATAAATTTTAACTATTCTAAAGACTCCTTTGGGGGTGATGTTATCTCCTTCTATTTTCTTCTTTCCAATACCAGATTTTCCTAATGCACATTTAAATTTGAAATCTCTGTATTTTAGATAGCCAGATTTATTTATAATAATCATATTTAATGTATTATATATGCTTTTATGAATAATATTCATCTAAGCATTCTAGGTTCTGCTCCATTTTCAAACATATTAAATGAACTTGAATTTAATAATATCTTAAATCCAAACAACATATCAAATGATAATGATAAAAAAATATTAGTCAAAATTTTATTTGTTGAGAATTTAAAAATTAAAGAAGTTAAAAATTATCTATTAAAGAATGAGCCAGTTTTTTTATTTTTTGGCAGTAAAGATTTTATAAAAAAGAATAATTTAAAGTTACTTAATTTTCATGTTTGTTTAGAGCTACCCATTGAAATTTTATCATTTAAAGAAATATTAAATATTTTAATTACGAAATATAATTTTTTTAAAAACTCTAAAATCGTAATTAAAGACTATGAAATTGACTCAAACGAACGCACCATTGCTAAACAAAAAATAAAGGTTAAACTTACAGAAAAAGAATTAGAGTTAATCTTGGTGCTGAATAGTAATAATGGATTAGATAAATTTTTTTTACTTAAAAGTATTTGGAAACATAGTATTGATTTAGAAACCCATGCTTTTGAAACGCATCTTCATCGTTTAAGAAAGAAAATTAATAAGTATTTTAAGGATAAAAATTTTATAGTTGAAAAAAACTCTTTGTATTATTTAACTAATTAATTAAGTCTTGCGCCAATTTTTTGGATAACTTGCGCTGCAAGTTTTGATCCTGTTTGAAGACATTTTTTAATATTAGATTTATCCAAATACTCTTTAAGAAACCCTGCTGCAAATAAGTCACCTGCCCCTGTTAAATCTAAAACTTCTTCAACTTTAATACTATCACAATTTGTAATTTCATTATTCAAAACCGCCACACTACCATTTTCACTTCTTGTAATGATAATAAGTTTGTTAATATTTTTAAGTTCATTCATACTATCTAGTAAATTATTTTTTTGCATTAATTCATTTATTTCATTTTCATTTCCAATTAAAACATTTAAATCATTTTTTAGTAATTTAAAAAAATCTTCTCTATGCCTAGTCACACAAAAAATATCAGATAAACTCATTGCAATTCTAACGTTATTTTTTTTAGCTAGTTGAATGACATGTTTAAACATCTCTTCACTTATTCCTTTATCCCAAAGGTATCCCTCTAAAATGATAATCTCGTAATCTTTAATATAATCTTCATTAATATCTTCCTTTGCAAGCTGAGATGAAATGCCAAGATATGTGCACATGGTTCTTTCAGAGTCTGGTGTTATAAAAATAATGGATGCGCCCGTTGGTAAATTCTCTTTTTTTTCAGAGTAGAGAAAATTTACGTTAATTTTTTGAAGACTTTTTTTATAAATATTTCCAAATTCATCTGAGTTAACTTTGCCTATAAATGATGGATGTCCTCCAAGATAAGCAATACCTACCATAGTATTTGCAACAGAGCCTCCTGCTTCAATTTTTTCAATCTTAATCGTACTTTTTAAACTTTCAAATTCTTGCTTTTCAAGGAGTTTCATTGAACCTTTGGTGAGATTATTCTTTAATAAAAAATCATCATCTACTTTTACAAATACGTCTACAATAGCATTACCAATACCAAGAATTTTTTTAGACATTTTTATCTTTATATAGACAAATTTTATTAATTACACACTTTGTACAAAGTGGATTTCTAGATTTACAAATATATCTTCCATGTAAAAGGATTAAATGATGGGCTTTCTTTAAGTATTTGTTGGGTAAAATTTTTAAAAGTTGTTCCTCTACTTGATTTGGATTTTTACCATTCGTTAAGCCAGTTCTGTTACTTACTCTAAATACGTGTGTATCCACTGCTATGGTTGGTTTGTTGAAAGCGGCATTTAAGACAACATTTGCAGTTTTTCTACCAACGCCTGGAAGATTTATTAAATCTTCAAAATTATTTGGAACTTTACTTTGATATTTTTTAACTAAAATTTTTGAAAGATTATGTAGGTTTTTAGCTTTCATATTAAATAGCCCAATACTTTTGATCATTTTTTTTATTTTTGTAATTCCAAGATCAGCAAAATGTTTTGGCGTATAATATTTTTTATAAATATCTTTTGTAACATTATTTACATTTGTATCTGTGCATTGGGCAGAGAGAACAACAGAAGTTAAAAGAGTAAATTGATTTCTATATTTAAGTGAAGTTTCTGGATTTTTGATAGATTGATTTAATAATTGAATAAGTTTTAAGGCCTGCAATGCATTTAATGCCATTAAAAAAGATATGAAATTTAATTATTTAAGATTAAACATATCTTGCATATTAAATAAGCCTTTATTTTTTTTACTTACCCATATGGCTGCATTTAATGCTCCATCAGCAAAAAGTTCTCTTGAAAAAGCAGTATGCTTTAATTCTATGTTTTCTATTTTATTATTAAAGAGAACAGAGTGTTTCCCAATTGTATTTCCTTTTCTTGTAATAAAAAAATTAATTTTATCTTTTTGCAAATTTCCTTTTTTATTTAAAAAGGTTTTTCCTTTTATTGATTCTAGATTTTTTTTTTTCCCTTTGGATACTGCATTTGCTAACATCAATGCTGTTCCTGATGGATAATCAATTTTTTTTCTATGATGATTATCATTAATTCCAATATGATAATCACTAGGAATTTTTTTTGAGAGAATATTAACAATATACTCTAGAAGATTAATACCCAAACTCATGTTGCCAGATTTAAATATAGCAATTTCTTTTGAGTAATTTTTAATTAAATTATTTTGTTTTTTTGTAAAACCTGTCGTCCCAATTACAACCCTTTTTTTTAATTTTTTTGCATAATTTAAAATTTCAAGGGAAGCTTTAGGTCTTGAAAAATCAATAATAACATCTGTTTTTTTAAAGGCTTCCAGATTATTTTTTTGTGT
Organism: alpha proteobacterium SCGC AAA028-C07; assembly: GCA_000419465.1. Taxonomy (GTDB): domain Bacteria; phylum Pseudomonadota; class Alphaproteobacteria; order Pelagibacterales; family Pelagibacteraceae; genus Fontibacterium. Next base: position 91,577 of record ATTB01000002.1, on the reverse strand, counting down.
CTTAATTCCATTTATAACTTTTCCTAATTTTAAATCTGTTAAGCTAAATAATTTTAGTTTTTTGTTTGTGGATATTCTTTTAATTAGAATTTTTCCCATTCTTCCAAGAGCTCCAGTGATTGTAATGTTGATTTTTTTCATTAATTACCACTCCAAAACTTTTTAGCTTTATTTATAAAACTTTTTATTTCTGAATTACTATCTAAATCTTCTAAAGATTTAAATTTTTCGAGCAAGTCTTTTTGCTCTTTTGATAAAGATTCAGGAATTATTACATTTGTTTCTAAATATAAATCTCCATAATCATCACTTCTTATAATAGGCATACCTTTACCTTTAAGTCTAAACTGTTTTCCAGATTGCGTGCCCGATGGAATTTTAACTTTTGATTTTCCACCATCAATAGTTGGAACATCTATTTCAGCACCAAGAGCGGCATCAGTCATTGATATAGGTAATTTATAGTATAGATTTTCTTCAGATCTTTGAAAAATCTTATGTTTTTCAATTGTTATAAATACATAAAGATCACCATTAGATCCACCTCTGTAACCTGCATCACCTTTACCAGATAATCTCATTTGAGTTCCATCATCTACACCTTTTGGAATTTGAATAGAGAGATTTTTTTTCGTTTTGGTGGCACCAGATCCTTTGCAATCTTTACAGGGATTAGAAAGCATTTCACCATCTCCCGCGCAATCAGGGCATGTTTGTTGTAGAGTAAAAAAACCTTGTTGCATTCTTACTTTTCCATGTCCATCACAAGTAGAGCATTTTTTTGGTTTTGAACCTGGTTCTGCTCCACTTCCAGAACATTTTTCACATTTTTCATTTGAAGATAAATTGATAGTTTGTTTTTTACCAAGGTAAGCTTCTTCTAAAGTTATTTCTAAATTAATTTTTAAATCTGACCCGCGATTAGATTTTGATTTTTTAGAGCTCCGCCCACCTCGACCTGAGCCCATGAAGTCGCCAAAAAAATCATCGAAGATGTCAGAGAATGCACCAGATTCAAAACCACCAAAATCAAAACCTCCAGCTCCTCCAGCTCCACCTTCAAACGCAGAATGTCCAAATTGATCGTAGGAAGATTTTTTCTTTGGATCAGATAAAACTTGATAAGCCTCAGAGGCTTCTTTAAATTTTCCCTCAGCAGTTTTGTCTCCCTGATTTCTGTCAGGGTGATATTTCATTGCAAGGGATCTATAGGCTTTTTTTATTTCTTCAGGAGTTGATTTTTTGGTTACACCAAGAATATCATAATAGTCTTTTTTCGACATAATGACTTAGGGCGAAACCAGTTATAAATGGATTAGCCGTTCTTTTTGTTATCGTCTTTTACTTCTTCAAACTCGGCATCAACTACATCTTTTTTATCATCAGGCTTAGTATCTGTCTTTTCAACACCCGCAGTATCTTGCTGCGCTTTATAAATGGCCTCACCTAATTTCATAGAAGAAGTCATTAATTGCTGAGTTTTTGTTTTAATATCTTCAGTTTTATCAGATTTAATAGCTTCTTTTAAATCTTCCATATCTTTTTCAATTGCTTTTTTATCAGTTTCTGAAATTTTGCTTCCGTGTTCTTTTAAACTTTGTTCAGTTGAGGCTATCAAAGAGTCAGCGTGATTTTTTGCATCAACCTCTTCTCTCTTTTTTTTGTCAGCTTCTTTATTGGCTTCTGCTTCTTTAACCATTTTTTGAATTTCTTCATCGGTTAAGCCACCTGAAGCTTGAATTTGAATTTTTTGTTCTTTTCCAGTTCCCTTGTCTTTTGCAGAAACATTAACGATACCATTTGCATCAATATCAAATGTAACTTCAATTTGAGGGACACCTCTTGGAGCTGGCGCAATTCCTGTTAATTCAAAGTTACCCAGCAATTTATTATCATTTGCCATTTCTCTTTCGCCTTGAAAAACTCTAATAGTTACAGCTGGCTGATTGTTTTCAGCCGTTGAAAATGTTTGGCTTTTTTTAGTTGGGATTGTTGTATTTTTTTCAATTAATCTAGTGAATACACCGCCTAAAGTCTCAATACCAAGTGACAATGGAGTAACATCAAGAAGAAGGACGTCTTTAACATCGCCTTGTAATACGCCCGCCTGAACAGCGGCACCTAAAGCAACTACTTCATCAGGGTTAACACTTTGATTTGGTTCTTTTCCAAAGAAATTTTTAACTGCTTCAACAACTTTTGGCATTCTTGTCATTCCTCCAACAAGAATAACTTCATTAATTTCAGATGCAGAATAACCAGAATCTTTTAAAGCAATTTTGCAAGGCTCTATAGTTTTCTCAATTAGCTCTGCAGTAAGAGCTTCAAGCTTTGCCCTTGTGATTTTCATGTTAACGTGTTTTGGACCGCTTTTATCCGCTGTAATGAAAGGTAAATTTACTTCAGTTTGAGCTGAAGAAGATAATTCGATTTTAGCTTTTTCAGCAGCTTCCCTTATTCTTTGTAATGCTAATTTGTCAGTTTTTAAATTGATTCCACTTTCCTTTTTAAATTCTTCAATGATATAATCTGTTACTACGGCATCAAAATCATCTCCACCCAGAGAAGTATTTCCGTTTGTAGATTTAACTTCAAATACTCCATCACCTAATTCAAGAACTGAAATATCAAAAGTACCACCACCTAAATCGTATACAGCAATTGTTTTAGCTTTTTTCTTATCAAGACCATAAGCGAGTGCTGCGGCCGTTGGTTCATTTATAATTCTTAAAACTTCAAGACCTGCAATTTTCCCGGCATCCTTAGTTGCTTGTCTTTGAGCGTCATTAAAGTAAGCAGGAACAGTTATAACTGCTTGCTTTACTTCGCTACCAAGATATTTTTCAGCAGACTCTTTCATCTTCATTAAAATAAAAGCAGAAATTTGACTTGGAGAATATTTTTTATCACGAGATTGAACCCATGCATCAGTGCCACTATCAGACTTTATTACTTTGTATGGAAGCCCTTGCATTTCTTTTTTTAAATTTGAATCATCAAAACTTTTTCCAATCAATCTTTTAACTGAGAAAAAAGTATTTTCAGGATTTGTTACTGCCTGTCTTTTTGCAGGAAGACCAACTAACTTTTCACCAGATTCCGTGAAGGCCACGATAGAAGGAGTTGTTCGAACGCCTTCCGCATTTTCCAACACTTTGGGCTGCGCACCATCCATAATGGCAACACATGAGTTTGTCGTTCCTAAATCTATTCCAATTATTTTTGACATAAAATTCTATTTTTAAATTAATTTGTTAACCCTATGTGGTGCTTAATTTTAAGATTACAACCTTTGAGGCTAAATTTTTTTTATTAAAAAACCCTTAATTTATTTGGCTTTATTGAGCTATTAATTGGTACCAGTCTTTTTTTTTGAAATAGACACTAGAGCAGGTCTTAAAAGTCTATCATTTAACATGTAACCTTTTTGAATTTCATTTATAACCATTCCATCTTCTTGTTCACTTTCAACTTCATTCAACGCTTGATGAAAATTTGGATCAAATTTTTTACCCATAGACTCAAACGATTTTATTCCATTCTTATCAAAACTATTTATTAATTCTTTTTCAATAAGCTCAATTCCAAGCATCGTATCTTTAAATTCATCTGATTTAAATTTAGGATTGTCTTTAAACAAACCAAAGGCTCTTTCTAAATTATCAGCAAGGTTAAGAATTTCTCTAGCAAAAGAAGAGGAGCTATATTTAATTAAATCTTCTCTTTCTTTTTCGTGAATTTTTCTAAGATTTTGGTTTTCGGCTAGTGAGCGAAGTAACTTATCATTTAATTCTTCGATTTTTTTCTCAAGATTAATTTCTAGATTAGGTTCTACACCATTATTTTCTGGAGCATCAATTTTTTGTTCTTGATCTTTATTAGAATTAGTTTCTTCGTTATTATTCATAAGCTTATATATTTAGAGCAATACTTTATAATTTTTTTGACATATATAGGTACTATATTTCAGATTTCTAGCTTTATTATGAGAAAAGATAACAGAGATAATCTTAGTTTAAGAAAAATTGAGATAATTCCAAATTTTATTAAAAATTCAGAAGGTTCCTGCCTCGTTAAATTTGGAGAAACACAAGTCGTTTGTACTGCTTCAGTTGACTCAAAAGTTCCAAGATGGCTTGTTGGTTCAGGAAAAGGCTGGGTAACAGCTGAATATGGAATGTTACCAAGATCTACCCATGAAAGAATGAGACGAGAGGCTGCGGTTGGTAAAATAGGAGGAAGAACATCGGAAATTCAAAGATTAATTGGAAGATCATTAAGAGCTGTTGTTGATCTAGGATTGTTAAATGAAAAATTAATTACAATTGATTGTGATGTTTTAACTGCAGATGGCGGAACAAGAACAGCGGCCATTACAGGTGGTTTTGTTGCATTAAAATTATGTATTGAGCATTTACTTCGAAATAAAGAAATTAAAACAAATCCAATGCAACAATATATAGCGGCGGTTAGTTGTGGAATTGTAGATGGTAAAATTTTATTAGATTTAAATTATGAAGAAGACAGCAAAGCAGATATCGATGCTAACTTTGTTATAACTGAGAATATGCAATTAGTTGAAATTCAGGCAACAGGGGAGAGAAAGACATTTTCAGATCAAGATCTAAGCGAAATGCTAAAAATTTCAAAGAGTGCAATAAAAGAAATAATACAACATCAAAAGTCTTGTTTTGAAAAAAAACTTTAGAAATCTAAAAAATATAAAATCTTTATTGATAGCAACTAACAATAAAGGAAAACTTTCAGAAATCAAAAAATTATTACCAAAACAAATTACTTTTTATAGTCCAAAAGATTTTAACCTAATCGAACCTATTGAGAATGAAAAAACCTTTGAGGGAAATGCTGTAATTAAAGCAAGATATTGTGCGGAAAAATCCAAATTAATATCATTGTCTGATGATTCAGGACTAGAAATATCAACTTTAAATGGCGATCCTGGAATTTATTCAGCTAGATGGGCAGGAAAGAACAAAGATTTTAAATTAGCAATTAAAAAAGTTTATTCAAAAATAAAAAAGAAAAAAAAATTAAACAAAGAAAATAATGCTAGATTTTATTGTTCCTTAGCAATTGCTTTTCCAAACGGAAAATACAAAACATTTAGCGGAGTGGTTGACGGAAAAATTTCATCAGAACCAAAAGGTAACAATGGATTTGGCTATGATCCTATATTTATTCCAAATGGTTATAAAAAAACTTTTGGCGAGATGAAGGCCAATACAAAGGATAAAATTAGTCATCGTTATAAAGCGTTTAATAAAATAAAAAGATATTTTAAATATTAGATTTATGGAAAATATTAAATTTATAGATCAGAATTTAGAAAAGGGGCTCTATTTAGTTTCAACACCCATTGGAAATTTAGCAGATATTACAATACGTGCTTTAAATATTTTAAAAAAATCAGATATTATTTTATGTGAAGACAGAAGAGTTTCAAAAAAATTATTAGATTATTACGACATTAAAGCTCAATTATTTTCATATCATAAGTTTAATGAAAAAGAATCAGTTGAAAAAATATTAGAAATTTTTAAAAAAAATAAAATTGTATCTTTAATAAGTGATGCAGGGACGCCGTTAATATCTGATCCTGGAAAAATTTTAATAAATGAGATTGAAAAAAATAATATAAAAATTATTCCAATACCCGGAGCATCAGCAGTGACAGCAGCTTTTAGTTTGGCTGGTTATAGTGATGATTATTATTTTTATGGATTTTTACCTAAAAAGTTAGGAGAGAGAAAAAAAGTTTATGAAAAATTTTCTAATTTAGATAGTTCAATTATTATATTTTTACCAGCTAGAGACTTGGTTTCTATAATAAAAGAAATGAAGGAGCTTCTTGGCAAAAGACAGATATTAATTGCTAAAGAAATTACAAAAATACATGAGAATATAATCAAAGGAACGCTCGATAATATTTTTGATAAAGTTAAATCAATTGTTCTTAAAGGGGAGGTTACAATAGTGTTGTCTTCTGAGACGAATAAAAATAAAGACCAAAATGTTGATTTAAATAAAGAAATTTTAGATTTATCAAAAAAAATGAAAACAGCAGATCTTGCAAAATACTTATCTAAGAAATTTAAATTTTCTAAAAAAGAAATTTATCAAAAAATTTTAATGTTAGATAAAAAATAATGAAATTTCTAAAAGTAATTTTCATATCTCTTCTTTTAACGTCATGTATTGGTAATTTTTCATCAACAGTTTTTGGTGTTGGAGTTAACATTAGTTTAGATCCCAGATCTCCAGGACTGTACCTTGATGATAAATTAGCAGAGACACTTATTATGAAAAAAATTGTTCAGAATAATTACAAGCAAGTTTTTTTAAATGTTAAAGTTATAGATGGCACTGCTATTTTAAGTGGTCGAGTTGAAAAAGCTGAAGATAAATTAAAAATGACAAAATTTGCATGGGAAACAGCAGGTATCAAAGCTGTGAGAAATGACATTGTTATTGCTGATGAAACTTCTTTCAGACAAAGAGCAAAAGATTTATTAATATCTTCACAATTAAGTGCGGCGTTATTAATTAATAAAAAAATTAATTCACGAAATTACAATTTAGAAACTATCAATGGTAAGATTTATATTTATGGAATGGCAAAAACTACAGCTGAACTTGAAGAAGTTGTTAAAGAGGCAAAATTAATACCTGATGTAGTAGAGATTGTTCCAAGTATTATTCTTGCTGATAATTTATCTAGAAGAAATTATCTTTAATTCTTTTTATACTTAATTACATCTGAAGAAAAAGCAGCAATAGCTGCCATATTAAAGATATCAGAAACTTTTGATCTTAAAGTTGCAATCTCAATAGGTTTATTTAACCCAATTAATAAAGGACCAATTAATGTGCTGCCACCCAGTTCTTTAAGTAACTTTGTGGAAATTGCAGCACTGTGAATTGCTGGCATAATTAAAATATTTGCAGGAGCTGATAATTTTGAAAACGGATAGATAGTTTTAAATTTTAGATTTAAAGCAACATCCGGCTGCATTTCTCCTTCAAATTCAAAATCAACTTTTCTTTTCTCAAGCAAGTCTCTAGCCTCTCTTAAATGAATGCTTCTTTCAGACATAGGTTTTCCAAATGTTGAATGAGCAAGAAAAGCAACTCTTGGAGTAAAACCAAGATTTCTTGCGACTCTAGCTGAAGAGATGGCTATATCTGCTAAATTTTCTGCAGTTGGATATTCATGAACGTTTGTATCCGCAATAAATACTGTCCCTTTTTTGGTAACAACAATTGTAAGTCCGAAAATAATTTCACCTGGTCTTTCATCTACAACGTATTTTATATTCTCCAAAGTGTCGCTGAAAGTTCTAGTTACACCTGTTACCATCGCATCGGCGTCTCCAAGATCCACCATACAAGATCCAAAAACAATTCTATTTGTTCTAATTAATCTATCGCAATCTCTTTTTAAGAAACCTTTTCTTTGCAATCTTTTATAAACATGATCCGTATATTTTTGTCTTTGTTTCTCATCTTTCGAATTATGAATTTCGATAGATTTATCTAATGTTAGACCAAGATCTTTAAGCTGCTGAGCAATTTTTTCGCTACTACCAATCAAAACAGGAGTTCCAAGTCCATTATTTTTAAAATCAATTGCAGCTCTAAGCATAGATTCTTCTTCCCCTTCTGCAAAAATAACTCTTTTTTGTTTTTTTCTTACTTGTGCATAAATATTTTGTAAAAATCCAACAGAAGGATCTAGTCTTGCAGCAAGACTGTCTTTATACGCAGCGATATCTTCAATTTTCTTTTGTGCAACACCACTTTTCATAGCAGCTTCCGCTACTGCAGCAGACACATTTCTAATTAATCTTGGATCAAAAGGAGATGGAATAATATAATTTTTTCCAAATTTTGGTCTTTCACCCCCGTATGCTGCAACTACTTCATCTGGAACATCTTCTTTTGCAAGATCCGCTATTGCTCTTGCAGCAGCAATCTTCATTTCTTCGTTAATGGTTTTAGCTCTACAATCTAAAGCTCCTCTAAAAATATATGGAAAACCCAAAACGTTATTTACTTGGTTTGGATAATCAGATCTTCCAGTTGCAATAATTGCATCATTTCTTGTTTGTTCAATTAACTCAGGAAGAATTTCAGGATCAGGATTTGCACAAGCAAAAATAATTGGATCTTTTGCCATAGATTTTACCATTGCAGGTGTAACAACATTTTTTGCAGACAAACCTAAAAATACATCTGCACCTTTCATTGCTTCTTCTAAAGTTCTAAGTTTTGTATCTGCAGCGTGTGCTGATTTAAACTGATCTACTTTTGGACGACCTTTATAAATAACTCCTTCTTTATCTAACATGATAACGTTCTCATCAGGCAAACCCATCGCTTTTAGTAATGATATACAAGAAAGCCCAGCAGCTCCTGCACCGTTAGCAACAACTCTTACTTTTTTAATTGATTTTTTTACAATTTCTAAAGCATTTAAAATTCCAGCCACAGTAATAATAGCCGTTCCATGTTGATCATCATGAAATACAGGAATTTTAAGTCTATTTTTTAATTCTTGTTCAATAATAAAACAATCCGGAGATGCGATATCTTCTAAGTTGATACCTCCAAAACTATTTCCAATTTTAGCAACGCAATTAATAATTTCTTCTGCATTTTGTGAATCAACTTCAATGTCAATTGAGTCAATGTCGGCAAATCTTTTAAAAAGGACAGCCTTACCTTCCATTACTGGTTTTGAAGCAAGCGCTCCTAAATTTCCAAGTCCTAAGATTGCAGTTCCGTTTGAAATAACCGCTACAGTATTTCCTTTGTTTGTATAGTCATAAGCTTTCGATGGATCCTTTGCTATCGCCTCAACTGGAACAGCAACACCAGGAGAATACGCAAGCGCCAAGTCTCTTTGCGTTGCCATTGGCTTGCTTGCTATTATTTCGATTTTTCCAGGCTTACCCTGACTATGATAGTCTAAAGCTTCTTTATCTGTAAACTTTTCCATAATATTGTTTTTAATATAAATAAAACTGTAAGAAGAAGTTATTTTTCTTATACTAAGTTCTTAGATTTTAAATTATTAAAACAAAGTTGAAACTAAATATCAAATGAATATTTTAAAAAATATCTCTTATTTTGGATTTTCGACTTTTTTGAGTAGAATTCTTGGCTATTTAAGGAATACTTTAATTGCGGTGTTTCTTGGAACATCGGCTGTAGCGGACGCTCTCTTTGTTGCATTTAGAATACCAAATACTTTCAGATCTTTATTTGCAGAAGGCTCTTTTAATTCTGCTTTTATACCAGCTTATGCAAAGCAAAAGGGTAGAAAAAAAAATAATTTTGCAAACCAAATATTAAATTTATTAATTATTTTTATTCTTTTTATAGTTTTTGTTATTGAAATATTTACACCTGAATTTTTATTTCTTATTTCACCTGGTTTTAAAGATATTGATGGAAAATTTGATCTTGCCGTAGATCTTAGTAGAATTACCATTCCGTTTTTATTTTTTGTATCTATTTCATCATTTCTTTCAGCTATTTTAAATTCGAAAGGAAAATTTTTTATCACTGCCGCAGCACCCATCATATTAAATATTTTATTAATTTTATCTTTAGTTTTTTTTAACAGCACTCACACAGAAATCGTTTATGCGTCTTCCTATGCTCTAACAATTGCAGGAATTATTCAGGTTATTTTTTTATTTTTCTTTGCAAAAAAATATTTCAAAATTAATTTAAGTTTTATTATAAATATTAATAATCAAGTTAAATCTTTTTTTAGCAAATTATTGCCTAGTGTTTTTGCATCGGGTGTAAATCAAATAAATATTCTAATTGGCACAATTATTGCTTCATTTGAAAGTGGAGCTGTTTCTTATTTATATTATGCAGATAGAATTTATCAGTTGCCGCTAGCTTTAACCGGGATTGCAATAGCGACTGTTATCTTGCCAAGCTTATCTAAAGAAGTTTTTAAATCCAAATTAGTAACAGTAAATTTTATTCAAAATCGCTCTTTAGAATTGTGTTTATTTTTATCGTTACCAGCAACAGTTGGAATTTTTCTTGCATCAGATCAGATTATATCGGCTTTATATGGTTATGGGTTTTTCGATGCTGAAAGCGTTATTAATACCTCCGCAGCACTTTTACTATTTGGAATAGGGCTGCCTGCTTTTGGATTAATTAAAATTTATTCCAGTTTTTATTTTGCAAGAAGTAATACAAAGTTTCCTTTTTATTTGTCTTTATTCTCGGTGATTTTAAACATTTCAATTAGTCTTACCTTCTTTAATACTTATGGCTTTCTTATCATACCTCTTGCAACCAGCATCTCGGCTTGGCTAACAGTTATTATTTATCAACTAAACCTTATTAAATCCGGATATCATTCTTTTGATAAATTATTTGTTATTAGATTTATAAAATCAATTTTGTGCACTTTAATTATGGGATTAATTCTTTCTGTTTTATTAAAATATTTTGCAAATTATTTAGAATCAAAAACAATATTAAAAGCGATAATTTTAATATCTGTGGTTTCATTCTCCGCGTTTATCTACTTTTTAACTGCCTATTTTTTAAAAGCGTTTCGTATTAAAGATTTAAAGGTTTAAATTTTAAATGATTAAAAATAGAATTTTATCCGGTGTTCAGCCAACAGGAAACCTTCATCTTGGCAACTATTTAGGCGCAATTAAAAATTTTGTTAAATTACAAAAAGATTACGAGTGTTATTTTATGTTGGCAGACCTTCATTCAATCACTGTATTTCAAGATCCAAAACAATTAAGAGAGAATATAATTGAAACCGCTGCTGTTTTTCTTGCCTGTGGGTTAGATCCAAAAAAGAATGTTATATTTTGTCAGTCGGGTGTTGCCGGACATTCTGAATTAGCATGGATATTTAATTGTGTTGCAAGGATTGGCTGGTTGAATCGAATGACGCAATTTAAAGAAAAAGCAGGATCGAATAAAGAAAAAGCAAGTGTTGGTCTTTATTCCTACCCAACTTTAATGGCAGCAGATATTTTGCTTTATAAAGCAACGCACGTTCCTGTGGGCGAAGATCAAAAACAACATTTGGAACTGTGTAGAGATATTGCTGTGAAATTTAACAACGATTTTAATTGTAAAGACTTTTTTACATTACCAGAACCTATTATTACAAAAGAAGTTGCAAGAATCATGTCTTTAAAAGACGGAGTTAAAAAAATGAGCAAGTCTGATGAATCTGAAGCTTCAAGAATTAATTTAACAGACACAGAAGAAGATATTGTGCAAAAAATTAAAAAAGCAAAAACTGATAATGATTTGATTCCAGACACTGAGTTAAAATTGGTAGATAGGCCAGAGGCTAGAAATTTAATTAATATCTTTTCTATTTTAAATAACAGCACAATTGAAAAAACTTTAAAAGAATTAAGTGGTAAAAATTTTTCTGAATTAAAAAATAGACTAAGTGAAGTTTTGATTAAAGAAATTGTTCCTATAGGAAAAAAGATTAAAGAATTTAAAAAAGATACTGATGCAATTAAAAAGATTTTAAAAAGCGGAAGTGAAAAAGCTAATATTGAATCTCAAAAAACTTTAAAAGAAGTACATAAGATTGTTGGATTATCTCTATCTTAATGAGAAAAAATTATTTAGTTATTATCGACGAGAGTGATGAACTTAAGAATGCAATTTATTTTGCAGCCAAAAGATCAGTAGCGAANAATGCTAGTTTAATAATGCTTTATGTTGTGAGGCCTGCAGTGAATGCCGAGTGGGCATCAGTTGGAAATCTTATTGAGCAAGAGGAGACAAGTGAGGGAAAAAAAATTAGCAGACTTTGGTCAACTGTAGTTGAAGAAAAATTTAAAATAAAACCACAGATTATTATTAAGATGGGTGATAAGGTTGATGAAATAATCAAGTTTCTTAAAGAGGATAAGAGCATTAGATTTCTTGTATTAGCCTCTTCAATTGATAGCGATCCAGGGCCTATTATTAAATCTTTATCAAAAAAGATGAATGATCTGTCAGTGCCATTAGTTATAATACCAGGTCTTATTTCTGAGAAAGAGATCGATAATTTAATATAAGTTATTGAATTATAATCCTTATTATAAATGGTACTTACTTTAACAACAAATCATACTAACTAAATATATACATATGAATATTGATGTGCAGCAGACCCCAAATCCAGACACATTAAAATTTGTGTTAGGCTTGGAGTTGGTACGAAACGGTTCTATCGAATTTAAAGCCCATTCTGAGGCTAAAGAATATCCCTTTGTTCAGAAAATATTTGAGCTTGGAGCTGAACTCGTCTTTTTTGGAGCTAATTTTATCTCTGTTAAAAAAAATAGCTCTTTAGAGTGGGGGCAAATATTAGAGCAAATTAAAAATATTATAAAAAATGACTTTCCTAAAAATTTTAAAGCGATCACTGTAAAAAAAGAAACAATTGATAATAAAGATGAGGTATTTNAAAAAATAGAAGAAGTACTAGAACTAAAAATACGCCCTGCCGTTGCACAGGATGGAGGCAATATTAAGCTAAGATCTTTTATTGATGGAGTGGCTGAAGTAGAACTGCAAGGTAGTTGTGCAGGCTGTCCTTCTTCTACATTAACTTTAAAACAAGGCGTGGAACGAATGCTCGTTCATTATGTGCCCGAAGTAAAAAGCGTTAGAGCTGTAAGTCTATAATATAAATTAATATGAAAAAAATAATTATTAATCAAAAATTATTGAATTTTTTTAAACAAATAAGAGAAGAAATTTTGAATAATGGTTTCTCGCGGTATATCGTTGATACATTTGCTCCAACATTTAGATTTTTTTCTTTTGTTTTAAAAAATATAAATAAAATTTACTTTTTTTTAATTAAGAAATTTAATCTTAAAAAAATTTTACCATACACCGTTATTGTTGCTTTAATCATTTTTACCGCTTTTGTTCCGGAGATGTTTAAGTCCACAGCCGATAAAAAAAAAATTATTAATAATCAAACAGAAGAATATACTACCAATGATCCTTCCATTGATCAGATATTAAAGAAAAGCTTTTTAACCAATGATTCAAAAAAATTAGGTTTAGATTTTCAGCAAGTTTTAGGCATTATTAATTTATTTGAAAAGAGCGGTTATAATCTTGAAAAAGTTAGAGATGGAGAGCCTGTCGCTAATTTCTTTTTAGCAAAATTTCCAGAAGGCATAAGTGAACTAGATAATATTGAGCAAAGAAAAAGAATTTTTATACAAATATTATTACCTATCGTTTTATCAGAGAATGAAAAAATTATTGAAGACCGAAGAAAGTTAACCGCCATCATGAATAGAAAAAGTTTTAAAAAGGACGCTGATTGGTTAAATGAGAAGTTCCAGCAATATAAAGTTAAAAATAATAGTGTTAAAGAATTATTAGTTAAAATGGACATTATTCCTCCTTCATTAGCTATAGCTCAAGCGGCTTATGAAAGTGGTTGGGGTACATCTCGTTTTGCAACTGAGGGCAATGCTTTATTTGGTCAGTGGGGTTGGAAAGAAAACAAAGGGATGGTGCCAGAAAATCGTGGCGAAGATGAAAGACACGAAATTTCAAAGTTTAATAAAATTAGATATGCAGTGAGTGCTTATAAAAATAATTTAAATACCCATCCATTTTATGAGGAATTTCGCATAGAAAGAGCTAAACAAAGATCAGGTAGATTAAGTGGATCAATATCAGGAATAAAATTAATTAAACATGTTCATAAATACTCAATTAAAGGAGATGATTATGTTCTTGGTTTAAAGAAAATTATTGAACAAAATTCTCTACAAGATTTTGATAAAGCAAATTTATTAGTTAAAAGATCAGGATCGATCTAATTTCCATCTACTACAAACTGAAATCCCAACCAGCGCCATTGATTATCTTTATCTAATAAAGAACAATTAATTCTACCTGTTCTTGTTGTAAATTTTTTATCTAAATTAACTTTTATCCAATTTTTTTCGATAAACGATATTTTCTTTTTACTCCACTCCCCGCCATCATTAGCAAAGCAATTAATTTTTTCTAGATTAGTGGTTTCTTTAAAAAATTCTATTTCAATTTTTGGAGGATTTTCTGATTTTGTAAGAAATTTATTTTCTGGTTTGAAAGATTTAAAAGGAAAAGGTTTAGTATTTAACAATGTTAAAAATCTTTCTGGCTTTCCATAATTTTCATTTACAGGATAACGAGGTAACTCAAATAAATCTTTTGATTTATCGATAACGCCGGAATGTTGCCCAAATGCTAATTCATAATTAAATTCTTTTACAATTTTTTTAAAAGTAGAACTGTACTCACCAAATGGATATGAAAAATATTTTGGTTTAAAAGATAATTCTCTTAAAAAATCTTTATGTGATTTTTCTAAATCTTCTCTTATTTCGCTTTCAGATTTATTAATTAAAAATTCATGAGAAAAGCTGTGACCACCAATAGTTCCAATTTTTGAATTATGAATTTCTCGCACTTGATCCCAAGTCATGTAATTGGGGTTATTAGCATTAACTTCTCGTGTATTAAAAAAAAGTACAAATGGAATTTTTTTCTCTTTTAATATCTTCCATCCATTTTCGTAAAAAGATCTATAGGCATCATCAACGGTAATTAAAACTTTTTTTGAATCATAACTTTTGTTCTCAATGAGAATTTTTCTTAATTCATCAATTGAAATAAATTCAATCTTGTTTTGATTAATAATTTCAAGTTGTAAATTAAACTCTTTAAGTCTGACATTGGTTGATGGATATTTATTTTCTTCAAAACGATGGTACATTAATCCAATAATTCCTTTTTCATTTTGATATTCTTGAGAATTAACTGCAGAAAGATTAGCAATTATAAAAAAAGTAATTAAAATAATTCTTTTTATGAATGAAGCCATGAATTCTCGTTTTTGTTCGATCGATTTTACACTGGGAAGTTTAATACTAATCGCAAAAGAAAACAATTCTGACTTTGCTTTAGTTAAAGATAAATTCTTAAATAGTGAAAATTTTATAAATATTCTTTTAGATTTCCTTCAGCAAAACAATATCAAGATAGAAAACTTAAATTTTTTTATGATTAATTTAGGCCCAGGTGGATTTGTTGGTCTTAGAAACATCTTGTCCTCAATTAAAAGCATTGCCCTAGTTAAAAAAATTAAACTGCTTGGATTTAATAATTTTCAGATTCTAAAAACTACAATTACCAATCAAGATTATGAAAAAGTTGCTTTAGAAGTTAATAATAGATTTTATGTTAAGGATCTAAAAAATTGTGATGACTATTATTCAAAATTTACCCTTTTAAATGCTTTGGAAAAAAATAGTGGTAAAATAGTTAAATTTTCAAAATTACCCAAATACACATCTAAGAATCTTCAATATATTTTGGATAATAAACTTTTTATTGATAGCAAGTTATTCCCCATTTATGAAAATATGTAACAAATATATTTCATTTATTTGTTTTTTTTTATACCTTCAGAGCTTCTAATATTTTGAGATTAAAATAATTGTTAAAAACATTTTATATAAAGACTTTTGGTTGTCAGATGAATGAGTACGATTCTGACAAAATATCCGACTTAATGCAGTCTGTTAATTTTGTAAGATCTGAAACTTTAACAGATGTAGATTGTATTATATTTAATACTTGCCACATTAGAGAAAAAGCAACTGAGAAAGTTTACTCTGACATTGGTAAAATTAAAAAGTTGAATCGATCAAAAAAAAAACCAATTTTCGTATTAGCAGGATGTATAGCGCAAGCACAAGGTGAGGAGATTTTTAAAAGAACTAACTATGTCGATATTGTTGTAGGACCACAATCTTACCATCGACTGCCTGAACAAATTAAAAATTTTGCAGAAAGAAAAGAAAATTTTTCTGACACTAATTTTGAATTAATAGAAAAATTTGATACTTTGGATAATTTAAAATCTTCAAGAAAATCTAAAGTTTCTGAATTTTTAACCATCCAAGAAGGTTGTGATAAATTTTGCTCCTTCTGTGTAGTTCCTTATACAAGAGGCGCTGAATTTTCTAGATCGTTTAACAGCATTATTAACGAGGCAAAAAAATTATCCGATAATGGAGTTAAAGAAATTGTTTTGCTTGGACAAAATGTTAGCGCTTACAAATTTGTAGATGGAAATAAAACTTATAACCTTGCAAAACTAATAGATGAAATAGCAAAAATTAATTCAATTTATCGAATACGTTTTACCACCTCACATCCAAATGACATGGATCAAGAATTGATAGAAGCTTTTAAATATCAAAAAAAATTAATGCCACAATTACACTTACCCATTCAATCAGGTTCAAATAAAATTTTAAAATTGATGAATAGAAAACATACAAGAGAATATTATTTAGATTTAATTGCTAAATTCAAAGAAGCTAATCCAGACATGGAATTTTCTAGTGATTTTATAATTGGTTTTCCAGGGGAGGAAGAACAGGATTTTCAAGATACGCTTGATATTATTAACAGAGTAAATTTTAATAGTTCTTATTCATTTATATATAGTCAAAGACCAGGCACTCCAGCTGTTGATCGAGATCAGATATCCCTAGATATATGCAAAGGCAGATTATTAAAATTACAGACTTTATTAGGCGATATTCAATTTAAAAACAGTAAACAATTAATAGGAAAAAAAACTGAAATATTAATTGAGAATAAAACTAAAACACCCGGCCAATTCTTTGGTAGAAGTAAATTTATGCATTCTATTTTTTTTAACTCTGAAAATTGTAATCCAGGGGATTTAGTGAATATTGAAATTACTTCTTGTAATAGCAAAAATCTTTTTGGTGTATTGCAAAAAGAAGAAGTACTTGTTTGATGAATATATCTAAAGTCTCAAGTTCACAGATTGAAATTATTGAAAAAAATAATGATTATTTAAGTTTTTACATAAAAAATAATTTAGTTTTGAGTAAAATTATTGGTGAATTTGATTCTAATCTTAAGGAAATAGAAAACATTACTAATACAAAAATTAATTTAAGAGGGAATTTAATGATTGTACGAGGTGATGTGAGCAATAGACAATCCGTTGTTCAAATTATGGATAATCTTATCGCAAAATTTGTAAACACGAACAGCATTGAAAAAGAAGACATCAAGACAATCTTTGATGTAACTAAAATGAACAGAACAGAGTCAAATCCTAATTCAATTTATAGTGATAATGATGCTATCAAAACGTCAAAAAAAATAATTTTACCAAGATCAGAGAAGCAGAAAATTTACGTAGATGCTTTAAAAAATCATAAAATTGTAATGGCATTAGGGCCTGCGGGAACCGGAAAAACATTCTTAGCAGTTGCGGTAGCTGTTACTTTTTTATTAGAAGATAGAGTTAAAAAAATAATATTATCAAGACCAGCAGTAGAAGCTGGAGAAAATTTAGGTTTTTTGCCTGGAGATATGAAGGATAAAATTGATCCTTATCTTATACCTCTTTACGATTCTCTTTATGAACTTTTAGGATATGACAAAATTCAAAGAAAAATAGAAGAGGGTATAATTGAGATCGCACCACTTGCTTTTATGAGAGGAAGAACACTAAAAGATTCATTTGTCATATTAGATGAAGCTCAGAATGCAACGTTTACTCAAATAAAAATGTTTCTAACGAGACTTGGAAATAATTCAACGATGGTAATAAACGGAGACCCATCGCAAGTGGATTTAGCAAAATCAAAAGAGTCTGGGCTTTATGAGACCACAAAAATTCTTAAAGATATTAAAGAAATTAAAACTATAAATTTTGATCACAACGATGTTATGCGACATCCTTTAGTTTCTAAAATAGTTAAGGCTTATGATGATTATGAAAAAAAAGAGCCAAATGGTAAAAGTTAATTTAGTTATCGAGAATAAGAATTGGAAATCTAGATATCCCACAGTAAATTTGTTTCTTACAAAAAGTATTAAAAAAATTTTATTATCTATATTCCCGTCACGGGCAATTGCTTTTGAAATATCCATCCTTCTTACGGGCTCAAAAAATATGAAGAATCTCAATAAAAAATTTAGAAAAATTAATAAGGACACAGATGTTCTGTCTTTTCCTGCGGAGGAGAAAAATTTTTTTAAAAAAGATTTTACATTAAAGAAAAAGCTTTACCTTGGAGATATCGCGCTAAGTTACCAATATATTGAGGCAATTATTAAAAAACAAAATATAAGCTTTGATGATTATTTTAAAAAAATGTTAGTTCATGGTGTTTTACATCTTATTGGCCATGAACATGATTCATTTAAAAAATACAAAAAAATGAATCTATTAGAGCAAAAAATTATTAGAACTATTTAAAATTAAGATGACAAAAAAAAATATTTTTTTTATTTACATTTTTTTATTATTATTAGGCTCTTTATCTAGCTTTTCCTTACCGCCTTATAATTTTATCTTTATAAATTTTATTACCTACTCTCTATTTTTGTATTTAATAATTTTATTAAAAGAAAAAAAAGTAAAATTATCTAATTTCTTTTTTTTAGGTTTTGCCTTTGGTTATGGATATTTTGCAAGTAGTCTTTATTGGGTTTCACACTCATTAACTTTTGACAAACAGTTAACCTTTTTAATGCCCGTTGCCATACTAGGCTTGCCTATTTTGCTTGCCATCTTTTATGGGGCTGCAGTTATTGCAATTCATTCTTTGATAAAAAAAAATTATGTTTTTTTGTTAATATTTTCCATTTCCTTATCCATATTCGAATATTTACGTGGGATATTATTCACAGGATTTTCTTGGAATCTAATATCTTATTCATGGAGTTTTTCACTTGAGAGTATTCAAATATTAAAATTTATTGGCACTTATACTTTTAACTTTTTTAGCATTCTTATTTTTTCAATTTACTTTAACTCTTTATTGCCTGTTCAGTTTAAGAAAATATTAGTCAATTCCGCTTTTTTATTGATTTTTTTAATTTCTAATTATTTATTTGGAAAAATTATAATAAATAATGCAGAGTTTAATCAGTATAACGATGTTAAAATAAAAATAGTCCAGCCTAATATTGATATTGCAAAGACGTGGGGCGTTGAAAATGAAAATAGAAATTTAATTACTTTAATCGATCTTAGTAAAGCTAACAAAGATGAAAAAACCTTAATTGTTTGGCCCGAGGGGATGATCCAGCAAACCAATCCTAAAGATTTATATAAATATAAAGAATACTTTAATAAAAATTTCTCTAAAAATCATTTAGTTATTGTTGGAGTAACCAATCCAAGTATTTCAGGTAATAAAATTAATTTTTATAACTCCTTAGTCGTACTTAATAATAACGCTGAAGTTGTTAGTGTTTATAATAAAATTAGACTTGTTCCATTTGGAGAGTTTATTCCTTTTGAAAATTTATTAACAAGGTGGGGATTAAAAAAAATTACATTTGGATACAGTTCTTTCTCTTCAGGCGCTGAAAGAAAGGAGATTAAAATATTTAACAATTTATCTTTCCTGCCTTTGCTTTGTTATGAAATAATTTATTCCGGTGACCTTAAACGCGATTCTAAAGATTATAATTTCATAATAAACATTTCAGAGGACGGTTGGTTTGGAGATTCAATCGGTCCTTATCAACATTTAACCCAAGCGGTTTTTAGAGCAGTGGAGCAAGGTTCACCCATTGTAAGATCAACTAATAAAGGCATGTCCGCTTATATTTCTTCAAATGGAAAAATTGTAAATTCTTTAGAATTAAACAAATCTGGATTTATTGATGTAAAATTATCCTTTTTAAAAGAAAAAACCTTATTTTCTTTATTAGAAAACTACATTTTTTATTTTACAATCTTCTTAAGTATTATATTCGTAATTGCTCTTAGAAAATTAAATAAGAATGGCTAAACAAGATTACATATTTACAAGTGAATCAGTATCGGAAGGGCATCCTGATAAAGTTTGCGACATCATATCGGACTCAGTACTCGATTTATATTTATCTAAATTTCCGGAAAGTCGAGTTGCTTGCGAAACTTTAGTAACCACAAATACAGTTGTGATTGCTGGTGAAGTAAGGGGTCCAGAAATAAACAGCGATGAAATTGAAAAATTAATTAGATCTAGAGTTAAAGATATTGGTTACGAGCAAGAAGGTTTTCATTGGAAAAATTTAAAATTCACAAATTATCTGCATAGTCAATCACAAGACATAGCCGCGGGTGTTGACTCAACAGGTAACAAAGATGAAGGCGCAGGCGATCAAGGAATTATGTTTGGTTATGCTTGCACAGAGACAAAAGATCTTATGCCAGCACCGATAAGTTATTCTCATAAAGTTTTACAATTAATGTCAGAGGCAAGAAAATCTGGAAAAGAAAAATTTTTAAGACCTGATTCAAAAAGTCAATTTTCAGTTATTTATGAAAAAGGAAAACCAAAAGGAATTTCTTCAATAGTTGTTTCAACACAACATGATGAAAGTGTTGATCAAGAAAAAGTTAAAGAAATCGTTCGTCCTTATGTTTTGTCAGTCATCCCAAAAGGTTGGATGTGTGATGAAAAAAATTTTTATGTGAACCCAACAGGAAGATTTGTTATTGGTGGACCTGACGGCGATACAGGTTTAACAGGTCGAAAAATTATTGTTGATACTTACGGCGGCGCAGCACCTCATGGTGGTGGAGCATTTTCAGGAAAAGATCCAACAAAAGTGGATAGATCAGCAGCTTACGTTGCAAGATATTTAGCAAAAAATATTGTAGCCGCAGGCGTTTCAGAAAAATGTTTAATTCAATTGTCTTATGCAATTGGCGTATCGCAACCTCTTTCAATTTACATTGATTTATTTGATGGTGAAGACAACAAATCAAAAAAAATTGAAGAAATTATTTCTAAAAATTTTAATTTAAGTCCAAGAGGTATTCGTGAGTTATTAAAACTTAATAAACCAATTTATCAAAAAACAGCCGCGTACGGACATTTTGGTAGACAACCAGAAGACAATGGTTCTTTTAGCTGGGAAAAAACTGATTTAATTAAATATTTTCAATCAAAAGTATAATTTGATCGACGACAAAAAAAAGATTTTTTTTGGCAGATCAAAATCAAGAGCCTTATCTAAAAGCAAAAAGTTTTTTTATGAAAATCACAAAAAAGATTTTTTAGTCAATTTTGAAGAAATAAAACTAATTAAAAATAAAGATTTCATTTTAGAAATAGGATTTGGTTTGGGTGAGAACTTATTATTTCAAGCGAGCAATAATCCCAAAGATTATTTTATTGGAGTTGACCCTTTTATTAATGGAGTCGCTAATGTTGTTCAAAAAGCTAAAGAATTAAACTTAAATAATATTTCAATACTAGATACGCCGGTACAAAAAATCATAGATAATTTTGTAGATAATTTTTTTTCAAAAGTTTTTGTTTTATTTCCAGATCCATGGATGAAAAATAGGCAAAAAAAAAGAAGATTGCTAAATTATTTATTTTTAGAAAAAATTTTAAAAAAAATGAAAATTAAATCTACACTAATATTTGTAACGGACGATCAGGACTATTTTAGTTATGTTGTAAAAGAGATTTCTTTATTAAAGAAAAAAACAGATACTTTTGAATATAGTTTGAGCAATAGACATCCCATAGTCGACACAAAATACTCAAATAAGGCCAATAAATTAAAAAAAGATATTTATTTTTTAAATCTTGATAAGTTAAAAAATGTAGCATAGATTAAGGGAAATTATTGAAAGTACATGATGGGCTTAGGCCCATTTTTTTTTACAGGAAACAAAACTAATGTTAAATAACAGAGTTGATACAGTTGAACTGATAAGAATAGTTGACGCTGTCGCAAACGAAAAATCAATTGATAAAGAGCTTGTGCTTACTTCTATGGAAGAAGCTATTGAGAAAGCTGCTCGAACTCGTTATGGGCAAGAGAATAATATTTATGTTTCTATCAATAGAGCTAATGGCCAAATTGAATTAGGTCGAAGATTAAAAGTTGTAGAAAATCCAGCCAACAGTCAAAACGAAATTAGTTTAAAAGACGCTCAAAAAATTAAAAGCGATATAACCCTTGATCAAGAAATTTTAGAACCACTACCACCGGTTGATTTTGGTAGAATAGCTGCCCAAGCTGCAAAACAAGTCATCACTACAAAAGTGAGAGATGCAGAAAGAGAAAAACAATATAACGAGTTTAAAGATAAGATTGGTGAAGTTCTAAGCGGAATAGTTAAGAGAATAGAATTTGGAAATATCATCGTTGATTTACAAAAAGCTGAATCAATTATTAAAAGAGATGAGTTAATACCAAGAGAAAATATAAAAGTAGGTGATCGAATTAAAGCTTATTGTTATGAAGTTAAAAAAGAAGCTAAAGGTCCACAAATATTTTTATCAAGAGCGCATCCACAATTTATGGCAAAATTATTCAAACTTGAGGTGCCAGAAATTTATGAAGGAACAATTGAAATTAAATCAGTAGCAAGAGATCCTGGGAGTAGAGCAAAAATTTGCGTTACATCAAAAGACAAATCTATAGATCCAGTTGGAGCTTGCGTTGGTATGAGAGGAAGTAGAGTGCAAGCGGTGGTCAATGAATTACAAGGAGAAAAAATTGATATTATTCATTGGTCTGAAGATCCAGCAACACTTGTGATCAACGCTTTAGCGCCTGCTGAAGTTCAAAAAGTAGTTCTAGATGAAGCTACAAAAAGAATTGAAGTCGTAATTGATGAAAATAATCTTAGCAAAGCAATTGGAAGAAGAGGACAAAACGTAAGACTTGCTTCTAAGTTAATGAATTATGAAATTGATATTTTAACAGATCAAGAAGAAACAGAAAAACGACAATCAGAATTTAAAATTAAAACAAAACGATTTATTGAAAGTTTAGAAATCGATGAAATGATGGCTCAACTTTTAGTACTAGAAGGATTTTCTTCGATCAAAGAAATCGATGGCTCTCCTTTAGAAGAGATAACAAAAATTGATGGTTTTGATGCAGACACAGCAAAAGAATTAAAAGAAAGAGCGAAAGAATATTTAGAAACAGAATCTAAAGAAATATCAAACAGAGTTAAAGAGTTAGGTATTCAGGATGATCTTATGAATCATCCAGGACTATCACTTGGAATGCTGCTTACTTTAGGTGAAAAAAATATTAAAACTCTAGCTGACTTTGCAGATTTATCTGTTGATGAAATCTTAGGTGGTTACGATGAAGTTAAAGGAAAAAGAGTGGAATTTGAAGGAATCCTACAGAATTTCGATATCATAAGAGCTGAGGCTGAGCGTTTGATAATGAGCGCTAGAGAAAAAGTTTTTAACAAATAGTAAACTCGCTTTTAGAAAAAACATGGACGTTAAAGACAAAAAGAAAAAACTTACATTAAAAAACTTTAGTGGTGGATCAGCAGCTGTTTCAAGCTATGCAAGAGGTGCTGGCAACAAATCAGTTTTAGTTGAAAAAAAGAAAAATAGATCGATTGATATTAGTCAGTCTATTGAAAAACCAAAAGTTTCAACAACTCCAGTAGATGCAGTAAAAGGAAAGACTTTAACAAAAGAAGATACAGCTAAAGCGCAAAAATCAGCTCAAGAATGGGCAAGAAAAAAAATTCAAGAAGAGCTTGAAATAGATAATAGTAAAAAATTAATTAAAAAAACTCACGGTAAAAAAAGAGAATATAAACTAACCTTATCTAAAGCACTTACGGATGCTGATGAAGATGAGAAATCAAGAAGTTTAGCTTCATTTAAAAGAGCTAGAGAAAAAGACAAAAAATTAGTTCAAGATGGTGATGAATCAGGGGAGACAAAAAAAGCTTCTCGAGAAATATCGGTACCTAATTTAATCACTATTCAGGATCTTGCGAACAGAATGGCAGAAAAAGCAAGTTCGATTATTAAATTTTTATTTGAAAAAAATGTAAAAGTTACAATCAATCACACCATCGACAGAGATACCGCAGAGTACATCGTTGGTGCATTTGGACATACAGTTGTTAAAGATAATCAAATCGATGATGAATTATCAAAATTAAAAAAAACTAAAGAAGACGAAGACACATATTCTAGGCCTCCAGTTGTAACTGTAATGGGTCACGTCGATCATGGTAAAACTTCATTACTAGATGCATTAAGAGAAACAAATGTTGTTGCAACAGAGCATGGTGGAATTACGCAGCACATTGGTGCCTATCAAGTTTTTGCAGAAGATAAAAAATGGATGACTTTCATAGATACACCGGGTCATGCGGCCTTTACTGAAATGAGAGCTAGAGGATCTAAAATTACAGATATTGTTGTTTTGGTTGTTGCTGCAAATGATGGAATTAAACCGCAAACGATTGAAGCGATACAACATGCAAAAGCCGCAAAAGTTCCAATCATAGTTGCAATTAATAAATGCGATATTCACGGCGTTGATAAACAAAAAGTTAGAAATCAATTATTAGAGCACGAACTTGTTGTCGAAGAATTAGGCGGAGATATTCAGTGCGTTGAAATATCAGCTTTAAAGAAAACAAATTTAGATAAATTAAAAGAGGCAATTATTTTACAAGCAGAAATTTTAAATCACAAAACGAACCCAAATGTACCCGCTCAGGGAATAGTGATTGAATCAAAATTAGACAAAGGCAAAGGACCAGTGTCGACAATTTTAATCACCAGAGGAACTTTAAAAAGAGGTGATTTTTTTGCAAGTGGTTTGCAGTGGGGAAAAATTAGAGCGATGAATAATTTTAGAGGAGAATTGGTTAATGAAGCAACCCCTTCAATGCCAGTTGAGATTATTGGTTTAACAGGCGTGTCTGAAGCAGGTGATGATTTTTTAGTTTTGGATAGCGAGGCAAAAGCAAAAGAAATAAATGAATATAGAATTGAACAGGGTAGATCTAAAAAAACTATCGGTCTTGTTAAGAAAAATGACATTTTTGGAGATGTTAACAAACAAAAAGAATTATCAATTATTATCAAAAGTGACGTGCATGGATCTGCAGAGGCTTTGTCTAATGCGATATTAAAAATTCAACATGATGAAGTTAAACCAGTTATCGTTTTATCATCCGTTGGTGCTATTACAGAGACAGATGTATCATTAGCAAAAGCTTCTCATGCGGTTTTAATTGGCTTTAATATTAAGCCTAATAAAGAAGCAAAAGATCTTGCGGTAAAATTAGGGGTAAACGTTTTATACTTTAATATTATTTATGAAGCGATTGAGCACATTACTAAAGCACTTTCAGGTTTATTAGCGCCAGAAATTAATGAACAAGTGTTAGGACAGTGCGAAATTTTACAAGTATTTAAATCTTCTAAAGCTGGAAAAGTTGCAGGTATTAAAGTGACTGAGGGAAGTATCGTTAATAATTCTGATGTAAGAATTATTAGAGATGGAAGCGTTGTATATACAGGAAAAGTCGCATCTCTTTTTAGAGAAAAAAATGAAGTGAAAGAAATTAAAGCGGGTATTGAAGGCGGAGTAGCTTTTAAAGATTTTTTAGATTTTAAAGAAAAAGATATTATTGAAGCATTTTCTGTCGTTGAAAGCGCAAGAACAATAAATTAGTTAATAATGAACATTCATTTAAGCGATCAGCCTTTCACACAAAGGCAGTTAAGAGTGGGTGAACTATTAAAACAGTTGCTTGGAAATTTATTTTTAAAAGAAGAAGTGGCTTTGCCAAATATCAATACTCGAGTGATTACTGTTTCAGAAGTTAGAATGAGCCCAGACTTAAAACATGCAAAAGTATTTTTTATGCCGCTTGGAGGTAAAAATTCAGAATTTATTTTACAATCTCTTATTAATCATAGTGGTTTAATTAAAAAACAAATGTCGCGCAGTTGGAAGAATAAATTTCTTCCTAATCTTCATTTCGTATTAGATAAATCTTTTGATTATGCAGAAAAAATTGAAAAATTAATTATTAAGACGCACGAAAATGATTGATGGTTGGATAAATTTAAACAAACCAAAAGGTTTTAGCTCTGCATACTGTTTAAACGTCATCAAGAGCAAATTTAAAAAAATTAAAATAGGTCATGCTGGAACTCTAGATCCATTAGCAGAAGGCGTTCTACCCATTGCCCTAGGCGAAGCAACCAAGACTGTTTCATTAATACATTTGTTATTCAAAAGTTATTTATTTGAAATTCAGTGGGGATCAGAGACGGATACCCTAGATTTAGAGGGAAAAGTTATAAACAGTAATGAAATTTACCCAGAAAAAAAAGAAGTTCAAAATATTTTAAAAAAATTTATTGGCTACCAAATGCAAATGCCACCAAAATTTTCTGCTGTAAAAATTAATGGCAAAAGATCTTATGAACTTGCTAGAAATAATTTAGAATTTGATATGGAGAAGCGAAAAGTTTTTATAAAAAATATTAGATTATTAAAACACGAAAATAACAAAAGTCTTTTTTATATAAAATGTGGAACGGGAACTTACATTCGAAGTCTGGCACGGGATATTGCAAAATTCTTTGGTGGATTTGCTCATGTCACTAAATTAGTCAGAACTCGATATGGAAACTTCAGAATTAAGAACTCAAATAGCCTTGAAAAATTAATAGAAAAAGAAAGTACAGCTAATTTTTTAAAATATGTACTTGATATTCAGAGCGCTTTAATACATATACCTAGCATTAAATTAAATGATGAAAGAATTAATTTAATAAAGAATGGAATGAAAGTTAGTTTGGTTAATGAATTTGGAAAGGTTAGTTTAGACAATATTTACACAGCGGCTTTAGAAAAGCCACTTGCTCTCGGATACCTTAAGTCCGGTTTTTTTTATCCAAGAAGAGTATTTAATTAAAAAATGACAAAAAAAATTTTAAATAAAGAAAGTGTTTTTAAAGATTTAAAACTGCACGCTAAAGACGTTGGTTCTTCAGAGGTGCAAATCGCTATTTTAACTGAGCGAATTAGATACTTAACTGAGCATTTTACAAAAAATAAAAAAGATAAGCATTCGTACACAGGATTAACGACATTGGTGAATAGAAGAAAAAAACTATTAGATTATCTCAGCAAAACAAACGCAACCAATTATAAAAAGATCTTAGAAAAGCTGAATATCAGAAAATAAATTTTAATGTTTAAAATAGTAAGAAAAGAGATTGTTTGGGGCGGTAAAAAATTATCTATTGAGTCCGGTAAAATTGCTCGTCAAGCAGATGGCGCAGTTATACTAACTTCAGGTGATACAGTTATTTTAGCAACAGTTGTTGGTGCAAAGAAAGCAAAACCTGACATAGATTTCTTTCCACTTACAGTAAATTACCAAGAAAAATATTACGCTTCAGGAAAAATCCCAGGTGGATATTTCAAAAGAGAAGCAAGACCAACAGAGAGCGAAACTTTAATATCAAGATTAATTGACAGACCAATCAGACCTTTGTTTCCAGAAGGCTTTAGAAATGAAGTTCAGGTTCTGCCAACAGTTCTTTCATACGAGAAAGACAATGATCCAGAAGTATTATCTTTAATCGCAGCTTCAGCTGCATTAGCTATCTCAGGAATTCCATTTATGGGACCAGTTGCAGCTTCTAAAGTAGGCTACATTAATAACAGCTTTGTTTTAAATCCAACAAAAGAACAATTAAAAGAATCACAATTAGAATTAATAGTTGCAGGAACAAAAGATGCAGTCTTGATGGTGGAGTCTGAAGCCTCAGGATTATCTGAAAAAATAATGTTAGATGCAGTTAAATTTGGTCATGATCAATTTGCTTCGGTGATTAAAATGATAAATGAATTTGCTGCAGAATGTAAAAAAGAAACATGGATTGTAGAGAAAAAAGATTTAAAAGTTGTAAAAGATAATTTATTAAAAAATGTTAAAAATGATTTAGTAGCAGCGTTTTCAGAGCCAGATAAAAAGAAAAGAAGCGGATTAATTAATTTAGCAAAAGAAAAATCATTAGCACTTTACACAGACTCAGAAGAATTTAGCACAATGGATGTTGAATCTCAGTTTAAAGATGTTGAAAAAGAAATCGTTAGAACAAAAATTCTTAAAGAAAAGAAAAGAATCGATGGAAGAGGACTTGCAGATATTAGGCCGATTAAGTGTGAGGTGGGAGTATTGCCTAGAACTCACGGTTCTGCTTTATTTACAAGAGGTGAGACACAAGCAATTGTTGTTACAACACTTGGAACTTCAGAGGATGAGCAAAGATTTGAAAGCTTAGATGGATTACAAAGATCTAGATTTATGTTGCACTACAATTTTCCTCCATTTTCAGTTGGAGAAGTTGGTAGAGTTGGAACAGGAAGACGTGAAATAGGTCATGGTAAATTAGCGTGGAGAGCTGTTAATTCAATTTTGCCTAAAAAAGAAGATTTCCCTTACACATTTAGAATTGTTTCAGAAATTACAGAGTCAAACGGTTCATCGTCTATGGCAACTGTTTGCGGAGCATCCCTTGCTTTAATGGATGCCGGAGTTCCAATTAAAAAGCCAGTTGCAGGAATTGCAATGGGTTTAATTAAAGAAGGGGCTGATTTCTCAGTTCTATCCGACATCTTAGGTGATGAAGATCATTTAGGAGATATGGATTTTAAAGTTGCAGGAACAGAAGACGGAATTACTTCATTACAAATGGATATTAAAATTACAGGAATTACATTTGAGATTATGGATAAAGCATTGTCACAAGCAAAAGACGGCAGAATTCATATCCTAGGTGAGATGAACAAAGCCC
Source organism: alpha proteobacterium SCGC AAA028-C07 (assembly GCA_000419465.1). GTDB lineage: Bacteria > Pseudomonadota > Alphaproteobacteria > Pelagibacterales > Pelagibacteraceae > Fontibacterium. Next base: position 62,847 of record ATTB01000002.1, on the reverse strand, counting down.
TTAATGCTTCAAGAAAAGATTTATCTAAACACACTCCAAAAATGGAAAAAGTTACTGTCGATAAAAAAGATATCGCAGCCATTATCGGAAAAGGCGGAGTAACAATAAGAGAGATCGTTGAATTATCAGGAGCTAAAGTTGATATTAGTGATGATGGTATTGTAACTATTTCTGCACCAGATGAAATTTCAAGAAACAAAGCTTTAGAGATGGTAAAAAGTATTATTGCAAAACCTGAACTTGGAAAAATTTATACAGGAAAGGTTGTTAAAATTATGGAATTTGGAGCTTTCGTAAACTTCTTAGGCAAACAAGATGGTCTAGTTCATATCTCTGAACTTGCAGCGAAAAGAGTGGAGAAAGTAAGTGACGTTGTAAAAGAGGGCGATGAAGTTAAAGTTAAAGTTTTAGGATTTGATAAAGGAAAAGTTAAACTTTCAATTAAACAAGCTTTAGATAGTTAAGCCTGCATATTCTTTGGGTTAGGCATTCCAACGATATTATAACCGGCATCCACATAGTGAATTTCGCCTGTTACACCGGCCGCAAGATCGCTTAATAAATAAACTGCAGCTCCACCTACATCGTTAATATCAACGTTTCTCTTTAGTGGAGAATGGTTTTCATTCCATTTATATAAAAACTTGGCATCACCAATTGCTGAGGCTGCTAAAGTTTTAATTGGACCTGCGCTAATAGCATTTACTCTAATTCCATTTGAACCCAGATCGACAGATAAATACTTAACGCTTGTTTCAAGCGCAGCTTTACAAACTCCCATGACGTTATAATTTGGAATAACTTTATCAGCACAATAAGTTAAAGTGATAAAACTTGAGCCTGGTTTCATTATTTTAGCAGCTTCTTTACAAACTTCTGTAAAAGAAAAACAAGAAATTAACATACTGTTTGAGAAATTTTCTCTTGATGTATTTAGATATTGTCCTGTTAATTCTGATTTATCCGAGAACGCGATTGCATGAACCACAAAGTCTAAATTGCCCCATTTATCTTTAATGTCTGAAAAAGTTTTAACAATGTCTTCTTTCTTTTCCACATTACAATCTAACGTAAATTTTGAACCTAAAGATTCTGCAAGAGGAATAACTCTTTTTTTTAAAGCGTCTCCTACATATGTGAATGCAAGTTCAGCACCGTGTTCATTTAATTTTTTTGTAATACCCCAAGCAATAGAGCGATCATTTGCAACACCCATAATCAATCCTTTTTTACCTTGCATTAATTTCATTTTATAAACTTTCAAATACTAGAGTTGCGTTCGTTCCACCAAAACCAAAACTATTAGACATTACACAATTTAAATCTACATTTTTTTTAACTTCAGTTACAATGGGCAATCCTTTTACTTTTTCATCTAAATCTTTCACGTTTGCAGAGGCTGCTATAAATTTATTCTTCATCATTAATAGACAGTAAATTGCTTCTTGAACTGATGTTGCGCCAAGCGAATGTCCAGTGATTGATTTTGTTGAACTGAAAGGAGGAACTTTGTCTTTAAAAACTTCTTTCATTGCTTCAATTTCTTTTGTGTCCCCTACAGGAGTAGAGGTTCCATGTGTGTTAATGTAATCTATTTTAGAATGTCTTAAATTTTGCATAGACATTTTCATACATCTCACGGCTCCTTCACCAGAAGGCGCAACCATATCATAACCATCAGATGTAGCCCCATAACCCGTAATTTCGGCCAGAATTTTAGCTCCTCTTACTTTTGCATGTTCATACTCTTCTAAAACGATAACACCACCTCCTCCTGCGATTACAAAGCCATCTCTACTTGAATCGTAAGGTCTAGAAGCTGTTTGTGGAGTATCATTATATTTTGAAGATAATGCAGTCATCGCGTCAAACATTGCAGATAAACTCCAATCTATTTCTTCACCACCTCCTGCAAAAACAATATCTTGTTTTCCAAATTGAATAAGTTCCATGGCATTACCAATACAATGTGCGCTCGTTGCACAAGCGGAACTAATTGAATAATTTACTCCTTTAATTTTAAATGGTGTTGCAAGTGTTGCAGAACATGTACTTGCCATTGTTCTTGGCACAATAAAGGGACCCATTTTTTTAGGGCCCGATGCTCTTGTTGAATCGATTGCGAACATAACGTTCTTAATTGAAGGACCGCCCGATCCGATGATAATTCCAGTTTTTTCATGGCTAATTTCTTTTTCAGTAAGACCTGACTCTTCAATAGCTTCTTTCATTGAAAGATAAGCATAGGCAGATCCATCGCCCATAAATCTTAAAACTTTTCTATCAATTAAATCTTCGTATTTAATATTAGGAACGCCACAAACTTGGCTTTTAAAATTATATTTTTTATATTCTTCAGAAAAAGTTATTCCAGATTTAGTATTTAATAGAGAATCTAAAACTTCTTTTTTATTGTTACCAATACAAGATACAATTCCAGAACCTGTGATTACTACTCTTCGCATCAATTCTCCTTAGCTTTTAAATAAACCAACTTTAAGATTTTTAGCGTTATATATTTCTTTATTGTCCGCAAAGACTAAACCATCAGCCAAACCAACACAAGTTTCGCCTTTTCTTAATAATCTTTTGATATTAATGACATATTTTACAAGTTTTACTTGTTTTACAACTTCACCTGTAAATTTTACTTCATTCACACCCAGTGCTCGACCATGGCCAGGATTTCCTAACCAACCAAGATAAAATCCAAGTAGCTGCCACATTGCATCCAATCCTAAACATCCTGGCATCACAGGATCGCCTTTAAAATGACATTCGAAAAACCACAAATTCTCTTTGATGTCTAACTCTGCTAAAATTTCACCTTTATTAAATAATCCACCATCAGCCTTGATTGAAGTAATTCTATCAAACATTAACATCGGCGGTGCTGGCAATTTTGCATTACCAGGTCCAAACATTTTCCCTTCAGCGCAATCAAGCAGATCTTGGTAGCTGTATTGATTTTTTTGTTTCATGAAATCTTTAGAGAATTAAAATTATTGATTATTAGATATCAATTTACAGTTTAATACAGGATTTGACAAATTTAATTGATAATCTCTTTATTTTCTAAGCCCCAAACATGATCGGTTTGTATCCAACCTTTGTATTTTTGGATTTCAACCAAACACCAATTTGGGATACATTTTTTAATAGAAGCAGCTTCTAAATTTCCAATTTTAATTATTGGCTTTGAATAGATGGTTGAATTTTTAAAAAGAACAATTCCATCCTTCGTAGTTAATAAAGTTCTCTTTCTAGATAATTGACTTAGATGAATCCAACCAATGTCTCCCTGATAATCTTTAACTTTTCGCCACACTTCAAATTCATCAATCACTTCAACTGGCATATTCTTTTTTTCATATACGAATGCAATGGGATGAGCAGGCGAGGGTCCAATTCTAAGATTTGCAACACTCGTTCTAATACTAAGATATTTTTTAGTGATAATTTTTTGCGCCAATAAATCTGTGCTTGTGAAAATAACAAAAGATAAAATAATAATTAATGTTTTAAACTTCATTTAATCTTTTTAATGCAGTTTTTGTTTTTATTTAATTTAATTTTTTTAATTAAAAGATTTTCAGCATTAATTATTAAAATATTCCCACATAATGAATTTTCAAAATTTAATATTTCACGAATCGCCTCATTAGCCATAATTGTTCCAACCATCCCTGCAAGAGTAGATAAAACCCCCTCACTTTGGCAATCCATCATGTCAGTACTTGGAATTTCTGGCATAAAACATCTAAGACAAGGGGATTTTTTCTTTTTAAAATTAAAAACAAAAACATGACCATCGAACTTACTGATGGCGCCACAAATTAAGATTTTTTTATTTTTATAACAATAATCGTTAATTAATAATTTTGATTTAAAACTATCAGTCCCATCAATGATGAGATCGTATCCTTTTGCAATCTTATTTATATTGTTGCTTTCGATTTTAGTTTTAAATTTTTTTATTTTTATTTTAGAATTAATTTTTTTTAATCTTTTTTCAGCAATATCAACTTTAAACTTGTTAACATCCTCTTCATTAAATAAAATTTGTCGGTGTAAATTTGAGATATCTATTTTGTCATGATCGACGATGCCGATATTATTAATCCCAGAGGACGCAAGATAGAGTGCAACTGGTGAACCTAATCCACCAAAACCGATGATAAGAACTTTTGTATCGATGATTTTCTTTTGACCAAAGCTGCCGACTTTTTTTAAATTGATATGAGCAATGTATCTTTTGACATCGTCATGGCTAAGTTTCATGAATATTTATCGGCCCGTTGAACCAAATCCACCGCTTCCACGAACTGATTCAGGAAGTGTATCAACCTCAACGAGTTCAGCTTTTATAATAGGGCATAGCACCATCTGTGCAATTCTTTGTCCTGGTTCAATTTTAAAATTTTCTAAACTTAAGTTTATTAATATGACTTTAATTTCACCTCGATAATCAGCATCCACTGTTCCAGGCGTATTTAAAACGCTAATCCCGTTCTTTGCCGCAAGTCCTGATCTTGGTCTTACTTGTATTTCGTAATTTTCAGGGATGGCCACAGCTAAACCTGTCGGCACTAATGTACGCTCATTAGGCTTTAAAATTATTTCTTTATCAATATTAGCAATTAAATCTAAACCAGAAGAACCTACGGTTTCATATTTAGGCAGGTCTTTATGTTTATAATTTATTTTTTTTACTAAAATTTTAACCATTATTGAATAAGAGCGTGAAGAATTTTGTTAGATAGTTTTTTTGCAATTTCGGATTTGGTTGTTTTATTAAATTTTTCAACTTCTTTATTTTTAGAAATTAAAAAAACTTCATTATAATCTGAGTTAAAACCAATAGATTTATCAGCCACATTATTAGCTACAATCCAATCGCAGTGTTTATTTTGAATTTTCTTTTGCGCATTTTCAATGATGTTTTTAGTCTCCGCTGCAAAGCCAACTACCAGTCTCGGTCGATTAATATTTTGGCTAGCGATGTAAGATAAAATATCGATATTTTTTTCAAGTTCTAAATTAAAATCTTCTAATCCTTCTTTTTTTATTTTTTCTTCACTATAATTTTTAACTTTAAAATCAGAAACCGCGGCAGCACAAACTGCAACATCTACTGGTAAATTATCTTTACAAGCTTCAAACATTTGTTTTGCAGTTGTCACATTGATCACTTCAAGATTATCCTGATTTTTAATATCCAAAGAATTTGGACCAATAACTAATTTTGTTTTAAAGCCGATATCGTTTAATGACTTTGCAATTTCAAATCCTTGTTTTCCAGAAGACTCATTCGACAAAAACCTTACCGGATCAATATATTCTCTAGTCGATCCTGCAGTTACTAATGCTTTTAAATTTTTATTATTGAATAAATTCTTTGAAAGAAAATAATTTTTAATAGTTAGAATGATTTCTTCAGGAGATGACATTTTACCAACACCCACTTCTCCACACGCCATTTCACCAACAACGGGTCCAATAAATTTATATTTAAATTGAATAAGTTTTTTAAAATTTTCTTGGGTCGCTTGATTATTCCACATCTCAACATTCATTGCTGGGGCAAGGAAAATAGGCTTGTTAGAGGCCATAATAACTGTTGTTGCAAAATCTTTAGCTTCACCATGTGCAAAATTAGCCATCAGGTTTGCAGTTGTAGGTGCAACTAGTATCAAGTCACACCATCTAGATAACGCTATATGATCCATTTCACCTTCGTTATTTGGATCAAATAGATTTTCAAAAACTTTATTTTTAGAAAGAGCAGAGATTGATAATGGCGTTACGAATTCCTTTCCAGAATTCGTTAGAATAGTTTTAACTTCACAGTTATTCTTTCTAAGCTCTCTAATAACATCGAGAACTTTATAAGCGGCTATCCCGCCACCAATAACGATTAAAATTTTCTTATTCTCAATTGAATTTAGCATCGCGCTATTTGAATACTATTAGCAATATAATTACAATAATTAATAAACCTATAATTAGATAAGTCTTTTTTAATTTTGAAGATTTTTCTTTAATTTCATATTCGTTACTTTGGTTTTGATTTTTTATAAACTCATATGAACTTAAAAGTTCCATCGCTTTGTTGGCGCGATTAATCATCTCGGGTAATTCAGGAAGTTTATCTAAAAGTTCAGTTGTTGTTTTTAATATTTTATCTATTCTATTTTTAGGACCAATTTCATTGTTCAACCAACCCTGTAATACTGGTTTTGAAATTTCCCAAATATTTGCATCTTCATCTAATGATCTTGCAACTCCTTCAACTACGACCATTGTTTTTTGTAATAATAATAATTGTGGCTGAGTGACCATATTAAATTTTTCTGTTACTTCAAAAAGTCTAGCTAGTAATTTCCCAGCTGAAATATTCTTAGAAGACTGACCAAAAATAGGCTCCCCAATAGTTCTTAGAGCTTGAGTGAATTGGTCTAAAGACTCTGTATTTGGTACTAAACCTGCAATAAAATGGACTTTTGCGACCTTTTCATAGTCTCGGTTAATAAAGCCATACAATATTTCGGCTAAATACTTTCTATTAGCAATATCCAGTCGACCCATAATTCCAAAATCAACAGGCACAATATTTTCATTCTTATCGACAAAAAGATTCCCTTGATGCATGTCGCCATGGAAAAATCCATCGCCAACTGCTTGTCTTAAAAAATTTTGAATTAGTAATCTTGATATTTTTTTTAGATCAATTTTATTTTTAATAAGTAAGTCTATATCTTTAATTGAAATTCCTTCTACTTTTTCAATAGTTAAAACTCTTTGTGAAGTAAAATCCCAAAATATAGATGGAACTTTAAAGCCTTCATCTTGCGCTGTGTTTTTTTTAAGTTCGCTTGCAGCTGCCGCTTCATATCTTAGATCCATTTCAATGTTGGTAATTTCTTTAAGGAGATCTATAATTTTTACTAATTTTAATCGGCGACTTTTCTTAACGCTAAATTCAATAACCGATGCTAAAAATCTTAAAGCATCTAACTCTTTGTTAAAAATTTTTTCTATGTTGGGTCTTAATATTTTAATAGCAACATCGATTTCTTTTTTTTCATTATTAATAATTTTGGCAAAATGAACTTGTGCAATGGATGCAGCGGCAATGGGTTTACTTAAATAAGTGATCTGTTGATATTTCTCTTCTCCTAATTCCTTACGCAATGCTTCTTTTGATTGAGAAATGTCAAAAGAGGGCATTTGATCTTGTAGTTTCTGTAACTCTTTTGCAAATTCTTCTCCAACAATATCAGCGCGAGTTGCAAGAAATTGTCCCAGTTTTATAAAAGCAGGACCTAAAGTTAGAAAAGCATTTTTTAATCTTTCGCCTGCACTTTTGTTTGCAGAATCTTTATTAAAAGTAGTAAAGCCAAAAATCTTTATTAAAACTTTAATAGATAAAGGTGGTTTATAAAATTCTTCAAAAATAGATAAACTGTTAGACTTTGCTAAGGCTCTGCCAATTTTAATGAGAGTAAAAAAATTAGATAGCATTTTAAGTTATTGTATTTTCCACCCAGAGTGGATTGCAGCAACTCCAGTTGTTAGGTTTCTATATTCTGTGTTTATAAGCTTAGCCTCTTTCATAAGATTTAATAGTTGGTCTTGATTATAAAAATCTTTGATGCTTTGTATCAAATATTCATAAGGCTTTTTATCTCCAGCAACCGCTTGTCCAATGTGAGGAATAAAACTTGAGTATATTGAGTAAAATTTATCTATGATCTCATTATTAATTTTTGAAAACTCTAAGCACATAAATCTTCCACCTGGTTTAAGTAATCGATAGGCCTCATTGAGTGTTTTTTTTATATCGGTTACGTTTCTTATACCAAAACTAATGATGTAGTAATCAAAACTACAATCTTTTAGAGGAACTTGTTCTGCACTGGCGCACAAAGAATCAATATTTTTGTACTGTTTAAGTTTTTTTTTTCCTTCATTTAACATTTCAATATTTTGATCAACCATCATTGCCTGACCAGTCAAGTTGGTGCGTTCAATGAAAAGTTTTGTCATGTCGCCGGTCCCAGCTGCCATATCAATTAATTTTGAATTTAGTTTTGGCTGCATCCAGTCGATCAAATTACTTTTCCATAGTCGGTGAACGCCAAATGACATGATGTCATTCATCAAATCGTATTTTTTAAAAACAGAATTGAAAACGTTATTTACAAAGTCTTTTTTTGAATTTTGTTTTGCATTAGTATCTTGCATTCTTTAAATATAGAACATTTGCAATCAATAGTCATATAGTTAATGCCAGAATTACCAGAAGTAGAAGTAACGCGAAGAACTTTATTAAAATTTATCGAGAATAAAGTTATTAAAAATATAAAAATAAATAATCCTAATTTAAGATTTAAAATTCCTGCAAATTTTAAAAAAAATGTAACCGGACAAAAGATTATTAAGGTTTTAAGAAGATCTAAATATATTTTGATTTATCTAAAGAACGATTATGTAATGATCGCTCATTTAGGAATGTCGGGCAAATTCTTAATTAAAAATAATTATTCTAAAGATTTTTTAAAGACCAGTTATTACTCTAATGAATTTTCCTCAAAGCATAATCATTTAGAATTTTTCTTTTCTAATAATTTAAAGGTAATTTATAACGATCCTAGAAGATTCGGTTTTTTTTTATTAGATAAAATTTTCAAATTAGATGCTAATAAATTTTTAAGTAAATTAGGACCAGAGCCACTCGGTAAAGATTTAAAGAAAGATTATTTAATATTAAAAACTAAAGCCACACAAAGAACGATCAAGACTTTATTGATGGACCAACGTTTTATTTCTGGGATTGGAAATATTTATGCAAACGAAATTCTTTTTTTAGCAAAGATAAACCCTAATAAAATTTCCTCTAAGTTAAGCTTAGTTGATATCGATAGACTTCACCCTTCTATTAGCAAAGTTCTTAAAAGGGCTCTAAAATTAGGTGGTTCAAGCATAAAAGACTTCAAGTCTTCAGTTGGTCAAAAGGGGCGCTTCCAAAATGAATTTAAAGTTTATGATAGGGAAGATTTAAAATGTCTTAGGACAGGATGCTCTGGTCTAATAGTAAGGGTTGTATCTCAAGGCAGAGCAAGTTTTTTTTGTAATGAATGTCAAAATTAAGTAATTGACCCTAATATCTTCAACTTATATATAATCCCATAAAAATATGGCAAACACAGTCTCTGCTATTCGCGCAGTAAAAAAAATTAAAAAAAGAACTCAAGTTAATAAAATTAGAGTTGGAAAATATAAAGCTGCGGTAAAAATCATTGAAGAAGCAATTAAATCTAAAGATAAAGCAAAAGCTTTAAAGTTATTTTCTAATTTTCAATCACAGGTTATGAAAGCTTCTAAAAAAGGTTCTTTAAAAAGAACTACAGTCTCAAGAAAAGTTTCTCGTATCTCAAAACAAATCTCTAAGTTGTAAAAAAATATTTTATCAATCTTAGGTTGATAATTATTTTTTTCTAAACAACTAAAAAGTTTAAACTCTCTAGTTGAAAATTAAAAATATTAAATTCTTTTCTTGTATTTACAGATTTAAAAAAATAAAACACACTTCTTTTTTTAAAGTAAGTTCAAATGACATACCAAACAAGTCTTAAAGATAATTTTAGTAACGATAAAGCGAGATGGGATTCACTACAACAATCTCTGCTAGGACTTTACGGTAAAGATGTCTACACAAGTTGGTTACAAAATATTAGTTTTACTAAAATAAATTTTAATACTTTAGTCCTAAACGTAAAAACTAGATTTATTCGCGACTGGATCGTTGCTCATTACGCCGATAAAATTTTAGATTTATATAAGAAACAAGACGCAAATATTACTCGTATTGAGTTTCAGATATCAGAAAGAGTTGAAACAAAGAGCAACAGCAAATCAAACGTAATTGATTTTGAGAAGAAAGATTTCCTTCCAGATAGTGGCAGTTATGGACTTTCAAAAATTGATGAAAGATTAGTTTTTGATAATTTTATAGTTGGAAAAAGTAATGAACTTGCTTTTACAGCGGCTAATAGAATTATTGATAATTTAAATAAATATAATCCACTTTATATTTATGGCGGAGTTGGTTTAGGAAAAACTCACCTTTTAAATGCTATTGGAAATAAATTATTAAAAAAAATAGATAAAGTTATTTATGTGTCTGCGGAAAGATTCATGTATCAATTCGTTAGATCTATAAAAAATAATGATGTTGTAAAATTTAAAGATATTTTTAGAAGTGCAAAAGTTTTAATTATAGACGATATACAATTTGTAAGCGGCAAAGATGTAACACAAGAAGAATTCTTTCACACGTTTAATGCATTAATAGAATCGGGTTCACAAATAGTTATTTCTTGTGACAGACCACCAAACGAACTGGATAGAATACAAGATAGAATTAAATCGAGACTATCAGGCGGTTTAGTTGTCGATATTCAAAGTCCAGATTTTGAACAAAGAGTTAAAATTTTAAAACAAAGATGTTTAAAAGAATTCCATGCTTCAGAGAGGAACATCGCTATTGATGATGAGGTTATTAATTTTATAGCCAATGAATTAAAACTTAGCGTTAGAGAGATGATAGGCGCATTTAATAGAATAGCGGCTTATCTAAATATAAATAATAGAAAGATCTCAGTGGCAGAAGCTAAGAGTATTTTAAGAGATTCTCTGAATAAAATTGAGACCAATATCACCATAGAAGATATTCAAAAAACCGTAGTTTCTTATTATAATATTTCGATGCATGATTTTATGTCATCAAGAAGATCAAGATCTGTTGCGAGACCAAGACAAATTGCAATGTATTTATCTAAGAAAATGACCACAAAATCCTTACCTGATATCGGTAGAAGATTTTCTGGTAGAGACCACACAACTGTTATCCATGCGATTAAAAAAGTAGAAGAGTTAATGATTCAAGATAAAAACTTTGAAAATGAAGTTAAAGATCTTAATCAAAAATTAACAAAAACTGTTTAATGGAACTAAAGTTAAATAGAGATCTTTTTCTTAAAAGTCTCTCACATATCCAGGGAATAGTTGAGAAAAAAAATACTATTCCTATATTAGCTAACGTTTTATTAGATGCATCCAATGGTAAAATTACAATTTCTGCTACAGATTTAGATATTATTATTATTGAAGTTATTAAAGGTGAAATCATTAAAGAGGGTTCAACAACTACAACAGCCCAAGTTATCTATGATTTAGTTAGAAAATTACCATCGGGTTCCGAAATATTAATTTCCCAAAAGACTGAGGGTCAACTTTCTTTGATTTCAGCAAAATCAAATTTTAATTTAAAATGTTTACCACCCAAAGATTTTCCAATTACTCAAGACGATGTCGAAGGAGAAGCTCTTGCGATTAGTTCATCAGTATTTTTAAAATTACTTAACAAGACTAAATTTGCAATTTCAAACGATGAGACTAGACATTATTTAAATGGAATTTATTTGCATAAAACAAATGAGAATAATCAATTATATCTTTCAGCAGTTGCAACTGATGGGCATAGATTATCAAAAAGCAGATTAGTATTAGATAAAGATGTGGCCTTCGAACCTGTAATTTTACCTAAAAAAACGTTATTTGAACTAGTTACTATACTTCAAGAAGAGAATTCAGAACTAAAGATCACTGCGAGCAAAACTAAAATTAGATTTACTATAAATGATATAACTTTAATTTCTAAAGTTATTGATGGCAGATTCCCAGATTATTCAAAAGTAATACCGACGGATAATAGTAACAAGATAGCAGTCAGTTTATCATCATTTATCTCTACAATTGATAGGATTAACTCATTGTCGTCTGATCGTAAGGGAACATTAAAACTTGTAGTGAATAAAGATATTTTAAAATTATTAGTTAATGATCCTAGCGCAGGGGATGGCGTTGAAGAAATTATTCTTAGTTATAGTGGTCCAGATTTAGAAATCGGTTTTAATTCTAAATATTTAATTGATGTCGGTGGAGTTATAGAGGATAAAAATATGATGATTTATGCTAAAGATCCATCATCTCCAGTATTAATTCACGATCCAGCAGATATTAATAGTCTACACGTTATTATGCCAATGCGAGTGGCATGATTAAATGTTCCTAATTAAAGATATAAAATTACAAAATTTTAGATCTCATTCTTTTACCGAACTCAAGACTAATCATCCAATTATTTGCATCATTGGCCCAAATGGTAGCGGCAAAACTAATGTTTTAGAAGCTATATCGCTCATCTCAGATAAAAAAGGAATTAGAGGAACATTAATAGAAGATTGTATAAAAAAAGATTCAAAAGATAAAACAATTATTTCCACAACAGTTAATTATGAAAAAAAAGATTATAAAGTTGATGTAATTTTTGAAGCAAAAGAAGATAAAATAAAAAAATATTTAAACATTGATAATAATAAATCTTCCTTAAATGAAGTCTTCAAAGATATAAATTTTATTTGGTTAACGCCACAAATGGACAAAATTATGTACGAGGGAGATAGTATTAAAAGAAAATTTTTGGATAAAATTATTTCTAATTATAATTTAGGTTATAAAAAAAACTTAAGTAATTTTAAAAAGTTTTCAGAAGAAAGAATTCAGTTATTAAAAGAAAATCAAGATTTACAATGGTTGAATATTCTTGAAAAGAAAATGATAGATGAATTGTGGGGTATTTTTATTTATAGAAGATCTTTTATTAGTGATGTTAATAATGTTATTTCAAATAAATTAAATAAATTTTTAAAGATTAAATTGAATATTAAAAACTCTTACGATTTAGATTTGAATATTGACGAAAAAGAATTCTATGCGTTTTTTGAAAAAAAATATTTCGAAAAACGTGAGATAGATCAAATAATCAAAAGAAATAGTGTTGGTCCACAATTTGATATTTTTGAATTTTTTAATGAAGAAACCAAATTAAATTCTGATCTATGTTCTACAGGCGAGCAAAAAAAAATATTAATATCATTAATTTTGGCATTTATTTTGTTAATGAAATCTAAAAATATAAATTCGATACTTTTATTTGATGAAATTGCATCTCATATAGATGGTAAAAACCTCGAACTCTTTTTCGATGAAATTGCAAAAATAGGGATGCAAACTTGGTACACAGGAACTAACTTACAACCGTTCCAAACTATTGAAAATAAAGCAATTTTTGTAAAATTATAGCAATTACCTTGTCCTAATTAGGGATAAAAAATGTTATAAAAGCCTTCAATAAAAAATTCATAAATGCCTGAAAATTTATCAAAAAAACCTGAAAATAATTTATACGAAGCAGACTCAATAAAGGTTTTAAAAGGTCTAGACGCGGTTAGAAAAAGACCGGGAATGTATATTGGTGACACTGATGATGGAACCGGTCTACATCATATGGTTTTTGAAGTTATTGATAACTCTATAGATGAAGCTTTAGCTGGTCACTGTAATGAAATTTATGTTTCATTAAATAAAGATCAAAGTGTTACAGTTGAAGACAACGGAAGAGGTATCCCCGTCGATATGCATAAAGAAGAAGGAATATCTGCTGCAGAGGTAATTATGACACAGTTACATTCTGGCGGAAAATTTGATCACGATTCATATAAAATTTCAGGAGGATTGCACGGAGTTGGAGTTTCTGTTGTGAATGCTTTATCTGAAAATTTAAAACTAAATATTTTCAGAAAAAATAAAGAATATCTCGTAGAATTTAAAGATGGAGTTACTATAAAACCTTTAAAACAAATTGGTGACGCCAAAAAAGCGAACGGTACCTCAGTAACTTTTTTACCTTCAAAAAAAATATTTACCACTACAGTATTTGATATAAGTATTTTAAAAAAAAGAATTAAAGAATTGGCTTATCTTAATAAAAGTATACAGATTATTTTAGAAGATAAGCGAGAAGAAAAAATAAAAAGATCTGAATATAAATTCGAAGGCGGTATTGCGGAGTTTGTAATTGATTTTGATAAAAATAAAGAAAAGCTTAAATCAGAAACAGGAGAAAATCTTTTTACAAAGCCAATATATATTTCAGGAAGCAAAAATGATATTCAATTAGAAGTAGCCCTGGTTTGGAATGCCGGTTATCAAGAACAAATTGTTACTTTTACAAACAACATACCACAAAAAGATGGTGGTACTCATTTAGTTGGTTTTAGAAATGCATTAACTAGAACTATAAACAAATATGTTGTTGATAATAGTATTTTAAAAAAAGAAAAAATCTCAGTAACGGGAGATGATGTTAGAGAAGGATTGACCGCAATAATTTCTGTCAAAGTTAAGGATCCTAAGTTCTCATCTCAAACTAAAGAAAAACTAGTATCATCAGAAGTTCGTCCGGTAGTAGAGGGGCTAGTTAATGAAAAACTTGAAGTCTGGTTTGATCAAAATAATAAGATTACAAAAGTACTTGTAAATAAAATTTCACAAGCAGCCCTTGCAAGAGAGCTTGCTAGAAAAGCAAGAGAGAGCGTTAGAAGAAAAAGCGCTTTAGATATTTCAAGTTTGCCAGGTAAATTGGCCGACTGTCAGACAAAAGACAAAGACAAAGCTGAACTATTTATAGTTGAGGGGGATTCAGCGGGAGGATCTGCAAAACAAGCAAGAAATAGGGAATTTCAAGCCGTATTACCTCTAAGAGGAAAGATTTTAAATACCTATGTTGATTCAAAGAATAATGGGTCAGGCAAGTTAGATCCGACGGAAGCTAAAAAGGTTTATGCAAAGATGCTTTCTTCAAACGAAATTATAACTTTAATTAACGCCATCGGCACTGGATTTGATGATTTTAGTCTTTCAAAATTAAGATACGGAAAAATTATTATTATGACCGATGCCGATGTCGACGGATCTCACATAAGAACTTTATTGCTAACATTTTTTAATAATGAACCATTTAATGAACTTATTAAAAATGGAAAAATTTATATAGCACAGCCACCATTATATAAAATCAAAGTAGGTAAAAAGATATCTTACATTAAAAATGATGAAGATCTTTTTGATATCACTATTGATACGGCCAAAGATAATATTAAATTTTTCTCAGAAGAGGGTGGAAAAGCAAAAGAAGAGAATTTTGATGAGATTGTAAAATATTCAAGAAGATTCGATTCAAGAATAAAAAATTTAGGAAAAGATTTTGATAAAGAACTAGTAGAGGCCCTAGCTATAGTTGGAGGTTTTTATAAAGATAAAAAAGATTTTTTAATTAGAGATGATTCTAATGGTAAGAAAAAAGAAGGAGCTATACAGGCAGCAGCAGAATATTTAAATAGATTTGGAAATAAAGTAGAAAATAATTTATGGACAGGTTCTTTTAAAGAGAATTCATTTATTTTAGAAAAAAAATATTATGAAGAAACCATTGTAAAGAAATTAAGTTTAGATTTTTTAGACACTAAACATGTGGAGGAGTTAAGCCAATTAGGCGATATGTTAAAAGTTTTTAGAAAAAATTGCCACATGATGAATTCAACTAATGAAAAAATCGACATTTATTCACCAATAGATTTTCTAAAGAGAATAATAGAAGAAGGAAAAAAATCTATCTCTATACAGCGATTTAAGGGATTAGGAGAAATGAACCCAGAAGAATTATGGGAAACAACTCTAAATCCAGAGAATAACACATTGTTAAAAGTAAATTATTCCGGAAATGATGTTGATAATGAAACTACTAACCCATGTGATCGTGATAGAGAAATTTTCAAAATTTTAATGGGCGAAGATGTTGTTCCAAGAAAAGATTTTATTAATAAAAACGCTATTAATGTAAATAATCTAGATATCTAGTTTAATGAATTTAGCAAAACTACCAGGGCTAAATGATAATCAGATAAAACTTTTAACACTAATCAATATTCGTTGGGTTGCGATTTTTGGACAGTTTGCAACAATATCAATTGTATATTTTTATTTTAATTTCAGTTTTAATATTGGGCATTGTTATTTATTAGTTTTGTTTTCTTCTTTTCTTAATATTTTTCTTCAATTGAGATCAAAAAAAACTGACTTATTATCCAATAAACAAGCCACTTTTAGCATCCTCTATGATTTATTTCAGTTATTCGGATTATTATTTTTAACCGGTGGGTTAACCAATCCCTTTTCAATATTAATTGTCGCTCCGATTACAATTGCCGCAGGATTTCTAAATCTAAGAAGCAGTATTTTGATAGGTTTTTTATCAATCCTGTTAATTATTATTTTATCATTTTTTTATTTTGAACTACCTGGACTCGAAAATAATTACCTTTTTCCAAAGTTTTATATTTTAGGATTAGCATTGGCACTGTGCACAGCGATAATATTTTTAGCTATTTATTCACAAAGATTAGCAATTGAAAGCGCACAAAGAAATGAAGCTTTTAATGTTTTACAGCAGATCTTTTTAAGAGAGCAAGAATTAAAATCTTTAGGAGGTCTGGCAGCCGCTGCAGCTCATGAATTAGGAACGCCATTAAATACGATATCGTTAGTTGCTAAAGAGTTAAAAAAAGAAATAGGGTCAAATAAAAAGTTTAATCAAGATTTAGATTTGCTTATTTCTCAATCAAAAAGATGTAGCGAAATATTAAAGCAGATATCAAAAAATCCTTATACGGAAAAAGAAGATAAATTTTTTGATAAAGCATCATTTAAAATTATCGTTCAAGAAATTGTAGATTCATTTAAAGATCTAAGTAAGAAAAAAATTACTATTAATATAGATGATTATAGAAAAGATTATTTAATTACGAAAAAAATTGAGATTATTTATAGTCTTAAGAATATCATTGATAATGCTGTAAAATTTTCTTCAAATAAAATTGAAATTTTTTTACTATCTAATGAAAATGAGTTGAGAATAAAAGTTGAAGATGATGGTATAGGTTTTTCAAAACAAATATTAGGATTTTTAGGAGAGCCTTATATTAATAAAAGAGATCTAGATAATAATAAAGAAGGGTTAGGTCTTGGTATTTTTATAGCAAAAGTTTTTTTAGAAAAGTTATCTGCTGTTATTAATTTCTATAATTTAGAAAATAAAGGTGCTGTAATTGATATATTTTGGAAGAAAAAAGATTTAGTTAATTTAAAACTTATATAGCTGGCTCTTGTTGTGTCATACAGTGAATTGCTCCAAATCCCCAAATTAGATCACGACAGTTGATTGGAACAATTTTTCTATCCTTAAAATGCTTTTCTAAAATTTGAAAAGCTTTGTCATCATTTTTATCTTCAAATACTGGCAGAAGAACAATTTTATTTGCTATATAAAAATTTAAGTAGCTAGCAGGCACTCTTGTGTCATCTATAATTAAAGGTGATGGCATTGGAATTTCTACGATAGTATTTTGTTTGCCTAAGTGATTTCTAGATCTTTTTAATATTTTTAAATTTTCATTTAAAGCTGAATAATTTTCATCACTTTTTTGATATTCCATCGCTGTAAAGATTTTATCATCATCAAAAAATCTAGTGATGTCATCGATATGACCGTGAGTGTCATCGCCGACAATACCTTTATTAAGCCATATAAAATTTTTGATATTTAAACTTTCGCTTAAGATTATTTCTAATTTTTCTCTACTTAATCCAGGATTTCTTTCTTGAACTTTGCTTAACAAACATTCTTTTGTTGCAATTAAAGTTCCTTTTCCATTCACGTCAATTGCACCACCTTCTAGTATAACATCTTTAACTTTGTTTTTAATTTTTGCTTTTATATCTATTAATTCTATATTTTTAATTTTTGCTATTTGTGGCTTTATATTATTGTCGAAATTGTAATCTTTATATTTTGCCCACGCATTGAAATGAAAATTTGTCATGATCTTCTTTTTCAAAAGATCGTTTACTAGAAAAATAGGCCCTGTATCTCTGGTCCAAACTCTATTTGTTTTAATGATATGAAAATTAACCTTATTAAGGTTTGTTTTTTCTTTAATTAGAATTCTCTTAATATTTTTTTTAACAGCTTTTGATTGGATTAAAATATCAACGTTTTGAACTTTAGATAAGGCTGAAGCTATTTTAGCAAAAGTTGAAGGAATATTTTCAAATTTATCAGGCCAGTCATTTTTATTATGTGGCCATGCTAACCATGTAGAGCTTTGCTTTTCCCACTCTGCCGGCATTCTATAACCCAAGGATGCCAGATTTTCATTCATCGGAAGGATTCTTTAATAGACCGTGGTATTGATCAATTCTTCTGTCCCTCAGGAATGGCCAATGTTGTCTTACTTTCTCAACTTTGTTTAGATCAATATTGCAGATAATTATTTCTTCCTTGTCGTTGCTAGCTTCCGCAATAATATTTCCATTAGGGTCAAATACGATTGAATTGCCCCAAAATTCGATAGCCTTATCCTTTTTGCCCTCAATGCCCACTCTGTTGACAGAAACAACAAATACACCATTCGCTATGGCGTGTGATCTTTGAATTGTAAGCCATGCATTTAATTGTGATTTGCCAAATTCTTTTTTCTCACGTAAGTGCCAGCCTATTGCTGTTGGATAAAATATAATTTCTGCACCCTTTAGAGCTGTTAAACGGGCTGCTTCTGGAAACCATTGATCCCAGCATATTAAAGTTCCAATCGTACCGTGCTTAGTCTTGAAACTTTTAAAACCTAAATCGCCTGGCGTGAAATAAAACTTTTCATAATATTGCGGATCATCAGGAATATGCATTTTTCTATAATGACCAAAGATTTTTCCTTTTTCATCAATCACAACACATGAGTTATGATAAAGACCTGAAACTTTCTTTTCAAAAAGAGGAACGATTATAATTACACTTATTTTTTTTGCTAATTCACATAATGCATTAGTAGTTTTTCCAGGTATTTTTTCTGCTATTGCAAAGTTGTCGTGATTTTCTTCTTGGCAAAAATAATGCGTAAGAAATAGTTCAGGCAAACAAACAATTTGTGCGCCTTTTTTTTTAGCTAATTTTATTTTATCAATGGCTTTAGAGAGATTTTTTTTTGGATCAGCGTCCATCTTCATCTGCACCAAAGCTACTTTAGTTAGTGAAGACATTGTTTATTTAAATAATTTAGAAAAACTCCTTTTAGGTCTATTTTTCCAGTAGCCTCTATGAAATGCATCACTTGCTATAAGAGGTATAACGCTAGTTGCTTCAGCGAAAACCATTTGCTCTCTTGCTGTATCTACTTTTCCCCATGAGCTTGCTTCTTTTAATGTAGAAGAACTGCACGCTCCATCTCTAACGTCAGCAACAGTAATTTGTATAGCGTATTTATGCATATCAACTTCTTTTCCTAAAAGCTCAGCGCATATTACTGTGTCTTGAATATAGTTTTTAGGAACCCCACCACCGATCATTAATAAACCTGAAGTTTTTGATTTAATTTTAATTTCAGTAAGTTCTCTAAAATCTCTCACAGAGTCAATTGTTAAATGTTTTTCTGGATTCCTTTCTTGGTGAATTACCAAACCAAACCCGGCACTGGAATCTACAAAAGCAGGACAGAATATTGGTACATCATTTTCGTAAGCAAGTTGAATTAAAGATTCTTTCTTCTTTGAATGTTTTGTTAAATATTTTCCCATTTCTCTTATGAATTCACGCGAAGTATAAGGTCTAGGTTCTAATTGATCTGCTATTTCGCCAACTGTCTTATCGCACGCTTGTAGTTGGTCTTCATCAATATAGGTGTCATATATTCTATCGATATAATGCTCTCTTAATACATTGTCGTTTTGGAATTGAGATCCTTGGTAATGTTTAAAGCCTAGTGCTTCAAAGAAATCCATATCAACAATAGATGCTCCTGTTGAAACGATAGCATCAACCATGTTGTTTTTAACTAGATCGGCATAAACTTTCATACATCCCGCAGCAGAAGTTGATCCTGCTAAAGTTAAGAAAATAGTGCAGTTTTTGTCGTTTAACATTTCGTTATAGATTTGAGCTGCATTGGCTGTTTCTCTAGATGTAAAAGACATCTTAGCCATAGCATCTATGATGGGCCTTGCATCAAAAGACGTAATATCTATGTGCTCTATAGCTTTACTTAAAAAGCTAGATTTGTTGTGACCTACAGTTGGATTTGATGATTTGTTCATTAAGCAACAAGATAATTGCTTTTATATTCCTCGTCCTGTTCATTTTGGTAAACAGACATTATTGGTTTATCATCAATTTCAAAAATATCATCTGAGTAAAAACCATTAAATTTAGTTCTAAAAGTTAAACCGTAACTTCCTAATTGTCCAATCTCGATATAATCGCCTTCTTTTAAATTATTTGGCAACATGTAAGGACCTTTCATGAAATCCATACTATCACAAGTTGGTCCGTAAAAATTGAAAGGAGTGAAGCGTCTGCTTAAATCTTTTCCAGTATCAATAACTTTTGTTGGGAAAATAAAATTTGGAACTCCAGCATCAAATAAAGATCCATAAGTTCCATCATTAATATAAAGACTTTGTTTTTTTCTAAGTTCAACTTTAACAATAGTAGAACCACTTTCCGCAACAATAGCTCTTCCTGGTTCGCAAATTAACTCTGGTTGTTTGGGTAGATTTAATTTGTTTACTGCTTTTTTAATTTCTTCCATATAGTTTTCTAATGGCTGAGGATATAAATCTGGATACTTAGACGGGAATCCTCCACCTACATTAATAATGTCAGGCGTAATTCCTGATTTTGCAATTATATTTCCAATTTCTTTAATTCCTTTTGAGTAAGATACTGGATGCATACACTGCGAACCAACGTGGAAACTTACTCCAAGTTTTTTAACAAGCGGTCTTACTAATTTTATTAACCCAATAGCTTCAGTAGGAGATGCTCCAAACTTTTTAGATAGATCAATTTCAGAATGTTCGTTCGAAACAAATATTCTTAAATATAAAGTTAAATCTTTCGCATCTTTAGTTGCTTCAAAAATTTTAATTAATTCATCTTTTGTATCGAAAGAAAAATCTCTCACACCATAATTAAAATATGCTTCTTCAATACTCTTTCTATTTTTTACTGTGTGCATGAAATAAAGTTTTGCATCTTTTGCAATCGATTTAACTAATTTAATTTCTTCTAGAGAAGCTACATCAAAATTTGAAATTCCATTTTGATAGATGTGTTTGATAACACTTTTATGAGGATTTGTTTTTACAGCGTATAGGGGTTTCCCCGGAAAATTATTTACAAAAAAATTGCAAGCCAGTTTTATACTTTCTGGGCGAACACAATATACAGGATTTACCGGCTGAAGTTCTCTGACTAAGTCAGAAACAGAATTAAACTTTTTCAATTCTTGTTATGTCCTTTTGTTAAAAAAATTATTATTAATTAACCAACTGAGTCGGGAATTAAAGCTATTTTTAATTTCTGTAAAGTATTTATTTTAGGTAAGAGAAATTTTTTTTACACTGTGACCTTAGCTTGAGATCAGGTTCGGGAAGGACTATAGTCAGGTCTCGATGAATAAAATTTTAAACTCAAAAGTGAATCTAGGGCAGTTCGAGAACAAATCTTTGCTCATAGTGGACGATGACGATCCATTTCGAAACAGGCTTTCAAAAGCCATGGAAAATAAAGGTTTTTTAGTTACTTCAGCCTCTAGCGTTGCTGAGGCAAACCAAAAAGTTAAAGTTGCGGCCCCTGCTTTTGCCATTATAGACCTTAGACTGAACGATGGGAGCGGTCTGGATGTTGTTAAAGAGATCCACAAGGTCAAAGCTGACAGTAGAATTATAGTTTTAACCGGCTACGGAAACATTCCAACGGCTGTTGCGGCAGTTAAATCAGGAGCCATAGATTACCTTGCAAAGCCAGCTGACGCCGAGGATTTAGAGGCCGCTTTGTTGGCGGATAAAGATAAGAAAGCAATTCCTCCAGAGAACCCAATGTCTGCGGATAGGGTAAAATGGGAACATATTCAGAGAGTGTTCGAATTGTGTGACCGAAATGTTTCTGAGACGGCTAGAAGGCTTAAGATGCACAGAAGAACCCTTCAAAGAATACTTTCAAAAAGATCTCCAAAATAACTAATTATTTTTACAAGACCTGAAATAAGTATTTTGTATTAATATTCTTTTGTTTGGACCTGTTATTAAGTGATCTATTTTAAATAAATTATTATTTATAACTCTTAAGTATGTTTTGTAGGTATCTTTTTTACAAAAATACCAAGAAACAAGATTCTCTTTGAAGTTGTTATTAAATTTTTGATAAATTTTATTTTTTTTATCACCTAGTAAAAAATAAAATTTTATAAAATTCTTATTTTCAACGATATCAAACTTTTGATAACCAGATATTGCATTCCCATTACCTTTTTTGTGAATTAAGCTTTTTTCCTCATAATGAAAGTTATTTAATTTTTTAGATTTTAAAAACACCAAACCTTCGCCTAAAAAGCCATTCGATATTTTTTTTTTTAAATACCAAGAACCCAAAAGGTTTTTGAACATTTATAATTAGATATTAAGAATTTAAGATTTTAAATATTTTTTTAACTTAAAAATATGTGGAATTAATAATGCAAGTAAAGTTATTTTAAATAATTCAGCAAATACAAAAGGAGCAACTCCTAATTTGATAATAGAATCATTCCAACCGAATATTGTTCCAAGCCACATAACTCCCAATACATAAGTTGGGATAATTGCGATTATTAATTTTGTAATTCTTGTTAGAATTTTATCTTCATCTTTGATATTCCCAGAAAGATACACAGTAATAAAATATCCCATTAAGTATCCGCAAGTTGGTCCAAATATATAACTCAATCCAACACCTTTTTCTGGTGTGCCAGCAAATACTGGAAGACCAAACAAGCCTTCTAAAAAATAAGTTAATAGTATTAAAAGACCCATTCTTTTTCCAAAAGCAACACCAATCGCCATGATTACGAACGTTTGCATAGTCATGGGCACAGGATAAAATGGAACTTTAGTTTTAGCAGACAAAATAATGATAAAAGTTGAAAAAACAATTACGGGCAACAACCACATAATTTCTTTTAATAAAAAAAGTTTTTTATTTTGAGTTTTGTTATTAAGCATTTTTTTTTGTCAGTTTTAAAAAAACATCTTCTAAGTCTGCATCTTCTGTTAAAATATCCAAAATTTCAATATTTTTTTCTTTAACTTCAGATATGATTTCTTCAATTTTATTCTCATTTTTATTATAGGTAACGCTAATAAGGTCTGGTTTTGGGTAGTTAATTGTAAGACCGGACTTCAGTTTTTCTCCAATATTTTTAGGAACTTTTAATTTAAAAATTATTTTTTTGGTTAAGATATTATTTAGTAAATTTTCAGTTTTATCTAATGCTATTAACTCACCATTATTAATAATTGCAATACGGTCACACAATTGTTGGGCTTCTTGTAGGTAGTGAGTTGTTAAAATAATAGTTACACCTTGCTTGTTAAGTTGCTGGATATTTTCTAAAAGTTGCTGTCTTAGATCTACATCAACGCCAGCTGTAGGCTCATCTAGAATTAAAATAGGAGGACGGTGAACGAGAGCTTTTGCAACTAATAATCTTCTCTTCATTCCTCCAGATAAACTTCGAGCATAGGAATCTGCTTTGTCTTGAAGCATGGTGATTTCTAAAATTTTATCTGTAATTCTTTCGCTTTCTTTTATCCCATACATTCCAGCTTGAATTTCGAGTAATTTTCTTGGAGTAAAAAATGGATCAAGGTTTGTTTCTTGAGGAACTATTCCTATAGAACTTCTTACCTCTCTAGGATTTTTATCTAGATCAAAATTCCATACCTTTACTAAACCAGAAGACTTTATAACTGTTCCAGCAAGAATATTTATAAATGTAGATTTGCCAGCACCATTTGGACCTAATAAACCAAATATTTCTCCTTTATTAACATTTAAGCTAATATTTTTTAAAGCATGGATTGTATTTTGTTTTGTTTTAAATTCTTTTGAAAGATTAGTAATTTCTAGTGCTAAAAAATTTTCCATTAATATTATGTAATATAATTTTTGTATTTATAAGATAATATTTATTTAATGACCAATTCTAAAAAAATAGACCTTCTTTATCTAATTGATGGCTCTGGTTATATTTTTAGAGCTTTTTACGCGCTTCCACCACTTACAAGAAAAAGCGACGGGATGCCAGTGGGGGCCGTCAGCGGGTTTTGCAATATGCTTTACAAATTTCTAGAAGATGCAAAATCAAAAAATGGTCATGAAAAACCAACTCACATAGCCGTTATATTTGATACTGCTAGAAAGAATTTTAGAAATAATATTTATCCAGAATACAAAGCAAATAGGAGTGAAACTCCAGAAGACTTAATACCTCAATTTAGTTTTATACGTGAAGCTGTAAAAGCTTTTAATTTACCAAGTATAGAGATGGAAAATTATGAAGCTGATGATTTGATAGCTACATATAAAAAAGAAGCTCTAAAAAAAAATATAAGAGTTAAGATAATTTCATCTGACAAAGATTTAATGCAATTAATTGATGATCAAACAACGCTTTTTGATTCAATGAAAAATAAAGATATTGGCATTGAAGAGGTTAAGGAAAAATTTGGTGTAACCCCAGATAAAGTTATTGAAGTACAAGCATTAGCAGGGGACAGTTCAGATAATATACCTGGCGTTCCAAGCATAGGAGTTAAAACTGCCGCAGAGTTAATTAATGAATTTGGTTCAGTAGAAAACTTATTAAAGAATGTAGATAAAATTAAACAGCCAAAACGAAGACAGGCAATTTCCGACAATAAAGAGAATGCTCTTATTAGTAAGAAATTAGTAACACTTAAAGATGATGTTCCTACAGTTGAAAAAATTGAAGATTTTGTAGTTAAGGACTTAGATAAAGGAAAAATTATTTCATTTTTAAGAAAAATGGAATTTACCAGACTTTTGGAAAGAATCGAAAAAGCTTATGGAGGACAAACAGATAAAGAAGATGTTGTTTTAGAAGAAACAAAAGACATTATTTCTGCAGGCATAAAAGTTTCTAGAGAAAATTATAAAACAGTATTTAAATTATCTGAGCTGGAAAAAATTTTAGAAGAAGCTGAAAAAAAAGGCGCTCTAGTTGTTGATGTTGAGACAAATTCTTTAAATATTAGACAGGCAGATTTAGTGGGTATTTCTTTATGTGTAAAAGAGGGGAATGCTTATTACATTCCTTTAAATCATTCTAATAAAGAGGATAAACAAATTAAATCTCAGTTAGATATTGATGCTGTCATTAAAAAGATCAAACCTTTTGTTGAGGATAAAAGTATAAAAATAATTGGACACAATATTAAATATGATTTTCGAATATTAAAAAAATATGGAATTCATTTAAATTCAATAGAAGACACCATGTTAATGTCTTATGTGTTGGATGCCGGAATAAATCGTCATGGAATGGATTTGCTTTCTGAGATTCATTTAAATCATAAGACAATTTCTTTCAAAGATGTTGCTGGTATTGGAAAGTCACAAGTTACTTTTGATAAGGTTCATATTGATAAGGCAACAGAATATGCGGCTGAAGACGCAGATGTTACTTTAAGATTATATAATTTTTTTAATAATAGAATTTTTAAAGAAGAAGTATTGAAAGTTTATCAAGAACTTGAAAAGCCAATGGTTGAAGTGTTGTCTCAAATGGAGGAAAACGGAATAAAGATTGATGAAAAAATTCTAAAAAATTTATCATTAAAATTTGAGAAAGATTTAAAAGTTCTAGAAAAAAAAATTTATGAACATGCAGGCGAAGAGTTTAATATTGCATCCACAAAACAACTCGGTGATATTCTTTATAAAAAGCTAAAGATTGTTGGCACTAAGAAAACAAAAAAAGGCAATTACGCTACCAATGTTAATATTTTAGAGGACTTAGCCTTCCAAGGACATGATTTACCTCAGCTTATTTTAGATTGGAGACAAAAATCTAAATTAAAGAATACTTACACTGACAGTTTACAAGAATTTATCGATCCAAAAACTAAAAGAATTCATACTTCTTTTTTACTTGCAGCCACCAATACGGGCAGACTTGCATCTAGCGATCCAAACATTCAAAATATTCCAATTAAGTCCGCAGAAGGAAAAGAAATACGTTCCGCATTTATAGCTGACAAAGGTAATTTTTTAATTTCAGCAGACTATAGTCAAATTGAAATGAGAATACTTGCACACATGGCCGATGTTAAGGAACTTAAGAAAGGTTTTTTAAATTCTGAAGATATTCATAATATTACAGCAGCTCAAATATTTGAAGTAAAGCACGCAGAAATTAATGAAGAAATGAGAAGAAAAGCAAAGGCAATTAATTTTGGAATTATCTATGGAATTTCATCATACGGTCTTGCTAAACAAATTTCAGTTTCCAACACTGAAGCAGAATCTTTTTTAAAATCTTATTTTAAGAAATTTCCAGAAATAAAAGATTACATGAATGAAACATTAAAAAGTTGCAGAAAATATGGTTATGTAAAAACAATATTTGGTAGAAAATGTAACTTTCCAAATATTAATGACAAAAATCATACTTTAAGAACTTTTCAAGAAAGAGCATCTATTAATGCGCCAATACAAGGAACTGCAGCAGATCTTTTAAGACTCGCAATGATAAAGATAGATCAAAAGATTCGAGATCAAGATTTAAAATGTAGAATGCTTTTGCAAATTCATGATGAGTTAGTATTCGAATCCTCTACTGATAATATTAAAAAATCAAAAACTGATATTGTCGAAATAATGTCAAAAGCGTCCGAACCCGACTATAAATTTTCTATTCCTTTAAGCGTAGACATTAAAGAAGGATTAAATTGGACTACTGCGCATTAAAACTTTTGATTATACAAATATTATTATAAAATAATTTACATGAATAAAACAATCGCTCTAGTCGATGATGATAGAAATATCTTAACAAGCGTTTCAATGGCGCTTGAGAATGAGGGATTTAAAGTTCAAACCTATCTTGACGGTGAAAGCGCATACATCGGAATGACGCGTAATCCTCCTGATCTAGCAGTTATAGATTTAAAGATGCCCAAAATGAACGGCGAAGAATTATTAGAAAAATTAAGAAAAAAATCTTCTATACCTATAATTTTATTAACTTCTAAAGACGATGAGGTAGATGAGTTGTTAGGATTAAAACTAGGCGCTGATGATTATGTTAAAAAGTCTGGTGGATTTTCTATTAAAGTATTAATAGAGAGAATTCGTGTTCAATTTAGAAAGTTAGAACCTAAGACTGCCTCACAACCAAAAAATATTTTAACCGTTGGAAGATTAACCCTGGACTCAGAGCAATTAGAATGTGAATGGGGAGGAAAAACTTTGCCCGATAAATTAACTACAACTGAATTTAAGATTATTTACGAGTTAGCAAAAAGGCCTGGAGTTGTTAAAGAAAGAGCCTATTTAATGAATATTGCCTATAAGCAGGATAATGACATTGAAGACAGAACTATAGACAGTCATGTTAAAAGAATAAGAAAAAAATTTAAAAAGATTGATCCAAAATTTTCAGCAATTGAAACAAGATATGGAAGTGGCTATCGCTGGAATGTTAGTTAAATAGAATGAAATTTTCTGTTAATTTAAAATCTTTATTAGTAAGATTTTTATTTATAAATTTATTTTTTTTTTCAATATTAATCTTAGCAACTTTTTCTTATCTTCAGTCAATCGAACCTGAGCTTGTTGGCAACAAAAAGAAAGAACATTCTAAACTTATTAAGAATATCGCTTTAAACATGGAGTTACAGCGTATTCCCTATAGGAGAGATAATCTTAAAAGTTTTCTAGCAAATTATAAATATTTATTACCAAATATTAATCAAATTAGAATTTATGATCTAAAAAAAGAAATCATAGTAGATGCTCACTCCCTAGATATAAATGCTAAACCATTTTACAAAGTACCAGATGTTCAAGAAAAAAAATTAACAACAGACAACTTACCAGACACACCAGATCTAACTACTCAACAAGAAGAAAAGATACTTAATAAAATTATTAATGATAATTTAAGTATATTGGGATCTGATAAGGTTTTAACTTTTTCAAGAAAGATCAAAAATAATTTTGTTGTTGTTAGCTTGTCCTCTCTAACTTTAAATGGTGAAAATAAAGGCTTTATTGTTATCTCGGAAGACTCAAATGATATTGAAAATGCTGTCGTTGAAAGAAAAAACTTTGTTATCAGAACGGCATTAAGCGTTGCTACTATCATATTAATTTTTTCAATATTTTTAAATGCAAATATTATTAAACCAATTAGAATTTTAGGACGTTACGCAACTTCAGCAAGTTCTGATCACCCTGACAATAAAATTATTAATAGAATTAATCTAAGACGAGATGAAATTGGTAATTTATCAAGATCACTCTCAGGGATGACAGATAATTTGTATAAACGAATTGAATTTGCAGAAAGATTTGCATCTGATCTTACACACGAAATTAGAAATCCATTAGCATCGTTAAAAGCAGCATCAGAGCTGTTACCTAATGCAAAAGATGCAGAAAAAAAGACTAGGTTACTTGGAATTTTAAATGATGATGTTGTGAGGATTGAAAGATTAATAACAGATTATTCTAACATGCTAAAAGGTGAGGCTTTAGAAGCTAAATTACAATTAACCAGATTTGATTTAATTAAACTTATAAAAAAAGTTGCAGATGAATATCAGCAGGTTATTGATAATACTAAAAAAAATATTTCAATAGAGATTAATAATTTAATAAAGAAAAAAACTTTTGTTATTGGTTTTGAAAGTAGAATTGAACAAGTTATTTCTAATATATTAGAAAATTCTATTTCATTTAGTCCTGAAAAAAGTACTCTAAAAATAAATATTGAGAGCGCTAATAATTATGCAAGAATAATTATTGCTGATGAAGGTCCTGGATTTAACGAAAGTAATATCGGAAAAGTTTTTGAAAGATTCTACAGCAACAGACCAAAGGAAATGTTTGGTCTGCATTCTGGACTAGGATTAAATATAGTTAAAAATATAGTCGAATCTCACAAAGGTCACATTAAAGCGTATAATTTAAATGAAGAAGGAAGAAGAGGTGCTGTAGTTGAGATTGATTTACCAATAGCAGATTAAATTTCATAAATAAAATTGATATATCCGAGTTTTATTGTTAGTTAACTTTTTAAATGACACAAGATTTTAAAGTAAAAGATTTAAAACTAGCAGAGTTTGGTAATAAAGAAATTTCTCTAGCAGAAACTGAAATGCCAGGTTTAATGGCAATTAGAAGTGAATATCAGTCTAGCAAGCCCTTAAAAGGCGCAAAAATAATTGGCTGTCTTCACATGACAATTCAAACTGCAGTTTTGATAGAAACTTTAGTGGCTCTAGGAGCAGAGGTCAGATGGTCATCTTGTAATATATTTTCAACGCAAGATCATGCTGCAGCCGCAATTGCTGCAAAAGGAATTCCAGTATTTGCATGGAAGGGTGAAACAGAAGAAGAATATTGGTGGTGTATTGAACAAACTATTAATGGAAAGAAAGACTGGAAACCAAATCTCATATTGGACGACGGCGGAGATCTAACAATGTTATTGCACGATAAGTACAAAGATTTATTAAAAAATGTTAAGGGAGTTTCCGAAGAGACTACAACTGGGGTTAAGGCTTTAAACAAATTAGAGAAAGATAATAAATTATTAATTCCAGCAATTAATGTGAATGATTCAGTGACAAAATCTAAATTCGATAATTTGTATGGCTGCAGAGAAAGTTTAGTAGATTCAATTAGAAGAGCAACGGATGTTATGATGTCAGGAAAAGTCGCTATAGTTGCTGGATTTGGGGATGTTGGAAAAGGAAGTGCAGCATCACTTAGACAAAGTGGCGCAAGAGTTTTGATTACTGAAACAGATCCAATTTGTGCATTGCAAGCGGCAATGGAAGGATATCAAGTTGTATTAATGGATGAGGCCATATCATCAGCTGACATTGTGGTTACAGCAACAGGAAATAAGGACATCGTTAACATCGAACACATGAGAAAAATGAAAGATAGATCAATCCTTTGTAATATTGGACATTTTGATAATGAAATTCAGGTAAGCGCATTAAAAAATTACAAATGGAATGAAGTAAAACCACAAGTTCATGAAATTGAATTTCCAGATAAAAAAAGAATTATTTTATTAGCAGAAGGTAGACTAGTGAATCTTGGTTGCGCAACAGGACATCCTAGTTTTGTAATGAGTGCTTCTTTTACAAATCAAGTCATTGCGCAAATTGAATTATGGAATAGTAATGGCAAATATGAGAACAAAGTCTACGTTTTGCCAAAACATTTAGATGAAAAAGTTGCGATGTTACATCTTGCAAAAGTTGGTGCAAAACTTACGAAATTAACCAAAGAACAAGCTGATTATATAAGCGTTCCTGAAAAAGGACCTTTTAAACCAGATACATATCGTTATTAATTTCAATTAAATGGAATTAAAATCTTTAGATTCCACAAAAAAAGTTGCTGAAGCTGTCGCAATTAATTTAAAACCAAACGACTTTATATTGCTCAGTGGTAACTTAGGCACTGGCAAAACAACATTTACTAGATTTTTAATACATTATTTACAGCAAAAAAATCAACATCCTTTAGAAGAAATTGTAAGCCCCACTTTTAATATAGTTCAATATTATGATTTAGGAAAAGGTTTAAAAATTGCCCATTATGATTTTTATAGATTAAAAAAAGAAAAAGAAATTTTAAATATAGGATTATTCGATACAGCAAAAGATTTTATAAATATTATTGAATGGCCAGAAATTGCTATGAATTCACTGAATGAATTTTTACAAATTAAATTTACTTATGATCCCGATAAAGATCTTAGATCTCTAGAGTTTAATGGAAAAGGAAAATGGCTAGACTTTGATATTAATGATTAAAAAAAATAGATTAAAAATAATAAAAACTTTTCTTAAAAAAAATTATATAGAAAATTATAAAATTAAAGAAATAAAAGGAGATGCTTCTTTTAGAAAATATTTTAGAATTAACTATAAAAATAAATCTTATATTCTTGCTTCCGCAGAACAGGAAAAAAAGTCTAATATTTTAAATTATGTTTTAATTAATAAATTTTTAAGCAAACAAGCGATTAGTGCCCCAAAAGTAATAGATTATGATTATAAAAATGGTTTAGCTTTATTGCAGGATTTTGGGAACAAAACTTATCTTCAGTTAATTAAAAAATCTAAAAATAAATTTGGTATTTATCAGTCATTAATCAAATATTTAATTAAATTACAAAGAATAAATTATAAAACTAATATATTTCGATTTAAAAAATATAACTTTAGAATATTAAAAAAAGAAATAGATTTATTTTTTATTTGGTATTTGCCACATATACTTAAAATAAAAAATAATCCTAAAATTAAAAAATTAAGAGAATTGTTGCTATCAATTTTAAAGAATAATTTTATTAAGAATAATTGTTTTGTTCATAGAGACTTTCACGTCTCAAATATGATGGAATATAAAAAAGGATCAAAAAATAATATTGGTATTATTGATACCCAGGATGCCTTGATTGGCTCAAGAGCTTACGACATACTTTCCCTAATAGATGATGTTAGGATTAAAACTAGTCCTGAGTTGAAGGAAAAGTTATTGAATTATTATTTATTATTAGTGAAGAAAGAAAAGCATTTTAATATGCAGCAATTTAAGAAAGAATTTTCTATTCTGTCAGTGCAAAGAGCTATGAAAATTATTGGAATATTTTCAAGGCTTTTTAAACGAGACAAGAAAAGTAGATATTTAAAATTAATTCCTTACACTTGGACAATACTTAATAAAAGGTTAGAAGATCCGATATTTAACGACGTGAGAATTATCATTAATCGGCAAATTAAATTAAGATCCAAAAATGTTAATTGATAAAAAGTTTTTTGAAGATTCAGAAGCTTGGCCCTTTGCCGAATCTAGAGAAATATTAAAAAAAAGATTAAAAATAATAGAGAAAAAAGGTTACGTTTTATTTCAGACCGGTTATGGACCAAGTGGACTTCCTCACATTGGAACTTTCGGAGAAGTTTGCAGAACAACTATGGTCATGAATGCTTTCCAAAGATTATCTAATATACCCGTTAAATTATTTACATTTTCAGATGACATGGATGGACTTAGGAAGGTTCCAGATAACATTCCAAATAAATCAGTCTTAGAAGATAATTTAAATAAGCCATTAACGGCAATTCCTGATCCGTTTAAAAAATTTAAGAGTTTTGGAGAGCATAATAATAATATGTTAAAAAAATTTTTAGATGAATTTAATTTTAAATATGAATTTAAAAGTTCAACTGAACTTTATACTAAAGGCGAATTTGATGACGCTTTAACTGCAGTCCTAAAAAATTATGATAAAATTATGGATGTTGTTTTACCAACACTTGGTCCAGAAAGAAGAAAAACTTACAGTCCATTTTTGCCTATATGTCCCGAAACAGGAAAAGTATTAGAAGTTGCTGTAGTTGAAAAAAATCTAGATACCAAAACTATTGTTTATCAAAATGGAAATAAAAAAGTTGAAACAAAAATTACAGGAGGGGCATGTAAATTACAGTGGAAAGTAGACTGGGCCATGCGCTGGTTTGCTCTTGGAGTTGATTTTGAAATGTATGGAAAAGATTTAATCCCAAGTGCAGAACTATCCAGTAAAATTTGTAAAATTTTAGGAGGAATACCTCCAGCTGGATTTGCCTATGAGTTATTTTTAGATGAGAATGGAGAAAAAATTTCTAAATCAAAAGGCAATGGAATTACAATTGAACAATGGTTGAAATATGCGTCTCCAGAAAGTTTGTCTCTGTATATGTATCAAAATCCGACAAGAGCTAAAAAATTATATTTCCAAGTTATCCCAAAAGCAGTTGATGAGTATCTTTCTTTCCTAGAAAAATTTGACAAACAGGAAGCAAAAGAAAAATTAGGAAATCCGGTTTGGCATGTTCACAATGGTAATCCACCAAAAGAAGAAATAATTATCTCCTTTAATATTTTGCTTAATTTAGTGAGCGTTAGCAATACAGATAAAGAGGAAGTTATTTGGAAATTTATTAATAATTTCAGTCCAAATTTAGTTAAAGAAAATCATCCTATTCTTGCAAAACTTATTTTAAATGCAATTAATTATTTTAATGACGTTGTGAAGGTTAATAAAAAATTTAGAAAACCAGACTTGACTGAGAAAAAAGCACTACAGGATCTTGCTGAACAAATTTCTAAAATGAGTCCAACTTTACAGCCAGAAGAAATGCAAACAATAGTTTATTCTGTTGGCAAAACACATTATTCAAAAGAGAGATTAAGAGAGTGGTTTAAAATGATTTATGAAGTGCTTTTTGGAGATGAACAAGGACCTAGAATGGGATCTTTTATAAGTTTTTATGGTATTAAAGAAACAGTGAATTTAATTAATAAGTCTATTAATGATTAATCATAAAAATGAATTATCAGATTATTAATTCTTTCATTAATAAACTTGATCCTGAACTTGCCCATTCTTTAGCCATTCAATTTTTAAAAAATCTTTATATTCCACTCTTCCCATCAAAAGATGATGAGATTTTAAAGATTAATATTTTAGGAAACGAATTCTTAAACCCAATAGGTCTAGCGTCCGGATTTGATAAGAATGCCGAAGTATATGATAAAATGTTTGCTCTTGGATTTGGCTTTGCAGAAGTAGGAACTATTACTCCAAAGCCACAAGAAGGAAATTTAAAGCCAAGAGTTTTTAGATTAATAGAAGATAAAGCGATTATTAATCGTTTAGGTTTTCCAAATCAGGGTTTAGTTAAAATTAAAAGTAGAATCGAAACAAAAAAAGCAGCGGGAATTTTAGGAATTAATATAGGGCCGAATAAAGATAGCGCATCCCGCATTGATGATTATGTTGAATGTTTTAAAAATTTTCATAATTTATGTAGTTATATATGTATAAATATTTCATCACCTAACACTGAAAATTTAAGAAATTTTCACGAACAAGATAATTTAAGAAAATTATTAACTGAAATTTTAAATATAAAAAAAAATTTAAGTAGCAGAACACCAGTTGTTATAAAGATATCACCAGACATCAATGACGCTGATATTGATATGATTTGTAAAAATATTTTAGAATTTAATTTAGATGGATTAGTTTTAACTAACACATCGGTAAAACTAAGAGAAAATTTAGTAAACAAAAAAAAAAAACGAAATAGGAGGATTGTCAGGCTCTCCTATCAAAGATACCTCTAATTTAATTATCAAAAAATTTTTTAAGACTATCAAAGGAAAAGTGCCAATAATTGGTGTGGGCGGAATTGATTCAGGAGCCTCTGCTTATGAAAAAATAAGAGCTGGCGCTTCTTTATTACAGCTTTATACGGGCTTAGTTTACAAAGGGCCTTTTGTTGTAACGGCTATTAAACAAGAATTGGCTGAGCTATTGAGAAGAGATGGATTCTCTTCTTTACAAAAAGCGGTAGGCGTTGACAGCGAATAAATTAATTACCAAAGTCAAAATTACTAAAAAAGTTAGTCGTTTTCTAAGATTTAAATACCAAACGTTGCCAGGTTCAGAAAATATTTTTCCATCTATAAAATTAGTTGAAAAGAATAAGATTATATAGATTGCAATTTTTATATCTTGGTTTGAAAAAAAATCTAAAATAAAAGAAAAAATCGGGACTATAACACTTAAAGTTAATAGTAAATTTCTGTTATTAGAAATATTACTATTCAAAATTTTACTCCATTGACTGCCGCAAAGAAAAGCTAAAATTATATTTGCATAGAACAAATATACATCGACAACATAATTATTAAAATTTGAAATAAAAAAAATAATTGTAAATGTAAAAAAAGGAATGAGACCAAGATATCCTAATATTGTTGCTAATTTTTTTTTCTCTATTTGCATAATTAATATTTTAGTTTTTTAAAAATAAAAGAACTGAAGTATCCGATTAATATGGCCAGTCCTACAGCAGTTAATGCATATAATATTGGACTAGTATTTACAAATTGATAAATAAAATCTTGAAAGAAATTTAAGTGATCTTGACTTTCTATTTTTCGAAAAATTTTAAACTTTAATTCTTCTATGAGTAGAGAATAACCAAACTTCAATCCAAAAATAGTAATGATAATTGACATTAAAATTCTAAGTTCTTCATTTTTTAAATTCATTGCAAGTCTAGTTCCCAATTGCACTCCAATTACAGATCCCAACATTAGAATAGAAACTAAAATAAGATCAATATTATGATTAGTGATAGCATGAAAGAAAGTTACAAATGTCATAACAAAAATCATCACAAATAAAGATGTTCCCGGAACAAGTTTAGAAGGCATTCCAAGAACATAAATCATCACTGGAATTAAAATAAATGCTCCACCAACGCCCATCATCGATGAAATGATTCCAGTTAAGAATCCAAAAAATATCGGAGGAATAATACTGATATAAAGTCTTGAAGAATTCATTCTAACTTTAAAGGGAAGTCCATGTATCCATGTGTGTTTGCGAAATTTTCGCCTTATAAATTTTTTATTTTTTATTCTGCGATACTCAGCAAGACTTTCAATAAACATTAAGAGTCCAAAACTTGTTAATAATACAAAATATAAGATTGAAGTTATTGTATTAATCTTTCCAATTTGAATTAATAATTTAATAAAATAAATACCAATAGTCGCACCAAAAAATCCTCCGCTTAAAATATAAAGACCCATCTTAATATCAACTTGTTTTTTGTACCAATGTGCAAATGTTCCAGAAACAGAAGATGCTAAAATATTGTTAGATCCGTTTGCGATGGCATGCATTGGCGGGATACCAAAAAAAATTAAAACAGGCGTCATTAAAAACCCACCACCAATACCAAGCAAACCGCTTAAGAAACCTATAAAGCCGCTGATTGATAATAAATATAAAATGTTAACGTGAACCTCTACGATTGGAAGGTAAACTTGGAACATGAAAATTTTAGGTTAACCAATAATTATTGGACTAATCTTGTAAAAACAAGAAATCAATTGCTACAAATAATCTAGGATTTATAAGAAATATCTTGACGTAAATTCATCATCTAACTATATCCCTTGCAGGAGAAAATATGTCTAAACTTTGCGAACTGACAGGTAAGAGACCACAGACAGGTCATAACGTCAGTCATGCTAACAACAAAACTAAAAGAAGATTTTTCCCAAATCTTAAAAAAGTTTCTTTTAAAAGTGAAAAATTAAATCGCGATATTCGTATTAAAATTTGTACTCGCGCAATTAAAGCCGTAGACTTTAGAGGAGGCATTGATGAATTTTTGTTAAGAGCTAAAAATAAAAATTTATCACCTAGAGTTAAAAAATTAAGAAAACTTTTGTTAACAATTGTTCCACACGTTAAAAAACCTAAAAAAGAAATTAAAGCTAAAAAAGAAACAAAAGCTAAAGTTAATTAGTTTTCTTGGTATATTCAAAAAAGATATTTTTATATTCGGCCATTATGGCTGTTGTTATTTGTTCTTCAAATTATTTAGTACAATTTCCTTTTCCATATTTTGGAATGCAAGAAATCTTAACTTGGGGCGCTTTTACATATCCAGTTACTTTTTTAGTCACTGATCTTGCCAATAGATTCTTCGGCAATCAATTTGCTAAAAAGATTGTCGTTTTTGGATTTATACTTGGGATTGTTTTTTCATTTATTTTAACTTTTGAAGGATTTAATTTAA
This sequence comes from alpha proteobacterium SCGC AAA028-C07, assembly GCA_000419465.1. Taxonomy (GTDB): domain Bacteria; phylum Pseudomonadota; class Alphaproteobacteria; order Pelagibacterales; family Pelagibacteraceae; genus Fontibacterium. Next base: position 26,091 of record ATTB01000002.1, on the reverse strand, counting down.
TCGTTTTAAGAATAGTTATTGCATCTGGAGTTGCTTTTTTAGCAGGTCAACTTTTAGATATTAGAGTATTTAATGTTTTAAGAAATAAACTGTGGTTTATTCCGCCACTTGTCTCTTCAATTCTTGGCTCAGTATTAGATACGGTGCTATTTTTTAGTATAGCTTTTTACGGAACAGATTCTCCTTGGATAATATTAGCCGCTGGAGATTTGGCAGTTAAGTTATTTGTAGATCTTGCAATGCTGCTACCCTTTAGAATTGCAATCGCTAGATTTAGTTAATTGTTTTTTTTCTTTTTGGTTCTTCAATAAATAAATCTGCAAGCTGGTCGATTAAAGCATCTCCCAGCTCCTGTACGTCCGCAATCTTTAAAGCTTTGCTATAATAGTTGGTAACATCATGACCAATTCCAATTGCATTAATTTCAACATCTTTTTTATTCTCGATCCATTTTACAGTATTTTTTAGATGTTTTTCTAAATAGTTACCTGGATTTACAGAAAGCGTTGAATCATCAACGGGAGCACCATCAGAAATTACCATTAAAATTTTTCTTTCTTCACTTCTTTTTTTTAATCTTTGGTAAGCCCATAAGATTGCTTCTCCATCAATATTTTCTTTTAAGATTCCCTCCTTTAACATCAATCCTAAATTATTTTTTCCTCTTCTCCATGGAGTATCGGCAGATTTATAAATGATGTGTGATAAATCATTTAATCTTCCAGGATTATTTATTTTATTTGTTAACCACAGTTCTCTACTTTTCCCACCTTTCCAATTTAATGTTGTAAATCCTAATACCTCAACTTTTACAGAGCACCTTTCTAATGTGCGGGATAAAATGTCGGCGCAAATAGCAGCAATAGAGATAGGTCTGCCTCGCATTGATCCAGAATTATCAATTAACAAAGTTACTACCGTATCTTTAAAATTTGTATTTTTTTCCTTTTTATAAGAAAGAGAGTTGTGAGGATCGATGATAACTCTGGTTAGTTTTGCTGTATCAAGCATCCCTTCTTCAAGATCAAATTCCCAAGATCTATTTTGAAATGCTAACAGCTTTCTCTGCAATTTATTTGCAAGTCTTGAAATGAAGTTATGAAAAGATTTTAATTGATTATCTAAATTTTCTCTAAATTTAATCATTTCACTAGGATCCACCATTTCTTCAGCGTTAATAATTTTGTCAAATTTATTTGTAAAAATTTTATATTTAACTTCGCTGCTATTTTTTTTAACATTAGAAGATTTAATTTCATCATTTGAGCTATTTTCATCCTCAATTAAGGTTTCTTGTTCGCTCTGATTAGCATCAATCTCTACATCAGGAATTATACTTTCAATATTAAAGTCTTGTTTATTAGAATTTTTATCTTGGTTAATCTGATTTTCATTCTGATCTTTAAGTTTATTTTCATTCTTTTGCTCGTTATCGCTATCACTTTCATTAGGACTTAATTTTTCTTCTAATTTTAAATCCTGAATAATAGAATTTAAAATTGTCGAAAACTTTTCTTGATCAGAAATATTTTTTTTTAACAAATCTAATTTATCTTTAATCTGCTCATCAATAATCTTATTCCAATTTTTTAAACTCTTCTTTTCTTCAATATTTAAGTCCAGATTAAGCAGGTCGTTTGCTAAAATAATATCAAAAGCCTTTTCAATGCTATTATAGGTATCTTCATTTTGTTCTTTAAATTTTTTTTGGTAGTAGTTTTTAAAGTTTAAATTTATTCCTGCAAAATTTTCTGATCCTAGTTTTTCATAACGAATCTTTTCAGCACTTTTATAAATATTTTTTGCAATCATTCCTCTTGGTTCAAATTTTTTTAAAAGTTCTGAATTGCTATATTTTATTTTCAAAGCCTCAGAATCTGCAAGAGCTCTAATATTTTGATATTCGTCTATATAGTCGAAAGTAATTTTAGGAAGATTTATAACATTACTTTCTTTAGTAGGTGCGTCTGAAAATAGAATATTAAGATCTTGTTTTTTAGCTAATGCTTTTATGGTTGATGAGATGGCTATTTTAAAATTTTCAGCCTGTTTTTCATTTTCCATTTTTAAGATTTATTTTTACACTTGCAGATGTTTCAGTCAGTTCTTTAGCAAAACATCTTTGAAAATATTCAGCGATAATTGCTCTTTCTAATTCATCACATCGATTTAAAAATGATATCCTAAAAGAATACCCAATATCATTAAAAATTTTATAATTATCTGCCCAAGTCATTACTGTTCTGGGGCTCATAACGGTTGAAATATCTCCATTAGCAAGACCAGATCTTGTTAGATCGGCAACTTGAATCATTTTTTGCGCAATTTTTTTACCTTCAGCATTATTCAAATGAGGACATTTCGATAATATGATTTCAAGTTCATTCTCTTGTTTTAGATAATTTAGAGTCGTTACAATATTCCATCGATCCATCTGTCCTTGATTAATTTGCTGCGTCCCATGATAAAGTCCTGAAGTATCACCAAGACCAATTGTATTTGCTGTTGCAAATAATCTAAAATATTTATTCTGTTTAATTACTTTATTCTTATCAAGTAAAGTTAGTTTTCCTTCGCTTTCAAGCAATCTTTGGATAACAAACATAACATCTGGTCTACCAGCGTCATATTCATCAAATACTAAAGCCACAGGATTTTGCAGCGCCCAAGGCAAGATTCCTTCTCTAAATTCAGTAACTTGTTTGTTGTCTTTTATTACGATTGCATCTTTTCCTAAAAGATCAATTCTACTTATATGGCTATCTAAATTTACTCTTATGCAAGGCCAATTTAATCTTGCTGCTACTTGTTCGATGTGAGTTGATTTTCCTGTGCCGTGAAAACCTTGAATTAAAACTCTTTTATTAAAAACAAAGCCAGCAAGAATTGCAAGAGTTGTATCGCGATCAAATTTATAAGCGCTATCCAATTCAGGAACAAATTGATTTTTTTTTGAAAAACCTTCAACCGTCATATCAGAGTCGATATTAAAAGTTTGTTTTACAGAAATTTTTATATCAGGTGTGCTTTCAAAAATACTATTGTCCATGATTTACGTTTTTTTGATTATTCCTTAAAAGAGTATAGGCAATTGTTATATCTTTTAATTTATTTTCAAATTTTTTATCTCCAGAATTTGTATCTGGGTGATATTTTTTTACAAGTTTTTTAAATTGTTCTCTAATTTCGCTCCATTTTACATTACTTTTTAAATCTAATTTTTTTAAAGCTTCTATTTCTTTTGAGCTATAAATTGTTTTTTTTTCAAATTGCTTAAAATAATCTGCAGGAAAGATATCTTGTTCTTCCAAAATATTTCTCCATACTTTATTAAAAAAATTATCTTTTGAACCAAGTTTAGAGGTTGGCTTGTGCCAGGTAATATCTGAATGAATAAATTCTTCAATTTTGTCTTGTGACATTTCAGAGAAAAAATCCCACTCATAATTATAAATTTTTATATGTTCCGCGCAGAACCATTTATATTCGCCTACAGTTTTTGACGGAGCTTTAAATTCTCCTGGTTGTTTGCATCTTTTCCAATCACACGAATTATCGTTGGTCTTGTTGTGAATTTTTAAATGATCACCGCAAAACCATTTGTATTGTTTATTGATATCTTTCTTTATAAGACCCTGACCTGAAGCTATTTCTTTACATTTACTCCATTCACAGATCTTTCTCATTTGCGTAATTTTTTAAATTGATTAAAATTATTTTATGTCCGATCTAAAATATATTATCTTAGATAAAATTAAACAAAATATCGTATGTGAGAATGTAGAAGTGAATAATAAATCGCATTTGCATCAGCATCACGTTCAGTCACCAAAAAATAATAATAGTCATTTTGAAGTAGTAATTTCTTCTGCAGAACTAAAAAAATTAAAGACAATAGATGCGCATAAAAAAATATACACAATTTTAGATGAAGAGATGAAAAATATTATTCACTCACTTGAAATAANAATTAATTAAATTGTTCAATCAAGATTGGTTTAATATTTCTATTTAAGTCCGATGGAAAAATTTTAGCTTTACCTATTTTACTTAATAAAATTAGGTTAATTTTATATCCTGATATTTTTTTATCATGCTTCATGTAATTAAAAATTTTAGTTACATCTTTTTTATTAAAAATATTTTTAATTTGATAATTAATATTTAACTTTCGATATAAATTTTTTATTCGTTGATGCTCATTTATATTAAGCATTTTCATTTTTACGGATAAAGAAGATGCAATCATCATTCCATATAGTACGGCTTCACCATGAATAAGATCATTTGAATATTTTTTTACTGCTTCAAAGGCATGAGCGAACGTATGACCAAAGTTGAGTATCGCTCTTAGATTTTTTTCCTTTTCATCTTTTTGAACAATAATTGCTTTGCTTCTGCAACTTTCTTTAATTGCATACATGACTAGATTTAGGTCGGTTAAATTGATTATTGAATGAGAATTTTTTTCTAACCAAGAAAAGAATTTTGCATTCATAATTAAAGAGTATTTTAGTATTTCAGCATAACCCGCAACTAGATGTCTGTGTGGTAAACTTTTTAATGTTATTGGATCAATTAAAACAAGCTTGGGTTGGTAAAATGTTCCAATCATATTTTTGCCTTCACTTGAATTAATCCCAGTCTTTCCACCAATTGAAGAATCTACCTGAGCTAATAAAGTTGTTGGAATTTGAACCAGGTTAACACCTCTTTTAAATATACTGCTTGCAAATCCTGATAAATCTCCAATAACACCTCCGCCTAAAGCAATCACACAGTCATCCCGATTAAAATTATATTTAAATAATTTTTTTATTATTGCGTTGGTAAAATTCATATTTTTCGATTTTTCACCTGCACTTAAAGTAAATAGGTATTTATTTTTAGACTTTATCGAGGATAAAATAGAACGAACATAAGACTTTGGAATATTTTTATCGGTAATTAATAAAAAATTTTTTGCCTTCGGGATAACTTTTTTTATTTCAGTACCTGCATTGTTTAATAAGTTTTTACCAATAATAATTGGGTAACTATTATTATTTAAATTAACTTTAATTGTTATTTTTTTCATAAAAATTTTTAACTTTTTCGATAATCTTATTCTTGCTATTTAAATTACAATTTATTTCATAGTTGGCCAATTTATATATCGGATCTCTAGTTTTTTTTAAATTTTTAATACTTTTTTCAATATTATTTTGATCTACCATTGGTCTTTTTTTAGCATTACGCTGAATGCGACTAATAATCAAATCTTCATTCATATTAAGCCAAATGGATAAATACTCTTTCAAAATCTTTTTTCTGATAGCATCATTAATAAACGCACCACCGCCTACAGAAATTATTTTTTCTTTATCATTTTTAATTTTTAAGAAAATTTTTTCTTCTAATTCCCTAAAATATTTTTCTCCATTTTTTTTAAAAATTTCAGCAATAGTAAGATTTGCCTCGTCTTCTATTAATTTGTCAGTATCAACGAATTCAATTTTTAATTTTTTTGCAACTTCTTTACCAATGGTACTTTTGCCAGTACCCATCATTCCAACCAATACTAAGCTTTTATGCGTTGCCATTATTGAATGAATAATTTATTAACATAATTCTAATTGAAATATTATATAATTAATCTGTTATGCCCTTTAGAACCTCAATACAAATTATCTTAAGTACAATCGCTATCTTGATAGCTATCCTTTGTATTCTTTATTACTTTGGTTCAAAAGATATTGTTTTAGAAAAAACAAAAATTATTGAAAAGATTCCAGTAGAGAAATTAAATATAGTTAAATAAAGGACTTATCTAGCTTCCGATCTAATAATTTCGTTATAAGCAGGAACGGTTAAAAAATCTTCAAATTGATTGGCAATCGACATTTCTTCAAACATTTTTGCTGCGCGCTCGTAATTGCCTTTTTCAAATTTCTGTTCTCCAACTTCTTTTTTAATCTGCACCATTTCTTCTTTAACAATATTTTTTACATATGTAGGGTCAATTGTTTTGCCATCAATAGTTTTGCATTGATGTCTGTTCCATTGCCAAACCTGCGCTCTTGAAATTTCAGCCGTAGCAGCATCTTCCATTAAATTATAAAGTGGAACGCAACCGTTTCCGCCAAGCCATGCAGCTAAATATTGAATTCCCACAGAAATATTTTTTCTAAGACCTTCTTCTGTAATATCTCCTTTTTCAGCCAACAATAAATCTTTAGCTTCAATTTTTGTGTCGCTTGGAACTTTGCTAACTTGATTTGCTTGTGGCATTTTTTCATCAAATACATCTTTTGCTATTTTTACTAAACCAGGATGAGCAACCCAAGTGCCATCATGACCATCATTAGCTTCTCTTAATTTATCTTGTTTTACAGCGTCCATTGCTTTTTGATTTAAAGCTTCATTATCTTTAATTGGAATTTGAGCAGCCATTCCACCCATTGCGTGAGCACCTCTACGATGACATGTTTTGATTAACAGCAAACTATATGATCTTAAAAAATGAGAAGTCATTTTAACAATAGATCGGTCTGGTAATAAAAAATCTTTAAAGTTTTTAAACTTTTTAATGTAACTAAAAATATAATCCCATCTTCCACAGTTAAGACCTACGATGTGATCTTTTAACTCAAATAAAATTTCATCCATTTCAAAGGATGCAAGAATTGTTTCAATCAGAACTGTTACTTTAATTGTTCCGTGCTTGATCCCTAATTTTTTTTGTGCTTCAGTAAATACATCGTTCCAAAGTCTAGCTTCAAGATGACTTTCCATTTTTGGCAAATAAAAATAAGGACCTGTTCCATTTTGCAAAAGTTGTTTTGCGTTATGATAAAAATAAATAGCAAAATCAAATATACCACCTGAACATTTTTCATTATCAACTAAGAAATGTGCCTCATCTAAGTGCCATCCTCTTGGTCTTACAATAAGCACCGCATGCTTTTCATTTAATTTATATTCTTTGCCGGTGCTCTTATCTGTGAAATTAATTTTTTTATTAATGGCATTTTTTAAATTAATTTGACCTTCAATGACGTTATTCCAAGCTGGAGTTGCAGAATCTTCAAGATCCGCCATGAAACAACTTGCCCCAGAATTAAGAGCATTGATAATCATTTTTTGATTAGTAGGGCCTGTAATTTCAACTCTACGATCTTGCAAATCTTTTGGAACGCCTAAAATCTTCCAATCTTTTTCTCTAATAGATTTTGTTTCTTCTAAGAAATTTGGACGCCAACCCCCATCAATTTTTTTTTGAACTTCTTGTCTGTGCTTTAATAGCTCAAGTCTTCGAGAATTAAATTTTCGATGTAAATCAGCTACAAACTCCAAACAATCTAAAGTTAAAATTTCTTCAAATTCTTTAGAAATTTTTCCTGTAATAGTGGTATTTTTTGGAAAAGATTTCATATACGCCACAATTTATATATAAACTTTATCTGAACTCAATATGTATAAAAATAAAATTATTTAATGAATTACTTAGATTTTGAAGACGATATTAAAGTATTAGATCAAAGAGTTCAGGAACTAAAAGCCCCTTATCTTGCAAAGGGAATTACTGTCATTGAAAATCCTTCAGTACTTGATGCTGAAAGAAGATTAAATGAAGCGCTAGAGAGAGCTTATACAAATCTTAATCGCTGGCAAAAAACAAAAGTTGCAAGACATGAATTTAGACCGCGTTCTATTCATTATATCCAAAAAATTTTTCCAGATTTTACAAATCTATCTGGAGATCGATTATATGGAGAAGATCAGTCTGTGTTAGGGGGATTTGCAACCCTTGATGGGATTTCTGTTTTAGTTATTGGTCAAGAAAAGGGAAATGATACTCAATCTAGAATTCAAAGAAATTTTGGAATGATGAAACCCGAAGGATACCGTAAGAGTATGCGTTTAATGAATCTTGCAGATAGACTAAATATTCCAATTATAACATTTATAGATACGCCAGGAGCTTATCCTGGAAAAGGAGCGGAAGAGAGAGGGCAAGCAGAAGCTATTGCAAAATGTATTGAGTGTTGTCTTAATGTAAAAGTTCCAATGATTTCTGTTGTTATAGGAGAAGGCGGTTCAGGAGGAGCTATAGCACTTGCAACTGCTAATAAAGTTTTGATGTTAGAATATTCTGTGTATTCAGTAATATCTCCAGAGGGATGTGCGTCTATTCTTTGGCGCGATCCTAAAAAAGCAAAAGAAGCAGCAGAAGCCATGAAAATTTCTTCACAAGATTTATTTGAAAATAAAATTATTGATGAGATTATCAAAGAGCCAAAGGGAGGAGCACATCGAAATCACGATGAAATGGTTGCAAATGTTACATCAAGTATTAAAAAAAATTTAAATGAATTAATGCAAATTTCTCCTGATGAGCTTATTTATCAACGAAAAAATAGATTTTTAAGCATAGGAAGAGATGTAATGATTACTAAAGAAGAATTTTATAAAGACACACATATCAATACCGTTACTTTTAATCCGTTTAATTGGAAATTATTACTTCAGAATAATCGTAGATTAGTTGCAACGGTTGTTATTATTGTGATTTTATTTATTTTAGCTTTAATCTTTGCTTAAAGCGCCACAGCAATTTTTATATTTTTTTCCAGACCCACAGTTACAAGAAGCATTTCTTGAAATTTTTTCTTGAACAGCAGGTTGTTGCGATTGTGGTAGTCTATCTTCTTTTGTTACTTGAATATTAATTAAGAACATAATTAAATTTTCTTTAATTTTTGAAAGTAAATCTTTAAATAAATTAAAACTTTCTCTCTTATATTCATCTAATGGATTTTTTTGTCCATAACCTCTAAGACCAATTACTTGTCTTAGTTGTTCAAGATACTGCAAATGGCCTCTCCATTCATAATCAAGATTTTGCAGGAAAATTCTCTTTTCAACATCTTTATTAATATCATCTCCAGCAGTAGCAATTCTTGCTTTTCTTCTTTGGTCAAAGTGATTTTTTAAGAATTCTTTTTGTTCAGAACTGCTTTTTGAAAGCCAAGCGTTAAAATCGTTATCATCAATTTTAGTTCCGCTTAAACGCTCTGTTTTTGTTTTAATTAATTTTTTGGAATTAATATCAGCACTGTCTCTGTAATTACGTATTTCGCTAATTAAATCTTCTATAATCTCATCAAAGATATCATTTACAACATTGTAAATATTTTGATTTTTTATCACTCCTAATCTTTGTTCAAAAATTACTTTTCGTTGATCATTCATTACATCGTCAAATTGTAATAAAGTTTTTCTAATATCAAAATTTCTTCCCTCAACTCTTTGCTGTGCTTTTTCTAAAGCTTTATTGATCCACGGGTGATCTATAGACTCTCCTTCTTTAAGGCCTAGTTTTTGCAACATAAAATCAATTTTTTCGGATCCAAAAATTCTCATAAGATCGTCTTGTAAGCTTAAATAAAAAATGGAAGCGCCCATATCACCCTGTCTTCCAGTTCGACCTCTTAATTGATTGTCTATTCTTCTGCTTTCATGACGTTCTGTTCCAATAACAAATAACCCGCCGCTAGCTAATACTTTTGCTTTTTCTTCTTCATGCTCTTGTTTAGTTTTCTCAACCAAAACTTTATCATTAGTTCCGCCTTCTTTAATTTTTAGATCTAAATTTCCACCCAGCTGAATGTCAGTTCCTCTTCCCGCCATGTTTGTTGCAATAGTAACTGCACCAATTCTTCCTGCTTGGGCAATAATACTTGCCTCTTGTTCATGAAATTTTGCATTTAAAACATTATGTTTTATAGATTCGTCTTTTAAAATTTTTGAAATTCTTTCAGATTTTTCAATACTAGTAGTTCCAATTAAAACAGGCTGTTTTTTTTCATTAGCTTCTACAATTTGTTTTATAATTGCATTAAACTTTTCTTTTTCAGTTCTAAAAATTTTATCATTAAAATCTTTTCTAATCATGGGTCTGTTAGTCGGTAATTCAACTACATCTAATTTATAAATTTCGTAAAATTCTTCAGCCTCTGTCATCGCAGTTCCAGTCATGCCTGAAAGTTTTTCATACAATCTAAAATAATTTTGGAATGTTATTGAAGCTAAAGTTTGATTTTCATTTTGAATTTGAACTCCTTCTTTTGCTTCAATTGCTTGATGCAAACCATCGGAATATCGTCTGCCGTCCATAATACGACCGGTAAACTCATCAATAATATAAATTTGATTATCTTTGATGATGTAGTCTTTGTCTTTAGTGAAAAGCATATTTGCTCTTAAAGACTGATTAATGTGATGAACGATAGATAAATTTTGTGGATCGTAAAAACTAGCACCTTTTAATAAGTTTATTTTTCTTAATTTATCTTCAATAAAATCTATTCCTTTTTCCGTTAGCAGGGCACTACGATCTTTTTCATCAGTGTCATAATGTTCCTTACTTAATTGATTAACTAATTTGTTGCATAAAAAATATTGAGAAGAATTATCTTCTGTTGGTCCGGAAATAATTAAAGGAGTTCTGGCTTCATCAATTAAAATACTATCTACTTCATCAACTATACAGAAATAATGTTTTCGCTGTACCATTTCTGCAATTGAATATTTCATGTTATCTCTTAAATAATCAAATCCAAATTCATTATTTGTTCCATAAGTAATGTCGCATTCATATTGAGCTTTTCTACTAGCATCTTCGATACCATTTACGATACAGCCAACGCTAACTCCTAAAAAATTATAAATTTTTGACATCCACTCAGAGTCACGTTTTGCAAGATAGTCATTCACAGTTACAACATGAACACCTTTTTCTGTTAAGCTATTTAAATAAGCGGGCAGAGTTGCAACTAATGTTTTTCCCTCCCCAGTTTTCATTTCTGAAATGCTACCCTGATGAAGAATAATTCCACCAAGTAACTGCACATCAAAATGTCTTTGTCCTGTAGTTCTAACGCTTGCTTCACGAACACAAGCAAATGCTTCTGGTAAAATTTTATTTAAATTTTCTCCATTTTTAATTCTTTTTTTAAATTCTTGTGTTTTGTCCCTTAATTCTTGATCTGAAAGCTTTTGGATTTGTGGTTCTAATGAATTAATTTTCTGAACTAACGGCTGTATTTCAATAAGCTTACGCTCGTTAGATGTTTTGAATATTTTTTTTAAAATGTTAAAACCGGGTATCATTTTGAGATATTACTACAGATAAATTAAATAGTATAAATTTAGCAACTACCTTATAACTGAAAAAATACTAAATAAAATACACATGACTACGCTATTTCAAAATTTTTTTAAGAAAAAACAACTTAATAGAGTGACTAAAGATTTCCCTGAGATGCCAAGTATTGATGGACTGGAGATTTCAACGGTAAGTGCAGGTTTGTATAATATAAATAGAGATGACGTGAGTTTATTTTATTTTCCAGATGGCGCTATATTTTCAGGAGTTTATACAAAGTCTTCAACAAGATCTGTTTGTATTGATTGGAATGTTAAGGCGAATAAAAAAGATATCAGAGCTTTATTAGTAAACACTAGAAATGCTAATGCATATACAGGCAAACAAGGATTAAATAGTATTATCGAATTATCAAAGTTTTTTTCAGATAAGAAAAAAATTTCAAACAAACAAATTTTATTCGCATCTACAGGTGTTATTGGTCAACCATTTCCGCTTGCTAAAGTTAAGAATGCTCTTCCAAATCTAATTGAAAAATTAAAAAGACCTATAAAATTAACTTGGATTAAGCAGGCCTTATCAATTATGACCACAGATACATTTGGAAAAATGAGCTGCGCTGTGGTGCAAACCAATAAAGATTTTATAAATATAGCGGGTATTGCAAAAGGTTCAGGAATGATAGCGCCAAATATGGCAACGATGTTTGGTTTTATCTTTACTGATGCGAATATTTCCCAAGAGGTTTTAAATAAAATGTTGAAAAGAAATACTGAAAATACGTTTAATGCAATTACAGTTGATGGAGACACATCAACAAACGATATGGTTTTGGTTTTCTCAACTAGAAAAGCTAAGAATAGAATTATTAACGATATAAATTCTAAAATAGCAAAAGATTTTGAAAAGGCACTTTATGAAGTAATGTTGGATCTTTCAAAACAAGTTGTTTTAGATGGGGAGGGAGCTAAAAAATTTCTCACTATAAATGTAACTGGGGCTTCCAATGATAAATTTGCAAAAGAGGTTGCAATGTCTATTGCAAATTCACCGCTTGTAAAAACTGCACTTGCAGGAAGCGATCCTAATTGGGGTAGAATTTTAATGGCGATTGGCAAAACTAACGAAAGAGTAAAACAGGAAAAAATTGAAATTAAAATTGGAGATTCTTTAATTACAAAATATGGAATGCAGGTGCCAAGCTATGACGAGCAAAAAGTTAAAAACTATATGCTTGGTGATGACATTATTTTTGATGTAAATTTAAATTTAGGCAAGGGAAAATTTACTGCTTATACTTGTGATTTTAATGCAGAGTATATTTCAATTAACGCAGATTATAGATCTTAATTAACCTGTTCCAATAAGAATTCCAGCAGCAAGAACTAACGCTCCTCCAACAACAATCTGAAGCGCTGCTCTAAAGAATGGAGCTTCCATGTATTTATTTTGAATCCAAACAATCGCCCATAATTCAAAAAATACTATAATCATTGCGAGGATAGTTGCAGTCCAAAAATGTGGAATCAAATATGGAAGTGCGTGACCTAATCCACCAACTGCAGTCATTATTCCACATGCAAGCCCACGTTTTACAGGAGAACCCCTTCCTGAAATTACTCCATCATCAGATACAGCCTCAGTTAATCCCATGGATATTCCGGCACCAACTGACGCTGCAAGACCCACAATAAAAGTTGTCCACGTATTTTGAGTTGCAAATGCTGTTGCAAAAATAGGAGCTAAGGTTGAAACAGAACCGTCCATCAACCCAGCTAAACCAGGTTGTACCCATGTTAAAATAAATTGTCTTTTTGCAGTTCTAGCTTCTATTTCTTTTACATCTCCAGCTGCATGCTTTTCAATAAGATTGTCAGCTGCAACTGTATGACCAGCCTCAGCAGCAGCTAAGTCACCAAGCAATTTTCTTGTTGATGCATCAGTGCTCATTTGAGCAGCTTTCATATAAAAATTATACGCATCACGTTCCATCATTTCAGACTCAAGTCTAATTCTATCAATACTTAGATTTTTCATTAACCAAACAGGTTTTCGATTATAAAAACCAGATACATGGTCCCTTCTTATTAAGGGAATATTATCTCCAAATCTTTTTTTAAAGGTATCCAACAATAATTTTCTGTGAGAGTCCTCAACTCTTGCCATATCATCAAATATTTTGGATGTATCTGGATAATCATTTTTTAAATACTCGGCATAGTTTCTGTAAATAGATGCATCATCTTCCTCAGATGATATTGCTAAAGCTAGTATTTCTTTTTCACTAAGATCTGAAAATTTTTTTTTAAAACTAAAACCAGGAATCATTGATATAAATTTTTACTCTAAATTATTAATTTTTTAATTAATAATTAGATTATCTTAAGTTCACGAAGACCTGCATATAATTCTTTAGTGCCTTCATAACCAAAATAAATTGAAAGCATTAATAATAGAATACTAGAAACTCTAAAAAAAACTCCAATTGGAAGAACTTTTGTTATCTTTTTAAGTCCTAAATAAACAAAAATTAATGCAAAAGTACCAGTTGCCGCCCCAGCAATAACTGGAACTGTGCTATAAATAGTTGAGGTAAATAATGCAGCATAAAATAAAACTATCTCAAAACCTTCTCTAATAATTGCAAAAAAAACAGTCAAAGATAAAAAGATTGGATTTCCTGTAGCAACAGCTTTGTCCACTTCTCCTTCAACATGTTTTTTTGCGTTGTGACTGAAGTAAGCAACGTAAGCCAGCATTGCAGAGGCAATTAGCATTACTGAACCTTCAAATATTTCTTCATGGGCGTGGGTGACAGCAGCAATTTGTTTTACAGCTAAGGCAAGAATTAATGATGCAACAACCCCTGCAACTAAGCCCCACATAACTGCTGGACGTTGATGTCTGGCATTTACTTTGTCTAGATATGTGAAGACTAATATTGCAATTAATAAAGCTTCAAATCCCTCACGAAAAAGGATGAAAAAAGAACTAAGATAAGGAGCTAAAGATTCGTTCATCGTTAAAGTTTGTTATGGTTATTTAATAGCAAATTAAAAGTCAATTGTGAAAAAAAAATATTATCAATTAATTCTTAGTAAATTAGTAGGAATAGTGATTGATTTTAAAGAAAAGAAATAACTTCAAACTCAATTTGTCGCATTAATTTTTTTTTAATAAAAATAAGAATTATACAAGAATAAACTCATTAATAGAAAATGAATTTGATTCTGGCACGATTCTAGAATTCTGCGTTATTAATGAAACTATAAATGAAACAAGAATTGATCTTTAGATTAGTATTAAAAAATATTATCTTCTTTTTCTTTAAGGTCGGTTAAATGATATTCTAAAGCACGAGCTGACATTTGAACTTCGATTACAAATAAAATAATTGCAGTTCCAAATAAAACTACTGCTATTCCAAAAAAGTTTAATGAAATATCAGGCTTATTAATGTAACCAAAAAAAATAGTTAATAAGTTTGAGAATAAGGCAATTCCTGAAAGAGTTTGGATAAGTTTAATAAGTTTTATTCTGTAAGTTAAAGTTTTTATTTGAGCAATGTATCTTCTGCCCATAACATCTTTTGTATCTATTTTTTTTTCAATAATTTCAGCATGAATTTTTCTAACTAAGGCTGCGCAGCTATTATAACGATGAGTAAAATTAGTCATCATTAACGGTATGGTCGGAAATAGTAAGGCTGGGTAGATAATGAAGCTTTCCATTTAAATATTAAAAATAATAACTTTTAAACATCTGTAAAAGTTCTTGTTCTAGGATCTTTTTTTAAAGCTCTAATTTGCTTTTTTTTACTGCGCGAATAAAGAAATAGTATTGCAGCAATTAAAAAAACTATTAAAGTAATTAAATATTTAGTCATCATTTAGTAAATTAAATTCTAATTATGACTATTCGAAGTCAACTACTAGACTAATATAATGCAAGTAAGATCGATAATTTTTGTATGTCTTTTAAGCATAACAAGCTTTTTTCCTGCTTTTGCAAATGAGCAAAAAATTATAAAATACTTAAATGAGGGTGGAAAGTTAATTCTTATTCGTCATTCAGAAGCACCAGGAACAGGCGATCCTACACATTTTAATTTAAGCGATTGTAAAACCCAACGAAATTTATCAGCAGAAGGTATCGAGCAGGCAAAAAGATTAGGTGAATTTTTTAAAAAAAATAATATCTCTTTTGAAAAAGTTTACTCTTCCGAATATTGTCGATGCAAAGATACAGCAAGAAACGCATTTAAAGATTTTGAAACTTTTTCAGGATTAAATTCTACCTTTGCAGATCCAAGTAAAACGTCTGGATATATGAAGAAAACTAAAGAATTTATTGACAAATTAGATAAGAGTAAAAATTATATATTTGTTGCTCATCACACAACAATTGAGGGGCTAACTAGCACATTTGCAGGCTCAGGTGAGATGATCATAGTAGATAGATCCTATAAAGTTATAGGCACCTTCAAAGTTAATTAGCATACCTCACTTTCCAACATTGCATTAGTTAGTTATACATTTTGGTTATAAAATTTTTAAATGAATTGGGAAAAGCTAAAAGCATTTAAAAAAGTCGCTAAAGCTGGGAGTTTTTTAACAGCATCAAAACAAGAGAATAAATCCCAATCAACTTTTTCAAGAGCGGTGATGGATCTTGAGAAAGAAATCAGTCAAAAACTTTTTAATAGAACAAGCAAAGGTGTCATGCCAACTTTGCATGGTAGCACACTTTTAAATTTAGTTGATGATTTTTCTAATAAATTAAATCAATTTAAGAACAATATCAGAAAAAATTAATTTTTTTTGGTTATGCATTCTGATCATATCTGAATCATTGAATGGTCATTTCATTTTAAAAAAAATCTTTGTTACTCCATTGTTAATTAAAACAAACAGAAACAAGGAGTATTATGAAACTAATAACTGCGATCATAAAACCTGAACAAGCAGATAATGTTAAGAAAGCTCTTAATAAAATCGGTGTTGTTGGGTTGACGATGACAGATGTCAAAGGATATGGCAGGCAGAAGGGTCATACAGAATTTTATCGAGGTTCTGAATATGAAGTTGCCTTTCTTCCTAAAACAAAACTAGAAATAGCGGTCTCAAATAAGAAATATAAAAATGCTTTAGAGACTATTCTTAAAACTGCGAAAACTGGAAAAATTGGTGATGGAAAAATCTTCGTAACTAATTTGAGTCAAGTTATTCGTGTTCGAACAGGTGAAAAAGGAGATAAAGCAATATGATTAAAATAATTTCAAAGATTTCATTTTTTTTAATAATTTTACTACAATCAAGTCTAGCTTTTGCTCAAGCTAAGCCAGTTTTGAATCCAGGAGACGCTTCGTGGATGCTTACTAGTACAGCGCTTGTACTATTAATGACTATCCCAGGGCTTGCTCTTTTTTATGGTGGTTTAGTAGGTAAGAAAAATATCGTCTCAACAATTAGTCAATCATTTATGATTACATGTGTTGTAACGTTGGTGTGGTTTATTTGTGGATACTCACTTACGTTTGGAGAAGGAAATTTATTTATCGGTGACTTTTCAAAAGCTTTCTTAAAAGGAGTAGAAGTTGCTGGTTTAACTTTAACAATTCCTGAGACAGTGTTTGTTTGTTATCAGCTAACTTTTGCAATTATTACAGTTGCTCTGATTTGTGGTTCTATAGTTGAGCGTATAAATTTTGGGGCTCTATTTATATTTGTAATATTGTGGAGCATTTTAGTTTATGCACCAGTTGGACACATGGTTTGGGGAGGTGGTTACCTTTCTAAAATGGGTGTTTTAGATTTTGCTGGCGGAACCGTTGTTCATATTAATTCGGGAATTGCCGGTTTAGTTGCTGCATTAGTTATTGGAAAACGAAAATCAAAAGCTCGTCCACATAACGTTGCACTAACAATGATAGGAGCTTCTATGCTCTGGGTGGGTTGGTTTGGTTTTAATGCCGGCTCAGCAGTTGCTGCAAATGGTAGCGCTGGAATGGCGATGCTTGTAACACAAATTGCTGCGGCAAGTGCTGGTATTGCTTGGATGTTAGCAGAGTGGTTTTCGGGTGAGAAAAAACCAAGTCTTCTTGGATTATGCTCAGGAGCAGTTGCAGGTCTAGTTGCGATTACTCCAGCCGCAGGATTTGTTAATCCAATGGGCGCATTTTTCATCGGACTAATCTCAGGCGTTTTATGTTTCCTTGCTTGCACAAAATTAAAGAGTGCACTTGGCTATGATGATGCTTTAGACGTTTTTGGTATTCATGCTTTTGGTGGCGCTGTAGGTGCAGTGTTAACAGGTGTGTTTGCTACAAAAGCAATTGGAGGAGTTGAAGGTGGTATTGATCAAGTTAAATTACAATTATTAGGTGTTGGCGTAACAGTGCTTTACACGGCTGTTGCAACTTACATTATTTTAAAAGTTGTAAATTTGATTACACCTTTAAGAGCTTCGGATACTGAAGAAAGAGAAGGTTTGGATCTTTCTCAGCATGGAGAACAAATAAGCTAAGTTATAACCCCCTTATAAACTTACTTAAATAATTGGGCCTAGATTAAAATCTAGGCCCTTTTTATTTAAATCTCAATAACTCCACCTATTTCAATAGTTCGATCTTTAGGAATTTTGTAGTATTCCGTAGCTCCAAGCATAGTTCGATGCATCAAAATAAATAATCTTGAAAAAATATTTGCATTTTTGCTAACAACTTTTACTTTTCCAATAAAGAACGAAGTGTCTAGCATGCTAAATTTAAATTCTGTTGCTCTAATAAGGGCCAGAACTCTTGGGATATTTGGCTCTTCCTGGAAACCATATCTTACAACGATGCTATAAAAATTATTAGAATAATGTTTAACTATTACTCTTTCATCATCTCGAAGTTTTGGAAAGTTTGTAGAACTTAAATGCATGAATACGATGCGTTTATGAAGTATTTGATTATGTTTTAAATTATTAATTAATGCCATAGGAACTACCTCAATATTGGGTACAAAAAATATTGCCGTACCAGTAACTCTTTTGGGTGGATTTTTTTTAATTTGCGATAAAAAATTTTTAATTTTTATTGATCCATTCCAACGAGCTTTAAGCATTCTTTCTCTACCACTAATCCAACTTAACATCATTAATAAGACTGCTAGAGCTATAATAATTGTAATCCATCCCCCTTCAAAAAATTTTAACAAAGTAGCTGAGAAAAATACAAGATCCAGAATTAAAAAAATTAAAAAAACTGGTATAAAAATTAATTTATTCCAACCTCTAACAAAAATAAGCAAGAATGTTGCAAGAACGGTATCAATCAACATCGATCCAGTAACAGCCGTTCCGTATGCTGCAGCTAGATTTGCCGAACTTTTAAAACTTAATATGAGTAAAACAACTCCAACAAATAAAAATATATTAATTTTAGATAAATACACCTCTCTATATTCATTTGTTGAGGTATGTTTAATTAAAAGTCTTGGAATATAACCTAACTGAACCGCTTGATTGGCTATTGAAAAAACTCCTGAAATCACCGCTTGTGATGCAATAATAGTTGCGCAGGTAGCTAAAATAATCAGAGGAATTAATGCCCAGTCTGGTCCTAACCTAAAGAATGGGTTATCGATTGTACTTGGATCAGAAATTAATAATGCCCCTTGTCCAAAGTAATTTAGTAGTAGTGCAGGAAAAACTATTATGAGCCAAGCTGTTTGAATAGGTCTTCTTCCAAAAAAACCCATATCTGAATAAAGAGCTTCGGCTCCAGTAATTGCAAGTACTACAAAACCTAAAATTATAACTGCAATTCCTTGATGCTTTAGTAAAAAATTAAAACCATAAATAGGATCTAAGGCCTTAAGAATGGTTGGTTTGTTTATAATTTCTAATAATCCTAAACCACCAATTGTTATAAACCAAATTAACATTATAGGTCCAAAAACCGTCCCAACTTTTCCAGTCCCAAATTTTTCAATTCCAAATAAAAGAGAGACCAACACTAATGAAATATAGATAATATAAGGCTCTAATTTAGGTGATAAAATTTTTAATCCCTCGACGGCACTCAAAACAGAGATAGCTGGAGTGATAATGCTATTTCCAAAAAATAAAGCTGCACCCATACATCCAAGTATAGTTATGATCCATTTAGTATTTGGTTTTTTTCCAACTTTTCTAATCAAAAGAGCCGTTAGTGCAAATACACCCCCTTCGCCATGATTGTGGGCGCGCATAATAATAAAGACGTATTTTATGCTAACAACAATAATTAAAGACCAGGTGATTAATGATAATACTCCATAAACGGAACTGATTATTCCTACACCACCTTCTGTAGAAGCTTCTATTGATAATTTAAGAACGTAGAGCGGTGATGTGCCTATATCTCCAAAGACAACACCAAGAGCCGCTACAATTAAAAGAGGTAAATTTCTAGCATTACCATTTTTATTATTCATGATGGGGCTTTATATATAATTTAATAAATAAGAGTATTTGTTTTGAAAGCTCAAATTATCATTATTCGCCAATATTCAATATATATTAAGAGAAGCTATTAGCTAAAAAGGGATATGACTGTACTATTGTATTATTTGCACTTAAAACGGGAAGACTTAATTTAGAAATTTATAATTTTCCAGTCATGAACATCCAATACAAAATTTTTTCAAAAGGATGTCTTGATGTTATTCCGCTTCTTATACCCGTAGTTCCTTTTGGTGTTATTTTTGGCGTTATCGGAATTGAATCTGGACTTGGTTCTACAGTGACTTTCTTAATGTCGATTATTATTTTTGCAGGCTCATCCCAACTTGCTTTTGTGCAACTATTTACAGGCGGGGCAACAACTCCAGTAATAGTAAGTTCTGTTGCTATCGTAAATTCACGCCACTTTTTATATAGCGCTGTGATTGCTCAATATTTAACAAAAGTAAAATTATTTTGGAAAATAGTTTTATCTTACTTTTTAACAGACCAGGCTTTTATCGTTTCACAGAAATATTTCAAACAACAGCCAACAAACAAAGATAGGCATTATCATTTATTAGGATCTGGTTTCACATTGTGGTTTGTGTGGCAACTTTCTACCATTGCCGGAATTGTTTTAGGCGAATTTATACCAAAAGAATTAAATTTAGCATTTGCGGTACCTTTAACTTTTATTTCTTTAATTATTGTAGATATTAAAAAAATTGATCATTTGATTGTTGCAATTACTTCTGGAGTTTTTGCGATTATTTTTTTTAATTTACCCCTTAGAACTTATATTATTGTTGCAGCTGCAGCTGGAATTTTAGTGGCTTACGGATTATCTCACACAAAACTTTATAGAAAATAAAATGATTTGGACTACATTAATACTTGCTGGTCTTGTTACTTTTTTTACTCGTTTCTCAATGATTGCATTACTAAAGAAAGACTACTTTAGTCCAAGAGTTAAAATAGTTTTAAGTTATGTACCAAGTGCAGTTTTTCCAGCAATTATTTTTCCAGCTGTATTTTTAAATTCCACAGGACAATTAGTATTTTTAGATAATCCAAAAGTTTTAGCAGCACTGGCTGCAGTGCTGGTTGGTTATTTAACAGAAAGTGTGATAGCAACGATTCTGTCAGGTCTCGGAGTTTTGTGGTTGTTAATATTTTTTATTTAATTTAATGCTGCGCGCTATATTTGTTATTTTCTTTTTTCAGCTATTAGGAGAGGCCTTAAAAAAGTTTTTTGAAATGCTAATACCGGGTCCGGTTATAGGACTTATTCTACTCCTTATTACATTGATTTTTCTCAAAAGATTTAAAACCAGAGCCATTAATAATTTAAAAAGTGACGTGCTAAATACTTCAAATTATATTTTAAGCTATCTATCACTTTTGTTTGTACCCATAGGAGTTGGGGTTGTGATGCATCTTTCGTATTTAGAAAATAATTTATTTAAAGTTTTAATTATCGTTTTTATCTCAACAGTTTTAACCATCGGTCTTACAGCTTTTTTAATGGAGAAAATTAACAAACGAATTAACAAGAAATGATTCAAAAAGATAAACTTTATAGTATCTGGGTTTATTTACAGGCAGAACCTTTATTTTGGTTAACGCTGACTATTGGTTCTTATTTAATTGGCGATTATCTTTATAAAAAATCTAAACTATTTCCACTCGTTAACCCAGTTGCAATCTCAATTTTAATTATTTCATTAGTATTAATTAATTTAGATATTTCATACGAGAGATATTTTGATGGTGCTAAATTTATTCATTTTATGTTAGGACCTGCAACGGTTGCGCTTGCAATTCCAATTTATAAACAATTTAAAGTAATACAAAAAGAGGCATTGAGTATTTCGGTTTCACTTGTTGCCGGCAGTTTATTTGCAATCATTTCTACATTTGCTTTGTGTGAAATTTTTAAAATAGAAGATCAGGTTTTATTTAGTATGCTACCAAGAAGTGCAACAGCACCTATTGCTATGGGTATTTCAGATTTAATTGGTGGAATTCCATCATTGACTGCAATTATAACAATTATAACTGGAATTATGGGAGCATCCTTTGGAACTTTTGCTTTAGATTTTTTAAAATTAAAAGATATGTCAGCGAGAGGATTTGGGTTAGGACTTGCTTCGCATGGAATTGGAACTGCAAGAGCTATGAGCAGGAATGAAACCGCAGGTGTTTTTGCAGCATTAGCACTTGGTTTAAATGGTATTGCAACTGCAATATTAGTTCCATTATTATTTAAGTTATTAAATATTTTTTAATAATGAATTTAAAAAATACTTCAGACAGTTACGGCTTTATAAGCAAAAATTTTCATTGGATTTTAGCAATTTTGCTTTTATCAAACTTTTTTCTTGGTTTTATTATGGTAGAACTTGAAAGAGGACCATTAAAATCATCTATTTATGGGTTTCATAAGTCTGCAGGAATTTTATTACTTATTTTGATTATTTTAAGATTATTTTGGAGATCAATTAATATTACCCCTATCCCAGTCGCAAATAATAAACTTTTAAATAGACTTGCAAAGTCCGTACATCTTTTTTTTTATTTTGTCGTATTTATGATTACATTGAGTGGCTGGACATATTCTACTGCAAGAGTTGGACCAGTTGAAGTTTTTGGACTATTTTATATGCCTGCAATTGTTGGAATAAATGATCAAGTTGGAAGAATTGCAAAAGAAATACACATATATTCAGTTTATATATTTATTGCCTTTGTCATTCTGCATGTTCTTGCAAGCATTTATCATCATTTTTTTTTGAAAGACCGGACGTTAAAAAGGATGTGGTATTAAATAATACCCTTATTAGCTAAGTTTTTTCAATCCTATTGCTTTTTTAAAATATGATATTAACATTACTTTATATGGCTACTTATGAATGTCCAAAATGTAAAATGTCCGCAAATATTAATTGCGGAAAATGTAACGCGGCCCTTAAAGACGCTTCATTAAAATTAGAGGGCGGGCAAAAAGTTCAAATTAGCGAATGTCCCAATGGTCATGGAAAGATTAAAAGTCCATTGTGCTGTGGTCAAGACATGAGCTGCTCTACTTCTTAATAAATTTAAGCTGATCTTACATACATATTTTGTGTTTATTATTTATAAGCTTTTGTTTAATAAATAATAATTAATATGAGACAAGTTTATATAAATGGAGAATTTAAAAAAGAAGACGAAGCGAAAGTTTCAGTCTTTGATAGAGGACTTTTATTTTCAGATTCTTTATACGAAGTAACAACAGTTATTAACGGTAAGTTGATAGACTTTAATAATCATATGAAACGATTAGATCGTTCTATGACTGAATTAAAATTTAAAAAACTATTAAATCATGAGGACATTTTAGCTTTTCATAGAAAGTTAATTGAACTAAATAATTTAAAAGAGGGCATGATTTATCTGCAAGTAACTAGAGGTGTTGCAGATAGAAGTTTTGATATGCCAAAAGATGAAATCAAACCTACTGTTCTTGCATTCACTCAAGAGAAAATAATCATTGATTCAGAATCTGCAAAGAATGGAATTAAAGTAATGACTCTCGACGATATGAGATGGAAACGTTGCGATATTAAAACGACGCAATTGCTATATGCAAGTATGGCAAAAACTGAAGCAACAGAAAAAGGTTTTGATGATGCGTGGATGATTAGACAGGGCTACATTACCGAAGGCAGTTCTAGCAATGCCTGGATTATTAAAGGCAAAATTATTATGACCAGACATTCTGATAATTTAATTTTAAGTGGGATTACAAGAGATGCAATTTTTAAATGTGCGAAAGATTTAGGTTATGAAGTGGTGACTAAAAATATTTCACTATCAGACGCCCAATCAGCAAATGAAGCATTTATTACATCAGCAACAGCCTGTGTAATGCCTGTTATAAAAATTAATACTAATCAAATTGGGGATGGTAAACCTGGAAAATTTGTAACAGCGCTTCGAGCAGAATATATTAAACAAGCAGTAGCAGGCGCTATATAAATTTTAAGACCTTTTAACTGAGCTGGCCCAAAATTTATCTAAAAAATAATACCAAACACCATTAATTATAGGTTCAATAATTGCATCCACCGCAGCAAGTTCTAGTGTCGACCCGGTAATTATTATATTGCAGGTAGCTGCAATTATAATGTGACCTATCGTGTAAATAACTGCTCGACCAATGCTGGACCCAACCAATTGGTTTTTGATGGCGTTAAAAAATCCTTTTTCAATTTCTGACATAGCAAATAATATAGACCTATACTGCAAAAATTCAAGTTGAGCTAAAGATATTAGCTTTAAGAACTGAATAAAAATGATAATTAGTTAAAGAGATGAATATTTCAATTTTATTTACAATTATTTTTCTAATTTTTTACTTAATACTTACTATCATTACCATCAAGGAAAGAAGATCGAGCAAAGTTGCTTACGGTGATGATAATAATAAAAAATTAATTAAAGCCATTAGAGCACATGCAAACTTTTTTGAATTTACAGTTTTTTTTATTATTTCTTCATTTCTATTAGAGATCTTAGATGCAAATCAAATCTACGTTTTATTTGTAAATATTGTATTTTTACTAGGAAGAATTTCTCATGCTTACAGTATGTTAAAAGAAAAAACATTATTTAGAGTAATTGGTATGATGGCCACTCTTAATATTTATGCGCTTAATTGTATTTATTTATTATATTTATACGTTCAGTATTTTAATCAATTAGACTAATTTATTCTTTAATATCATTTTTTGGTTTTTGAAATAAATCATTCATTCGTTTAATTCTTCTGCTTGTTGTGTATTCAAACCAAGCCGGATTAATGGCATGAACAAAAGCCGTGATAAATGACCATAGACATTTAAGGCCAATTTTCATCGCAAAAAACATGTGTTCAAAGTAGCCTTTGTTAACAAGTTCTAAATGTCTTTTGATCTTATTGAACATATTCAGTTAATACTCATATTATATACTTAGTGTATCAAATTACACAATTTCAAGTACTCAATAAAAATTTTTATTTCATTAACCAACATTGAAACTGAGAAAATTATAACCATATATTATGTATGGATTTAAATAAATTTACAGAACGATCAAAAGAAATATTAAATTCGGCGCAGGTTTTGGCGATGATGCAAAATCATCAGCTATTGCACCCAGTACATTTATTAAGCGGTATTATCGAAGATGATGATACTGCATCATTATTACTTGCACCAGCAGGATTAGATTTAAAATCTATAAAATCATCTATCGAAAAAGAGTTGAAAAAGTTTCCAGCAGTCACTGGTAACACAGCTGGAATTAGTGCATCAAAAGAATTTATTGTTACTATTGAAGAGGCTAAAAAGATTTCAAAACAAAAAGGTGATGAATATGTTCCAGTTGAGAACATACTAGAAGCAATACTTCAAACAGATAAAAACTTATTAAAATTGTTACAAAATAGTGGATTTAATTTAAGCAAATTTAAATCTGTACTTGAGACAATGCGTAAAGGTCAAAAAGTAACCAATGCAAACGATGATGCAAATTATGAATCTTTAAAGAAATACACAATTGATATTACGGAAAAAGCGAGAAATGGAAAATTAGATCCGGTGATTGGTCGTGATGAGGAAATTAGACGTGCTATTCAAGTTCTTTCAAGAAGAACTAAAAATAACCCAGTATTAATTGGTGAACCAGGTGTTGGTAAAACAGCCATCGTTGAAGGACTTGCGCTTAGAATTATTAATGATGATGTTCCAGAAAGTTTAAAAGGTAAAAAATTATTAGCATTGGATTTAGGTTTATTAATTGCAGGTGCAAAATTTAGAGGAGAATTTGAAGAAAGATTAAAAGCAGTTCTTAAAGAGATTACAGCTCAACAAGGTGAGGTGATCGTATTTATTGATGAGATGCACACTTTAGTTGGCGCGGGTGCAGGAGATGGATCTATGGATGCATCGAATATGTTAAAGCCAGCACTTGCAAGAGGAGAGCTGCATTGTATTGGTGCAACAACACTTGCAGAATACAGAAAGTATGTAGAAAAAGATGCAGCGTTAACTAGAAGATTTCAGCCGGTATTTGTAACGCAGCCTTCTGTTGAAGATACGATTTCAATCTTAAGAGGTCTTAAAGAAAAATATGAAATGCACCATGGAGTACACATTTCAGATAATGCACTTGTTTCAGCTGCCGTACTTTCCAATCGTTATATTACGGACAGATTTTTACCAGATAAAGCAATCGATTTAATGGATGAAGCATCAAGTAAGCTTCGAATGGAAATAGACTCAAAACCGGAAAATATTGATGAGATCGATAGAAAAGCTATTCAGTTTAAAATAGAAAGAGAAGCTTTAAAAAAAGAAGATGATTCACTTTCAAAAATTAGATTAAAAGAAGGTCTTAGAAAAAATATTTCTGTGGGAATTCAATATTTAGCTGCATGGCTTGGC
>ATTB01000001.1 GCA_000419465.1 alpha proteobacterium SCGC AAA028-C07 | reverse complement strand
GCTAAAATGGGTAAAACTGAAAAAGGTGCTGTGTGGTTAGATGAAAAACAAACTTCTCCTTATGAATACTGGCAGTTTTGGAGAAATGTGAATGATGCTGATGTATTTAAATATTTAAGATTATTCACTGAGCTTCCCTTAGATGAGATTTCTAATTTTGAAAATAATAAATCCAGGAATATTAATGATTTTAAAGTTATCCTTGCAAATGAAGCAACGAAAATTCTTCATGGTGAAAAGGCATCTTCAAATGCTGAAGCTACTTCTAAAAAGACTTTTGAAGATAAATCCTTTGGCGATGATCTTCCAAAAATTGAAGTTAAAAAATCAGATTTAAATAATGGTATTTCTTTTAATGATTTAATTATTAAAATTAACTTTGCTAAATCGAATGGCGAATACAGAAGGAATATTGCAAATAAAGGCTATCGAATTAATAATGAAATTGTAACTGATGAGAAAAAAACAGTTACTAAAAAAGATTTTAATGGTGAAAAAGTTATTAAAGTTTCATTTGGAAAAAAGCAGCACGTCTTAATTGAGGCTATTTAGAAGATCTAAATATATCTACAAATCTCTGAACAAATCTTGGTGTAATTGTCCGAACTGGATTTATTGTAGTTTCAAAGTTGTTATCTTTGCCTTTAATTTTAAAACTTACACCAAAAACTCCATCACCACTTTTACCAGTTAAAATCTGCCCTAGTATTGGAATATTTGATAAAAGACGATTAACTTCATAGGCAGGAATTATATTTCCATCCAAGCTTACAAAGTGATCTTCATTGTTAATTCTGCCCTCAACAATAAATCCAAGGGACGGTCCTGTTCCATAAAAATCTTTAAAGGTAAAAAATTTTTCATCATTTTCATAAACGATAACTGTATTATCAAAACGAATTCCTTCTCCTTTTAATGTGTCTAAAATTCCTGTAACAGAAGCAAGTGACAATATTTGTGCAAGTACAGGTATTTCTTTTATTCTAAAATCAGTAATAATAATTTTTCCTTTAGATGAAGTTGCGCTTAAATCTTCAGATGTAAATTCTAATTTTCCTTTTTCAAATCCTTTTATAAAACTAAAGCCTGCAATAAACGGTCTTGCTCTGTCTGAGAGCATATACGTTGCGATATTGCCGTTTTTATTTTTGCTAATTTTAATGGTAATTTTTTCTTTATTAGAAAAGATTCCATTTGCATCTAGCTTTGCAAATTTTCCCTTTAAAATAGTGCCGGTTAAATTAAAATCTCTAATATCGTCATTTGTTCCGGTGTCGACGGTATCTAAATTAGCGCTAATAGTTCCGTTAAATTTTTTTGAAACTAACGTTGATGGCTTGGAACTTGTTAGGCTATCTATAATATATTTTGCATCTAATCTTTTTCCCGTAATTTCTATGTGATTAATATTGCTTTTTTTAGATGAGGTTATTTTAAAATTACTTTTATCAGTATTGACCGTAATACTATTAAGAGAAGTTATAGAAAAATTCTCATCAAAATTTATATCAAATAATTCAATATTATTTTTACCAGCATTAATTGTAACTTTTTCTAAAATTGAAGTATTTTTTTTAATCTCGCCTTTTAAAAGTATCTGACCGTCGTCATTTAATAATTTATTAAAATTAATTGGGGTAAAATTAATTAAGCTTTTTTTAATATCTATTCGAGTATCAAAATAATATTGATCTTTATTAGTATTTAACTGGATATATAACTTCGAAGAGCCTTTAATATATTCTGGTTTAAATACTTTTTGCCAATTAACAAAATTTACATCTGAAATTATATTAATCTTGGAAGTTTTTTTATTAAGATCAGAATTTATTTTTAAATCTAATGAATCATTTTGATTAAAAATTATTCCATTAACAGAAACATTGGTCTTATCAAATTCTGCTTTAAATTTTCCATTTTTAAACTTTCTATTTTTATCATCTAAGACATTGGGATAGGCGTTTTGTAGCAAATCTAATTCCAGATTTACAATATCAGCTTTACCTTTAACTGATGTGTTAAGAAGATTTCCTTTTTTATCAAACTCAATATCGATTTTATTATTGGCTGTGGTTGAGAATGATAATTTTTCTATATTTTTAGTGATATCCTCTAAGACTGCTATCTTTAAATTTTTAAATTCTTTTAATGAATTAAATTTTCCATTTAAATTTAGATCAAGAGAGGCCTTATAAGAATCTGACGTTTCATTTATAGAAATTTTAGACTTATCAAAATTTAAACCTACTGCAGATCCTGATGAAATATTAATGTTTAACTCTTCATTTTTAAATTCGATATCTGCATTAATATTTTGAAACTCGGGTAGTTCATTTGAGATAATAAAAGTGGTGTCTTTAATGCTGCCTAAAAACTCAATTTTTACAGTATCTTCGTTATATATTTTTAAATCCCCTTTGATAAAGCCTTTCTTAACTTTGTTATCAAGATAGCCTTTTTGACTATCTTCTAAGAATACATCACGTATTAAATTAATACTTTTTTCAAATGAATTTTCTGAAAATTTTACTTCTATAAACTTAGGATTGTAATTACCTTTAATTGCAGAAAAAATACCAACACCAAAATTAGTTTGGTAAATATTTGTAAGATCGCCTTTATGGTAAATTTTTGGGTCATTAAGACTAAACTTAACAGCAAAATCTCTAATATCTAAACTTACTCTTGTATCTTTAAACTCTAATTTAATTTTCTTGTACTGATCATTAAATTTTTTTTGAATAAGATCGTTAAAATTAGAAGTTTGAAATCCAAAAGATAAAAAAGCAATAAGGGATATAAAGATTGCGAATACAATTAATAAAATTTTATTTCTTCTAACCATTAATGAATTCCTTGATAAACGGAAGCTTCTAAAAATACAGAAATATCTCCATCTAATACCTTTTCTGGATTTGTTACTTCAATATTAGTTCTATTATCTTTAACAAGCTGATAAGGTTGCAAAACATAATTTCTAATTTGACTTCCCCATCCTATTTCTTTTTTAGAGCTTTCTAGATTATCTGAGACTTTTTGTTTTTTCTGCATCTCTAGTTCATAAAGCCTAGCTTTTAACATGTTCATTGCTGTTTCTTTATTTTTATGTTGCGATCTTTCATTTTGACACTGAACAACTATTCCTGTTGCAATATGAGTTATTCTAATAGCGCTATCAGTTGTATTGACGTGCTGTCCACCTGCTCCACTCGATCTAAAAGTATCTATTCGAATGTCTTTTTCTAAAATTTCAATATTTACATCTTCATTTACAACAGGATATATCCATGCACTTGCAAAACTTGTGTGTCTTCTTGCGCCTGAATCAAATGGAGAGATTCGAACCAGACGATGAACTCCGGATTCTCCTTTTAACCATCCATAAATAAACTGCCCTGTTATTTTAATCGTTGATGATTTTATTCCCGCTTCTTCTCCTCTACTTTCATGAATGAGTTCAACTTTAAAATTATTTTTTTCAGCCCATCTTGAATACATTCTTCTTAACATCTCGGCCCAATCCTGACTTTCCGTTCCTCCAGCCCCTGCATGAATTTCAACATAGGCGTCTAAAGTATCATTTTCATTGGATAAAAAACAAAGAAGTTCAATTTTTTTTAATTTTTCTAAATTACTTTCAAATGATTTATTTAAGTCTTTAGCTAAAACTTCATCATTTTCTTTAACGGCAATATCTAGAAGATCCTTATTATCGACATGCTCTTTAGAAATAAAATCATAGTTATTTTTTATTTCTAATAAAAAATTCCTATCTTTAATTACTTTTTCTGCATTCTTTTGATTGCTCCAGAAATCTTGAAGCTCTGTTTGCGCTGTTAGTTCTGAGATTTTTTTATCAACCTGATTTTTATCAAAGATACCCCCTTATGTTATCTAAGGATTTTCCTATTTTTTCAGCAATATTTTTAACTTCTATCATTTTAAAAAATCATTTTTTACGATTTATTTATTAAATAACTAAACAACTTCTACATCGATTTGCTTTAATTATTAAGATTTAAATAGATATTTTAACAAAGATGTTTATATAATAGTTAAGAAAACAAATGAATTTTATGTCATTAAAAATTAATCAAAAATTTAGGAATTTATTATTATGTCTAAGGAATTACTTATCGATGCTTCGCATCCAGAAGAAACTAGAATTGCTATCAAGTCCAATAATGGAATTGAAGAATATGAATATGAAAATATTCATCGCAAAAATCTAAAAGGAAACATCTACTTAGGTAAAGTAAGTAGAATAGAACCGTCTTTACAAGCTGCGTTTGTAGATTTCGGAAACGAAAGACACGGATTTTTAGCATTTAACGATATTCAATCAGATTACTATCAAATCCCTCAAGCTGATAAAGATCGTATTAAAAAAGAAGAAGAAGAAGCTAGAGCAAAACTTTTAGAAGAAAACGATAAAGAAATTGTCGAACACGCTGAACAAGGTGAAGATATTAATTTACAAGATAAAAATTCATCTAATGGAGATCAAGATGAAGAGAGTATTGGAAACAAAGTTTCTAATGAAGAAAGTGATTCAAATGAAGAAAATCACGTTGAAGACAAGCCTAAAAATAACAGAAGTTTTTACAGATTTAAAAGATATCGTATTCAAGAAGTAATCAAGCCTGGACAAATAGTTTTAATTCAAATCGTAAAAGAAGAGCGTGGAAAAAAAGGTGCAGCTTTAACAACCTTTATATCACTTGCTGGAAAATACATTGTGTTAATGCCAAACACAGCAAAAGGTGGTGGGATTTCTAGAAAAATTTATAGCTCTAGTGATAGAAAAAAAATGAAAGAAATTATTAATGACATAGAACTTCCAAAAACAATGGGATTAATCATTAGAACTGCTGGTGCAAACAAAACTAAAAATGAGATTAAAGATGATTTAACAAACTTATTAGGCACTTGGGAAGAGATAAGAAAAAACACTTTAAAATCTATTGCTCCAAGTGCAATTCATGAAGAAGAAGATTTAATTGCCAGAGCAATTAGAGATTTTTACAGCAAAGACATCGATAGTATTATTGTTGATGGTGATAAAGCATTCGAGGCTGCAAAAAAATATGCAAAAAAAATCTCAAGTGCTCATGTAAAAAACGTTGTAAAATATAAAGGTAAGATTCCCATATTCCATCATTACAATATTGAAAAATATTTAAATTCAATTTTTGAACCTAGAATAGAATTAAAATCCGGTGGTTATATAATTATAAGTCCGACAGAGGCTTTGGTTTCAATTGATATTAACTCTGGCAGATCCACTAGAGAAAGAAATGTTGAAAAAACAGCTTTAACAAACAATCTAGAAGCAGCTGAAGAGATCGCAAGACAAGTTAAGTTAAGAGATTTAGCTGGTCTTATAGTTATAGATTTTATCGATATGGAAAACTATTCCAATAAAAGGTTAGTTGAGAGAAAATTAAGAGAGTCATTAAAAAATGATAAAGCAAGAATTCAATTTGGAAGAATAAGTAACTTTGGTCTTCTTGAAATGACAAGGCAAAGATTAAGAGAAAGCTCAATTAAATGGGAAATTCAGTTATCCGTTGATTCATTTGCGCTTAAAATTCTTAAATTATTAGAAGAACGAGCATTTAGTGATGAGAAAATTAAAATTATAGATGTGAGTTTATCTAAAAAAATAATTGATATTTTAAATAATACTTATTCAACTGAACTTAAATTTTTTAAAGACAAATATAAATTTAAAATTAATTTAGTTCAAAATGCTGAATTTTTAAGCCAAGAATTTTTGTTTATTTTTTACGATGCTAAAAAGAAAATAATTAGTGAGTTTAATGGCACAGAAGTTAAAGAAGATATTTCTCCCAAAGAAAAAACTGAACTAAAAGAAAAAATTGAAAACGCCACTAAACAGGATGGTAAAGAGAGTTTAGAAAAAAAAGAGGACAGCATCGATCAAAAAAAACATGATGGCTATAAGGGTAAAAGAAAAAAATTCTTTAATAAAAATAGATTTAAAGACAATAAAAGACCTAAAAAGAAGGAAGCTTCACCTAGCAAAGAAATAAGTTAATTATTCAATAAGTCCTTCAAATGGACTTGATGGATTTGCGGTTACTTTCTTTTTAATCCTTCCTGCGATAAAGGATTTTCTTCCTGCGATTACTGCATCCTTCATGGCTTCAGCCATTAAGATTGGATTTTTAGCCTCAGCTACTGCAGTGTTAACTAAAACACCATCACAACCTAATTCCATTGCAATAGCCGCATCTGAGGCACAGCCTATTCCTGCATCAACAATAACTGGTACTTTAGACTGCGTCTTGATAATTGAGATATTAAATTTATTTTGAATTCCTCTGCCAGATCCTATTAATGATCCAAGAGGCATAATAGCTGCGGCACCCATATCTTCTAATTGTTTACAAAGTATAGGATCGTCCGATGAATAAACCATCACTTCAAAATTTTCTTTTTTTAAGACTTTTAAAGCCTCAATAGTTTCGATCATATTTGGATATAAAGTTTCTTTATCTCCAAGCACTTCTAGTTTTACAAGATTCCAACCCCCTGAATCTCTAGCTAATCTTAAAGTTCTTAATGCTTCTTCTGCCGTATAACAGCCTGCAGTATTTGGAAGATAAACAATCTTTTTAGGATCTAAAAAATCAACCAACATTGGTTCTTTTGGATTTGTAACGTTCACTCTTCTCACTGCAACAGTTACAATTTCTACTTCAGCGGCTTTAATCGCTTTTGCGGTTTCTTCAAAACTTTTATACTTTCCTGTTCCAAGAATAAGTCGAGACTTATATTTTTTTCCAGAAATAATTAAATCTTCCAATTATCCACCTCCTATAAAATGAACGATTTCAACTCGATCTTTAGCTGATAAAATTTTTTTAGCATAATTATCTCTTGGCAGAACCTCTTCATTAATTTCTATAGCTACTTTTTTTTCTGAAAGGGACAATGTCTCTAATAAAGAAATTATATTAGTTTTTTCTTTTATATTATGAGGTTTTCCGTTCAAAATGATTTGTATCATGTTGGATTTAAGCTAATTTTAAATTATAACATATCATTTTCTTATATGAATATAGTAATTATTAACGGTCCAAATCTTAATCTTTTAGGCGAAAGAGAGCCAAAGATTTACGGTAAAGAAACTCTTAAATCGATTGAAAAAAAATGCAAAGAACATGCAAAAAAAAATAAAATTAAAGTAGATTTTTTTCAGTCTAATATTGAAGGTGAGATCGTAACTAAAATTCAAAAATCTAGAGACAAATTTGATGGTCTAATAATTAATGCTGCAGCTTTTACTCATACGTCAGTTGCAATATTAGACGCTTTAAATCTCGTTAAAATACCTAAAATAGAAATTCATATTTCTAATATCTTTCACAGAGAAGAATTTCGTCACAAATCACTGATTAGCGGGGCTGTTAATGGTCTAATTTGCGGTTTAGGATCTTATGGGTATATTTTAGCAATAGACGCTATTAAAAAAATAATTAAAGATAATAAATAATGAAAATAGACAAAAAAATTATCAAAGAACTTTCAGATTATTTAGATGAGTTTAATCTAACTGAGATTGAATATTCTGAAAATAACGTAAAGTATAAAGTTAGCAAATCTAGCAAAGGTGTTGTTCATGAACAGGTAATATCTAATGGTAATCAATCAAGATCATCCTCTCCTGCTTCTTCGCCTCTTGCTACTGATAATATAAATAAAGCTAATATTATAAAGTCGCCTATGGTTGGAACTGCTTATTTAGCTCCAGAACCTGGTGCAAAACCATTTGTAACAGTTGGCGCTAATATTAAAAAAGGCCAAACAATTATTATTATCGAGGCAATGAAGACTATGAACCATGTTCCATCTACTAAAGATGGTGTGGTTAAGAAAATATTAGTAACCGATGGTGAAGCGGTAGAATTTGATCAGGACTTAATCCTAGTCGAGTAAATGATTAAAAAAATACTTATAGCAAACAGAGGCGAAATAGCCGTACGAGTGATACGAGCTTGTAAAGAGCTTGAGATAGCAACTGTTGCTGTGCACTCAACTGCTGATAATGAGTCTATGCATGTAAGGTTAGCTGATGAAAGTATATGTATTGGATCTCAAAAAGCTCAGGATAGTTATTTAAATATACCCTCTTTAATATCAGCAATAGAAATTACAGGTGCAGATGCGGTTCATCCTGGTTATGGATTTCTTTCTGAAAACTATAAATTTGCAGAAATTTTAGAACAACACAAAATTAAGTTTATAGGTCCAAGCTCAGAGCTTATTAGAAAAATGGGTGATAAAATTGAAGCTAAAAAAATAGCAAAAAGTTTAGGACTTCCAATTGTATCTGGTTCTGAAACTGGAATAAAAGATATCAGTGAAGCTATAAAAATATCTAAAGAAATAGGTTTTCCAGTACTTATTAAAGCTGCTGGTGGTGGGGGTGGTAAAGGGATGAGAATTGTTCATTCTGAAGATAAATTAGAAGAAAATATTAAAATTGCACAAACAGAAGCCAAGAAATTCTTTAATAATGATGAAGTTTTTATTGAAAAGTTTTTTGAAAACCCAAGACATATTGAGGTTCAAATTTTATCAGACGGCAAAGATAATACAGTTCATTTAGGAGAAAGAGACTGCTCAGTTCAAAGAAGATATCAAAAAATAATAGAGGAAAGTCCTTGTCCAGTTATTAATGATGAACAAAGAAAATACTTACTAGATGTTTCTGTAAACGCTATTTCAAAACTTGGCTATGAAGGAGCTGGAACTCTTGAATTTATTTATGATAAAGGAAAATTTTATTTTTTAGAAATGAATACAAGATTACAAGTAGAACATCCTGTTACAGAAGAAGTGACTGGTATTGATCTTGTTAAACGACAAATTGAAATAGCCTCAACGGGTAAATTAAATTTACAGCAAAAAGATATTATTTTTTTTGGTCATGCAATTGAATGTAGAATAAATGCTGAAGATCCAAGTAAAGATTTTTTACCCAGTGCTGGAACAATAAAAACTTATAATCAACCCTCAGGTCCAGGCACAAGAGTTGATAGCTGCGTGTTTCAAGGATGTAAAATTCCGCCTTACTATGACAGTTTAGTTGCGAAACTTATTTGCCATGGCAGAGATAGAGCCTCTGCGATTTCTAGATTAAAAAGATCTTTAGATGAATTTGTTATTGAAGGAGTAAGCACAACAATTGATCTTCATAAAAAAATATTAAGAAATGAAGATTTTATTAATTCAAAATATGACGTGAATTGGCTATCTAAAACTAAGTTCTATTAGTTTTAAGGACGCCAACTTTCATAATCGACTTTAGTCTGTACCTTATATTTATTAGGACTATAGGCTTCTTTAGTTCCTGTCTTGTTTTCTTGATGATCTTTCTGCCATTCATACTTTGAAAATTCAGCCTCAGTTGGAACCTCTTTGATTAAATGATGTATCCATGCATGCCACTCTGGTGGAATTTTGGTAGCTTCTACTTCTGTATTAAAAATAACCCATCTTCTATCTTTACTATCAACATAATATTTATTTTTAGAATCATCGATACCAACGAGTTTTCCAAAAAAAAGTGTATTTAAAAATGTTCCAATGGTCTGACCATTCCACCAAGTAAAAATAATTTTAAGAAATTTAAACATTAAAAAATTTATATTTTAAGATATCCACAAAAGTTTTCTATTTCAAGTTGTCTGTTTTTAACTAGACACTTATTACAGATTAAAATAGTGATTTAAAATCATTAATTTTTTAAGAATCAAAAAATGTCTAAATATATTGCTGAAAGTTTTTATACCTGCTTATTTAAAATTACTCATAATTTACAAGAATTAACTAACGAAGCTCTTCAGGAAATCGATAGCAGAAAAGACGGAAAAGTAGAGGTTTTAGACGTTAAATTTAATAAGAGAAAAACCAAATCACTAGCTGAAATACAGTCTAATAAAACTCAAAGCAAAGAGCAGGAACTTAAGGAAATTTCCAGTCAAAAAATTAGTGAAGATATAACTTCTACTATTTTTAATAATATTAAAGATAACAAGACATCATCTTTGTCTATTGAAAACAAAGCTTTCAGTGAAAGAAGAAAAATGCCTGATCGCAGAAAAGGCTATATCCAAAAAGCTATGATTGGTGATCATAAAGTTTATTTGCATATCGGCGAATATGACGATGGTAGAGTTGGTGAAATATTTATTGATACGAATAAAGAGGGTGAACTTGTAAGATCTTTAATGAATAATTTTGCAATCGCAATATCATTAGGATTGCAGTATGGTGTTCCACTAGAAGAATATGTTGATGCTTTCATTAACACTAAATTTGAACCGTCTGGAAAAGTTAAAGGTAATGACAGAATTTTATCAGCTTCTTCAATTTTAGATTATTTATTTAGAGAACTTGCAATTTCTTATCTTGGAAGAGAAGATCTTGCTCACACTCCTTCTATTAAAAAAACTGATCAGGCAGAAGACTCTGAAGAAAATGCTCAGCTAATTGATGTTCTTAAAAATATTACAAGCAAAGGTTTCTTAAGAAATCAGTACAAAGAAAAATTAGTAGATCTAAGTAATATTAGATTAAATATTAAGAGCAAAAAAATAAATTAGTCTTTTTTAACTAATTTAATATTTAATTCTTTTAATTGTTTTTCTGAAACATCCGATGGAGCATTCATCATTAAATCTTGTGCGTTTTGATTTAATGGGAACATAGTTACTTCTCTTATATTTTTCTCACCAGCCAACAACATGATAATTCTATCAATTCCAGGTGCTATTCCCCCGTGCGGTGGAGCACCATAAGATAAAGCATTAATCATGCCGCTAAATTTATTATCAACTTCTTCTTTAGAATAACCTGCTATTTTAAATAATTTATACATTAATTCTGGAACATGGTTTCTAATTGCTCCAGATGAAAGCTCGATACCATTGCAAACAATATCGTACTGGTAAGCCAGCAATTCCAATGGGTCTGTTTTATCGATTAAATCCATAGGTGTTTGTGGCATAGAAAATGGGTTATGACTAAAATCAATTTTCTTATCAATTTCATTATACTCGAACATTGGGTAATCAGTGACCCAACAAAATTCAAATACGTTATCTTTTATTAATTCTAAATTTTTTGCAATCTCAGTTCTTGCCCAAGCTGAAAATTTCTCAGCATTTTTCTTAACATCGCATACGAAGAATATAGCATCACCACCCGCAGCATTAATTTTTTTACATAATGTGTTTATTGCATCTTCAGAGAAAAATTTAGCTATAGGTCCTTTTCCTTCTAATTTTCCATTATTACTTTCAAGAATAATATAACCTAATCCAGAAGCCCCTTCTGTTTTTGCTCCTTTATCTAAATTATCAAAAAAGCTTCTTGGTTTAGAAGATACATTTTTTGCAACCATACATCTTACAACTGATTTTTTTTGGATTAACTTTTTAAATATCTCTAATTTAACATCTTCTCTTTCGAAAATTTCGGTAACATCATTAATTTCAATTGGATTTCTTAAGTCAGGCTTATCTGTTCCAAACTTTAACATTGCATCTTTGTATTTAAATCTTTTAAACGGAGTTTTGCTAATTGAATAACCTTTGCTAAATTTTGTAAAAACTTCATGAAGTAACGGTTCAACTACTTGAAAGACATCTTCCTGTTCAACAAAAGACATCTCAATATCTAATTGGTAGAATTCACCAGGACTTCTGTCCGCTCTCGCATCTTCGTCTCTAAAACATGGTGCAATTTGAAAATATTTATCAAAACCAGATACCATAATTAATTGCTTAAATTGTTGAGGCGCCTGTGGAAGA
Organism: alpha proteobacterium SCGC AAA028-C07; assembly: GCA_000419465.1. GTDB lineage: Bacteria > Pseudomonadota > Alphaproteobacteria > Pelagibacterales > Pelagibacteraceae > Fontibacterium. The sequence goes on along the minus strand of ATTB01000001.1, from coordinate 191,300 downwards.
GCGTAAAACTTTCCAGGATTTAGTCTGCTTGGAACTAAAAAATCTCTTGCTCCTTCTGGACTGGAAGATGTTAAAATTGGAGTTTGATATTCTAAAAATCCAAGACTTTCCATTTTTTTTCTGATGAACGAAATAACATTAGATCTTAAAATAATATTTTGATGTAATTTTTTTCTTCTTAAATCCAAATAACGATACTTTAATCTTATTTCCTCAGAATATTCTTGATCACTAAAAACTGGCAAAGGAAGTTCTTTTGTTGAACCTAAAACATTAAAATTTTTAATTAAAACTTCAACAGAACCTGTTGCAAGCTCTTTGTTGATTGTCTCTGAAGTTCTTGCAACTACCTCTCCTTCTATTCGAATAACTGTCTCTAATTTTATTTTTTCTAGTGCTGAAAAATATTCATTTTTATTGTCAATGACACACTGAGTCATCCCATAATGATCTCGTAAATCAATAAATAACAAATGACCGTGATCTCTCTTTTTGTGAATCCATCCAGACAGAATAGTTTGCTTACCAATATTATTAATTGTAAGTTCTGCGCAATTGTGAGTTCTATATTTATTCAAATCAAACCAGCCTTTTTAATAATAAATTGAGATACAGTTAATGTTCAAAAAAAACAATCATAATTTCTCATTTATTAAAAACAATAAAGAACTAGATCAATTTATTACAAAGATTAAAAATAAAAAAAAATTTTTCTTTGATACAGAATTTGAAAGAAGATCTACTTATAAAGCTATTATATCTATTATAGTTATTTTCGATGGTGAAAATATTGGAATTATCGATTGTTTAGAAAAAAAAATTAACTTTAAAAAAATATTTAAATTTTTAAATAAAAAAAAAATTACGTTAGTAATTCACTCTTGCAGGCAAGATTTGGAAATATTTTTATCTGTAGTTAAAAAAACCTTATTTACTGTTTTTGATACTCAAATTGCAGCGTTGTTTAACGGTTATCTTGAGGCACCTTCTTATAAGAAGTTGGTCCAAGATTTTTGCAAAATTAGTTTAGATAAATCTTTACAAAAAGAGGATTGGTTAAAAAGACCAGTTAACAATGAGAGAATTAATTACTTAATAAATGATGTTTATTATCTAAAAATGATTTTCAATAAATTGAATAATAAATTAATTAAAAAAACTAAATTAAACTTATTTAATAAATTAATTAAAAAAGAAATATTTAAAATTTCTTATGAAGACTATCCTGTTATTTTTAAAAAAAAATTAGGTAATGATATTCTAAATAATAATAAATTTATTAAAATAATAAGTTTTAGAAATAAAATAGCAAAAAAAATAAATCTTCCAAAAAATTGGATTTTTTCTGACAAAGAAATTATAAGAAATATAAAAAATAAAAAAATTTTAATTATTTCTAAAAATTTAAAAAAAAATGAAATTAAAAATTTAACTAAATTAATAAATAATTTTAAGAAAAATTTTAATAAAGTTAGCTGATATTAGCTAATGCTTGATTAATAATTTTTGTATTTATTTTTTTTTTATACAACAACGACAATTCATCTAAGTTTTTAACAAACTTTGAAGCAGCATCATAACTTCTTTCAATGTTTTTTAAAATAAAATTAACTTCTTTGGGAGTAATATTAATTTGTTTATCAGATAGCATCTTCGTTAAAATCTGAGAAAACAAATCATCGGAGGGATTGGTGATTACGACTGCTACTAATGAATTTAAACGTGAAATTAAATCTTTTAATTTAAAAGAAATACTCCCCGCTAATTTGTTTGAAGTTAAATAGATAAATTTATTTTTACTTATAAAATCATTTAAAATCGTTTGAAACAAAACCTCGTCATTGAATACCTCTATATCTTCTATAATTAAAACTTTTTGATTTAATATAAGGTTCAAATTATCTTTATTAATATTTCTTCCTTCAAAAACTTTAGAATCAGTTTTGTCAGAAAAGATTTTTGTTAGATAAGATTTGCCAGATTTTTTTGGACCATAAATATTGATTCCTTTAAAAGTCCAATTTGGCCACTCTTTTATTAATTTGTAAGCTTCGTAATTATTTTCTCCTATACAAAAATCTTCCTCATAATAAAAACTTTTATCTGGAAATTTAAAAACTATTTGATCTTTCATAAAAAAACATAAAACTACATTATTTTTATAAAAAATCTTATTTAAAAACTGATTGTAAAATAAGAAAACAAGTGTATTGCTGAAGTGTTAATATTTTTTTAATGAATAATTCAAATTTTACCTATCTTAAAAGTGGTGTAGATATAGAAAAAACGACAAATCTAGTTAAGTTTATTTCTAAATTATCAAAATCCACAAAAATTAAAGGAAGTGAAATTAAAAACTTTAAGAACATAGGAGGCTTTGGATCTGTATTTGATCTAGGACAATATAAAATTAAAAACCCACTTATTGTAACTTCAACTGATGGCGTTGGAACTAAGCTAGAAATAGCAAATCATCTAAATGATTTTAGGACGATCGGCATTGATTTAGTTGCGATGTGCGTAAATGATTTAATTGTACAAGGAGCAAAACCTGTTGTCTTTTTAGACTATATTGCAATTCCCAAAGTTATTGAAAAAAAATATAAGCAAATATTAACTGGTATTGCAAAAGGCTGCAGAATTGCTGGCTGTTCTTTATCCGGTGGTGAGACGGCAGAAATGCCTGGGGTATACACAGGGGATTCTTTTGATTTAGCTGGCTTTGCTGTTGGGATCGTTGGAAAACAAAATGTTATCACTGGGAATTCAATTAAACATGGGGACGTAATATTAGGAATACCTTCAACGGGAGCTCATTCTAATGGATATTCTTTGATAAGAAAAATTTTGAAAGATAAAAAAATTAAAGTTAAAAATAATAAAAAATTATACAAAGAACTTTTAACACCTACTAAAATTTACGTTAAAGAAATATTAAAACTCCACAGCATGAAATTAATTAAAGGCTGTGCTCATATCACGGGTGGAGGAATTATTGAGAACTTACCTAGAGTAATTCCTAATAATTATACCGCAGCAATAGATCTTTCAAAAATTAGACCTAATAAAGTTACAAAATGGATTAAGTCAAATGGTGTTCACGATCATGAAATGCTTAAAACGTTTAACTGCGGTGTCGGCTTTTGCATAATTGCAGATAAAAAAAATTATAAAAAAATATTTAATGTTTTTAATCAGTCGTCAAAGCCTTATGAAATTGGAACCGTAATAAAGAGTAATAATAACAATAAAATTATATTAAATGAAAAAGTTAACTGGAAATATTAATGTAGGTGTTTTTATTTCTGGTAGAGGTTCTAACTTAAAAGAGTTAATTAAATACTCTAAAAAAAATAATACTAATTGGAAAATCAAATTAGTTATTTCTAATAAAAAAGAAGCCAAAGGATTGGCTTATGCTAAAAAAAATAAAATTACAAATTACGCAATAGAAAGAAAGAAACCTCAGTTTGAAAAAAGAGCTTTTGACTATCTAAAAAAAAATAAAATTAATTTATTATGTTTGGCGGGCTTTATGAGAATTTTATCAAAAGAGTTTATTAGAAATTGCAAATTTAAAATTATTAATATTCATCCTTCGCTACTTCCAAAATACAAAGGCCTAAACACTCATGAAAGAGCTATAAAAGCAGGTGATAAATATGCAGGGTCTACCGTTCATTATGTAACGGCAAAACTTGATTCTGGTAAAAAAATATTACAAACAAAAGTTAAAATTCTTAAAAAAGATAAACCAAATTCTCTAGCAAAAAGAGTTTTGAAGGCAGAACACTTAATTTACCCAAAAGCAGTAGATGTCGTTTGTAATAAAATAGTTTAAAAACTATTCTTTAAAGAAAAAATCAATCTCAATTTTAGCGTTTTCTTTACTATCAGAACCATGAACTGAATTTTTATCTAAAGAAATACCGTATAAATTTCTTATCGTTCCTTTGGCTGCATCTTTAGGGTTTGTTGCTCCCATAATTTCTCTATTTTTAAGAACTGCATTGTTACCCTCTAACACTATAACCACAACCGGACCTGAACTCATATAAGTGCAAAGATCATTAAAAAAAGGTCTTTCTTTATGAACAAAATAAAATTCTTCCGCTATTTTTTTAGATAATTTAATTTTCTTAATTGAATGAATTTTTAAAGAATTTTTTTCAAAAATACTGACTATTTGACCAATTAAATTTCTTTCAACAGCATCGGGTTTAATTATTGATAAAGTCTTTTCCATATTATTCATAATACTTTTCTACAAATTTATTTAATAATTTAACCCCATAACCAGTGGCTCCTGTTGGTATAATATCTAAATCTTTCTTTGTCCAAGCCATGCCAGCAATATCTAAATGAGCCCAAGGAGTACTGTTTTTTAAAAATCGCTGTAAAAATTGCGCTGCTGTAATAGATCCTGCTCCTCCTGAATAATTAATATTCTGAATGTCTGCAATTTTTGAGTCCATTAATTTGTCGTAGTTTTTATGTAATGGAAATCTCCAAAGTTTTTCATTTTCGATTTCCCCTGCTTTAATTAATTTTTCTGACAATTTATCATTATTAGAAAATAAACCCGCATACTCACTTCCTAAAGAAACAACTATCGCTCCAGTAAGAGTTGCTAAATCAACTATTAATTCTGGCTCATACTGCTCATCGATATAATAAATTGCATCCGCAAGTATTAATCTTCCTTCAGCATCTGTATTTAAAACTTCGATTGTTTTGCCAGAGTAGGATTTTACGATATCACCGGGTCTTTGAGCTGAACCACCAGGCATATTCTCAACTAACGCAACTGCACCAACAACATAAGATTTTGACTTTCTAAGAGCTAAAGTTTTCATCAAACCAACAACGGCTCCTGCTCCAGCCATATCATATTTCATATCCTCCATGAATTTAGCTGGTTTTAAAGAAATGCCACCGGTATCAAAACAAACTCCTTTTCCAATAAAAGAAAGTGGTTTTTTATTTTTTGAATTACTTGGCTTCCATGTAATAGTTACAAAATAAGGTAAATTTTTACTTCCTTGAGAAACACCCAATAAAGCGTTCATTCCAATTTTTTTCATTTTTGAATAATCAAAAACATCTACTTTAAGACCTAGTTTAGAAAGTTTTTTAATTTCAGAAACAAATCTTTCTGGATTTAAATAATTTGGAGGTTCAGAAACTAGATCTCTTGTTAAAAAAACTCCATTAATAATATTTTCAATATTATTTTTAATCTTAATAAAAAAATTCTTATTTGACGAGGTAATTAAGAGATTTATTATTTCTTTTGCATTTTCATTTTTTTTAAAAATTGTTTTATATTTTGTAAAAGAATATTTTTTTAAAAAACATCCTAAAAAAAAATTAAAATAATAATTTTCTAAGGATTTATTTTCATTAGAAAAAATAACATTAATTTCTTTTGCTGATTTAATTTCGCTAATAACCTTGCCACCAATATTTTGATTCTTAAATTCGTCTTTATAATCTTTTTGATTTATAAAAATAATTTTTTTTGGTTTTGAGCTGTGGTAATTAAATACAAAATAATCTTCATCTTTATTCTTTAACAAAAGAGAATTAATTTCTTTATAATTTATATCAATGAAAGATAGTTTTTTTGAATTAAAGGAAAAATTCTTTTCACAGAAAAAAATATAAAAATCTGAGTTATTATTTACATTTGGAATTATCTTTAAATCTAACATAGTGATATAAGATCATATACATATCAAAATGAAAAAAAACAAGTTGGGATACTATTTTATAAAAGAATTTTTAAAGAACTATCTTTCTATTCTACTTGCATTTGGACTTATCATTTGGATCACTCAAGCCGTTAGGCTACTAGATTTGATTGGTGAAGATGGAAATTCAATTAAAACTTATTTTTTATACATCTTATCGATAATCCCAAAATATTTTTCAAAAATATCTTTAATTATATTTTTTATATCTTTTGTCATAACAATTTCAAAATTTGAAGATCATAACGAACTTCGGGCGCTTTGGTTTTCAGGTTTAGAAAAAAAGAAATTTATAAATTATTTAATAAGTTCATCTATTATATTTATAATAGTACTGGTAATTGTCAGATGTTTTGTAGTTCCATATTTTTCTAATTATTCAAAGTATCTGCTTTTAAATTCCGGCGTTGGGGCCATTGGTCCTTTATTAAAACAAAATAATTTTAATAATCCTCTAAAAAAAATAACTATTTATATCGGAAAAAAAAATCAGATTAATGAACTTGAAGATATTATTTTATTTGAAGATAGTGCGGATATAAAAAAAACAATAATAGCTAAATCAGGTGTTGTTATTAATGAAAATAATAAAAATTTACTTGTCCTTGTTGAAGGCAGCATTCAAGAAGAACGAAAAGATAAAAAAATTTCTATATTAGATTTTGACAAAACAACACTTGATCTAAGTCAATATAATAAAAAAACAGTAGATTATTATAAGTTTAATGAAATGTTTTTTTTTGAATTAATAAAAAGATTCAATGACAAAAATGATAGTCAACTTACTAATATAATTGGTGAGCTAAATGATAGAATTATAATGCCCTTATTTATTCCTTCGTTAATTTTGTTAGCGTGTTTTTTAATTATAACAAACAAAGAAATTATAAATAATAATTTTCTAAAAATAATAATTTTTACCTATGGAATTACAATTATAATAATTAGTGAAATATTATTAGATCTTAGTTCAAAAAATTTGTACGCAAGTTTATTTTTATATGTCACCCCTTTTTTATTTTTAATAATAAATTGGGTTTTATTAAATTACTTTCTTAATAGAGAAAATATCAAATCATAAATGCTAAAATCAATAAACAGATACATTATCAATGAATATATTAAGAGTTTATTTGTTGTTATAGCAGTGATGCTTTCAATTGTTCTTTTGATTAATTTGTTGGATGAATTTAATTTTTTTAAATCAAAAAAAGATCTTAAATTTATTTTTTTTATAACATTTACAATACTAAAAATACCTAATGTATTAATAAATTTATTTCCTTTTATAGTTTTATTTGGCGGAATTGTTTTTTATTTAAAAATTTATAATCATAATGAAGTTATTTCATTAAGAGTGATGGGTTATTCAAATATACAAATTATATTAATCCCTGCTTTAACTTCATTTATTATTGGATATATAATTGTATTTCTAATTGTACCTTTCTCTTCCTCAATGTTGAGATACTATGAGAATTTAAGGTCCGAATATAATGAGACGAGAAATTTAGTTTTCGTTAATGAAACTGGAATATGGATTCTTGATAAAAATGAAAAAGAAAAGAATATTATAAGAATAGAAAAAATTAGTAAAGATTTCTCAGCTGTAAGTCAAATTACTATTTATAACTATGACTCTTCTAATAATTTCATTAAAAGAATTGATGCCACTGAGGGATTTATAAAAGATAAAAATTGGCAACTAAATAAAGTTCATATTATCTCTTCAAATAAAAAAAAAAATAAAGAGAATTATTTAAATAATTATAATTACATAAGTAATGTAAATATTAACGAGCTAAAGAATGTATACAAAAATACTGATACTGCTTCCTTACTGGATATCAGCAAAGAGATGTCGATATTAGAAGATAAAGGATACTCAACTACAGACCTTAGAATTAGGTATCAAAAGTTAATATCCTTTCCTATTTACTTATTAGCTATGTCTATACTTTCTGGATTGATGATTATTAATTTAGGAAAAACTTCTAATTACCTCAAATATGGAAGCTACGGAGTAATAATAAGCGTAATAATTTATTTTCTAAATGATTTATCAATAACAATAGCTAAATCAGGCATAATATCTGTGGATTTTTCAGTATGGATACCTATATTTCTCATAATTTTAATAAATTTAGTTGGAATTACTCAAGTTAATGCAAAATAGAATTGTTTTTATATTATTTTTTGGAATATTTTTTTTAAAAGACAATATTGTTTATTCACAGCAGAAAGATATTTATAATTTTTCTGCAGACAAACTGACGTATTCTCAGGATAACAATATTATAGAAGCTACAGGAAATGTAGTGGCTAAAAATCAAGAAGGAAAACAAATCTCTGCTGACAAAATTGTATATAATAAGGCAAATCAACTTTTAAAAACATTTGGAAATTCTAAATTTTCTGACAGCAAAAACAGAACTCTAACTGCGGATAATTTTGAATATGATTTAGAAAAAAAAATTATTTCTGCACAAAATAAAGTTAAGTTTTTAGATAACTATAAAAATACATATTATTTTAGCAAACTAAATGCTGATGATAAATTTTATGAAATTATTGGATACGATTTAAACTCCGATCTTAATAAAGAAAAATTTCAATCTAAAGATAAATTTAATGAATTTGTAGAACCAAAGCTTTCCGGGAAAGAAGTAAGCATAAAAGATAATATAACAATAATTAAAGATGGAAAATTTACATCATGCAAATCTACAAATGAGAAAGAAGGATGTCCATTTTGGAACTTAAACGCTAATTTAGTTACACATGATAAAGAAAATAAAAAAATTACTTATAAAAATGCAACTTTAGATTTGAACAACATCCCAGTTTTATATACTCCTTATTTTTCACACCCAGACCCAAGTGTGAAAAGAGAAGCTGGTTTTTTAGCTCCTTCATTCGCTTCATTAAGTACTGACATCGGTTCAATAATTAAAATTCCTTATTTTTATCCAATATCACAATCTGCTGATTTTACGGTTAGTCCTGTTTATTACTTTAAACAAAATCCTTTGCTATTAGGAGAGTATAGAGAAAAATACAAAAATGGAGACTTATCAATTGAAGGGAGTTTTACTCAAGGTTACAAAGAAATAAATTCAACACAAACGGACGGTTCAAGAAAACATTTATATGGTAATTTAAATCTTAATTTTACAGACAAAGTTTTAGATCAAAGTGAATTTAACGCAAAATTTCAGAGAGTAAATAATCCAACTTATTTAAGAGTTAATAAAATAAATTCTACTATTGATGGATTCAAAAGAAATCTTGTAAAGGAAAATGAAACAAAATTAACTAATGAAATATATCTTAATTCTTTTGGAAAAAATGAAAGTCTAAATTTTAAAACGGCTACATATCAAAATATTAGTGCTTCAAAAACATCTGACCAATACGAATATCTTCTACCGGAAATTATTTATTCAAAATACAACTTGCTTAATAATAATGGTCTAAATTTTAGTACAAATTTTAAAAGTTTAAATACAAACACTAATCAAAATAAAACAACTTTTATTAACAATTTAGATTACTCGACGGCAGAATCTTACAATACAAATCTTGGTATTGGTTATAAATTTCTTACAAAAATTAATAATATTAACTACTATTCTGATTACCGGAATCCAAATGAAAACCTAAATAGTCAAATTAATCCAGTGGTTGGTCTAGATGCGTCGCTACCATTTGCCAAACTATCTAAAGAATCTGAACAATATTTAATTCCTAGAATACTTACTCGTTATTCTCCTGGAAAAATGACCAATGCAAAATCTAACGATACTTCTTTGAACGCTGATAATTTGTTCTCAATGAATAGAATGAACTCAGATGAATTAATTGAAAAAGACTTATCTTTTAACATTGGTTTAGATTGGATGTGGAAAGAAAAAATTATAAATAAAAATAAACCAGCTGAAGCTGGAATTTCAATAGGTCAGGTTATAAAATTCAATGAAGATCCTGATATGCCTACAAAATCTTCTCTTCAAAATAAAAATTCTGATTTAGTAACCAAGGCAACTTATTTAAGTCCAGGAAATTTTGATGTGACCCTTAAAAACACACTAGATAACGGCTTTAACCATGTTTATTATAATGATTTAAATTTAAAAACTTTTTTAAAACAAGCTGAAATTAATTTTAATTTCTATGAAAAAAATAGTCACATTGGAAATGAAAGATACGCAAAAGCAAATTTGACTTCTTATTTGACTGACAACACTAAATTAATAATTTCAACTGATAGAAATCTAAAAACAGATTTGACTAATTCTCATAAATTAGGAATTGAGAATGAGAATGAATGTATAAGATATGGTTTTTATTTTCAAAAAAATTATTCGTCAGATAAAGACTTAAAGCCTGCAACTAGCGTCTTTTTTGGAGTAACATTGCTACCATTTGGAGAAAATTATACAACATCAAATATATTGCCTTCCATTGGTGGAATACAATAATTCTAAAAAAAAAATGAGTAAAAAAATTTTTTTACTAATATTTTTTGTTTTTTTTTTAACTACCTCTGAAGCAAAACAATTAACTAATAACGTAATAGTTTCTATTGATAATTCAATAATTACGGACCTTGATATAAATAAAGAAATTAATTTTTTAAAATTTATTAACAAAGATCAAAATGCTAATAATCCAGAGCTATTAAAAAAAGAAATTGTTAATAGTTTAATAGATAGAAAAATCAAAGATATAGAAACAAATTACTTTAAAATTGAAGTTTCAGAAAAAGAAATCGAAATTAATTTATATAATTACTTAGAGAGAATTAAAATTAATAATGAAATTCTCAATTCCTTCTATAATCAAAATGAAATAGAGAAAGATTATTTAAAAAATATAATAAAAATTGATATGAAGTGGTCAAAATTAGTTAGACAGATGTATGAGAGTAGACTTAATGTAAATTTAACAGAAGTTAACAAAGAACTAGAAAAAGAACAAAACAATTCTGTGGATGATGAAAAATTGAAACGACAACTAATTATTACTGAACAAAACAAACTTTTAAACAAGTACTCAGCTACTCATCTAGAAAAGAGTAAAAAAAAATATTTAATTAAATTTCTGTGAAGAAAAATATTATAATTGTTCTAGGAGAGCCCAATAGTATTTCTTCTGAAATTTTTCTTAAATCAATTAATTATATAAAAAAGACAAAATTAAATTTCATAATCATTGGAAACTATTCACTATTAAAAAAACAGGCAAATTATTTAAATTTTAAAAAAAATATAAATTTTAGATTGTCTAAAATAGACAATTTGCCAAAAGTAAAATTTAATTTTATTAATGTAGATTATAAACAATTAAAACCTTTTGATCTAAAAACTAATAAATCAGATGCATTTGTCAAAAAATGCTTTGAATGTGCAGTGCTCTTGCTTAAAAGAAAATTAGCGTGCGGGCTTATTAACCTCCCAATTAATAAGTCGAAATTTACAAAAAATAGATACAATGGAATTACCGAATATATTGCAGATAAAACTAATAACAAAAACAAAGAAAATATGCTTTTGTTTAATGAAACTTTTTCTGTTCTACCTTTAACAACCCATATTCCTATAAAAAAAGTTTATAAAGAAATTACATATAAAAAAATTGAGAAAGCATGCAAAAATATAAATAATTTTTATTTAAAAACTATTAAAAGAAAAAAATTTAAAATCGGCATTCTTGGTCTAAATCCACATAATGGAGAGAATGGATATATAGGAAATGAAGAAAAAAGAATAATTATACCAGCAATAAAAAAACTTAAAAAAAAATATCCAATAATAGGTCCGCTTTCACCCGATACTAGTTTTTTACAAAGAGCTAAATTAAAAATTGATGTCTTAATCGGTCACTATCATGATCAAATTCTAACAACTTTCAAAACTAAATTTAATTATGATGCTATAAATATTACAATTGGTTTACCATTTCTAAGAATTTCCCCAGATCATGGTGTTGGTACGGAAATTATAGGAAAAGGGGTTGCGGATCCAAAAAGCTTTAAGAAAGCAATAAAGTTTTTTTCTAAATATAATGTTTAAGCATAAAAAGAAACTAGGTCAAAATTTTTTAATTAATAAAGAAATAATAAAAAAAATTGCGGACATAGGTAACGTTGACAAGAATACTAATATAATTGAGGTGGGACCCGGTACTGGTAATTTAACTGAAGAATTGTTAAAAAAAAATCCAAAAGAAATTTTTGCAATCGAGTTTGATAAAGATTTAAGTAATTATTTAGATAAAATTAAAAATAATTGCAAAAATTTTAATTATAAAATTTCTGACGCTTTAACTTTTAATGAAAAGAGTATCTTTAAAAAAAATTCAATAATTTATGGCAATCTTCCTTATAACATTTCCCTAAAATTATTAATTAAATGGATTTACTCTGATCCGTGGCCTCCTTTTTATGATCAAATGATTTTAATGTTTCAAAAGGAAGTTGCAGAGCGAATTGTAGCAACCTCTAATAATAAAAAATATGGAAGAATATCTATACTAACTGATGCCAGGTTAGATGTTAAATTTCATTTTAATATTTCCAAAAAAGAATTTAATCCTGAGCCAAAAGTTGATTCTTCAGTACTATCTTTCACTCCAAAAAAAAATACTAATTTTAAATTAAAGGATTTAGACATTTTGTCAGATCTAACAAAAGTTATATTTAATACTAAAAGAAAAATGATTTCTAAAACTCTTAAAAAATTACTTAATGAAAAAGAGCTTAAAATTATAGATATTAATAATATTAAAAATTTAAGACCAGAAAATCTAGATTTTAGTTTTTACTATAAATTAGTGGATTTAATTAAAAGTAGATCTTAATTCTCTTTCAATTTTAATTATTTTGGTAATTTGTTCAAAACAATTTTCTACTTCTTTGTTTACCACAACATATTTATAATCTTTCCAATGGTTAATCTCATCTTTTGCCATTTTCATCCTTTGATCAATTAATTCTTTATTTTTTTCTTCTCTTTTTTTAAGTCTATTTTCTAAATCAATAATGCTGGGTGGTAAAATAAATACTGGAACAATATCTAATGGCATTATTTTTTTAACCTGTTCTGTTCCTTGCCAATCAATATCAAATAAATAATCTTTTCCCTGAACCAAACTATCTTCTATTGGTCCTTTTAAAGTGCCGTAATAGTTTCCAAATACTTTTGCCTGCTCTAAAAATTTATTTTGATTAGACAGTTCTTGAAATTTATTAACATCAACGAAATTATAATCTACACCATCTATTTCGTTTGGCCTTGGAGTTCTGGTTGTGTAAGAAATTGATATTTTAAAATTACTATCGCTATCTTGAATTTTTTTAGCAAGCGTTGTTTTCCCCGCCCCTGAAGGGGAGGATAATATTAAAATTAAACCTCTCTTTGATTTTGAAATCAAAAGAACTACTTAGCGGGATTGTTCTCAATAAATCTAATTGCGTCACCTACTGTTAGTATTTTTTCAGCCTCTGAATCTGATATTTCAGAGCCAAATTCTTCTTCAAACGCCATTACTAACTCTACAGTATCTAAACTGTCTGCGCCTAAATCATCAATAAAACTAGCTTCATCTGTAACTTTGGCCTCATCAACACCTAAGTGTTCTACGATAATTTTTTTTACTTTTACTGCAACATCACTCATTTTTTAAACTCCCTTAATTATTAATGATTCTTTCAATAAATGAATAAATTAAATAAATCAAGCCATATACATTCCACCATTAACATGGATGGTTTCGCCTGTAATATAACTAGAAAGATCAGAAGCTAAGAAAAGAGCACAATTTGCGATGTCGTTACCTGTGCCTAATTTTCCCATTGGTATATTTTCTATAAGTTTTTTTTTAAATTCTTCATTAATATTTTTAGTCATCTTTGTATCAATAAAACCTGGCGATATGCAATTTACTCTAATATTTTTTTTTGCGTATTCTTTTGCAAGACTTTTTGACATTGCTACTATTCCTGCCTTAGCACTTGAATAGTTTGCCTGTCCAAAATTTCCTGTATGACCAACTATTGAACTAATGTTAATTATAGATCCTGAATCCTGTTTCATCATAGCTTTAATAGAATATTTGCAAATCAAAAAAACAGCAGTCAAATTTATATTAATCACTTTATTCCATTCTTCATCTGACATTCTAATTGCAAGATTGTCCTTTGTGACTCCGGCATTATTAATCACTATGTCCAATCCTCCTAATTTCTCTTTTGCTTCTTTTACTAACTCTTCAATCTTTTGATGATTTTCTAAGTTAAAATTAGAAGTTTTAATTTTTGGAAAATTACTTTGTATAGTTTTAAGATTCTCTACATTTGTTCCGATAGTAAATATATCAGCTTCTAATTTATAAAAGCTCTCTAAAATAGACAGTCCAATTCCGGCGGTGCCCCCAGTAATAAAAACTTTTTTACTTTTTAAATTAATTAAATTCATTAAATTGAATTATATTATCAATTGTAGTTGTTGTAAGTTCTTTTCCTATTCTTTTTATCATGCCTGTTAATGCTTTTCCCGGCCCAATTTCAATAAAATGTTTTACACTATTTTTTGTCATAAAATCTACAGATTCCCTCCACCTAACGTGATGGGTAATTTGTTTTGTTAGTAAAGAAGGTATTTCTTTGAAGTTATCAATTGTCTTAGCTGTAACATTAGAAACAATATTGATTTCTGGCTGTAAAAAATTCGTTTTTATTAAAATTTGACTCATCTTATCCGCTGATGGCTGCATTAAAGAACAATGAAACGGCGCACTCACAGGTAATAATATTGCTTTTTTACTATAGGTGTTTTTAAGATCCTCAACTATTTTATTAATCTTATCTTTATTTCCGCTTATAACTATCTGGCCTGGACAATTATCATTTGAAATTTCAGCAACTCCATCAATAGATTTATTTTTATTTATAACTTCATTTATCAAATCTAGTTCTGCGCCCAATACAGCCGCCATAGCCCCAACATTTACTGGAACTGCCTCTTGCATTGATTTTCCTCTTTCTTTTAAAATTTTAGCACCATCTCTTAAGGTTAAAGAGTTTGAGCAAATCAATGAAGTGTATTCTCCTAAAGAATGACCTGCAAAAAAACTATAGTCTTTTAAATCTTTTATTCTTTGTTTTTTTAATGTTTTGTAAATTGCAACTCCTACAGTCATTATGGCTGGCTGAGTGTTTTCTGTAAGGTCCAAGGTTTCTTTAGGTCCATTTAAAATAATATTTGATAATTTAAAACCTAAAGCATCATCAACCTCATGAAAGACCTCTTTAGCTTCGCTAAAAGTGTCATAAAAATCTTTTCCCATACCTACATACTGGGAGCCCTGCCCTGGAAATACGATTGCTTTCATAATTAAGTAAGTAATTATAACAAAATTAACACTGTTGTATTAAAAAAAAAAAATTATATATTGCCCTGACTTTCTCGACCTTAATATTAAGGTTGGGATGCTAATTAAAAGCAACCAAAAGATAAAATGAATTATTACGAACATACCTACATAGCTTCTCAAAGCTTAAATAATAAAGACCTTTCTGATCTACATCAAAAAATTGAAGATCTAATAAAAAAAAATAAAGGAAAGATTGAAAAGAAAGAAAATTGGGGACTTAGACAATTAGCTTACCCAATCAAAAATTTTAAGAAAGGTTATTATACAAATTTATACTTTTCTGGAGAGCCAGCAGCTATTCAAGAGCTAGAAAAGATTGAAAGAATTGATTCAAATATTTTAAGATTTATGACTATTAGAATAAAAAGTATACCTGAAGAAAATTCAGAATTGGTTCAAAAAGAAGAAAGTAAATAATGAAAAGAAAGAATATTAAAAAAACTAAAAAAAATAATAATTCAAATTTAATGCTTTTTCAAAAAGCAACCACTAAATTTACAAGAGACTGTCCTTTAAGTGGGAAGGATGCTCCTGTAATTAATTACAAAAATTTAAAGTTACTACAAAAATACATATCTGAGACTGGAAAGATGTTACCTAGTAGAATAACTTCAGTTTGTTATGCAAAACAAAAAGAGTTATCTAATGAAATTAAAAAAGCTAGAATATTAGCTTTATTACCATTTGTGGCGGATTAATTATGGAAGTTATTCTTTTAGAAAATATCAAAAAATTAGGAAAAATTGGTAGCAAAGTAAAAGTTGCTAATGGTTTTGCCAGAAATTATCTTTTAAAAAACAACAAAGCGCTAGTTGCGTCAAAAGAAAATTTAGCTATTTTTGAAAAAAGAAAAGATGAACTAAACAAAAAAAATAATGATCTAAAAAATGACGCTGTAAAAATTCAAAAAGAGATTGATAAATTTGAATTAAAAATCACTAAAAATTCAATGGAAGGTGGAGCCTTATACGGTTCGCTAACGATAAAGGAAATTATCCAAAATTTAGAAACACATAATTTTAAAAATATTTCAGCAAATATGATTGAGCTTAAAGAGCAAATTAAAAAAATTGGTGATTATATAGTGATAATAAATTTACATGCCGATGTTCAGGCTTCAATAAAAGTAAAAGTTGTTTCGGTTGAAAAAATAGTTTAACTGCAAAGTTATTAACTTATCCACATTATAAGAGTAAAAAATTATTCTATACTCATATCTTAAATAATTTTAAATGTTTCCATGAGCGCGGAAAATATTAGAATTTTAAATACCACTAAAGAATTACCCAACAATATAGAGGCTGAACAAATAATATTAGGATCGGTCCTAGTAAATAACGAAATATTTGATGAAATCTCTACTATTGTTAATGAAAATATATTTTTTGATCCAGTTCATCAAAAAATATTTCATTATTTAAATAAATTAATCAGTAAGGGGTTGCTTGCAAGTCCAATCACTTTAAAAAATTATCTAGAAAATGAACAATCATTAAAAGAATTGGGTGGCAATGAATATATTGCAAAACTTACGAGACTTTCTACTTCTGCTTTTCAAGCTAAAGACTATGCCAAAGTAATTTATGATCTTCATTTGAGAAGAAAACTGATTGAATTATCTGAGAACACATTAACAGAAGCTAATAACAAAAATTTAGAACATACCGCTGAACAATTAATAGAGGGAACAGAAAAAAAACTTTTTGATCTTGCTGAACGAGGTAAATTTGACAGATCATATATGTCTTTTGAAAAAGCTCTTGGCGAAACTGTCGATATGGCCATGCGTGCCTTTAAGAATGACGAGGGTATAGTTGGTGTGCCAACAGGTCTTCGTGATTTAGATGAGAGGCTTGGAGGAATGCACAAAGGAGATCTAGTTATCATCGCTGGAAGACCTTCTATGGGAAAGACTGCTCTTGCAACTAACATCGCTTTTCATGCTGCAAAAAAAATTATGGAAAAAAAAGAAGGAAAGTCTTCTGTTGCTTTTTTTTCTTTAGAAATGTCTTCTGAGCAATTATCAACTAGAATATTAGCTGAGCAATCAAGAATTAGATCAAATGATATAAGAAGAGGAAAAATTACTCAGGAAGATTTAGAAAAATTTATCGAAGCTTCAAAAAATATTAATGATCTTCCACTTTATATCGATGAAACCCCTGCAATTAAAATTTCTACATTAGCAAACAGAGCAAGAAGAATTAAAAGACTTCATGGTTTAGATTTAATTGTTGTCGATTATATACAGCTAATGACTACTGGAAATTTTAAATACGAGGGTAGAGTTCAGGAAATTGGAGAAATAACACAAGGACTAAAAGCCCTAGCAAAGGAACTAAGTGTTCCTGTTTTAGCTTTATCTCAGTTATCTCGTGCTGTTGAACAAAGAGATGATAAGAGACCTCAGTTGTCAGATCTAAGAGAGTCTGGTTCTATCGAGCAAGATGCTGATGTGGTTATGTTTGTATATCGACCAGAATATTATTTAGAGAAAAGCGAACCTCAAGCTGGAACGGCAGAACATATAACATGGCAAGAAAAAATGAGCCAAGTCCACAATCAGGCACTAATAATAATTGGTAAACAAAGACATGGCCCTACAGGTATAATTAATTTAGAGTTTGAAAGCGCTTATACTAAGTTTAAAGATGCAAATAATATAAAATTTGATAATTAACCATGAATGCAATATTCGCATTCAAAATTAACTATAAATTTAAATAATATTAAAAATAATCTTAATATTATCAAAAAATTTTCAAAAACGCCTATTTGTCCAGTTATTAAAGCTAATGCTTATGGTCTTGGCGATGTTCAAATTGCAAAATTTTTAATTAAAAACAAATGTAAAGATTTCTGGGTCGCAAATATCTCTGAAGCCATAAAAATAAAAAAAAATATATCAAATATTAATATTTATGTAGCTAATGGATTAAACAAAAATGAAGAACAGATATTCTTTAAAAATAAATTTATACCTATTCTTAATACTTACGAACAATTTAAAAAATGGACAAATTTTTTAAATAAAAAAAAATCTTTTAATAAATTAGCTATTCAGGTTGATACAGGAATGTGCAGATCTGGAATGCAGGATGAAGAAATTTTAAAAATATATAACGAACGATCAATAATTAAAAAATTTAAAGAGGTTATAATATATACTCACCTTGCAAGTGCGGATGAGAAAAATAGCAAATACAATATTATTCAAAAAAATAGATTTTTAAAAATAAAATCAATGTTTAATTTCCCAAATTGTAAATTTAGTCTAGCTGCTTCAGGGGGTATATTTTTAGGAAAAGAATATCATTTTGATTTGGTGCGACCAGGGATTGCTTTATATGGTGGAAAATTATTTTTTAATAAAGGATTAAAAAATGTAGTCTCTTTGACATCTCCTGTTATTCAAATAAATCATCTTAAAAAAGGTGAAACAGCAGGTTACAATCAAAGCTATAAAGCAAAAAAAAATATAGTCACGGCTACCATTCCTCTTGGCTATGCGGATGGAGTTAAAATCAAAATATCAAATATAGGAAATATGTTTTATAAAAATATCAAACTTCCAATGATTGCAAGAATATCCATGGATTTAATGATAGTTGATGTCACTAAAGTTAAAAATAAAATTAAAATTGGAGATTATTTAGAAGTGTTTGGGAAAAATTTAAATTTAGATGGCTTTGCAAAAGTCTCGGATACTTCTCCTTATGATATTATTACATCTGTCTCTGAAAGATGTGAAAGAGTGTACATTAATTAAAAATGAATTTTATAAATCAACTTTATAAAAAATTTTTAGAAAGACCTAAATTAATACTCGTTACATTAATACTAATATTTTCGTTTTCTGTTTATAATGCAAAAAATTTTCAGTTAGATGCTTCAGCTGATTCATTATTATTAGAAAATGACCCTGATTTAAATTACTTAAGATCTGTAAATGAACGTTATTCATCTGAAGAATTTTTTGTAATTACATATTCTCCAAAAAAAAAGATTAACGCAGAAAGTCTTAAAGAATTAAAAAAATTCGTTGATGAAATTAATAATATTAAATGGGTAAGTAAAAGTATTAGTGTTTTAAATGCTCCTTTATTTGAAAGTTCTGATCTACCCTTAATAGAAAAAATTAAAAATATTCAATATATAGTTACCCCGGGTATTGAGATTAATAGAGCTCTAGATGAATTAAAAAATAGTCCGGTATATAAAAAATTAATCATAAATGAAGACGCCACTACTTTTGGGATTGTTGTCTACATCAAAGACAACAAAGAATATTTATCTGCTTTAAAAACAAATAAAGATTTTCTAGACAAACAACAGAATAATAAACTTTCAGAAAAAGATTTAAAAGACTTTGAGGCTCACAACAAAATTTTAGAAAAACTTAAAAAAGAACATAATAAAAATTTAGAATTTTATAATATTGAGATTAGATCTCATATTTCCAAATATAAAAATATTGCTGATATTAATCTTTCTGGAATTCCCATGATAGCTGATGATTTAATTTCTTTTGTTAAAAAAGATATTACTGTTTTCGGCTCAGGTGTATTTATTTTTATTATAATAACTTTATGGTTTATTTTTAGAGACATTCGATGGGTAATCTTCCCGCTTCTAAGTTGTCTTTTATCTATTGCTATAATGGTTGGAATGTTAGGTTATTTAAATTGGAAGGTAACAGTAATATCTTCTAATTTTATTTCGATAATGCTTATTCTTACAATGGAAATAAATATTCACTACGTTGAAAGATATAAACAGCTGCAAGCAGAATTTCCTAAAAAAAAAGAGAATTATCTTACTTATCTAACTACAACAAAAATTTTTACCCCAATACTGTATGCGGTTTTAACAACTGCATTGGCATTCTTATCACTTATTTTTTGCGATATTAAACCAGTTATAGATTTTGGATGGATGATGACTCTTGGTTTATTTATTTCGTTATTTGTATCAATGATTTTGCTACCTTATTTAATTATTAAATTTAAACCAAAAGCAACGCCCATTCACGAAAGCAAAGAATCAAAATTAGCACAGATATTTTGCTCTATAGGTTTAAATCAACGATTTTTAGTTTTGGCATTTTCATCAATTATTTTAATTTTAAGTGTTTATGGACTGACAAGATTAAAAGTTGAAAATAGTTTTATTAACTACTTTGATAAAAAAACTGAAATATACCAAGGTATGAAGTTAATTGATGAAAAATTAGGTGGCACGACTCCTCTAGAAATTATTTTAAAATTTAAAGACTCAGATAGTAAGAGCAACAAGAATGATGATGATTTTTTTCAAGGCTCTGACTCAAATGAATACAAAGATAGTTATTGGTTTACTAATTTTAGAGTAAATAACATTGTTAATGTTCATCAATATTTAGAAACTTTGCCAGAGATAGGGAAAGTCTTATCTTTTTATTCGGTTTTACAATTGGGTGAAAAGATTAATGATAATAAAAAATTAGGACCTCTGGAAATGGCAATTTTATATAGTAAATTACCTGATGACATTAAAAAAAGCATAGTAACGCCTTATGTTTCAATTGAAAACAATGAAGCAAGAATTTCACTTAGAATAATAGATTCTAATCCCAATCTTAATAGAAAAGAGCTTTTAATAAAAATTCAAAAAGATTTAGAAGAAAAATTAAAACTTAACAAAGATGAATTTAAAATTACTGGAATATTAGTAATATTTAATAACTTGCTGCAAAGTTTATTTGATTCACAAATTAAAACTTTAGGAATAACCTTTGCGGGGATTTTTATTTTACTGATAATATTATTCAAATCATTATCTTGGTCTATTGTGGCTGCCATTCCAAATTTTACTGCGGCTTTATTTATTTTAGGAAGTTTAGGGTTATTTAATATTCCTTTGGATATGATGACAATAACTATTGCATCTATTACCGTTGGAATAGCTATTGATAATAGTATTCACTATATTTATCGCTTTAGAGAAGAATATAAACTAAATAAAAATTATAAAAAAACTATTGAAATTTGTCACAAATCTGTTGGCAAGGCGATAGTCAATGCCTCCTTAACTATTGTCTTTGGATTTTCAATATTAATATTTTCTAACTTTATTCCTTCGATTTATTTTGGAATTTTTACTGGTTTAGCAATGTTAACAGCTATGACTCTTGTGTTAACCTTAATGCCACAGTTAATTGCAATTATAAAACCATTTAAGAATGGATAATTTTATAAATTTTTTTCAGTCCAGCAAAATTAATATATTTGATATCATCGTAGCTATAATCATTCTTTTTAATTTAATATCTTCACTTAAAAAAGGTTTTGTATTGAGTTTGATTTATTTTTTAAAATGGATCATTGCTTTTATAATAGCAAAATTTTCAATTCCATATGCTCTGCCTTATGTTAGTGAAATAATTGAAAATGAATCGACAGCTCGAACAGTAGCTGGCGTAACTGTGTTTTTATTAAGCCTATTCTTAATTATAGTCTTGGGTAAAGCGATGGGAAAATCTTTAAAATGGGCCGGTTTAGGAGGAATTGATAAATTATTTGGTTTTATTTTTGGAGGGATTACGGGGTACTTTTATTGTGTTATAATACTGAGTCTATCTAATTATATATACCTATATGACAAGTGGCCTGCCTATCTCAAAAACGGCTCTTCTTATAATGCTATTGAATATGGACGAAAATTGTTTGACGAAAAAATTCTATTTAGTGACGAATACATCGATGAGACAAAAAAGAAATTAAAAAAATAATTTTTATGTTAATTGATCTAAACTCTGACAAACTAAAAGAAGAGTGTGGAGTTTTTGGAATTTTCGATCATATTGATGCTTCTGCCTTAACTGCTTTAGGGTTGCATTCTTTGCAACATCGAGGTCAAGAATCTTGCGGTATTGTTTCGTACGATGGTAAAAATTATTTTTCTGAAAGAAGATTAGGACTGGTCGGTGACAACTTCACAAAAGAAACTACTATCGAAAAACTTCCAGGAAATTTTGCGATAGGTCATAATCGTTATTCTACGACTGGAGCGCCTGTTTTAAGAAATATACAGCCTTTCTTTGCGGATCTATATACTGGTGGAATTAGCATCGCACATAATGGAAATCTTACTAATTCAATAATGTTAAGAGAAAAGATGATTAAAGATGGAGCTATATTTCAAACCACATCTGACACAGAAACAATAGTTCAGTTAATAGCTCGTTCAAAAAGATTAAAAACTATCGATAAAATAATAGACGCTTTGTTTCAAATACAAGGTGGGTATGCCCTTGTTATGTTAACAAATAAAAAGTTAATCGGCGTAAGAGATCCATTTGGAATAAGACCTTTAGTGCTTGGTAAATTAAAAAAATCATATGTCCTTGCCTCTGAAACATGTGCATTAGATATTATTGGAGCCACTTTTGTTCGTGAAATCGAAAATGGAGAAATTGTAATTATTACAAATGATGGAGTAGAAAGTATTAAACCATTTCCTAAAATGAAAGCACGTCCGTGTATATTTGAATATATATATTTTGCAAGACCAGACAGTTTAATGTCTGGAAAAAGTGTTTATGAATTTAGAAAAAATTTCGGCGAACAATTAGCAAAAGAATCTCATGTAGATGCCGATATAGTTTCTGCAGTTCCTGATTCTGGTGTCCCTGCTGCAATAGGATATTCAAGAGAATCTAAAATTCCTTTTGAATTAGGATTAATAAGAAATCATTATGTAGGAAGAACCTTCATTGAGCCTACGCAACAAATTCGACAATTAGGTGTTAAATTAAAACATAATCCAAACTCATCTTTGGTTAAAAATAAAAGAATAATTTTAATAGACGATTCAATAGTAAGAGGAAATACGTCTAAAAAAATAGTTCAGATGATGTATGATGCTGGGGCAAAAGAAGTGCATATGAGAATATCTTGCCCTCCTATCATGTACCCAGACTACTATGGAATTGATACCCCAGATAAAGATCAGCTTTTAGCTTCTAATATGTCGTTAGATGAAATGACTAAGTATATTGGTGTTAAAACTTTAAAATTCTTATCTATAGATGGTATTTACAAAGCGATGGGTTACGAAAAACGTAACAATGCAAGTCCAGAATTTACGGATCATTATTTTACAGGAGATTATCCAATACCTCCTCTTGATCAGTCAAATAGAAGTGTAAAAGACAATCAATTATCTCTGCTAAGTAATATTAGATAGTTTAATATTTTTTAGATTTAAAGGGATTTTCCGCACTAACAAACCTTAAAAAAATTTTAAAACCTTTAATATTAAATTTTTTACTTAAGCTTTTTGCTAAATATTTTTGATAATCTAATGAAAGTTTATTGGCTTGGTTTCCAAAAATCTTAAAGATAATCGGTCTAGTGCTTACTTGTTTAATATATTTTATTTTTGGACGAAATCTTGAATATACAGGTATTTTGTTCTTATTTATTGCCTCCTGCAAGGCTTGATTTAAATCTTTATTATCATAATTTTTTCTTAAACGAGAATGTATGCTAATAACTTCATCAAATATTTTTTTTGGAAAATCTAATTTTAAAGAACAAATGCTAAATGGATCAGTTAATAAAGCGTCGGAAAATAGATTTTTTATATAATAAATATATTCATTTTTAATTTTTTTAAGTTCATCAACTAAATCAATTTTGTTAATGACGAAAATTAGGCCTTTGCCTTTATCTAATACCAATCTACAAATTTGCTTGTCAGTTTTTGTAAACTCTTTATCTGCTTCAATCATAAACAAAACAACGTCTGCCAGATAAATAGCTTTTAAACTTTCTTTTGTAATATATTGTTGATCATCAGATTTTGACTTCCCTTTTCTTTTTAATCCTCCGGAGTCAATTAATTTAAAAATTCTATTTTTATAAGATATGTTATCTATAAAAAGATCTTTGGTTGTTCCTGGAATTTCACTAACAGGAGATAAATCTTTATTTAAAATTTTGTTAAAAAAAGTAGATTTTCCTACATTAGGCTTTCCTACTATTGCAAGAGTAATAACTCCTGATGATATTTTATCCATTAATTAAGTATTATTAATTCTGAAGAACGATTAAGGATTAACAATTTATTATCAACAATAATTGGTGCTCTTGATAAGTCATTGTTAATTTTTTTGTGAGAGATATACTTTCCGTCGTTTGCTGATATTTTGTAAATATCGCCATTTGATGATGTTGCATATAAATTATTAGAAGCTAATAATAATCCATAATAATCTAGACTGGTTTTATTATTTTTAGAAAACTTAGTGAGATTTAAAGACCACAAAATAGTTCCATTTATCTTATTAAAAGCAATAACAAATCCATTTTCTGTTAGGACAAATAAATATTTATCTGAGCTAATATGGTTCTGAATTGAAGATAATTTTTGGGACCATTTTATTTCTCCTGTTTCCAGATTCAAATTAAACAGATCTCCACTATTAGAAGAAACATAAACATCTTTTTTATCAATTAGAATATTAGAAATTTTAAATACTAAATTATTAGAAATACTATTTTGAGATAAAATATTTTTTGTCCAAGTAATAACTTGCTGATTTAAATCAATAGCGGTGATATCTCCAACGTCATTGGAGAATAATAATTTATTATCATGTAATGAAATATTACTAGATCTAGATGGTTTTATTAAACCGGACAGAGATTCAAAGCTCCAGATTTTTTGACCATCTAATGGATTAAAAGCATAAAGACGACTGTTTTGATTTACAACATACAAAATCCCTTTATGAAAATTAAGATGTGATGAAAACGGGATGCCGTAATTTTGTTGCCAAATAGTTTTTCCAGTCTGAACATCAATTGAATAAATAAATCCTAAGTTGTCAGCTGCAAATAAAACATCATCATTTAAAAATAATGCTATATTTTTTGGATAATTATTATAAGAACTTTCATATATTTTTAGTTCCCAAATTATTTTCTGACCGTTCGTATCAAATTTATAAATTTTACCTTTCTCATCGCTAAAAAAAACAAAATTTTCAAATACTAATAATGACCCGCTGTCATTATTTTTATTTATGTAATCACCTATATTCTTTTTAAAAATATCCTGAAATTTACCTTCATAAACTAAATGATCATAAAAATTACTGGAGGAAAAATGCTCATATGACCATTTTTTATTAATCTGAGGTTGATTTAATTGCAATACGATTCTGGAATCAACCTCCTTGTCAAAAACATTATTTGCTTCAAAAACATTTATTTTCTCACCTTGTTTCTTGAAGATCTCAAGGTCTACTTTTTTATCTTTATCAATTGAACAAGAAAAAATAAATAGAGATAAAAATATTAAAAATAATTTCATTTATTTTATTTCTTTAATTTTTTTTTCAAGATCTTTTTTAAAAATTTCAGGTATATCTGAAATTTTAAATGCTTGATCATAAATATCTTTTGCTTTAATTTTTTGTCCTTTACTTAAATAAAAATCACCTAATATTTCTAATGACAAAACTCTCCATGGAGAATTTTTAAAATCACCTGGATTTAATAAATTTAAAAATTGCTGTTCATCTAAGTTATCAAAAGCTAACAATGCTTTCTTAATTTTAAATAAATCTTTATCATTTTTCTCTATATTGGACTTAATTGCATAATCTAAAATTGAAATTTGTTCATTTTTATTTTCTTTCGATAACGCCAGTAATTTGGAAATTGCTAATACTTTGTGTAGATTAATTTTAGAATCTTTTAAAATTTCTAGTCTTTTTTTAGCTTCATCTATTTTTTTATCATTAATAAGGCTTAAAATTACTACATATTCTTGCGTATATTTTTTTGCTCTATTTTCGAAAATAATATTTTTACTAACTGCAAAAACAATTGTTAAAACAAATAAAGAAAGGAAAATTGTAATTATAAATTTATATTTTTTAAAAAAATTTATAAATCTATCTTGTTTTAAATCTTCGTCTATTTCGTTAAAAATTTGATTCATGAAATTTGATACATATTTTTTATATTTGGAAAATTATTATTTTTTAAATCTTTTACAAATTTTTTTATACAAATCTCAGTTCTTTCCTTAAAATTATCATACATTCTAACAAATTTAGGAGGCTTTTCCGAAAATCCTAGAAGATCTTCTGTAACTAAAATTTGGCCATCACATTTATTTGATGCACCTATTCCTATAGTTGGAATTTTTATACTTTGATTAATCTTATCTGCTAAATCTTTAATAACACATTCCACAACCACTGAAAAAGCTCCTGCTTTTTCTATAAAAATAGAATCTTTTATAATTTGATTAAAACTTAAATTATTTTTTCCTTTAACTCGATAATCTGATTTTTTCCTTACACTTTGTGGCAACAAACCTACATGGCCCATAACTGGTATATTATTATCAACTAAATATTTTATAGTTTTATAAACCTTAACACCCCCTTCAACTTTAACAGCATCGCAATTTGTTTCTTTCATAATTTTTTTTGCATTCTTTAATGCGATCTTAGGATTTTTTTCATAAGTTCCAATTGGCATATCTACAACTAGTAAACTATTGCTAACTCCTCTGCTTACTGCTTTGCCATGCATGATCATCATATCTAATGTAACTTCTCTTGTGGATTTCATTCCATGCAACACCATGCCTAATGAATCTCCTACTAGAATTACATCACAATATTTATCCAAAATTTCAGCCATTGGCGTTGTATATGCTGTTAAACAAACTAGCGGTTTTATAAATTTTTTTAGTTTAATATTATTTACTGATAATTTTTTTTTCACAAATCTTACTCCCATTCAATTGTTGCTGGTGGTTTTGAAGTAATATCATAAACAACTCTATTAATGCCCTTTACATTGTTGATAATTTTATTAGAAATTTCTGCTAAATCTCTATTTTTAAAATTGTAAAAATCAGCCGTCATTCCGTCTTGCGAAGTAACTGCTCTTAATGAACAGACAAATTCATATGTCTTAGAATCTCCCATCACGCCTACCGTTTTTACTGGTAAAAGCACAGTAAAGGCTTGCCAAATCTTCTTATAAAGATTTCTTTTTTTTAACTCATTAATGAAAATAATATCGGCCTCTTGTAAAATTTTAACTTTAATTTTATCAACTTTGCCAGGAATTCTAATTGCTAAACCAGGACCTGGAAAAGGATGTCTAAAGATGATTTCTTTGGATAACTTTAGGCTAAGACCTATTTTTCGCACCTCATCTTTAAATAGCTCCCTAAAAGGTTCAATTAATTTGAATTTCATTTTTTTGGGCAAACCTCCAACATTATGATGCGATTTGATTACAGAGGAAGGTCCGCCATGATGGCTTTGGCTCTCAATAACATCGGGGTATAAAGTTCCTTGTGCTAAATATTTAATTTTTTTAAATTTTTTAGATTCTCTTTCAAAAATTTTTATAAAAATTTTGCCAATAATTTTTCTTTTGGTTTCGGGATCAGTAACATTTCTTAGAGCATTTAAAAAAATTGAAGAGGCATCTACATAATTTAATTTTACTTTATAATTTTTTCTAAAAACATTAATTACTTCTAATTCTTCATTTTTTCTTAACAGTCCTGTGTTTATGAAAAAACAATGCAATTTTTTTCCAATGGCCTTGTATAGTAAGGCAGCTAAAACACTGCTATCAACGCCGCCGGATAAAGCACATAAAATATTCTGATCACCAACCTCTGTTTTAATATTTTTAATTAAATAATTTATTTGATTTTTAGAATTCCAATTTTTCTTTAATTTACAAATATTAAATAAAAAATTCTTAAATAAAATATTACCGTTAATAGTATGAATTACTTCTGGATGAAATTGAATTCCAAATATTTTTTTACTTAGATTTTGTATAATCGTATATTTATAATCTTCACTTGAGGCAACTCCTTGAAAACCCTTGGGTATTTTTGTTACTACGTCGGTATGATTCATCCATACTTGCGTTTTTTTATCTTTATTAAAAAAATCTTTTGTTAAAATTGAATTTTTGTTACTAAAAATATCACATCTTCCAAATTCACTCTTTTTGTAATTTTTAACAATGCCACCAAATTCTTTGGCTAACAATTGATGTCCGTAACAGATACCTAGAATAGGTTTGTTAAAATTTAATATTTGTTTTGAAATTCCTAAGTATGACGTTTTAGTAATTGATAAAGGACCGCCCGATAAAATAATTCCTTTTAAATTAAATTCATTTCTTAAATCTTTAGTTTTATAACAACTAATAATTTCACAATAGACGCCCAACTCTCTAATTCTTCGAGCAATAAGTTGTGTAGTTTGTGATCCGAAATCTATTATTACTATTTTATCTGTATACGAAATATCTTTCATTGTTTCTTATCGATTATTATCATTTTCGATAAATCGTTCTTCTTCGAACATAATTCTTTACATACTTTTGAGAAAACTAAATTACTTTCTTGGGCCTTCTTGAAATCACCCTCCTCAATATTTAGTAAGATTTTTAAATATAAAGCCTCTTCATTTTTTGGATTTAAAACTAAAACTGTATCTAAATAATTTTTTTGTTGGTTATTATCTTTATTAAACGCTGAAATTTTTGATAAGTGTAAATATGATTTCTCGTTCTTGGTATTAAATACAATATCTTTTTCAAAGTAATATTTTGCCTCTTTATAATCATTTTGATTAAAAAACTTCATACCTTGATTAAAATAATCAAGATTTGCAGAATAACTTTTTAAGGCTAATGAGCAAAAAAATATTGATAAAAAATATTTAAAATATTTTTTCATAATTAACTTTCAAAAGGATAATTAGGTGACTGCTTTGTAATTTGTATATCGTGTACATGGCTTTCCTTTAATCCTGAATTTGTAATTTTAACAAATTTTGCTTTTTTCTTTAACTCTAAAATATTTTTAGCTCCAACATAGCCCATTGAAGCTTTTAATCCTCCAATAAGTTGGTGAATAACTGCTCTCACAGGTCCTTTATAAGGAACTCTACCTTCAATTCCCTCTGGAACCAGTTTTAATGAATCGTTAATTTCTTGTTGAAAATATCTATCGGCGGATCCTCTCGACATCGCTCCTATAGAGCCCATTCCTCGATAAGATTTATAACTTCTGCCTTGGTAATAAAAAACTTCTCCTGGGCTTTCTTCTGTCCCTGCAAAAAGTGATCCTATCATTACGGCATCCGCTCCTGCACCTATGGCTTTAGCAATATCACCAGAATATCTTATTCCACCATCAGCTATTATTTTAATTTTTTTATTCTTTATTGATTTTACAACATTATATATTGCTGTAAATTGTGGCACACCTACACCAGCAACAATTCTTGTAGTACAAATTGATCCTGGTCCTATACCCACTTTTACTGCATCAGCCCCATGATCAACCAATGCTTTTGCTCCTTCAGCTGTAGCTATATTTCCGGCTATTATCGTTGTCTTAATATTTTTTTTAATTCTCTCTAATGTTTTTAAAACAGAAACTGAATGCCCATGAGCTGTATCTAAAACAATTACATCTGCCCCAGCTTCTGCTAACTGTTCTGCTCTTTGAAAGCTTTCTTCTCCAGTTCCAACCGCGGCAGCGACTACCAATGATCCTTTTTTATCTTTAGCTGCCTCTGGATAAATCTGTGATTTCTGAATATCTTTGACAGTAATAAGGCCTTTGCATTTAAAATTATTATCTACAATGATTAATTTTTCTATTTTGTTTTTAAATAAAATTTTTTTTGCTTCAGTTAATGATGTTCCAACTTTTGCAGTAACCAGTTCTTTAGTCATTAAATCTTTAACTTTAATTTTTTTATCATTTACAAATCTAACGTCTCGATTAGTTAAAATTCCAACTAATTTAAGATTTTTATTAACAACTAAGATTCCTGATATTTTATGATTTTTCATTAACTCTGTTGCTTCAAACAAAGAGGCTTCAGCATCAATCGTAATAGGATCAATAACCATCCCAGATTCAAATCTTTTAACTAATTTAATTTGATTGGCCTGTTCTTCTATAGTCATATTTTTATGAATACATGCCATTCCACCTGATTGAGCCATAGCTATTGCCAATTTGTATTCTGAAACTGTATCCATTGCAGAAGCAATAAGAGGTATTCCAAGTGATACGGATGATGATAATTGAGTAGAAACTATGGTCTCTTTAGGTAGAACAGAAGAATGCCTTGGTTCGAGCAAGACATCATCAAAAGTTAATGCTTCGGGGATTTCCATGTATAAATTTATTATATTAAAAACCTGAAGTCAAATAGTTTTTAAATCTCTACATAATAAATACATTTCTCTAGATTCTTTTCTGCTAGAATCTGGTTTAATTCTTTCTATATTTTTATATGAATCTTTAGCGTTTTTAATTAGAATATTTTCATCTTTCCCACTAAAAATTTTTACTAATAAAGAAGACTTTGGTTTCAAAATAACTCTAGATAAATTAACGACATCTAAAGCTATAGAATTAGTTTTAATTGCATCTAAGTCCTTATTTCCTGTTGTATTAACAGCCATGTCTGATAATACGATATCAACTTTATTTTGATCGAAAAAATTATTAACAAAATCTAAAAAATCAGTTTCATTAAAATCTTTCTTATAAAAAAAAATATTATCTATTTTATCCATAGCCAAAATATCTATAGATAAGTTTTTTCCATTTTTATTATACTCAGAACAAACTTGCGACCACCCTCCTGGTGCACTGCCCAAGTCCACAATATTTAAATTATTCTTTAAAAATTTAAATTTTTTATTAATTTCGATAAGCTTAAAAGCTGATCTAGATCTGTATCCTTTTTGCTTTGCTAATTTGGTATAAGGATCACTAGATTGACGTGCAATCCAATTTTTAGAACTTGCTGTTAAATTTTTATTTTTAAATTTTTTCAAAATTACTTAATAAATCTAATGCTTGTTTTAATAATCTTGTTATCAAGTGTAATTACTTCAATTAAATTATTACTTGAGAGTCTGTATTTATCGTTATGCTTACCAGCTAAATGAATAATACCAATTTTATGATTAGGTAGATAATTTTCAACAAAAGTTTTATTAACTTGATCGTATTTTAATTTATCAAGAGCATACCAATTGCAATAAGCCGGTAATATTTCAACTTTCATATTGTCGTAGTAAACTGAAATATTCATTGCTACTTGCTCAGAACCAAAGATCCTTCCTTTTTTTAAAGCTTGTCTTAAATTTTTTTGCCATACTAACCAATGAGGAGTGTCATTTTCTAAACAAAATACTCCGATATTTAAGTGGGGTTTGAGAGCAACTTCTCTTGATATTTGATTTGAGAAACCAGAGCTTTTAGCATGTTTATAATTTTGCGATCTTATAAAAGCAATATTACTAAATATCCAATCAGCTCTTAAAACTCTTCCATAAGCTCTATCTGCTGAAGAAGATATAGATAAAGTTTGATTGTCACTTCCTTTAAAATAAAGTTCAACAGCCGACCAATCATTTACCCATGCGTCAGCATCAATCCAAAGATATTTTTTAAAACCTGGAAAATATTCTGGTAAAAAAGCTCTGGATACCTGACTTTTAAGCCACTCTCTTCCTTTAATTTTATATTCTGGAACTTCAATGTCCCATTTTGCTTTGACAATTTTGTGTACTTTTTTTTCTAATATTTTAATTTGATCTGGCTGAAGACCAGCATCTAAAATACAAATTGAAACACTTTCGCTTTCTTTAAAGCTTAGAATTGAATCTATTAGCTCATTTAAAAGTTCAAAATACTTAGAATCTGCTAGAGAAATTATTGTTCTATTTTTCATATAAAATCTTCGGAGATTAAGCTGTCAGAGGCTTTTGAAGATCGTTTTTTGATTATTTTAAAATGAACAAAACTAATTGGTATCAAAGATAAATATAAAAACCCTGTAGCCAAAAGAGTGTTGAATGGATAATTAATCAAAGAACCAAAATAAATAGCAATTAATAACAATAAAAATATCAAAAAAGGTCTGCTTACTTTAACCCCTTTTAGTGAATAGGTTGGAATTTTGCTAATCATTAAAAAAGTTGAAGCTATTATAAAAATTATAGCTAATTTTTTATAGTCAAAGTTAGACGAAAAATCACTTAACGATAAAATTAATGGCAATAACAGTATTCCCGCTCCTGCTGGTGATGGAACTCCTGTAAAGAAATTTTCTCGCCATTTCTCATTATTTGTTTTTGATCCTAAATTAAATCTTGCCAACCTTAAACAACATGCAACTGAGTGAAATAAAACTAATAACCAACCAGCGTTCCCCAAGTCCTTTAAAATCCATATATAAACTGTGATTGCTGGCGCTACTCCAAAATTAATAAAATCAATTAAAGAATCTAATTCAGCACCAAATTTTGAGGTTCCTTTTATTAATCTTGCAATTCTTCCATCTATTGTGTCGATGATTGACGCAATAGTAATTGCTATTACCGCATAATCAAATTGAGAATTAAGAGCAAACTTAATTGAACTAATACCAACACATAAACCTAAAATACTTATAATACTTGGAATTACATATCTCGGGTGGATCATTTTAAAAAAATATATTAACTAAATTTTTGCTAGTAAACTTTCACCAGCAACTACTGTCTGTCCTTGTTTTGCTAAAAGTTTGTAATCATTGTCAAAATAAAGATCAACTCTGCTACCAAATCTTATAATTCCAATTCTATCACCCTGGTTTAAATTTTGACCTTGTTTAACTTCACAAACAATTCTTCGCGCTACCAAACCTGCTATCTGAACAATTGCAAAAGTTTTTCCTGAGTTATTAGAATATTTAATTAAATTTCTTTCATTGTCCTCACTGGCCTTATCTAAAGAAGCGTCAATAAATTTTCCTGGTTTATAAAATATTTCATCTATTTTTCCGGTAACAGGAACTCTGTTAACATGGCAATTAAAAACATTCATAAACACACTCACTCTTTGATATTCTTTATTTTCCATATTAAGTTCTTTTGGACCCCTAACATTTGCTATTAGACTTATCACTCCGTCAGCTGGGCTAACTAAAAAACTATCGTCGTTAATAGGATATCTTTCTGGATCTCTAAAAAAATAATAAACCCAAATTGTTAAAATAAAACCAATAACGCCTAAAAGTTTGTTAATTAAAATTAATAGCATAGTAACTATTACTGCTATTACTAGCATTCTATAACCTTCTCTATGAATTGGTGGAAAAATAATATCTAACATAATTATTTAATTAGTTAAAAACATACTATATAAAAATATTTTTTATTAATATCAAAAAAAATTATGTCAAAAATTAAAGTAAAGAATTCCGTTGTTGAGCTTGATGGGGATGAAATGACAAGGATTATTTGGGATTTTATTAAGCAAAAACTAATACTTCCTTATCTTGATATAGACCTTAAATATTTTGATTTGGGCATGGAAAGTAGAGATAAAACTGACGATCAGATAACAATTGATTCTGCTAATGCAATTAAGAAATATGGTGTTGGAGTTAAGTGCGCAACAATCACTCCAGATGAAGAAAGAGTAAAAGAATTTAATCTTAAAAAAATGTGGAAGTCTCCAAATGGGACTATCAGAAATATATTAGGCGGGACTATATTTAGAGAGCCTATTATTTGTAAAAATATTCCAAAATTAGTTCCTTCTTGGACAGATCCTATAGTGATTGGAAGACATTCTTTTGGAGATCAATACAAAGCGACAGATTTTAAAGTTCCAGGAAAGGGTAAACTTAAAATTCAATGGGTATCAGAAGATAATAAACAAACAATTGAACATGAAGTTTTTAATTTTACAAGTCCAGGTGTTGCGCTTGCTATGTATAACTTAGATGATTCAATAAGAGATTTTGCAAGAGCATGTATGAATTATGGAATTTTAAGAAAATGGCCAGTTTATTTATCTACAAAGAATACAATCCTAAAAGCTTATGATGGGAGATTTAAAGATCTTTTCCAAGAAATTTATGAAAAAGAATTTAAATCAAAATTTAATGAAATCGGAATCACCTATGAACACAGATTAATAGATGACATGGTTGCATGCGCCATGAAGTGGAGTGGAAAATATGTTTGGGCTTGTAAAAATTATGATGGCGATGTTCAGTCAGATACTGTTGCTCAAGGGTTTGGATCCTTGGGTTTAATGACTAGTGTATTAATGACTCCTGATGGAAAAACTGTTGAGGCTGAAGCTGCTCATGGAACCGTGACTAGACATTATAGAGAGCACCAAAAAGGAAAACAAACATCTACTAATCCTATAGCTTCTATTTTTGCGTGGACAAGAGGACTGGCTCATAGAGGAAAGTTAGATGGTAATAACGAATTAATAAAATTTTCTAATACTTTAGAAAAAGTTTGTGTTGCCAGCGTAGAAAAAGGATATATGACAAAAGATCTTGCTGTTTTAATTAATAAAGATGCAAAATATCAAACTACAACTGAATTTTTGGAAACTATAAATTCTAATCTTAAAAAAGAATTAAATTAATTAATTTTTTTTAAAATTTCTTCAAAAGAACTTTCGATTTTCGAACTATTTGCACCACCGCTAGCTTGGGCAAAATCTTTTCTTCCGCCTCCACCTTTTCCACCTAAAATTACTCCTATTTCTTTAGCTAATTTTGAGGCATCGTATTCATTAATTAAATCATTAGTTACTCCAACTGCAACCGTAACTTTTCCATCATTTACAGAATATAAAATAATAATTTTTTTAATTGATTGTTTTTTTTGTTCTTCAACAAAATTCTGAATTCTTTTTACTGGATAATCTAATAATCTTTGAAATCTAATGCTTATTTTATTGTGGTTAATATCTTTGATTATATTTTTGCTTTTATCTAATAATATATTTTTAACTTCTAAATCCTCTAAAGTTTTTTTTAAAACTATAGTTCTTGCTGAAAAATCTTCTTCTTTAATTTCATTAATATTGCCTCCTAAATCTTTTATTTTTTTTTCTAATTCATTGATTTGAGCTATTTTGCTTTGATTGATTTCATCTTTTTCATTTGCTCTATTTTTTAAGTACTCTGCTAATTGAGCATCTCTTAAAGCCTCAACTCTTCTTACCCCTGCTGCAACAGGAGATTGGCTCACAACTGAAAATCTTCCAATTTCATGTGTATTTTTAACATGTGTTCCACCACACAATTCTATGGAAAAAGCTTTATTGCCATCAGTGCCCATTGTTAAAACTCTTACCTCTTCTCCGTATTTTTCACCAAATAATGCCAACGCTCCTTCAGAAACCGCAGCTTTTGGAGTCATAAGTCTAGTTTGAACATCAGATTTTTGTTCAATAATTTTATTAACACAATCATTAATCTTGATCATTTCTTCATCTGTTATTGGTTTGTTATGACTAAAATCAAATCTTAATCTATCTGGGCCAACGTATGATCCTTTTTGAGAAACATGCTTTCCAAGAATTCTTCTTAATGATTCATGAAGTAAATGTGTTGCGGAATGATTGGCTCTAATATTCTGTCTTTTAACTGAATCTATCTTAAGATCTACCTGGTCGCCTTTTTTAATCTCACCTGAAATAAGTTTTCCATAGTGGATATAAAGATCACCAAACATTTTTTTTGTATCTGTTACTTCAAATTTAAAATTATTATTAGAAATATAACCTTTATCTCCGATCTGACCTCCAGACTCTCCGTAAAATATAGTTTGATTTAAGATAAGAGCTAAATCTAAATTTTTATTTGAACTATCAATTTCTTTATCAATATTAACTATTGATAAAATAACTCCTTGAGAAGCTTCGGAATTGTATCCTAAAAATTCCGTAGGACCGCACTTTTCCTTAAGTTCAAACCATATTTTTGAAGTTTGATCTGAGCCAGAACCTTTCCATGAAGCTCTAGCAATTTTTTTACTTTCTAACATTAAAACATTAAACTGATCTTCATCTACGGATATCTTTTTATCTTTTAAAAAATCCTGTGTAAGATCTAACGGAAATCCATATGTGTCATATAATTTAAAAGCTAATTCTCCTGAAAGTTTATTATTTTTTATATTAACAATTTCTGTATTTAATATTTTCATTCCGTTTTTAAGCATTATAGAAAATCTTTCTTCCTCTAACTTTAAATTTTCAGAAATTAAAGAATCTGCTCTTTTCAGTTCTGGATATTCAGAGCTCATTTCTGAGATAAGAGTTGGAAGAACTTTATAAAGAACTGGTAAATCTGAACCCAAAGTAAATGCATGACGCATAGCTCTTCGCATAATTCTTCTTAGAACATATCCTCTTCCTTCATTTGAAGGTAGAACTCCATCTGCTATTAAAAATGCTGTTGCTCTTAAGTGATCAGCAATAACTCTGTAGCTTGGTATATTTTTGTCTGAAACTTTTATATTAATATAATTTTCTGCTGACTTAATTATATTTTTAAATAAATCTATTTGATAATTATCATGAGTACCCTGCAATACTGCAGCGATCCTTTCTAACCCCATTCCTGTATCCACCGAAGGTTTTGGTAAATTAACTCTTTTATCTTTTGAAATTTGTTCAAATTGCATAAATACAAGATTCCAAATTTCTACAAATCTATTTCCATCTTGATCTACAGAACCAGGAGGCCCTCCTTTTAGTTGTTCTCCATGATCATAAAAAATTTCAGAACAAGGACCACATGGGCCTGTGTCTCCCATGGACCAAAAATTATCGTTTGTTTTAATTCTTATAATTCGACTATCCTGCAAACCTGCAATTTTTTTCCATAAATTAAATGCCTCATCATCTTCGTGAAAAACTGTTACTGTTAGCTTCTCTTTAGAAATTCCGTAGTCTTTAGTAATTAATTCCCAAGCAAAATTAATTGCAGATTCTTTAAAATAATCTCCAAATGAAAAATTTCCAAGCATCTCAAAAAAAGTATGGTGTCGCGGAGTGTAACCTACATTTTCTAAATCGTTATGCTTCCCGCCAGCTCTAACGCATTTTTGAGAAGTTGTTGCTCTCTTAAAAGGAAGTTTTTCCAAACCTGTAAAAACATTTTTAAACTGAACCATTCCTGAGTTAGTAAACATTAATGTTGGATCGTTTTGTGGAACTAGGGGACTAGAATCTACTATCTGGTGAGAATTTTTTGCAAAAAAATTCTTAAAAGTGCTTCTACATTCTGTAAGTGTTTTTGTACCCATCTACTTATAGATACAACTTTTTATATATATGTCTAGAATGCTAAAGGCGCCTTTTTAAAAGCGCCTTTAATTAATGTATTGGGAATATTTAACTTTAGGTTTACTAAGCTTAATTATCTTCTTTGATATCTTCTTTTTCTTCAGAAATATTCTCTGAATGATCGCTTAATTTTTCTGAAATTAGTTTAGCATTTGTTCTAACTGCCATTTCAATCTCAGCTGCAATCTTTGGATTTAGTTTTAGGTATTGCTTAACATTTTCTCTACCTTGTCCTACTTTTTCGCCTTTATAGGAATACCATGCTCCAGCTTTTTCTATAATGTTTGCTTTTGCTGCTAAATCAACAACTTCTCCCAGTTTGCTAATACCTTCGCCGTACATAATATCAAACTCAACTACTTTAAATGGAGGGGCAACTTTATTTTTTACAACTTTAACTCGTGTTTGGTTGCCAATTATCTCTTCCTTGTCTTTAATTGCTCCTATTCTTCTAATGTCTAATCTTACGGACGAATAAAATTTAAGAGCGTTTCCTCCAGCAGTTGTTTCTGGGCTGCCAAACATAACTCCTATTTTCATTCTTATTTGATTAATAAAAATAATCATAGTGTTTGTCTTAGAAACTGAACCTGTTAACTTTCTTAGAGCCTGACTCATTAATCGAGCTTGTAAACCCATATGATGATCTCCCATTTCTCCTTCTAGCTCTGCTCTAGGTGTTAAAGCGGCCACAGAATCTACAACTAGAACAGAAATAGATCCCGATCTAACTAGAGTGTCTGCAATCTCAAGTGCTTGTTCGCCTGTATCTGGTTGTGAAATCAATAATTCAGTTGTGTTAACGCCTAATTTTTTTGCATAAACAGGATCAAGAGCGTGCTCTGCATCAATGAATGCACAAATTCCACCTTTTTTTTGCGCTTCAGCAATAACCTGTAATGATAGAGTAGTTTTCCCAGATGATTCTGGTCCGTAAATTTCAACAATTCTACTTTTCGGAAGACCACC
This sequence comes from alpha proteobacterium SCGC AAA028-C07, assembly GCA_000419465.1. Taxonomy (GTDB): domain Bacteria; phylum Pseudomonadota; class Alphaproteobacteria; order Pelagibacterales; family Pelagibacteraceae; genus Fontibacterium. The sequence continues at coordinate 152,916 of ATTB01000001.1, read as the reverse complement.
AATTCCAAGTGCAAGATCTAATCCTAATGATCCAGTTGATATAGATTCTATATCAAGAACTCTGGACTGCCCTAGTCTCATTACAGAGCCTTTTCCGTAATTTTGATCTATCTGACTTATTGCAGCGTCTAATGCTTTTTGCTTTTCTTTTTTATCCTCTGTCTTCTCTGTGTTTACTACTTTAAGTGTGTTTTTAGTCATTTTATTCCTTTTTAATTTATTTTTATTGTCTAACGACTCAATAAAACAAATGTACACATTTTGTTCTTTTATTCAATTATATTAATAAATAGTTGAAATATATGTATTTTTTACTAAAAAATATGTCTTATCCAACTCTTATTTGGATAATTGTTAGGATCGTAAAGCTTTGTCTCTAAAGCTAAATTTTTTGCAGTAAGATTGCCTACTGAAGACAAAAGTTTAAATTGAGAAACAATTCTGTCCTTATCAGAAATTGCATTATTTACTCTTGATTCAAGCAATGTAGATCTTGATGTAATGACATCCAATGTTGATCTTGATCCAGCCTCATACTCTTGAATAATACCTTCGTAAGCAATTTCGGATGCTTTTACTCTTAACTTTGTTAATTCAAAATTACTTATGGCAAGTTTAAAATTGGACCATGCAGAATAAGAATCTCTATCCACAATATTTTTAGAAGTTTGCAGATCTAGTTCAGCGCTATCTAACAAAGATCTCTTTTGTATAATTAACGACGTTTGTTTTCCTCCTTGATAAAGAGGAATTGAAGCTTGCGCTTTTGCAACTGATTGTTTTGTTTTGTCTATACTTGAACTGTAGCCATCATAATCAGTTATATCTAATGACAAACTAAACGTTGGGGAAAGTTCAGCTATAGCTATTTTATGTTCGTCTTCTGCTTTTTTAAGGGAGAATTCGGAAATCTTTAAAATAGGATTTTCTTTTTGTGCAGATACTGAAGTTTCCTCTAAAGATTTTGGTAAAGTTAAATTTAAATTAGTTATTTCTTCTAAATCTACAGGATCATAACCTACAACATTTTTAAAATTTTTTTTAGTAATCAGCAGTTCATTTTCAACGTTTAATAAGTTAGATTGTGCTGCAGCCAACGAACTTTCTGATTGCGCTAAGTCAGAAATTGTAATTATTCCTCGCTCTAATCTACTTTTGTCTAATTCAACTTGTTTTTCAGACAAGTCTAAATTTTCTTTACTAAAAATAACTTTCTTTTGAGCAAGAAGTGTTCCAGTATAAGCTTCTACTGCTTCGAGAATAACATCTTGTTCTACTTTTTTTAAAGTATACCTGGCTATTTCAACAGAACTTTTTTCTTTTTGATAATTATACATATCATCAAAATTAAATATTTTTTGTTCAATAGTAATTGATTTGGCGGTTGTCTGTGCATTAGTTGAAGGCGAAGAAGAACCTGTTGAAGTTGTTATTTTAGAACTGTCTGTATCGCTTTTATAAGCAGAGATAGTAACTGTTGGTTTAAACGCACTAAAAGCCTGAACCAAATTCTCATCGACAGCTTTAGTTCTCTCTCTTTCAGCGTTAAGTTTTGGATTATTTAAGTACGCAGCTATTAAAGATTTATTAATATTTTCAACTGCATAAGCACTCGTGCTTATAAAAAAAATTAAAAAATAAAATTTTTTAAAAAAACTCATCTAGTTTAATATAATTTTTTTAGGTTGATGATTTGAGCTAATGGGTACAATTATATCAGCAAATTTAGGCATATCTATGAGCATCTTTTTAGTTATTCTCTCATAAAACATTATAAATCTTTTAATTTCACTCTCAGACATTATTTTATTTTTATTTTTAGATATATTTTTTCTCAAATAAGCTAATTTTTTCTCTTGTAGACCTCTCCAGGTTAAAACTTTATTAAAATTAGGAACTTTTAAATAAATCATTAAATCAATAAATGAAAATAATTCCTTATAATCATTCTTTAATTGATGATTAACCTTAAATCTCCATTTGAAATTTTTATCTTCTAAGGCCTCTAATTTGTTAATAGGTTTTTTTAAATTGCGATTATTCTCTTCAGCTCTAGCTCCTACACACCATCCTTCTAATATAAATATATCTATTTTTTTATCTACATAATGCCATTTATTTTTTGGTAATCTATCATCTATGGATTTATCAAATTTTGGGATTAAAAAATATTTATTAAGAGAATTGTTTTTTAATGCAGTAAAAAACTTAGTTAAAAAATTAACGTCATGAGTTCCCGGAACTCCTCTTATAAGAAATAGCTTATTTATTTTTTTTGATATTTTTATTCTTTCCTTCTTAGTTTTGTAAATATCATCAATGGAAACTGAAATTGTTTTTAAATTATATCTATTCTCTAAAATTAATTTTAAAAACTGAGCAAAAGTTGTTTTTCCTGAACCTTGTCCTCCAGCTAAACCAATAATTAAAGGTTTTCTTAAAGAAGTTTTTTTTAGGAAAATTAATTCTGCAATCTTTAAGTAAATATTTTTAAAATTTTTATTTAAATTTTCTTTAATAGAAAAAGAGTTTTTTAATATATTAAGTTTATTAATTAAACTTTCTTTCATCAAAAAAGAATTTTAATTTTTTTTTAAAGAATGCTCTAATAACTCTAGTCTATCCTGACCCCAGAACATTTCATTATTATAAATATAGGTTGGAACTCCAAAGATGTTCATAACGATAGCTTCTTGGGTGTTAGCTTCGTAAATTTTTTTAATTTTATCTGACATTGCCAATTTATTTAAATCTTCAAAATTAATTTTTAACTCATTTGCTATTAATTTTAGTGTTTCTAAATTCGAAATGTCATTTTCTTGTGCCCACAATTGTTCTAAAACTTTAAAACCAAATTCCATTTTAATTCCCATATCAATACTTGCTAAACAGAACAGTGCTGGCGTGTGAGGATCTTTGGGTGGAAAAAATTTTGGTTTTTGATTAATTTTTATATTCAAAAACTCTCCCCATCTTTTTAACTCTAATAGTCTATAGTTTTGTCTTGAAATATGTCTCTGTGGCACAGGAACTCCTCCTGTTGCGACAAAAACTTTTCCAACTAAATCAATTGGTTTTTCAATAATTTCCGCTGAATATTTCTTTGAAATTTCTATTAATCTTTTGTTTCCAAGATAAGCAAATGGAGATGCAACACTATAAAAATAGAAAATTTTTTTCATATGTACTTATATAAACTATTTAAATAAAACAAATAGCTTATATGATTGAGTTGTTTTATTACCCAACACCTAATGGTAGAAAAATTTCTATTCTATTAGAGGAACTAGAGTTAAAATATAAATTAACTAGAATTGATATTACTAAAAACGAACAATTCGCAGAAAAATTTTTAAAAATAAGTCCTTTAAATAAAATTCCAGTTATAATTGACGATCAAGAAACTGTTTTTGAATCTGGTGCTATATTAATTTTTCTAGCTAAAAAAAATAATTTTAAATTTTACCCTCAAAAATATGAGAAAAATATTAATGAATGGTTAATGGTTCAAATAAGTTTTGTTGGCCCTATGTTGGGTCAACTTCATTATTTTTATAAATTTAACAAAGGTAAAAGCGAGTATGCTGAAAATAGATTTTTAGAACTTGCAAAGAAAATTTATGAATATTTAGATGTGCAGCTTAGCAAAAATAAATATTTAGCATGTGACGAATATACAATTGCTGATATAGCAACTTTCCCATGGTTATGTCGTCATGAATGGCATGAGATTGGAATTAAAAAATATAAGAATTTATCAAGATGGTACGAAGAAATTTCTAAAAGGCCTGCCGTTATAAAAGGTTATGATCCTGAAAATTTAGGAGAAAAGATTCCTCTAGTTTCTTAACTGTCCGCGAATATTTTTTCTTCTCTCTCGTGTCGTTCTTGAGCTTCGACAGTCAAAGTTGCGATCGGTCTTGCTATTAATCTCTTTAAACCTATTTCTTCACCTGTCTCTTCACAGTAACCATAAGTATCCTCTTTAATTTTTTTAACAGCTTTATCTATTTTAGAAATAAGTTTTTTATTTCGATTTACTGTTCTCATCTCGATAGCTTTACCTGTTTGCGAAGTTGCTTGGTCAACAACATCAGCGGAAGTATCGTTATCATCCAATTCATTAAAAAGTATTTTATCATTTTGAAGAGCTAATTCTTTCTTCCATTCTTCCAAAACTCTTCTGAAATACTCTTTGTGTTTTGCGCACATGTATTTTTCTTTAGCGCTAGGTGTGTAATTTTTTGGTAACTTTGTAGCCATTAGGATGGGGGAATATAAGTGCCTTTTTTATAGTGTCAAGTTGCATTGAATCAATTAAATCATCACTAATGATACAACCTGGTAAAGAAAAAAAAATTTTTTATCTATTATGTCTTTATCATTTAATTATTTGGACCCTCGTACCGTATTTTTCTAATAAAAATTTACCTTTAGATGTAATTGAAGCGTTGGCATGGGGACAAGATTTTGACTTAGGTTACAATAAACATCCGCCTTTAAGCGCATGGATTCCAGGTTTGCTTTTTAAAATTTTTGGGAACAAAGATTGGGTTTATTATTTATTAAGCCAAATATTTATTGTCATTTCTTTTGTATTTTTATGGAAACTGTCTTCATTTTTTTTAAAAAAAAAGTCTCAAATTCTTTTATCTGTTCTAACAATAGAAGGTATTGCTTTTTACACATTTGAGACGCCTCAATTTAACGTAAATATTTGTCAAATACCCTTGTGGATTGGGACGATATATTTTTTTCTTAAATCTATAAAAAATAATAAAATTGCAGACTGGATTTTCTTAGGCACTTTTTCTGCTCTTGGTTTTTTAACAAAGTATATCTTTGTATATTTATTAATATCTCTATTTTTTTATTTAATTTATATTTTTTTTATTAGAAAAAAAATTAATTTTAATTTTTTATATACGGTACTAATTTTTTTCTTAATTACAGGTCCTCATTTTCAGTGGTTACTCCAAAATGATTTTACTACTATTTATTACGCTCTTAAACGTGGAGGGTTAAATGAATTTAATATTTACAATCATTTGTTAAATCCTTTTAAATTCTTAATAAATCAAATTTCAATCTTATTGCCATTTCTTTTATTAATTTATTTACTAATAAAAAAAATAAAAATTAAACTACCTTTTGATAGTCAAAAATTTATTTTTTTATTATTTTCTTTTTTACTTCCTTTCTTTTTAATTTTAATAACCTCAATGGTTACGGGCTCTAGAATAAGAACAATGTGGATGATTCCATTTTATTCTTTGATTGGAGTTTTTTTTATATTTTTATATCAAGATAGTATTAATTTAAAAAAATTAAAAAGTTTTAATATTTTATTAATAATATTCTTAATCATATCGCCAACATTATATTCCTTAAGATCAATATATAATGACTCAAGAACCGGTTATGAAGGAAAAAAAATAGCATTACAAATTGAAAAAGAATGGAAAACTATTTCTAAAGACGAAATATCTAATGTTGGGTTTTCAGAATGGTATGCTGGAAATTTATCTTACCACTTAAGTAATAGACCAAAAGTCTTTTTGGAAGAGAATAATAATTTTTATAAAAAGCCAGCAGTTATTGTCGCGAAGGATATTGGTCCAAGTTTATGTAATCGAAAAAATATAAATGTTAAAAATATTGTATATAAAAAAATAGACAATCATGATGTATGTTTTATTTTCTAAATAAATGAAAACTTATAAAATTTTAATTCCAGTTTTTAATGATTGGGCATCTCTTTTTAACCTTCTAAGCAACTTACATGATTTAAAAATTGATAATCTTGGTCATTTAAAGATTTTAATAATTGATGATTGTTCGACGGAATTATTGGATAAAAAAATAGAGTTTCATTCATTTACGGACATAGAAATAATTAAAAATTCAAAAAATGTTGGTCATGGTAAAAGTATTGCCAATGGAATTAATTATTTAAGTAAAAAAAACGATTTTGATTATCTAATTGTTATGGATGGAGATGGTGAAGATAGACCAGAAGAAGTAAAAGAATTAATATTAAAATCTATTGAAATTCCTTCTGCAACTATTACTGCAAATCGTATTAAACGTTCTGAAAGTACATTTTTTAAATTATCTTATCATTTGCATAAAATTCTAACTCTAGCTCTTACTGGTTATTCAATAAAATTTGGAAATTTTATGTGCATTCCTAAGCAAGATTTAAATTTAATAGTTTCTAATAAAAATCTTTTTATAAGTTTTTCTGGAACTGTTGCTAAATTTATAAAAAACAAAACAGATATACCCTCAATAAGAGGAGTTAGATATCATGGTCCTACTAAAATGAGTTTTTTAAAACTTATTAGACACTCTCTGCTGATCATCTCAACCTTTAGAAAAGAGGTTACTATTAGATTGTCTATATTATTCTTAATATATTCAACTTTAATATTTTATTTTTTTAAAAACACTTTTTTATTACTTTTGTTGCCAGTGGCTGCAGCTAATGCATTAATTATCTTCACTCTTTTTTTTCTTTACGAAAAAAACTCTTCTTAAACAAAAACTATTTAATTCCTAAGCGTTTATGTATTTGAGTAGATGACGTTGTATATTGAAAAACAAAATTCTCATTTGGTCTTGCTCTAGCAAAGCATTCCCTGGCTGCTAAAGCCCCCTCATGAAATCCAGATAGAATTAACTTAAGCTTTCCAGGGTAAGTACAAATATCTCCAATAGCAAAGATACCATCCTCATTGGTTTGAAAATTTTTTGTATTAACTAAAATAGATTTCTCTTCTAAGTTTAATCCCCAATTTGCAATTGGACCAAGTTCCATCTTAAGTCCAAAAAAAGCAATTACTGAGTCTATTTTTAAAATTTCCATTGCTTCATTATTTTTTTGTATTTCAATATTTTCTAATTTTGTATCTCCATTAATTCCTTTGAGTTGATAAAAAGTTTTAATTTCAACTTTTCCTGATTTAGCAATTTCTTTAATCTTATTTAATGTATGTGGCGCTCCCTTAAAGTCATCTCTTCTATGAACTAAATAAACTTTTTTTGCGATATTTGATAACTCTAAAGTCCAATCTAGAGCTGAATCTCCTCCTCCAAATACAGCAACTATTTGATCTTTAAATTTAGATTTGTCTTTAACGGAATAGTAAAAACCTTTTCCTTCAAATTTTTCAGCATTTTTAATATCTACTTTCCTAGGCTCGAAAGACCCAACTCCACCAGCTATAATAATATTAGGTGTTTCAAAAATTTTATTATCGCTGGTAATAACCTGCCATAATTTATTATTTTTTTTTAATTCATTAACTCTTTGGTTAAGATGAAACTCTGGTTTAAAGGGTTTTATTTGTACAGATAAATTTTTTATTAGATCTTCTCCTGTGCAATCTGGAACTCCTGGAATATCATAAATGGGTTTGTCAGGATAAAGCTCAATACATTGTCCCCCTATTTTATCTAAATTATCAATAACATGAGCGTTAAGACCTAAAATACCAAGTTCAAAAACAGAAAACAATCCAACAGGTCCTGCTCCAATGATTACAGCGTCGGTTTTAATTGTCATATTAACTTTGTTTTTTTGGCATTCTGACTACTATACCATCAAGATCATTTGTAATAATAATCTGGCAACTTAGTCTACTCGACTTGTCTGCGTCTTGAACAAAATCAATCATATCTTGCTCTGACTCTTGGGCCTTTGGAATTTTATTTAAAAAATTTTCATCAACATAAACATGACAAGTTGCACAAGCGCAAGAACCACCACAATCAGCATCAATACCTGGAACAGAATGTTTTATGGCCCCTTCCATTATTGAATAACCAACTGGCATTTCTATTTGATGTTCTTTTCCGTTATGTTCTATATAAGTAATTTTTGGCATTAAATTAAAAACCTTAGATCATATAACAGTGAATTTATGTTTTTAAAATTACAATTTGTTAAAAAAAAATTTTTTTTAAAAGATTCTTTTAGAATATCAAGAGAAAACAAAAAATTCATAAAAACGATAATAATAAAGCTTAGAGAAAACGATAGAAGCGGTTTTGCAGAATGCGTTCCTTACAAAAGATATGGAGAAACTCAAGAAAAAATATTTTTATATTTAAAAAACAATGAATATGAGATCACAAGACTAATTAGACAAAATAGACTTCAAGAAATTAAATATTTATCCTTAAGAACAGCTCTAGAATTAGCTTTTAAACACCTTAACATTAAAAAAAATGAAAAAAATTATTTAATTAAAAAATACCAAACTTCAATTACCATTCCTATATTTGGCCAAGAAAAGCTTGAGAAAATAATTCATAAATTTAAAAATGTTAATTTTATTAAAGTAAAAGTTAATAAAAATAACATTTTAAAGACGATTAAATTTATAAATAAAAAATGTCCTAAATCAAAGATAATAATTGATGCTAACGAAGGGTTGAATTTTACACTATTAAAAAAAATTATTAAAGATTTAGAAAAATTAAATGTAATTATCATAGAACAACCATTTAAATATGGGTTAGACTATAAACTTGCAAATATTAAAACAAAAATATTATTTTGCGCCGATGAGTCTTTTCATATTAAAAATAAAAATAAAATTTTAAAGTATTACCAGGTAATAAACCTAAAATTAGATAAATTTGGTGGCTTAAGTAAAAGTCTTAAAATTATTAAATTTTTAAAAGGAAAAAATAAAAAAATTTTATTAGGATGTATGGTCAGTTCGTCGTTATCAATTATTCCTGCCCTATCACTTGCAAAGTATTGTAATTTTTTAGATCTTGATGGTGCTTATTTCCTAAAAAAAGATTTTAAAAATGGGATTACTTATAAAGATAGCAATTTGCTTTTAAATAAGAATTTTATTATCCTAAATAAAAAAGGCCCCCAAGAAAATCTTGAGGGCCTTTTTAAAAATTAGTTAATTATTATTACTTACTTCCAGCAGGCGTTAAGCTTGCTGCAGTTTTGTAAATAACTAAACCAAATAATATTTTATTAATAAAGTCTGCCAAGTTGTAAACAAGGTTTAAAGTAACCTCATTTGCAGAACCTGTCATATATCCAAAAAGATATCCTAATGGGTATACAGACCAACCGATTGTTACAATCCATTTGCAGAATTCAAAACAATTTTTTGCGGCACCTGATAGTCTTGCTGCTTCTCTACCAGCTTCACCAGAGAAAATTTCATATAAAATGAAAATCCATCCGGCCATACCAATAATGAAACCAGCGTTAATATTCATATATCCAGCTTCGCCAAGATATCCGCCTACTAACATAACTAATGTTCCTAAAAATAATCTCCAAAAAATTCCTGAAGAGACTTTTTTTACAGCTGAAAGAATAAAGTAAAATTCAATCATTAATAAAGGAACTGTTAATAACCAATCAATATATCTAAATACTGTTGGTGATGTACCTGTGCTTACCCAGACTTCTCTCATGTACATGTAATGCACAAATGCAATACCTGTAACTAGACCTGATAAAGTCATTGACGTTCTCCAAGAAGCTTTTACTGAATTTCTTTCTATGAAAAAGAAAAACGTACTAGCTAACAAGGCCATTGATATTAACCAGAATGTAATTCCAGTAATATCACTAGATTGTAGAAGAGTTGTTTTCATTAAATCCCCTGTTTGTTTATTTAAGTGGGGCTAAAACTAAAGTAATTTGGTATTTTTTAAAAGAAAATTAAATTTAATTAAATCAATGATTTTCAAACGTTTTTACAGTTATAATTAGCGTTAAAATAGAAATATTAATGAATAATTAAGTCAATGAACAAAAAGGCAATAATTATAGGTTCCGGTTTTGGGGGAATTGCGTCAGCAATTAGATTGAGAGCCATGAATTATGATGTCACTTTGATCGAAAAAAATTCTGATTTAGGGGGAAGAGCAAGAACATTCTATAAAAATGGATATACATTTGACGCTGGTCCTACCGTAATAACGGCCCCATATCTTATTGAAGAACTATTTTTACTTTTTAAAAAAAATATTAATGATTATGTAAAAATTGTACCATTGAAAACTTGGTACCAATTTATATTCAGTGATTTATCCAAATTTAATTACACTGATAATCATAAAACAAATTTATCAGAAATATCAAAAATTGATTCTAAAGATATTATTGGATTTGAGAAATTGCTAAAATTTTCAGAGAAAATATTTAATAAAGGCTATTTAGAGTTAGCAGACAAACCATTCTCTAATTTTTTTTTCATGTTAAAACAAATACCTGCTTTGTTAATGCTTAAGAGTTATCTTTCTGTCTATAAATTTGTATCTAAATTTTTAAAAAACGAAAAGTTAAGAAAAATTTTTAGTGTCCATCCTCTTTTAGTTGGTGGAAACCCGTTTTCAACAACTTCAATTTATGCATTAATTATATTTTTAGAAAAAAAATGGGGAGTTCATTATGCTTTGGGTGGCACAGGAAAAATTATTACTGGACTAGAAAAACTAATGAACGAAATTGGAGTTAAAATTATTAAAAATGATGAGGTAATCAAAATAATAACAGACAAAAAAAAGATTTCTGGAGTTATAACTAAAAGCAATAAAACAATTAATGCAGAAATCGTTGTTTGTAATGCAGATCCTCCATTTGTTTATAAATATTTATTAGATGAAAAACAAAATACATTTTTATTTGAAAAAAAAACAAAAAGAATGAATTATTCAATGGGATTATTTGTTTACTATTTTGGATCCAAAAAGAAATATAATGATGTTGAGCATCACACAATTTATTTTGGAGATTCGTATAAAGATTTATTAAATAAAATTTTTGAAGAAAAAGTATTAACTGACGATATAAGTTATTATCTACATAGACCAACAGCAACAGATCCTACTATGGCTCCAAAAGATAAAGATTGTTTTTATGTATTGGTGCCAGTTCCAAATAACTTATCTAAAATAAAATGGAATGAAGAAGCAGAGAGATTTAAAAAAATAATAAAAAAAAAATTAAGCTCAACTTTATTGCCTAATATTGAAGAATATATAGAAAATGATTTTTACGTCACGCCTGACTACTTTGAGAAAGAACTTAGAACACTTCACGGATCAGGATTTTCAATACAACCACTATTCTCACAGTCTGCTTACTTTAGATTTCACAACAGGTCTGAAATATATGAAGGCTTATTCTTTGTTGGCGCAGGAACACATCCGGGTGCTGGTATTCCAGGTGTTTTATCCTCTGCTAAAATTTTAGATAGAATTGTTCCTAAGATTCTATGAAATTAGAATTTTATATAAAACATTATGGAAAATCATTTTATTGGGCAGGTAAATTTTTAAAAAAAAATATATTTGCGGACTGTTCGATTCTTTATGCATTTTGCAGAATTGCAGATGATCTTGTTGATAATAATAAGAATTCAAAAAGTAAAATTGATAAATTTATAAAAGAGTATTCAAATATAAAATCTAAAAATACAATTATTAATCAATTTAAAAAAATTCAAATTAAATATAATATTCCAAATAAATTGATTAATGACTTATTTTACGGAATAAAATTAGATACAAAAACTGTAAAAATTCAATCCAAAAAAGAAATAATTAAATATTCATATTATGTGGCTGGCACTGTGGGAGCAATGATGGCTCATATATTTAGTACAACTCATCCTAAAGCAATTAAGCATGCAATAGACCTTGGAATAGCCATGCAATTAACTAATATTGCAAGAGATGTGGTTACAGATGCAAAATTAGGAAGAATTTATTTACCTCAAAACTTTTTTAGACAAAATATTAAGGTGAAAGACATAGTTAATGAAAATTTTGATCGAAGTAAATTATTTGCAGCTATTACTAAAGTTATTAATATGTCTGAAAAATTTTACAAAAGTGGAAATGATGGAATTAAATATTTACCATGGGCAATTAGATTTCCAATATTTCTTGCAAGTTCATTATACCAAAGAATTGGAGTAAAAATCATTAATAGCAATTTAAATAAATATTTTAATTCTAGAATATATGTTGGTTTTTTTGAAAAATTATTTATTACTTTAAAAACATTCTTTATCTTTAATTTTAAATATTAAATTAATAATTCTTAATGAATAACTACGATTTTATAATTATAGGAGCGGGTTGTTCTGGCCTTTCTCTTTTATACGAAATGAATAAAAGCAATATTTTTAAAAATAAAACTTGTGCAATTTTTGACAAAAGAAAGCAATTTAGCAAAGATAAAATTTGGTCATATTGGAATGTTTTTGAACATTCATTTTCTGACTGTCTATTAAATAGATGGGATAAGGTAGTAGTTAAAAGTAATGAGGAAATAATTTTAGACTGCAGAGAATTTACTTATCAATCCGTGGATAGTGAAAAATTTTATAATAAAATATTAAAAAGCATAAGTGATAATAAAAATATTAAATTATTTTTAGACCATAGTGTCGATGATATTAGCGAAGAAAATGATCAAATAATAATCAAAAGTAAAAATGAGCTATTTAAGACAAATTTAGTTTTTGACAGTTCATTAAAAATTAACGAAGGTAATGACGCTAAGATCTACCAACACTTCTATGGTTGTGAAGTAAATTTTAAAGAAAATATAAATTTAAATAAACACCCAACTCTTATGGACTTTAATTGTGACCAAGGTAGCTGGACGCATTTTTTTTACACTCTACCTCTAAGTGACAACAAAATATTTATTGAAACAACTTGGATTTCAGATCAACAAAACTATACAAAAGATCAATATATATCTGAGATTAATGAATATATTCAAAAGAATTTAAATTATAAAAAAGAATATACTTTTGGCTACAATGAAATGGGATCCATCCCAATGTTTCACTTTCAACAAAAGACTGGCTATAAAAAAGTAATAAAAATTGGAGCCGCAGCAAATCTTACAAGAAAAAGTACTGGTTACACATTCCTAAATATTCAAAAATTTACAAAAGAATTAGTACAAAAGTTAATTAAAAATCAAATGATTAGTAATACTCAAATACAATCAAAATATAATTTTTTGGACAAGATATTTATTAAAGTTTTACTTGAGGAAAAAGGAAATATGCACAAAATTTTTTTTAGACTTTTTAAAAAGAATAATGCAAAAGATATTGTAAATTTTTTATCTAATAATAGTAGTTTTATTCAAGATATAAAAATAATTTTAAGTATGCCTAAATTAATTTTTTTTAAAAAATTATTAAATTTTTAATAAATGAATTATAATTTAAAAAAATATTTTAATAACATTAATTTTTTTTTTTTATTCTTAATTTGTATTTTAGCTGTAATTAATTTTTTTTTAGATGTGCCATCTGCATATATATATATATTTTGTTTTCTATTAATTGCAACAGTTGGAGTCTCTCACGGAGCATACGATGGAAAAGCTGGTGAAATATTATTTTTAAATAAATATAAAAATTGGAAATTTATTTTTTATTTTACTTACATCACATTAGCTATTTTAGTTTTTGTAATTTGGTATTTAAATCCATTAATCTCACTAATAATTTTTTTAACTGTGTCTTCTTTGCATTTTGGGAAAGAAGATTTGGAGATTTATTTAGATAAAAAATACAAGATCAATTTATTTATTTTTTTCTTAAAAGGTTCATTAATTATACTTTTGCCCTTATTTTTTAATTTTGAACAAACTAACTTAATTTTTAATACAATTCTTTTTTCAAAAGATTACGTGCTGTTATCTAATAATTATATAAAATTTATTTTAATACTAAATTTACTAATGCAGTCAATATTTTACTTATATTTTTATTTAAAAAAAAAATTAAATAGAGATGATTTTTCTTCAATTATTTTTGAAATTTTTTTAATAATTATTATATTTTATATATTTACACCGATTGTTGCATTTACTTTATATTTTTGTTTCATGCATTCTCTTAAAAATATTCTTCTAATTTCTAATGAACTCAATCCAAATTTATTTAAAGGCTTTCAAATATTTATTAAACAATCATTATTTTTGACTTTAATAACTTTTTTTATTTTATTTATTAGTTTGTTTTTTTTAATAAAATTCGACATTCTTGAAAACGCGATTGAGAAAATTATTTTTATTGGCTTAGCTTCGTTAACACTTCCTCATATAATCTTACATTACATTGCGGAAAATATTAAAATATCAAAAATCTAAAGAGTAAGACTTTAATAACTAAATTCTTAGCTTTGAAACTACATATCATTTGGTTTACTATTAAATTAACTTAATAATAGTTGGGGAAAAATTGAGCAATAAATACGATAATTTATATAAAGCATCGATTACGGATCCTGAAAAATTTTGGGATGAGGCTGCAAAAGATGTTAAGTGGTTTTCACCTTATAAAAAAGTTTTAGATAGTTCTAACCCTCCTTTTTATCGTTGGTTTCCCGAAGGAAAAATTAACACATGTTTTAATGCGGTTGATAGACACGTTGAAGAAGGAAATGGATCTCGCACAGCTATCATTTATGATAGCCCTGTTACTTCAAAAAAAAAATTATTTAGTTACTCTGAAGTAAAAAAAATAGTCTCTACTTTTGCAGGAGCACTAAAGGATTTTGGAATAAAAAAAGGTGATCGTATAATTATTTATATGCCTATGATCCCTGAGGCAGTTTTTGCTATGCTTGCCTGCGCCAGAATAGGTGCCGTTCATTCAGTTGTGTTTGGAGGATTTGCGGCAAATGAACTTGCTGCAAGAATAAATGACTGTGAAGCAAAATTAATTATTTCTGCTTCCTGTGGTTTTGAACCTGGAAGAACAGTGCAGTATAAACCGCTTTTAGATGAAGCTATAAGACTTGCAACTATTAAACCAAAAAAGTGCGTAATATTTCAAAGAGAAAATAATTCTGTTGAATTAGGAGTTAACGATATTGCTTGGCAAGATTTTGTAAAAAATGCAAAAGAAATTGATTGTGAGCATATGGATGCTAACGATCCTGCTTATATACTTTATACTTCTGGAACAACAGGAGCGCCAAAAGGTATTGTAAGAGATATTGGTGGTCATGTCGTTGCCTTAAAATGGACAATGAAAAATATTTACAATATTAACCCTGGTGATATTTGGTGGTCAGCAAGTGATATAGGTTGGGTTGTCGGTCACTCTTATATTGTTTATGGGCCATTGTTTCATGGATGCACAACAATATTGTATGAAGGAAAGCCTGTCGGAACTCCTGATGCTGGTTCTTTTTGGAGAGTAATATCAGAACATAAAGTTAAATCGTTATTTACTGCGCCTACTGCTTTTAGAGCTATAAAGAAAGAAGATCCCGAAGGAAAATTTTTTAAAAGATATGATTTATCTAAGTTTGAAATATTATTTTTAGCAGGAGAGAGAGCTGACCCAGATACAATTAAATGGGCTGAAAACTTATTAAAAAAACCAGTAATAGATCATTGGTGGCAAACCGAAACGGGATGGGCAATAAGTGCAAATTGTGCAGGTTTTGGTTTATTTGAAACAAAATATGGTTCTGCCGGCAAAGCAGTTCCTGGTTATAATATTCAAATTTTAAAACCTGACGGTACACAAGCTAAACCATCTGAAATGGGTGATGTGGTAGTAAAGTTGCCTCTTCCTCCAGGAACTTTTCCAACATTATGGAAAGCAGACAAAAGATATAAAGAAAACTATATGGATCCTTATAAGGGTTACTACAAAACTTATGATGCGGGACACATTGATGGGAATGGATATGTGTGGATAATGTCTAGAACTGACGACATTATTAACGTTGCAGGACATAGGCTTTCAACTGGTTCAATGGAAGAAATATTATCTGAAAATACTAGTGTTGCAGAATGTGCGGTGCTTGGGATTGCTGATAATTTAAAGGGTCAAATACCTCTTGGTTTAATTGTTTTAAAATCTGGAGTAACAAAAAAGCCTGAAGATATTTCAAAAGAATGCATTCAAATGATTAGAGATAAAATTGGACCTGTAGCTGCTTTTAAAAATGTAGTTGTTGTAAAAAGACTTCCAAAAACAAGATCTGGAAAGATTTTAAGGGGAACGGTTGGTAAAATCGCTGATCAAGTTCCTTATAAAATGCCAGCAACTATTGATGATCCGCTTATTTTAGATGAGATTAAATCATCTTTGATTGAAGCTGGAATAATTAAAAGTTAGAATTCTAAAGGTTTACCAAATTTAGTATCAATAATCTTTTGATCCCAAGAAGCAATCTTGCCATTAACAATAGTTCCAACCGGAAAACCTTTTACGGTTTTATTATTAAATGGCGTCCATCCACATCTGCTTGCAATCCAATCATTGGTAATTTTAAAATTCAATTTCATATCAATAACAGTGAGATCCGCATAATATCCTTCTTTGATCTCTCCTCTTTTTTTTATATTGAAAATTTTACAAGGATTAATGCTTAATAATTCGACTAGTCTTTGAAATGTAAGTTTTTTATTATTTACATGATCTAACATAATAGGAAGCATAGTCTGAACACCTGTCAAACCAGAGGGGCTTTCAGGATATGGTTTTTGTTTTTCTTTTAATGTATGTGGAGCATGGTCCGATCCGAGAACGTCAACAGTTCCATCTAGCAAACGCTTCCATAAAACATCTTGATGATCCTTTGTTCTTATTGGAGGATTCATTTGTGCCAAAGTTCCAAGCTCCTCATAACAATCAGGAGCAAATAAAGTTAGGAACTGCGGAGTTGTTTCAACAGTTACATATTTTTTATTATTTGCTAAAAAATCCGCCTCTTCTTTAGAAGACACATGTAAAACATGTATTCTTTTCTTATGTTTATTAGCAAAACTAACTACTTTTTTAGTAGAAGTTAATGCAACTTCTGAATCTCTCCACATAGGATGGGTCTTTACATTCCCTTTTTCGATTAAAACTTTTTTCTTTTGTAACAAATCATCATCTTCAGAATGGATCGAAACAACTCTTGGACTTATTTTAATAACTTCTTCAATAGCTTCGTCTTTTTTTACAAGCAAAGTTCCAGTTGATGAACCTATAAACATTTTAATTCCGCAACATCCTACTAGGTTTGTAGTTTGTTTTATAAACTCAAAGTTATTCTCTGTTGCTCCAAAATAAAATGCGTAATTACAATACATTCTATTTTTTGCTCGATCTAATTTATCTTGAAATCTTTCAAAATTATCAGTGGCTGGGTTAGTATTAGGCATTTCAAAGACAGATGTAATTCCTCCTAAAATTGCAGCCCTGCTACCACTCTCTAAATCTTCTTTGTCTGGATTGCCTGGTTCTCTAAAGTGAACCTGAGTATCTATCGCGCCTGGAATAATTGTAAGGCCTTTCGCATCAAGAACTTTATCTGCGCCTTCATTGATTAAGCCTATTCTAATAATTTGATTATCTTTAATTCCAATATCAGTTTGTGTAAGATTGTTATTTATAAAACAGTTGCCGTTTTTTATAATTAAATCATATATATTGGACATCTAAAATTTAATACACCAAAGTAGATAAACGTACAATAATGGAAACAAATAAAGCTTATATAACTTTAAAAGGTTTTATTAGTGTTAAAGGTGAAGATAGCATCGATTTTATTCAAAATATTATTTCTAATGATATTAAAAAAGTAACAGATAATAATAGTATATTTGCTTCATTATTAACTCCACAAGGAAAATTTTTATTTGAATTTATTATTTTAAAAACAAAAAATATTTTTTTAATTGAATGTAATAGCGAACTTATAAAAGAATTATTCAATAAACTCTATAATTATAAATTAAGATCTAAAATAGAAATTAAAATTGAAAATGATTTAGTGAGTATTGATATACCTTTTGCAAAATTCAAAAGCTTAAATGTGAATAAATTAAATCTAATTAATTATAAAAATTATCTAATTTTTGAAGACCCAAGAATAAAAAATACTTTAGCGAGAGCAATTATAGAACAATCTAAAATTAAAGAATTTTTGAACGATTTAAATATTGAGCAATCTAATGAAAAATATTTGTTAGAGAAGAAACTATTTGATTTGGGAGTTCCGTGTAAAGATATTCAAAAATTGCAAAATCAATTATTTTCACTTGAGGCTAACTTTCTAGAACTTAATGGAATAGATCAAAAAAAAGGATGCTACATTGGTCAGGAAAATACTGCTCGAATGCATTTAAAAAATAAGGTCAATAAAAGATTATTTGCATTACAAACTGTAAATGGAAAGGTTGTAGAAGGTCAAAAAATTACTTTAGACAATGAAGAAGTTGGAAAAGTTTTGATAGACGATTTATTTCCTTTTGCATTAATCAAAATTAATAAGGAGAATAAAAATTTAATTATAGGTAAAGAATTAAAAACAGAAACGGCTTGTATAAAAATTAATATCCCAAACTGGATGGTTATATAAGTAAATAGCGCTGTTTTAACTAATTTAAATATTAATTTTACTATAATAACTTAGTCAATTATCATTTATGAATTATAAAAATCTATGAGTTCTCAGTTAGAATTTACAAAAGAAATTGAAAAAAATACTGCGGGTATTTATCAAAAAATAAAATCTGTTGTACCAGCGTTAGAATGGCCTCTACACGCTCCCTATATTTATAAAATTAATGAACTTAAAAAAAAAAATAATGCCGTTATTTTAGCACACAACTATCAAACACCAGAAATTTATCATGGAGTCGCTGATATTATTGGTGACTCTTTAACCCTAGCAATTGAGGCTGGGAAAACTAAAGCAGATATTATTATTATGGCGGGCGTACACTTTATGGCTGAAACCGCAAAAATAATGTCTCCAAATAAAAAAGTTCTTATTCCAGATATGAAAGCGGGTTGCTCCCTTGCAGAGTCGATTACTGCAGAAGATGTTAGAAAATTAAAAAAACAATATCCAGGCGTTCCAGTAGTTACTTATGTAAACACGTCTGCTGAGGTTAAAGCTGAAACAGATGTCTGCTGCACTTCAGCTAATGGTGTAAAAGTTGTCGAATCTTTGGGAGTAAAAGAAGTTATATTTTTACCTGATGTCTATCTTGCAAAATATGTCGCTTCACAAACTAAAGTTAAAATTATTCCTTGGGATGGAACATGCATGGTTCATGAACAGTTTACAGCGGAAGAATTAAATCAACTTAGAAAGAATTATCCTGATTTAGTTATTGTTTCTCATCCTGAGTGTCCTCCTGATGTTATTAAAGCTTCTGATTTTACTGGTTCAACGTCTGGAATGATTCAATATGTTAAAAATAACAAACCCAAGAATGTATTTTTAGTTACAGAATGTTCAATGAGCGACAATGTTCAGGTTGAAAATCCTGAAACTAATTTTGTTAGACCATGTAATTTATGTCCTCATATGAAAAGAATACAATTACCAAAAATTTATGATTGCTTAATGAACGAAACGAATGAAGTTTTAATCGATAAATCTATTATAGATAAAGCAAGACTTCCTATTGAGCGTATGATTAAAGTTGGTCGTCAATCTAGTCTTGCTTAATGGAAAGTTTACACACTACTGACGTTATTGTTATTGGATCTGGAATTTCTGGATTAATGACTGCAATTTGTCTTTACCCAAGAAAAGTTACTTTAATTTCTAAAAAAAAATTAGGCGAAGCTTCATCAAGCGCTTGGGCACAAGGAGGAATTGCTGCAGCTGTTGGTAAAGATGATAGTCCAAAGATTCACTTTGAAGATACTATTAAAGCAAGCTCAGGACTAAGTGATGAAAAAATTGTTAAAATTATAACTGAAGAAGCATCTTCTATTATTAAATTTCTAGAAGAAAAAGGAGTTAATTTTGACAAAGATCATCTTAAAAATTTTTTAATGTCTCAAGAAGCAGCTCATAGCAGACGCAGAGTATTGAAAGTAAACGGTGATAGTTCGGGAAGAGAAATTATAAAAACTTTGATAAATAACATTCAAAAGTTAGAAAATATTACTATTCTAGAAGATGTTACCGTTGATGAAATTATAACTGAAAATAATAAGGTTATTGGTTTAATTGGTCGTCATATTGGAAAGAATATAGTTGATAATTTTACATTCTTTAAAGCCCCTAATGTTGTTCTTGCAACTGGTGGTCTTGGTAGTATTTACGAACATACAACAAATCCTAGAGATATTTACGGTGAAGGTATTGCAATGGCAGCCCGTGCTGGTGCAATTCTTTCTGATATGGAATTTGTTCAATTTCACCCAACAGGAATGGACGTTGGGCTTGATCCAACTCCTTTGTTAACTGAAGCTCTTAGAGGAGATGGGGCTAAGTTAGTTGATGAAAATGATAGTCAATTTATGAAATCAATTCATCCAAGCGGAGATCTTGCGCCCCGTGATATCGTTGCTCGTGAACTACAAAGATTAAAAGATCTTGGACATTCAACATTCTTGGATTGTAGAAAATTCTCAAATGAGCAACTAGAAACAATGTTTCCAAGTGCTTACAATTTTTTAAACAAAGCTAATATTGATTTTACCAGAGAAAAAATACCTGTAACTCCTGCTGCACATTATCACATGGGAGGCGTACTTGTTGATGAAAATGGGAAATCATCTATTAAAGGACTTTGGGCATGTGGTGAGGTTTCTTCAACAGGCGCGCATGGAGCAAATAGACTTGCCTCTAATTCTCTGCTTGAGGCTTTTGTTTTTGGAAAAAGAATAGCAACTTCTATTAATTCTGAAGTACTTAATAATACAGAAGATAAAAATATTAATTTTAAAAAATATTTACCAAAAGAAAAAACATCATCTAGAATTAGAGCAAAAAAATATATTTGGCAGCTTAGAAATATTATGAGTGATTTAGTGGGTGTTTATAGAAATGAACAAAAACTTAAAAAAGCATTTATTGAAATTGATAGAATAGAAAGGGAAGCGAAAGATTTATCAGCTAAACTTAAAGATATGATTTTAGTATCTAGATTAATCACTTATTCAGCATACTTGAGAAAAGAAAGTAGAGGAGCTCATTTTAGAAGTGATTATCCAAATTCTAATGAGAAGTTTTTATTTAGAAAACAAATTACGTTAAAAGAAATGCAGGAATTTTTAAATAAAAAAGAATATATAAAAAAAGTTGCTTAAAAAATGTCAAAATCAAAACTTATCACAAGCGGATATATAAAAAGTATTGTTGGCGCTTCTTTATTTGAAGATCAAGCGCAAAAAGACATCACGACTGATCTTTTAGTGAACAAAAATTCCATTACGTCTGCAAAAATTATTGCAAATGAAGATGGGATTATTGGTGGATTAGATTTTGCAGATGAAGCTTTTAAGCAAATTGATAAAAAGACAAAATTTAAGAAAAAAATTCAAGAAGGATCTTTTATAAAAAAAGGTGATATTATTGCTGAAATTAAAGGTCTAACTGGTTCTATTTTAAAATCAGAAAGAACTGCAATTAATTTTTTAGGCTTAATATCAGGCATTGCAACTAGAACTCATTATTACGTTAACCTAGTTAAAGAATATAAAACAAAAATTTGTTGTACTAGAAAAACATTGCCAACACTTAGAGCCATTCAAAAATATGCTGTAACTCTCGGTGGTGGCACGAATAATAGATTTAATTTATTTGATGAAATCTTTATAAAAGACAATCATATTTCTGCATCACAAAATATATTTGATCTCGTTCAGAATGCTTTGAGATTAAACAGAAGCGGAAAAATCATAACAGTAGAGGTTGACACTTTAAGTCAATTAGAAACTATTCAAACGCTCAATTTTAACAGATTACTATTAGACAATATGAAACCAGATGAAATTAAAAAAGCCTTAAGCATAGTTGGCAATAAATATGAAACTGAAGCTTCTGGTAATATTAACGATAAAAATATTCTTGATTACGCAAAAACAGGGGTTAATAGAATTTCAATTGGAAGACTGACCCACAGTCCTCAAAATCTAGATATTTCCCTAAATTTTAATTAAATTTAATTTTTGCAACTAAAATTAAAAATGCTAAAAATAAAGTTACAATATTAGCAAATATTATAGGTAAATTATTAGTTAACACTCCATAAACTAACCAACTTGCAACTCCAGTTGTAAATATTAAAAACATCCATAAAGAAATATCTTTAGCACTTTTAGTTTTCCAAACTTTATAAGCCTGCGGAACAAAGGCAACTGTTGTACAAAAGCCAGAAAAGAACCCAATATAAGTTATGTATTTGTCCATTAATTGATAAGACTAAACTTTTTTTTAATTTAAAGATTCTTTATTCTTATATTTTTTTTTATTACCTGTATTGAAATCTCTATCTTTGAATTCTTTTGATTTTTTACTAAAAAATTTAGGCTTTTCTCTTTCACTTTTTCTTCTGTAATCTTTTTCACCACCTTCTCTTGGTTTATATTCTTTAAAAGCTTCAATATTTTTAGGCTTAAATCCTTCTGAATGTCTACTTCCTCTAAATCTATCTGCGGGCTTATTATCTCGAGATCTTTCTGTTGGCTTATCTCCTCTAAACCCTTCTGAAAATCTGTTGCCGCCAAAACTTGGTCTGCTACTTCCTCGACCTCCTCTATTTCTGTCTCTTCCGCCCCCTCCTCTTCTTTTATTTTTATAATCTCTTTGGAATCCACCACTTCCACTTCTGCCTTTAGAAAAGTTTTCTTTCTTTTTAGTTGGATCTAACAATCTCTCAATAGCATTCCATTTTTCTCTATCACTATTAGTAATAAAGGATAAAGAGGAACCCTCTGCTCCTGCTCTGGCAGTTCTTCCCATGCGGTGAATATAATCCTCAGCAACTTGAGGGAGGTCGTAATTAATAACATGTTCAATGTGGGGAACATCAAGACCTCTTGCTGCGATATCTGTTGCTACAAGTATGGTAAATTTCTTATTTCTAAAAGCACTCATCACAGTAGTTCTTTTGCTTTGTCTAAGATTACCGTGCAAAGCATCTGCTTTAAATTTTTCTTTACAAAGCTTAGCTGCTAAATTTTTTGAATTATGTTTAGTTTTAACAAATACTAAAATTGAGCCAGTTCTTTCTTGTAATTGCTTAATTAATTCCTGATATTTTTGCTCTTGTTTTATATGGATAACTTCTTGTTTAATTTTTATGGATGGCACATTTGTTGCACCCATAGAAACTCTTTCTGGATTTTTTAAATATTTAGCTGACATTCTAACAATCTCTTCAGGTAGCGTTGCTGAAAACATTAATGTTTGTTTTTTTACTGGCAGGTATTTTAGTATTCTATCAATTTGAATTCCAAAACCCATATCGAGCATACGATCTGTTTCATCTAAAACTAAAAAACCTGTATCTGATAATTTTAATGATTTTCTATCTAAGTGATCATTAATTCTACCTGGAGTTCCTACGATAATTCTTGGACGTGATTTAAGTTGTCCTAATTGTTTATGCATCGACTCTCCTCCAATTAAACATGCTGCTTTGATTGGATTACTTTTTCCAAGTAACTGAATAATTACTGCAATCACTTGGTTTGCAAGCTCACGTGTTGGTGTCAATACTAGAGCCGAACCTTGCTTTGATCTACTCAACAGCTCAACTAATGGAATACTAAAGGCTGCTGTTTTTCCAGTTCCAGTTTGCGCTGAACCTAAAATGTCCCGCCCTTCCAAGGCAAGCGGTATAGAACTTACTTGAATAGGAGTTGGCGCTGTAAAATTCATTCGCGCTAATGAATTTTTTAAGTTTTGTGAAAGGCTAAAGCCTTCAAAGTTAATCATTTAAGTTTGGGGAAAGTTGTAAGTAAAAATTTAATAAAATTATTCAATAATAAAATATAACCTTTATCAGTTAACAGGCATATTTAAAGCTTTATTGAAGATAAATTTGGCTTTGTTTCACAAAATTTGATTAGGAAGCCTTTTTATCATGTTCTAGATACTTAACTTTGTCAGTATCTGATCTTTTGACTTTGTCTTTTTTAATTTTTTGAATATGACCAAAGATATCAGCGCCATTTACAACACTTAAATTATTAAAAAAATGAATATCTCCTCTTACAACGCCATTTTCTCCAACGTGGATATTTTCAGATTCGATATTTCCAACCATATGACCTAGAATCTCAATTTTTTCTGCCTGGACTTGACCTTTAACGCTTCCGGTTTCTAATATTCTTAATATTTTTGCTTTGATATTCCCTTTTACTTTTCCAGCAATTTCAATTTCACCTTTGCAATCTATCTCTCCATCGAAACGCAATGTTTCTCCCAAATGCGAAAAGCCATCAATTTGATTTTGTAATTTTTTATCTAATTTAAAAAACATTATTAATTTTTATTGTTGCTAGTTATTTTTTTTCTTGTTGAAGCTGCAATTTCTAATTGAGCGCCCTCATCAATAACTAAATTTCTATGGAATAATTTTCCTTTAACTTTAGCGGTACTATTTAAATGAATTTTATCTGATGAAAGATCTCCAGTTACTTGGCCACCAACTTCAATATTATGATCTGTTGAAATATTGCCTGTAACATTTCCATTTTCTTTAATGATAACTTCTTCAGCTTTAATATTGCCTAATAGCACTCCATCTAAAGTAATGCTGCTATTTTCACTAATATTACCTTGTAGTTTTGTATCTCTTAAAATTACTGATGGCATAAATTATAAAATCCGATTAAATAATGAATACAAGAGTTTAGCAAGCATTTATTAATGTTATAATTCTTAAAAAAATTAAATAAAAATAAAAGTTTTATGAAAAGAGTTGAAGTTTTATTAGAAAAAACAATATTTGCATCACGCTGGATACTTGCTCCATTTTACTTGGGCTTGTCTTTAAGTTTATTAGTTTTGCTTTATGAATTTGGTAGAGAAATAGTCCACTTTTTTACAATCATTCATCAAACCGATATTGCGGGCGTTTTACTTTTTATACTAAGTCTCGTTGACATTTCACTTGCTGCAAATTTATTAATTATTGTTATTTTTTCAGGCTATGAAAATTTCGTTTCTAAAATTCATATAGATGATCACGAAGATAAACCTCAATGGATGGGTCATGTAGATTTTACAGATTTAAAAATTAAATTAATTTCTTCAATTGTTGCTATTTCTGGTATTCATTTACTGAAAATATTTATGAATTTAGATAAATATTCAAAAGATACTATTATTTTATATGTTGTCGTTCACCTGACTTTTGTTGTTAGTGGAGTGCTTCTTGCAATGATGGACTACATTATGAACAGAAGCATTAGCAAGCATTCTAAGACTAAAAAATAGTTCATAAACACCCGTGTTAAAAAGATTTGTTATAAAAATAATTAAAAATTATACGTTAGAAATTTGAATATTATTAAGAATTAATTGTATTTTATATATGAAGCAAGATTACTCAGTAAAAGACATCTTAAATGCCGTAGATGACATTTTAAATGTTAAATCTGCACAAGAGTCAAATAAGAAAATTGCAAATGAAATTCCTGTAAAAGATATTTTAAGTGCTGTAGATAATATTTTAAAAGTTAAATCTCTTCAAAGCCCAGCAAAAAAAATTATAAATGAAATTTATGTAGAAAATGATAGTGCAAAAAAATTAGTAAATAATCTAGAATCTAAAAAAGAAAATGAGATGAAAAAAAAATATGATTTATTAGTAGTAAATAATGCTAAAGATATTTTAATATTAAACCGTATTATTTTTAAATGATTATTGAGTGCGCTTGTAAAAAATATAAATTTGCAGTTAAAGCTGAGGAAATTGGTACTAATGGTCGAGTAGTTCAATGTGGGGTTTGTGATCAAAAATGGTTTCAGGAACCAGCAAGTTCTGAAGAATTTAAAGTATTAAAAGAAAACCAAATAAAAGAAGAAGAAGAGGAAAAAAAAGAAAAAGCTAAAAATCAAAAAATAATAAAAGAAAAGCCTAGCAAAAACTATGTGCCAATTAAATATGAAAACAAAGGCAAAATAAATTATACAAAAATTTTTTTAACTATTATGGTTATTTGTATAATTAGTATAGTTTTTAGCTTTGAAAATAGAGAGTATATACTTAATAAAAATCCTGAATTTGCTAATTTCTTTAGTCTTTTAGAAGAGTTTGTCGAATATTTAAAAATTAATTATTCAGATATTATAAATACATACATGCCGAAACAATAATAAATAATTTATGAGTTTAATTACAGGGCTTATACTCTTCGTTGTTGGAATAATTGGAACTATTCTATTCTTTATATTTTTATCTTGGGTTGAAAATAATAAAAAATAATTAATAACAAAGTTTAGAAATTAAAAAGTACAGCTCCATCCCTTTAGTTTGATAAGAATAAGTAACTGCCAAAAGAAATAAAACAAAACCCACCCATATAAAAAATATTGATTTTTTCATGCCGCTTGTCTATCTAGTCTTGCTATAGTTTTTTCTTCAATTGGATAATTAATGACTGCCCCTAATACTCCAAGTGCAATTGATATATACCAAACAATATCATAAGAGCCTGTCACATCATAAACTTTGCCTCCCAACCAACCACCTAAAAAAGCTCCAACTTGATGAAATAAAAAAGCAATTCCATAAAGCATACTCATATTTTTAACACCAAAAACTGTTGTAATCGTTCCTTGAGTTAGTGGAATTGTTGAAAGCCAAAGCACCCCCATTAAAGCAGCAAATACATAAGCTGTTAAATTTGAAACAGGAAATAAAATAAAAATTAAAATAATTACTGCACGTGATGCATAAATAGAACTTAAGAGTAAAGGCTTTCTAATCTTAGCGCCTAAAAATCCTGCGTAATAAGTTCCAAAAATATTAAATAGTCCTATTAAAGCTAATACAATAGTCCCAATTTGTGGTGATAGACCCTTATCAATTAAAAATGCTGGAGCATGAGTCATAATAAAAAGAATATGAAACCCACATACAAAAAATCCAAAGCATAACAACCAGAACCCTTTGTGACTAAAGGCTTCTGTTAATATTTCTTTTAATGACAAATCTTGACTAGCTGTCTGTTGAATTGGTTTTTCAAACATAGGAACTGCAAGAACTAACATTATAAGTGTAAGCACAGATAAAATACCAAAGGCTAAAGCTGGTCCAAAGCTTTGTAATAATACTAACGATGCGGGTAACATTATAAATTGTCCAAGGGATGCGCTCGACATTGCAATTCCAATTGAAACACTTCTTTTTTCTGGTGTTACAGATCTGCTTATTGCTCCAAAGATTGGAAATGTAACTCCTGATATTCCAATTCCTAAAATGCCCGAAGCAATGACAAATCCTGTTTTAGTTGTAAGAAATCCCATTAAAAACAAACCTAGAGAATAAAGAATGCTTCCAACAACTACGACAACGCCAGCTCCTATCTTGTCAGAAATTCTACCGGTAAAAGGCTGCCAAATTCCCCACATTAAATTTTGAAAAGCAAGACCCATTGCAAACACTTCTCTGCCCCATAAATTTTTTTCGCTAACAGGAATTAAAAAAATTCCAAAAGAGTGTCTAATTCCAAATGCAAGCGCAAGTAGAATTGAACCTGCAATTAACACAAATATTGGCTGCCTAAATTTATCTAATACTTGAAACATACTAATTAACTAATAACATTATTTGGAAAATAATAAATTTATATAATGAGCGATAAAGTATTTCGAATTTTATTTGGCCTATTAGTTATCTCTGCAATAACAATGTTAACCTATTATCGTGGAACTGATGCAACTCCTTTTAATAGTGATTTATTTTTTTGGGCTTTATTATTTGGATCGATCGCCGCATTAATTGATGGCAGCTTGGGAATGGCTTATGGAGTGACAGGTATAGCTTTTTTATTAGGTTATGGAATTTCACCTGTTAAAGCAGTTGCCTACATTCATATAGCTGAAATTTTTGTCTCGGGATCCTCTGGATTAAATCACTGGAAAATTGGGAATGTTGACACTAAATTATTTAAAAAACTTCTAATACCTGGAATCATTGGCTCTATTCTTGGAGCTTTAATAATAACTAAAGTTAAAATTCCTTATTTATCAATCGTAATTTCTATTTATTTATTATTTATGGGAATATTTATAATTGCAAAGGCTTATACAAAGATCAAATTACAATTCAAACAAAAGAATTCAGTTGTTATTCCTCTTGCAGTAACAGGTGGATTTGTGGATGGTGCTGGTGGTGGTGGCTGGGGTCCTGTTGTCACAACAAGTTTGTTGGGTGGAAAAATGTTACCAAAAAAAGTTATTGGAACTGTTAATGCTTCTGAGTTTTTTATTAATTTAGCATCAGCAACTACTTTTTTATTTTTTGTTAAAATTACAGACTGGGAAGCATTAGCCGGGCTTATAATTGGTGGTTTTTTAATAGCTCCTTATGCTGCAAAAGCCACTTCAAGAATGAGTATTAAAATGATTTTAACGTTTGTTGGCTGTCTTACTATAATATTAAGTATTAAAAAAATTATTACTCTCTTTATATAATTTTATAACAAATAATCGCAATTATAGTCGGCCCGAATGCAGCTAAAAATAAATACAAAGGGCTAATAGTATTTCCATAAAAATTTTTACTTAAAATCGAGTAACCTGCTGGATTAGGAGCGTTTGCAATAACCGTTAATCCTCCACCAGTTATTGCTCCTGCAGCCAATGCATACTTAAATTGATCTGAAAGGCCGTCGACTAAAGAGCCAAGGTAAGTAAGAGCAGCGTTATCTGTTATTGCAGTCAAAGCAACTGCTGCATAATAAATTTGATCTGGACTTAGTTTATTTAACAAGGGTTGTAACCACCATTTTTGTAGGCCCCCTAAAATTACTAAGCCAGCTAAAAATAGAGAAACTAAAAAAGCCTCTTTTAAAATTAGTTTATTCTGAAACCGATCGTAAGAAGAAGCTATTCCAAGAAAAATTATAAAAATTCCTAAAAAAATAATTAAATCATGAACAAAAACAATAACGCCAACTAATAGAATTAAATGAATAAATAAAATAAAAAAAGGAGTATTATTTTCTTTTATATTTAAATTTTTAATTTTAATTAACTCTTTTCTAAATATTATTGTCAAAATTAAACTATTAGTAAAGACAGCAAGGGCAGTTCTCCATCCAAATGTGGTCAGCATAAACATTAAATCCCAATTCCATTTAGCTGCAACCATTAATATGGGTGGTGCAGCAAAGGGAGTCATTGCGCCTCCTATACTAACATTTACAAACAGTGTTCCGATAATTCCATATTTAAATTTATTAGAAATATTCTTTGAATAAAAATGCTCTTTAAGAATTAATGCCGCTAAAGTCATTGCGGCAGGTTCGGTAATAAAAGAACCTAGAAGAGGCACAAATGTCATTGATACAAAAAAAAGTCGCAGAGAATGGTTTATAGGTAATAATTTTGAAATTTGTTTAACGCATGTTAAAGAAAAATCTAATATTGGTTTGCTGGCAGCGATAACCATAATTACAAAAACAAATAATGGCTCAACATAACTTTGGTTGTTTAAATAATTAACTACGTCATTTTTGCCAGATGAAATAAAAAAAAATAAAACAAGAATTATTGCCCAAAAGCCAAATACAATCTCCACCTCTCCAAGCATATGTAATATTTTTTCATGTTTGGAATATTTGTGGGCTAAACTCTTAAAAAATTTTACTGAAAATGTGTGTACAATTGCAATAGCAAATATAAATGAAGCTATAAATTGAATTGGAATGTCAAACATTGCTAAAATTTATATCAATTCTAAAAAATAAACTATCAATTAAAATAAAATAATTTACTATTTTTGTAAGTAAGTTAGAGACGCTTGTATTTTGAGTAATTTTAGAGGAGAGAGATTTTTAAAGTGCTAACTTTTAGTTAGCACTTTAAAAAAAAATGCTTACTTCTTAGCCGGAGCTAGAACAGCAGAAGCGGCGTTGATTGATTTAACGCAATCAGCTTCTTTTTTAGCTGCTAGTGCATCACCAGCTGCTTTTCTTAGATCACCAGCTTTTTTAGTAGCTGCTGCATCTAATTTTGCTGTTTTTACTGCTGCATCGTAACCTTTGATTAAATCAGCGCAAGATTTAGCTTGAGCATTTGCAAAAGATACGAATAAGAACATACTTACGATTGTTGCTAGTATAGTTTTCATTTGTTTTTACTTATTGTTAAGTTAATTAGCGGCGAAACTATTTAATTTAGGCTTTCCTGTAAATGTTTTTTTGACAAGGAAAAGACTACATTCTAAATAAGGAATCTCAAAAACCCAATTAAATCAACGATTTTTTAATAAAAAACTTACCCACATTCTGCAAGTGGTTTTATAGAGCTAAAAATTTATCTTTAATTCACTTAGAGTAGTTTTTTATTTTTTTGACCTTATGCTTGCTTGCGCAGCAGACAATCTTGCAATTGGAACTCTGTATGGCGAACAAGATACATAATGTAATCCAGCTCTATGACAAAAATCTATAGAATCTGGATCTCCACCATGCTCACCACAAATTCCAAGTTTGATATTTTTTTTTGCTTCAAGTCCTCGTGAACATGCAAGTTTTATAAGCTCACCCACTCCATCTTGATCAATGCTTACAAATGGATCAATTTTAAATATTTTATTTTCAACATAGTCATCTAAAAATTTACCAGAGTCGTCCCTTGATATACCAAGTGTTGTCTGTGTTAAATCATTTGTTCCAAAACTAAAAAAGTCTGCATGTTTTGCAATATTTTTTGCATTAAGAGCAGCTCTTGGAAGCTCAATCATGGTACCTACTAAATAATCTACTTTAAAATTATTATTTTTTTGAACTTCTTGCGCAATGCGATCAACCAATCCTCTTAAAATTTCAATTTCTCTTTCTGTTGCAACAAGTGGAATCATAATTTCTGGGATTACTGCTTCAACTTTTTGTTTTTGTAATTCATATAACGCTTCAAAAATTGCCCGACATTGCATTTCATAAATTTCAGGAAAAGAAATTGCTAAACGACAACCTCTGTGACCCAACATGGGATTTTCTTCATGTAAATAATTAATTCTATTTTTAATTTCGCTTGAATGAATTTTTAAAGACTTTGCAACAATCTCAATTTCTTTTTCCGTTTTCGGTAAAAATTCATGTAACGGCGGGTCTAGTAATCTAACTGTAACTGGAAGACCTTTCATAATTGTAAAAATTTCTACAAAATCTTTTCTTTGAAAAGGTAAAATTTTATCTAAAGCTCTTAGACGATCTACTTTAGTTTTTGAAAGAATCATCTGTCTTACATATAAAATTCTTTCTTCATCAAAAAACATATGTTCTGTTCTGCAAAGTCCAATTCCCTCTGCACCAAATCCTCTTGCGGTTCGAGAATCTAATGGGGTTTCCGCGTTTGCTCTAATTTTTAAAGTTCTAACTTCATCCGCCCATTTCATCATCTGAGAAAAATCCCCAGAGATGTCTGGATTAATTGTCTTAACTTCTCCAAGCATAACTTCGCCTGTTGAGCCATCGATTGTTATAATGTCCCCTTCTTTAACTTCAGTGTTATCTACTTTGAAAAACTTAGCCGCATAATCTATTTTTATGTTTCCAGCTCCTGAAACACAGGGTCTTCCCATACCTCTTGCAACAACGGCGGCATGACTTGTCATTCCTCCTCTGCAAGTTAAAATTCCAACAGCAGCGTGCATTCCATGAATATCTTCTGGGGATGTTTCAACTCGAACTAAAATAGTATTTTGATTATTTGCTTTCATTTGTTCAGCGTCATCTGCATTAAAAGTAACCTTTCCTGTTGCAGCCCCTGGAGATGCTGGAAGTCCTTTTGCTATTACATTTTTTTTAGCTTTTGGGTCTAAAGTTGGATGAAGAAGAGTATCTAAAATTTTTGGATCAATTCTAAGTAACGCTTCGTCTTTTGTGATTAATTTTTCACTAACCATATCTACTGCAATCTTAATTGAAGCTTTTGCAGTTCTTTTTCCTGATCTTGTCTGTAACATCCAAAGCTTCTTATTCTCAATAGTAAATTCAATATCTTGCATATCACGATAGTGAATTTCTAATTTTTTATAAATTTTTGTAAGTTCTGCGAATGCTTCTGGCATTGTTTCTTCTAATGACAAATCCTCAGAAGATGACTCCATTCTTGCTTTTTTAGTAATATTTCTTGGTGTCCGAATTCCTGCAACAACATCTTCGCCTTGAGCATTAATTAAGTATTCTCCATAAAAACTATTTTCTCCTGTGGATGGGTTTCTTGTAAATGCAACACCCGTTGCACAATCGTTGCCCATGTTACCAAACACCATAGATTGAATATTGACTGCTGTGCCCCACTCCTCAGGAATATTATTTAATCTTCTGTATGTTTTTGCTCTTTGATTTTGCCAAGATTGAAATACAGCGCTTATCGCTCCCCATAATTGTTCATGGGAGTCTTGAGGAAAATCTTTTTTTGTATTTTTTTTTACAATGTCTTTATAATTACCAACAATTGTTTTCCAATCTTCAGCTTTAAGTTCTGTGTCTGACAATACACCTTTTGTTAACTTGTAATTATCAAGCAAATCCTCAAAATTATGAAGATCTACTTCAAGAACAACATTGCTATACATTTGAATGAAGCGTCTGTAGCTATCATAAGCAAATGTTTCGTTATTAGTTTTTTTAATTAATCCTAAAACTGTTTTGTCATTCAGTCCTAAATTTAAAACAGTATCCATCATTCCAGGCATCGAAACTCTTGCGCCTGATCTGACTGATACTAATAAAGGATTATTAACGTCACCGAAATTTTTTCCTAAAATTTTTTCAATATTTCTTACGGCATCCTCTACTTGAATTTTTAGATCGTCTGGATATTTTTGATTATTTTTATAAAACTCAGTGCAGACTTCTGTTGTAATTGTAAATCCCGGAGGAACAGGCAGTCCTAATTTACCCATCTCCGCAAGATTTGCTCCTTTTCCTCCTAGAAGAGGTTTTTGCGAAACAGTTCCTTCGCAGTTTGAATTATTAAACTGATAAACCCACTTTGGCATTTTTTTCTAAACCTCAAATTTTGAAAAGTCAGCAAAACTATCAAAAGTTTTACATAATAGGAATAATAACTCTAGTCTGTTCTTTTTGATCTGCTCATTTTCATCATTAACTTTTACGTTATCAAAAAACTTATCAACAAAACCTTTTGTCCCAGCCAGCAAACCCATCGTCTGCTCTACAGTTCTTAATCGTGCAGGAGTTGTATAATGCTCTCTAATTTCATTTATTTTTTCTAATAAAAAATTTTCTTCATTATGTTTAAATAAAACAGTCTCGGGATCTCCAAATAATTCTTGTTTAAGATCTTTTTTTGATTGCTCTAAAATATTTGTACATCTTTTATAAACTGCAATAACATTTTGTCCGTCTTCACTTTTAACTACTTTGTTTAAATTTTTAATTTTAGTAAACAAAGAATAATAATCATCGGATCTACTGTTGAATAAAACAGATTCAATAACATCCGGTCTAATTTTTTGATCCTTAAGTAAGTTTTTAAATCGGTCTGACACAAAAGCTAAAATCTCCTCAGTAAACTTAAGGTTTTGCATGTTCACTCTTTGTGTAAGATATGAGTTTTTCGAGTTATTAATTAATTCTTTTAATGAGATAGAAATTCTATTTTCTATTACTATTCTAAGAATACCAAGGGCTGATCTTCTTAATGCGTAAGGATCTTTTGAACTTGTTGGTTTTTCATTGATACCGAAGAAACCAACTAAATTATCAATCTTATCAGCTAGCGCAATCGCGATCGAAATTTTTTCTTTTGGTACTCTATCTTCTGGTCCAACTGGTAAATAATGATCAGAGATTGCATTTGCAATTTCTAAACTAAAACCTTGCTCTACTGCAAAATACTTTCCAAGAACTCCCTGAAGCTCTGGATATTCTCCGACTAAATCTGAAACTAAATCTGCTTTGCAAATTGAAGCTGCTATTTCAGCATCATCTTTTTTACAATTAACAATATCTGCAATGAAAGATGCCAAAACTCTTATTCTTTGTGTTTTGTCATGAAGTGAGCCTAGGCTTTGATAAAAAGTAATTCCTTTAAGTTTACTTACTTGTTTTACTAAATTTTGGCCTTTATTTTTTTCCCAGAAAAATTTTGCATCTGACAAACGAGCAGTAAGGACTCTCTCATTTCCTTTTATTATTTTATTTTTAATATCTTCTTTATTTGCAACAACAATAAAATTATTTATTAATTTATGATTATTAGTAGAGCGCATTGGAAAATATCTTTGATGATACTGCATTGTTAAAATAAGAAGTTCTTCAGGTAATTTTAAAAAATCTTTTAAAAATGATCCTTTTAGAACAATTGGATCTTCTACAAGATTAATAACTTGTTTTAGTAGTTTTTTATTAATTTCTAATTCACAATCATTCTTTTTAAGAAATGATTGAATATTTTTAGTAATTAATTTTTCTCTTTCTGCGTTATCAAAGGTAATTCTTTTATCAGTTAATATTTTTTTAAAATGACTATAATCTTTAACAACAACGGCCTTATCTTCTAATGGACCATCCACATAAGTTATATTTGTTGATGTTAAATGAAAAAAATTAAATGGAATAGTTTGCTTATCAAATAAACATAAAATTGATTTTAAAGGCCTGCCCCAAGAAAGATCATGACTGCCCCAACGCATTTTTTTTCTCCATTGTAGACCATTTAAAAAATGGGGAATATTTTTCTTAATTTCCTCAACAACTGGTATTTCTCTTTTTTGCGTTTTTGCAAATATAAACTTTCCCTTGTCTGTTTCTTCTTCGTAAATATCTTTTGGATCTAAATTATTTGATTTAATAAATCCTTGTATAGCCTGCTCTGGCGCCCCAACTTTTGGACCTCTTAAAACTTTGGCTTCAGTTTTAATGTTTGTTGGTAAATTACTATAATAAAAAATTAATCTTTTTGGTGTTGAATAAATTTCGCTTACAACTTTTTTAAAATCATACTTTTCGAAAAACGATAAAAAATTTGCAGTGATATTATTCTTGGCATCTTCTTGTAATGTAGGTGGTATTTCTTCAGAATATAATTCTAATAATAAGTCAGACATTAGTCAGAGTTCTTTAACCAAACTTCCGCTGTGCCCTTAACAAGAGTTCTAATTTTGTTAATAAATCCAGCTCTTTCCGTAACTGATATAACTCCTCTTGCGTCTAAAGTATTAAAGATATGGCTGGCTTTTAAACACTGATCATAAGCAGGCAGAGCTAAATTTTTTGATAATAAATTCTGACACTCACCCTCTGCCATCGCAAATGATTTTAGAAGATTGTCTGTGTTTGCAAATTCAAAATTATATGCTGAAAATTCTTTTTCATTACGTTTATAAACGTCTCCATATTTAACTCCTTCATTATTCCATCTAATGTCAAATACACTATCTACTCCTTGAATGAACATTGTAATTCTCTCAAGGCCATAAGTAATTTCGGCTGAGACTGGTTTACATTCAAAGCCTGCCATTTGTTGAAAGTAAGTAAATTGAGTAATCTCCATTCCATCACACCAGACTTCCCATCCCAGTCCTGAAGCTCCTAATGTTGGACTTTCCCAATCATCTTCTACAAAACGAATATCATGCTCTTTATAATTTATTCCAAGTGCACTTAAGCTTCTAAGATAAAGACTCTGAACATTCTCCGGTGATGGTTTGATTAAAACTTGAAATTGATAATAATGTTGAAGTCTATTTGGATTGTCTCCATAACGACCATCTGTTGGTCTTCTTGAAGGCTGAACATAAGCTGCTTTCCAAGGTTTAGGTCCTAAAGATCTTAATGTTGTTGCAGGATGAAAAGTGCCGGCCCCAACCTCCATATCGTAAGGCTGCATCACAACACAACCATAATCAGACCAAAATTTTTGTAATTTAAATATAACTTCCTGAAAAGACAAATCTTGTGGTTTAGATTTATTTTTAGTTACAACTTTTTTTTTTGTTATAACTTTTTTTTTATTTAATGTCTTTTTAGCAGCCATTTTTATAAGCCATATTTGTTCCAGATCGATCTTACTTCCAGTTCATTTATAACTTCTGAATACGATCCTGGTAATTGTGAGGAAAGTTTTCTTTTTAACCAACTTTGCGCTGCTTCAAATTTTTTAACTTTAAGATCTTTGCCGAATTTTTCTTTTAAAATTTCTTGTAAAGTTCCAACTCCATCAATTAAACCAAGTTGTAATGATTTTTTTCCAGACCAAAACTCACCTGAGAACAACATTGAATGATTCTCAGATTTTAATTTATCTTTTCTGCTTTTCTTAACTAAATTAATAAATTCATCATGCAAATCTTTTTGCAAAGATTTTAACTTTTCTACATCTTCTTTTTTTTCTTCTAAAAATGGATCTAAAATACTTTTACTTTCACCTGCAGTATGCACTCTTCTTTGCACACCAATTTTTTTTATTAACTCTTGAAATCCAAATGCCGAATAAATTACTCCAATAGATCCAACAATAGAATTAGCGTTTGCATAAATTTCATCTCCTGCGCACATCAGCATATATCCACCTGAAGCCGCCACATCTTCGGCATAGGTAATTACTTTTACTTTTTTATCATCAGCTTCGGATCGAATAAGATCATATAAAAGATTGGACTGAACTGGCGATCCTCCTGGTGAATTAATAGAAATCACTACTGCTTTAATATTCTTTAAAGCAAAGGCTTTTTTAATAATATCGCTTTGACTAGCATAGCTCATGCCTTGGCTAAATCTGCCTACATTGCCTATAACTCCATTTAATCTGATTAGAGAAACTGTTGGTTTTGATTTAAAAAAAGATAACATATTTATTTCATATCTTTTAAACGTTTATTATCAGTATTCCAGAGTAAAAATTTAATAATACTTTATATTTATTAATGCTACAAACGCCTCGTGAAAAATAATATCGTACAACTAGAAAAATTTCAGAAAAAAACTCCTTACGATTCTCTTAAGGAAATATTTAATAATGATTTAGATAAAGTTGAAGAATTTACTAAATTAAAATTATCAAGCGAGGTAGATCTAATTGGGAAAATGACACTATATCAATTAGGTTCTGGAGGAAAAAGATTAAGATCTATACTGACTTTAGCAAGCTCTAAAATTACTGAATACAAGGGTGAACACAATATTCATTTAGCTGCTTGTGTTGAGCTTATTCATAGCGCAACTTTACTACATGACGACGTTATCGATAACAGCTCAGTAAGAAGAGGTAAAAAAACTTCAAATATTATTTGGGGAAATCAACCTTCTATTTTAGTTGGTGATTATTTCTTGAGTAGATGTTTTGAAATTATGGTTGATGTTGGTTCTTTAGAAATTTTAAAACTGTTATCAAATGTATCTGCAGAAATTGCGCAAGGTGAAGTACTTCAGCTTCAACATAAAAACGAAGTAGATATCACTGAACAAGTTTATTTGAATATCGTGACTCAAAAAACAGCTTCATTATTTGGAGCAGCAATGAAAGTGGGTGGTTGTCTTGCAAATAAATCTGATAATGAAAAAAAAGCATTACAATCATATGGAGTTAATCTTGGTATCGTATTTCAAATCAGTGATGATATTTTAGACTACAATTCTACTAAAGTATTTGGGAAAGATATTGGTAATGATTTTTATGAAGGCAAAATTACCTTACCAATAATTATCTTATTCCAAAAATCAAATGAAACTGAAAGAGAACAAATAAAAAAATATTTTACTCAAGAAATAAGAACTGCGGAAGAGTTAAGTAAAGTTTTGTTATTAATGCAAAAATATGATGTGATTACAATTTGCAAAAAAAGAGCGGAGCATTTTTCAAATGTATCATCCGACTCTTTAAATATATTTAAAGATTCTGATATTAAAAAAAAACTTCAAGAGCTATCTTTTTATTTAATTAATAGGTCGAATTAAGAATATAAATTGTGCTATTTAAATATAGAGCAAACGTCGACCAGGCAAAATAAGGAAGCATTAATAAAACGGAAGGCTTGCTGTACTTAGAATACAAAACCATCAAATATAAAATAAAAAAAATAATGATTGAGATTATAAAACTCGCAAGAAAAATTTTCTTATAATAAAAAAATACATAACTCCAACTTGCGTTAATTAATAAGTGAACAAAATATACTGTTAAAATTTTATTTGAATGTTTGCTTTTTTTATAAGCAAGCCAAGCTGCAACTGACATCATTATGTAAAGTAGTGTCCACACTGGTCCAAAAATCCAATTGGGTGGATTAAATGCTGGTTTTATTAAATTATAATACCAAGGATCTAATGCTGCTCTTGTTACAAATCCTGCTGGAAAAGTTATTAAAAAAGTAGCTACAACAATTGTAAATAAACTTAGATAATCTTTAGATTCTGATTTATTTTTTTTCATTATTAACTAGTTGCCTTAACATAAAATAATGAAATCGCTGCTAATATATGTCCGTAATAAGTTAGGTTTACAAAAACTCTTAAAATAAATTTATGATCATCTTTTATTTTGAGAAAATCGCAAAGCACATTGCCAGGATTATAAAGCAATTCTAGCTTCAACTAGGCAGCTTCCTCTCTATAACTCTCTAAACTTGGACAACTACAAACAAGATTTCTATCTCCATAAACATTATCTACTCTTGAAACTGGGGACCAGTATTTATTAGCTTTTAAATACTGTAGCGGAAATGCCGCTTGTTCCCTTGTATACTTGTGCTCCCAAACATCTGCTGAAAGTTCAAGGAATGTATGTGGAGCATTTTTAAGTGGATTGTCATTCGTATCAAATAATTTATTTTTAACCATATTAATTTCTTTTTTAATATTAATTAATGCTTCACAAAATCTATTTAATTCATTTAAGCTCTCACTCTCTGTAGGCTCAACCATCAAAGTTCCAGCAACTGGCCAAGACATAGTTGGTGCGTGAAAACCATAATCAATTAATCTTTTCGCAATATCTTCTTCGCTTATTCCTGTCTCTGTCTTAATAGATCTTAAATCAATAATACACTCATGAGCAACAAACCCATTTTTACCTTTATACAAAGTGCTAAATTGTTCTGATAATTTTTTTGACATGTAGTTTGCGCTTAATATTGCAACTTGCGTTGCTTTTTTAAGGCCTTCTGCCCCCATCATTTTTATATACATCCATGAGATTGGAAGAATACTAGCGCTTCCCCATGGAGCAGCTGACACTGCACCCATGCCTGTGCTTGGTCCTGAATTTTGTTTTATAACCTGATGGTTTGGTAAAAATTTCTCTAAATGTTTACTAACTCCTATAGGACCCATTCCTGGCCCTCCTCCGCCATGAGGAATGCAAAATGTTTTGTGTAAATTCATATGACAAACATCAGGTCCAAATTTTCCTGGCTTTGCAATTCCAACAAGTGCATTTAGATTTGCTCCATCCATGTAAACCTGTCCGCCGTTGTCATGAATAATTTTGCAAATATCAGTAATTTGTTCTTCGAACACTCCATGAGTTGATGGGTATGTTACCATTAAAGCCGCTAAATCTTTTGAGTGTTCGGCCGCTTTCTTTTTAAGATCTTCAAAATCAACATTGCCATCTTTATCGCAATTGACAACCACAACTTTCATTCCAGCCATTTGCGCGCTTGCTGGATTTGTACCGTGAGCTGAGCTTGGAATAAGGCAAACATTTCTATTTTTTTCACCTCTAGATAAATGATATTTTCTAATAACCATTAAACCTGCATATTCTCCTTGAGCCCCTGCATTAGGTTGAAGGGAAATCCCGCTAAAACCTGTAATTTCAGAAAGCATTTTTGATAAATCATTAAACATAAAATGATAACCTTCTGCCTGATCTACTGGAGCAAATGGATGAAGCGCTCCAAATTCAGGCCAAGTTACCGGAATCATCTCTGCAACTGCGTTTAATTTCATAGTGCAAGAACCTAAAGCAATCATTGATCTATTTAATGCAATATCCTTATCTTCTAGACGCTTTAAGTAACGAAGCATTTCAGTTTCAGAATGGTAAGAATTAAACACTTCGTGTGTTAAATATTTTGATGTTCTTAAAAAATCTTTTGAAATCTGATCAATTTTAGTCTCTTTAGATATTTTTTCATTAATACCAAATACTTCGAATAGATCTTTTAGATCACTAATTTCTGAAGTTTCATCAAATGAAATACTTATTAAATCTTTTAATTTTCTAATATTAATTTTTTTAGCTAAAGCTTTTTTATAAAATTCCTCTGTTTCATCTCCTGTAAATATAGTTACGGTATCAAAATAATTTTGAGAAACTATTTTAAAATTATTTTTTTGAATTGCTTCTGCAAATAAATTTGCAATTCCAGCAGTACGTTCTGCTATTTTTTTAATACCTTCCGGTCCATGATAAATTCCATAAGCTACGGCCATAATAGAAAGTAAAGCTTGAGCGGTGCAAATATTGCTTGTTGCCTTTTCTCTTCTTATATGTTGCTCACGAGTTTGCAGAGCCATTCTCAAAGCTTGTTTATTTTTTCTATCAACCGATACGCCAATAATCCTTCCTGGCATTGCTCTTTTGAATTCATCTTTTGTTGCAAAAAAAGCCGCATGAGGTCCGCCGTAACCCATAGGCACACCAAATCTTTGTGAATTTCCAACTACAATATCAGCACCCATTTCTCCGGGCGGCTTAATTAATGTTAAGGCAAGTAAATCAGTCACAACAATGGCTTTGCCTTTTTTATTATGAATAATATCAATAATTTCTTTTAAGTTATAAATACTGCCAAGAGAATCTGGATATTGAACGATTGCACACAACAAACTATCTAGCTTTGTAAGATCCTCATCATTGTCTCCTACAATAATTTCAAGACCAAAGGGTTCAGCTCTAGTTTTGACAACATCAATTGTTTGGACATTACATTTGTTAGAAATAAAAATTTTATTTAAATTATCAGGATTAATTCTTTGACATAAACCTACGGCTTCAGCTGCCGCCGTTCCTTCGTCAAGTAATGATGCATTTGCAATATCCATTTTTGTAAGATCAATAATCATTTGCTGGAAATTTAATAACATCTCTAATCTTCCTTGAGCAACTTCTGGCTGATAAGGTGTGTAAGCAGTATACCAGCCTGGGTTCTCTAAAATGTTTCTTAAAATGACATTTGGAGTGATGGTTCCATAATAACCCGCTCCTAGATAATTTTTATAAATTTTATTCTTTTGAACAATTTGCTTTAACAATTTAAGAGCTTTATCTTCTGAAATAGCATCATCTAATTTTAACTCTTCTTTTTCTAAAATTCTATCTGGGACAATTTTTTTAATCAGCTCGTCTAATGATTTAACATTTAAATAAGAAAGCATAGTTTTGATATGCTCATCTGATGGACCTATATGACGTCCTATAAATTCTTTAGAATTAGTTAGATCTTTCATTAATTTGGGTTTTCTGTTGCATATTTTTCATAATCACTCTTGTTCATTAAGTCTTTAAGTTCATTCTGATCTTTTATTGTAATTTTAAAAAACCAACCTGAACTTTCTGGATCTTTATTTACAAGTGATGGATCTGTAACGATTGCCTGATTGGACTCTTTGATATCTCCTGTAAGTGGTGAATAAACATCACTTGCGGCTTTTACAGATTCAACAACTGCAGCTGGATCGTCTTTTTTAAATGATTTTCCTGCAGCAGGGACTTCTGCAAATACAATATCTCCTAACTGAGAAGCTGCATGCGCTGTAATTCCAACTGTTGCAACGCTACCATTTACTTCCAGCCATTCATGTTTCTTTGAGTATTTTTTTTCAGTCATATTCAATTTTTTACGTAACTTTTTTTATAAAAAGGAAGTTTGCTAACAACTCCTTGCACCATATTTTCTCTAACTTTCAAGATTACTTTCGTACCCTCTTTTGATTGATCATAATCAACATATCCCATGGCAATCGGTCCGTTCACGCTTGGGCCGAAACCTCCACTAGTTACATGTCCTATTTCTTTTTGATCGTTTGAGAAAATCCTTGTGCCCTCTCTTGCAATAATTTTACCTTCCGGTCTTATTCCAACCCTAATTTTTTTAGGCTTATTTTTAATTTGATCTAAAATTATTTTGTCTCCTAAAAATCCACCTTTTTCTTTTTTTGTTTTAGGAATTGCCCAAGACAAAGCACCTTCAACCGGAGTAGTTTTGGTATCAATATCATGACCATATAAACAAAGTCCGGCTTCTAATCTTAATGAGTCTCTTGCACCAAGCCCTATAAGTTTTGCATCAGACACTCTCATAATATCTTGAGTTAAATCTTGAACATCTTCATTTTTTATAGAAACTTCAAAACCATCCTCGCCAGTATACCCTGATCTTGTTATAAAAATTTTTTTCTTATTATACTCAAAATAATTTCCGTACATAAAATTAAGTTTTGAAATATCTTTAAAAATTTTTTCCATAGCATCTACTGCTTTGGGTCCTTGAATTGCAATTAACGACAAATCATCTCTTAGAACGGCAGTAAAACCCTCGCCTATTGAATCTTTAATAATTTTCGCGTCATTATCTTTGCATGCTGCATTCAGTACTATCTTAATTCCTGTATCAACCTTGGTTACAATTAAATCATCTTCGATTCCACCTTTGTCATTTAGTAGAAATGAATATTTAGATTGATTATTTTCAATTGCGGAAAAGTCTAATGGAATTATTTTTTCAAGATAAGGAAAAATACTGCTACTACATTCTATCTTTAATTGACCCATGTGCGAAACGTCAAAAATTCCTATAGAATTTCTTGTATGTGTATGCTCTTGAATAATCCCATCTTGATATTGAATGGGCATTTCATAACCTGCAAAATTTACAAGTTTAGCGCCAGAATTTTTATGAAACTCGTATAGCGAGGTTTTGCCAGTTTGTTTTAATTCTGTATTAGCCGCACTCATAAATATTATATAACTCCTAATTTAAGCAGCCCATCTGTATGTTTACCTGAGAGTGTTGCTCCGTCGGTGAAGTTTTAAACTTTCTTTCCAGAGTTATATAATTGTAAGGTCCTTTTACCTGAGAGTTTCCTGGGCTGTTGCTCCTTCGGTGCCTACGAGAGGTCTCTTCCCTACGAATCCAATATGCCTTTAAGCGATGTTAAAAGTCAATTTGAATCATAGTAATAAATATAATGCTGTGGAAAACAAAAGTTTTACTAATGATATAATTACACCTAAGAGTAGTATATCTAATTTAAACAAGTTTTTAAAAATATGAAATTAGGTTTTATTGGTGTTGGAAAGATAGCAACTTCAGTTATTGAGGGAATTTTTAATACAAAAATAAACATTAAAGAGATTATTCTTTCTCCAAAAAACAGACAAAATACTAACTCTTTAAGAAATAAATTTAAAAAAATCAAAATTGCAAAATCTAATCAAGATGTATTAGATAAATCTAATTGGGTTGTGCTTTCTATCACTCCAAAAGTTGGAAAGCAGATATTAAAAAAATTAAAGTTTAAAAAAAATCACATAGTTTTGAACTTTATGTCTACAATTCATAACCAAGAACTTAAAAAAATAATATTTCCTGCTAAACAAATATTTAAAATAGCTCCTCTTCCTATGATTAAATACAATCTTGGACCTATTATTATATATCCAAAGAATAAAACTATTGAAAACTTTTTTAACAAACTTGGAAAAGTTATTTCAACAAGTAATGAAAATGAAAATAAAAAATTATGGGTAATGACTTCATTTATGGCAACATATCTTGAAATATTTAATACTGCTCATAAATGGTTTGTAAAAAATAGAATCAATCAAAATAAATCAAAAGAATATATAAATCATTTATTTAGAGCGTTAAATAATGAACTTATAAAAAATTCTAATTATTCAATAGATAAAATGGTTAAAGAATTTCAAACCAAAGGTGGAATTAACGAAGAACTTTTAATGAGAGCCAAAAAATCCGGAATATTTAAAAATTTAAATAAAGGTTTTGATAAAATATATAACCGAGTTAAATAATCTTAAAATTTTATCTTCTAAAAAAATAATTTAGCAATATAGGTGTAAAGCGGAATTCCAATTATAATATTTATTGGAAAAGTTAATCCTAGTGACATTCCAAAATAAAGCGATGGATTGGCCTGTGGTAATGCATATTTTAATGCTGCTGGTACCGCAATGTATGAAGCGCTAGCAGATAAAATCATTAAAAGAATTGTCTCACCTAAATCAACGCCAGCAATCTTGCATATTAATAAAGCTAATAACGCATGAATAGGCGGGGCAAATACTCCGTAGACCAAAACATAAATAGGTTTATTTAAAACTTGTTTAAAATTTTTAGCAACCATCAGTCCCATATCTAGTAAGAAGAATGCAAGCATCCCCTTAAATAAATCAATTGAGAAAGGCGCCATAATTCTCTCTCCTGTAGCACCAGCAAAAAGACCTACAATCATTGCCCCGATTAAAAGTAATTGTGCCCCGTCAGTAAAAGATTTGTG
Source organism: alpha proteobacterium SCGC AAA028-C07 (assembly GCA_000419465.1). Classification (GTDB taxonomy): domain Bacteria; phylum Pseudomonadota; class Alphaproteobacteria; order Pelagibacterales; family Pelagibacteraceae; genus Fontibacterium. The sequence goes on along the minus strand of ATTB01000001.1, from coordinate 108,454 downwards.
TAACAAACTTAGAGAACTATGTTTTTTATTAGATTTTGCAGCACTTGCTAAAATAACAGCAAGAATAATTGCTGGAGATTCCATTAGCGCCATTGCTGCCGCCATATGACCTCCATAAGTAATTTGGTTTTGATCTAAAAATTGACTGGCTGTAATGAAAGTAACAGCGCTTACTGAACCATACGTTGCTGCAATTGCTGCTGCGTCATAACTATTTAATTTTTTTTTTAGAAAATAATATCCAAGTATGGGAATTACAATTGCAAGCATAACAGCAATAGATAAAGTTTTTGCTATATCAATTGTTAATCCTGATTTTTGTAAAGCAAATCCACCTTTTAAACCCAGGGCCATTAAAAGATATAATGATAAAAATTTTGTAATTGCTGGAGGAATTTCTAAATTAGATTTAACAGCGCCTGCAAAAACTCCAAAGATAAAAAATAAAATTGCTGGATCTAGGATATTTTGCATTTATTTATAAATTCTTAAGGGTATAAAATTTCTTTTATCCATCTAGACCCAGATTTTTTATATCTAAGTCTTTCATGAATTCTATTATCACCGTCCAACCAAAATTCAACTTCATTTGCTTTTAGAGCCCAGCCCGACCAATGAGAGGGTCTTGGAACTTTTTTATGAATTGGAAACTTTTTTTTATATTCTTCAATTCTTTTAATTAAATCTAACTTGGATTCCATAGGAGTTGATTGTATCGATGCCCATGCGCCAATTCTACTGCCATAAGGTCTTGTATTAAAATATTGATCAGCAGCTTTATTTGAAACTTTTTTAATAGTTCCATCAACTCTTATTTGTCTTCTTATACTTTTCCAATGAAAGCACATGGAAGCTTTTGGATTGCTTTTTAATTCGCTGCTTTTTTTACTTTTTAAATTTGTATAAAAAACAAACTCTGCATTTGTTAATCCTTTTAAAAGAACCATACGAACAGATGGTTGTTTATTACGATTCACTGTCGCAAGGGCTAGAGCATTTGGATCATTAATTTCTGTTTTTTTTGCTTTAGTCATCCATGCCTTGAATAGCTCAAATGGATTTTTCTTATCAAGAAAACACGTATTCAGTCCAAGTTTGTTTGTTTTATATTTTTTTTGATTCATAAATAACTAAAAATACCCTATAAAATATATTTAATGTCATTTAATACTTTTGGAAAGCTATTTAGATTTACTACATGGGGAGAATCCCATGGTCCGGCAATCGGCTGTGTAGTTGATGGTTGTCCTCCAAATATAGTCATTTCTGAAAAAGACATTCAAATCGAATTAAACAAAAGAAGACCTGGTCAGTCAAAATTCGTAACTCAAAGAAAAGAGAAAGATCAGGTGCAAATATTATCTGGAGTGTTTCAAGGAAAAACTACTGGAACTCCGATTTCAATGATCATCTTTAATGAGGATACTAAGTCTAGAGATTATGAAAGTATTAAAGATAAATTTAGACCAGGACACGCCGATTTTACTTACTTTATGAAGTACGGAAACCGTGACTTTAGAGGTGGCGGAAGGCAATCTGCTAGAGAAACTGCTTCGCGAGTTGCAGCTGGTGCCATTGCTAAAGTTGTTTTAAATAAATTGCTTGGAAAAAAATTCTCCATCGTTGGTGGGGTTACGCAAATAGGTCCATTGATGATTGATCATAATCTTTGGAATGATAAAGAAATTAGAAAAAATCCTTTCTTTTGTCCTGATAAAGAAACTGTGCCTGTGTGGGAGCAATACTTATTAGATATTAGAAAAGCTGGAAGTTCATGTGGTGCTGTTATTGAACTTAGAGCTAAAGGAGTTCCAGTTGGACTGGGTGCTCCTATTTATTCAAAGCTTGATCAAGATATTGCTGCAGGACTTATGAGTATCAATGCAGTTAAAGGTGTGAACATTGGCGCTGGAATGAATGCTGCGAGCTTAACAGGCGAAACTAATTCTGATGAAATAAGATCTAAAAGCGGTAAAGCAAAATTCTTATCTAATAATGCAGGTGGAATTTTAGGTGGAATTTCTACAGGACAAGAAATTATTGCATCATTTGCAGTTAAACCAACATCTTCAATTTTAAATACTCGTGACACTATTGATACTAAAGGAAAAAATACAAAAATTTCTGTTCGTGGCAGACATGATCCTTGTGTTGGAATTCGCGCTGTTCCAATTGGTGAAGCTATGCTTGCATGCATTCTACTAGATCATTTGATGATGCACCGAGCACAATGCGGTAACTAGTTTGTGATCCCATTAAAAGACGAAAACAGTACCCTCTCAACTCCAATACTAAGTTACACAATAATAGGAATTTGCGTTGTAGTTTTTTTAATACAAATAAGTTCTCCTGGTTTTAATAATGGAAGTTTATTTTATTCTTATGGAGTGATTCCGGCCTCCCTTCTTGGTACCGAAACTTTACCAAACGATCTAAATAAAATTGATCCGTATCTTACTTTGATTACGTCAATGTTTATGCATGGAGGTTTTATGCATTTAATAGGAAATATGCTTTATATGTGGATTTTTGCTGACAATATTGAAGATGATCTTGGAAAAGTAAAATTTATTTTATTTTACTTAGCATCAGGCGTTGCAGCTGCAATGACTCAGGTTTATTTAAATGTAAACTCAACTATCCCAATGGTTGGGGCAAGTGGAGCAATTAGCGGAGTACTAGGCGCTTATATGGTCAGATACCCAAGGAATAAAGTTTTGGTATTAATACCATTTGGATTTTTTACTCAAATGGTGAGAATTCCTGCAATGTTCGTTTTGGGATTTTGGTTTATTCTACAATTTATTAGCTCGAGTGGAAGCTCTGGTCAGGGTGGAGTTGCTTACGGAGCTCATATAGGTGGGTTTGTATTTGGAGCTGCTGTGATGTTTTTCTTTGGCAACTTTTTAATTCCTCAGAAACCATTCTTTAAAGCTCTTAACGAAAAAGACGGTAAGAAAAAAAACCCCTGGATACAGGACTAAGTTACCCACATAAAATAACAGCAATATTTGATAAATGTTCTCGTTTTGATTCCCTTTTGATTCCATTTTGAATCAAATTTTCTACTTTTAAGGGTGTATGTGGATAATCTAAGCCATGTTTCTTAGAACGTACTGAAGAATACCACCATGCTTATAATATTCAATTTCATTATCAGTATCAATTCTAGAAAGAACATTGATTTTCTTAGAGCTTCCATCTTCATATAAAAATTCAACGGTTACTTCTTCTCTAGGTTTTAAACCTTTTTCAACATTTAGAATATTTATAATTTCAGATCCTTTTAGATTTAAAGTTTTTCTAGAAAAACCTTCTTTAAATTGAAGAGGTAAAATTCCCATGCCAACTAGATTAGATCTATGAATTCTTTCAAAACTTTCTGCAATAACAGCTTTAACTCCTAAAAGTTTTGTACCTTTTGCTGCCCAATCACGTGACGATCCTGTTCCATATTCTTTACCTGCGATTACAATAAGATCTACCTTTCTTTTTTGATATTCCATAGAAGCATCAAAAACTGGCATTAATTTTTTATCAGGATGAAGCATTGTAACTCCACCTTCTGTACCTGGTGCCATTTCATTTTTAATTCTGATATTTGCAAATGTTCCTCTCATCATAACTTCATGATTTCCTCTTCTTGCTCCATAAGAGTTAAAGTCTTTTTGCAATACTTGATGCTGCATAAAATAATCACCTGTGGGTCCAGACTTTTGAATAGATCCTGCTGGAGATATATGATCCGTTGTTATTGAATCTGCTAATATAAGAAGAGGTCTTGCATTTTTAATTGCTTTAAATCCTTCCGGTTTATCAGGTAAGTTTTCAAAGAACGGCGGACGTTTTACATAAGTTGATTTTTCATCCCAATCATAAATGCTACTAGCTACTGTTTTAATTTTCTGCCAGCTCTCAGGGCCTTCTGATACGTTATCATAACGAGATCTATACATCTGCGCTGTAATTGAAGTTAAGATCGTATCTGCAATCTCTTTATTAGAAGGCCAAATATCTTTTAAGAATACATCTTTGCCACTCTTATCTTTGCCAAGTGAATCTTTATAAAGATCAAACGTCATCGAACCTGCAATAGCGTAAGCTACAACAAGTGGAGGTGAAGCTAAGTAATTTGCTTTAACTTGCGGATGTACTCGTCCTTCAAAATTTCTATTTCCTGAAAGAATTGATGCTACGTATAATTCGCCTTTTGAAATTGCATTATTAATATTTTCATTCAATGGTCCAGAGTTTCCAATACAAGTCGTACAACCATAACCTACTAAATTAAAACCTAATTGATTAAGATAAGTATCTAATCCTGCTTTTTCTAAATAGTCTGTTACAACTTTAGAACCAGGAGCTAGTGAAGTTTTAACCCAAGGTTTTGAGGACAATCCTTTTTCAATTGCTTTTTTAGCAAGAAGTCCTGCAGCAATTAAAACACTAGGGTTAGAAGTATTTGTACAAGATGTAATTGCAGCGATTACTATATTTCCATCTTTTAATTTATAATTTGCATTTTCAACCGCATATTCTTTTAACGCAGTTCTTTTGATTGTCTCTTTAAAGTTTCTATCAAAATCTTTTGCAGCATCCGTTAATAAAACTTTATCTTGTGGACGTTTTGGTCCTGCAATTGTTGGAACTACTGTACTTACATCTAAACTTAAAGTATCCGTAAATACCATGCCTGAGCTTGTCCATAGTCCCTGCTCTTTCGCATAAATTTCTATAAGTTTAATTAAGTCTTTATCTCTTCCAGTAAATTCTAAATATTTTAACGTCTCTTCATCAATTGGGAAAAATCCGCATGTCGCTCCATATTCTGGTGCCATGTTTGCAATGGTTGCTCTGTCTGCAAGTGATAAATTTTTTAAACCTTCGCCATAAAACTCCACAAATTTTCCAACTACTCCTTTTTTTCTTAACATTTGTGTAACTGTCAAAACTAAATCCGTTGCTGTTGTACCTTCTGGTAATTTTCCTTTAACTTCAAACCCAACAACTTCTGGAATTAACATTGAAATAGGCTGCCCTAACATGACAGCTTCAGCTTCAATTCCACCAACTCCCCAGCCAAGAACCGAAAGACCGTTGACCATTGTTGTGTGACTATCTGTTCCTACTAAAGTATCAGGATAAACAGTTAACTCTCCGTTTACTTCTGAAGACCAAACTACTTTTGATAAATATTCTAAATTTACTTGATGACAAATTCCTGTTCCTGGAGGAACCACTTTAAAATTATTAAATGCTTGCTGACCCCATTTTAAAAATGAATATCTTTCACCATTTCTTGAAAATTCTTTTTCAACGTTTAAGTCAAATGAATCTTTATTTGCATAATTATCAACCATCACTGAGTGATCGATAACTAAATCTACTTGCGATAATGGATTAATGTTTTTTGGATCTTTATTTTTTGCTTTAACTGCATCCCGCATTGCAGCTAAATCTGCAACTGCTGGAATTCCTGTATAGTCCTGCATTAAAACTCGAGCTGGCCTATATGCAATTTCAGTATCTGAAGTTTTTGTTTTTAACCAACTTTGAATGGCGTTAATTTGATTTTTATCTACTGTGTTATTGTCTTCGTATCGAAGTAAATTTTCTAATAAAACTTTTAGAGACTTTGGAAGTTTACTTATATCTTTAAGTCCATTCTTCTCAGCTTCAGTTAAACTATAAATAACATAATCTTTTCCATTAACTTTAATTGTTTTTTTAGACTTAAAAGAGTTAATTTTACTCATAAAGAAATTTTAGATTTATTTACTATCGCAAGCATATAACTTCAACGGTTTATTTTGATTTTTTGGAAGTTCTTCACACTTGCTATTAAAACATATGTTCCAATTTTTAATACTGGTCTCAGATGTTGCTAAAATTAATTCATCTTTAGCGCTAACTTTTGGTTTATAAACCCACCAACCCTTAATTAATTTTGAGTCTGCTGGTGGCTCCATGCCAGCGCCCGATCCTTTAACTCTAGCTTCAACAATTTTAAGTTTAGAATTAATAATTTTCCAATCTTCTTGCCATTCAATTTTCTCAACGGAATGAGTCCATACTAATGTAAAAAATGAAATTGCAAAAGTTGTAACTTTAGTTCCTGTTAGAACGCACAGGCTCATGCTGAAATGGAATTATTATTTCTAAATTTAAACCATCTATAAATAATAAATAAGAACATAAGCGCAAAACCTAATTCATCGGTTAATGGAATAGCTGCTATCAATAAGAAAGCGACCGCCATACAAATAATTCTCTCAAAAATATTTAATCGTGCGTTCATATATCCAACGGCTGCAATTCCTAAAAATAAAAGAGCAATAACTGCTTTTATGCAGATGTAACCAACAGAAGTGATAATTGTTAAAATGTCTTTATTTTCAAGTCCCTGTAACATCAATTCCGGACTATACACCGCCATAAAAGGCACAACAAATCCTGCCACAGCTAATTTTACAGCTTCTAAAGAAATTTTAAATCCGCTTTCCTTTGCAAACGGCGCCGCTGCAAAACAAGCAAGAGCAACAGGTGGCGTTAGATCTGCCATGATACCAAAATAAAAAACAAACATATGACTTATAATTAAGGGTACACCCAATTTTAAAAGAGCAGGACCTGCAATTGCAGATGTAATAATATAATTTGGAATTGTAGGAATTCCCATTCCAAGAATAAGACAAATAACCATTGTTAACAATAAAGATAAAAACAAACTATTTTCACCCACTTTAATTACAAACTGTCCAAATGTATTTGCAGCACCTGTTAAGGTAAGAGTGCCGATTACAATCCCCACAACTGCACAAGCAACTCCAACTGGTAAAGAAGCTTTACCACCTTCTGCAAGTGCATCTCTGCAAGAAAGCAATGTTTCTCTTCCGCCTTTAAATACAAAATTAATAGCAACTAAAACTGATATTGAAATTACGATAACTTTTATTCCCATCTCAAAGAATGAAGCGGAAACCAAACCAAGTAAAACCCAGAACATTACTCTTTTATATTTTGATAAAGTTCCTGCAATTGGTGCTCCTAGAATTAAAAATACTATAAATGCAAGACCAATAGTTCCTGCATATAAAGGAGTGTAACCAGAAAAAAGCAGATAAACTAATACGACAAGTGGCAAAATTAAGTACCAGCCTTTTTTTAAAGCATTTATAACTGAAGGCAGTTCATCTTTTGACATTCCTAGTAAATTTCTTTTTCCAGCTTCCAAGTAAACCATCCACCAACATGAAAGGTAATAAAGTATCGCTGGTATGATTGCAGCTTTTACAATTTCAAAATATTTAACCCCTAATGTTTCAGCCATAATAAAAGCAACTGCTCCCATAACTGGAGGCATAATCTGACCTCCCATGGACGAAGTCGCTTCAACGCCACCTGCAAAAGCTGGTGAATAACCATATTTCTTCATTAAAGGAATTGTGAATTGTCCTGAGGTTACAACGTTTGCAATTCCTGATCCTGAAATAGTTCCCATTAATGCAGATGAGGCAACACAAACTTGAGCTGGACCTCCTCGTGTATGCCCAAAAAGACCTAAGGCAACATCATTAAAAAGTTTGATCATTCCAGCCCGCTCTAAAAATGAACCAAATAAAATAAATAAAAAAACAAATGTACAAGAAACATAAATGGGAATTCCATAAATTCCTTCTGTTCCATAACTCATGTGTTCGATAATTTGTCTAAAATCGTAACCACGATGTTGAAATATACCTGGGAGATATTTTCCAAAAAAACAATATGACAAAAAGATGGATGCAATCAATGTAAGCGCATAACCCATTACGATCCATGCTGCTGACAAAACTAATATAAGTGCAATAACTCCAAAAAAAATATCCGTTGGCAATAAATCTCCATAACGAGTAATAAGCGGCGTATATTCAATTGTTTGATAGATTGCGATTACAAGACTTAAAATTCCAGCACCCCAAGACAGAATTTTAAATAGACTGTTTTGTTTTTTTAGTGCGCAAACTAATGGAAATCCTAATAATCCTAAAAACCCAACATGCACTGCTCTTAAGATCTGACTTGGTAAATCTAATAAATGAGCTGCGGTAATAACTTGAAATACAGAAAATGCGATAGCAATATAAAATAAAACTTTTCCCTCTAAAGAAGTTGGAAAACTTTCTGTAGAAGGATCATAAAATCCAGCCGAGTCTTTCTCGGCTGGATTATCTGAAATATTTTGATTTATATTCACTTTCCCAATCTAAACTAATTAAATAGATAATTAGTTTTCATCTTTAAATATTACTTAATTAAACCTTTTTCTTTGTAATATTTAATAGCACCAGGATGAATTGGTAATGGCGGATTTTTAGCCGCATCATTTACATTAATAGCTTGAGCTGCAGAATGTGCCGCTACTAATGCTGGAAGATTTTCATAAAACAACTTTGTCATTTGATAAGCTGTTGCGTCTGAAACATCTTTACGTGTAACTAAATAATTAACTACAGCTGCTGTATTAACATCTTCTGTTTGTCCTTTGTAAGTGTTAGCTGGAATTTTTCCAGAAACGAAAGGAGCTCCCATTTTTTTAACAACTGCATCTGGAACAGAAACAACTGTTATGTCTAATGAGTTAGCAAGATCTTTTAATGAAGCAACGCCAAGACCAGCTGATTGCAATGTAGCATCTAACTGTCTATTTTTAATTAGTTCAACTGACTCTTGATATGGAAGATATTCAATCTTTCCTAAATCTTTATAAGTCATTCCAGCGGCTGCGAAAAGAGCTCTAGAGTTTAATTCAGTTCCAGATTTTGCTGCTCCCACTGAAAGTCCTTTGCCTTTAAGATCTGCTAAAGTTTTGATTTTAGAATCTTTAGAAGCTACGACTTGAATATAGTTTGGATAAATTGCTCCAATAATTCTTAATTTATCAAGTTTACCTTTAAAGCCCGCATCTTCTTTGCCTTCCCAAGCATCTTTTGCTGAATCGCCAAGAACAAAAGCTATTTCGCCTTTTCCTTCTTGAAGAAGAACTAAATTTTCTACAGAAGCTTTAGTCACCTGAACTTGAACTTTGGAGCCTTTAATGTTGTCTCCATAAATTTTTGTAAGTGCAGAACCAAGCGGGTAATAAACACCTGATGTACCACCAGTTAAAATGTTTATAAACTCAGCTGAATTAGAAGTGCTAACTGTAAACAGCAGCGCAGCTAAAATTGAAGTTATTTTTTTAAACATGCTAATCCTTTTTAATTGTTTATATTTTTAAATTATAGATTAAAAAAAAAGCTAAACTAGATCAAATGTAATATTCTACTTTAGATTGTATTGTTCTAATCAGTTTATGAATAAAAGAGTTTTTTTAAAAAAAATATTTACAGTAGTGTAATAATTAATTTTTTAAAAACTAAACTAACATTAGCAAAAGGCAAATGGCCAAAAGTAAAGAGGAGTGGAAAAAAATTCTTTCAGAGACAGAATACGATGTGCTTAAAAATGAAGGCACAGAAAGAGCTTACACAAGCGCATTAAATGAGGAAAAAAGAGAGGGAAATTACTACTGTGTTGGCTGCAATAATAAACTTTTTAATTCAAAAATGAAATTTAATAGTGGCACAGGATGGCCTTCTTTCTTTGAAAGTTATCCTGGAGCATTTGGAACAAGCACTGATTTCAAATTAGTTTATCCAAGAACAGAATATCATTGTGCAAAATGCGATGGTCATCATGGACATTTATTTGATGATGGCCCAGAACCTACTGGTAAAAGATATTGTAACAATGGAATAGTTTTAAAATTTATTCCAGAAAAGATTAGTTAATATGAACAATTCTAATTTTGCTTCAGAAGTTAGTAAAAAAGGGTTTATCACACACATTGGTGGAATTGATTTTAAAAAAATCTCAGAGAACATTTTTGAATTTAGTGCAACAGTAAAAAATTATAATTTAAATTCTGGTGGCATTAGTCATGGAGGGTATATAGCTGCAATACTAGATAACGGCATGGGTTCAGCCGCTTATCATATGATCGATAGAAAAAGATGTGTGACCATTGCATTAGATATAAAATTTATTTCAGCATCAAAAGAGGGTGATATTTTAGTTGGCAAAGTAAGAATATCAAAAAAAACTAATTCATTAGTTTTTGTAGTTGCTGAATTATTTGAGAAAACAAATTTAGTTGCAACAGCCTCTGGGACTTGGAAAATTATATAATACTATTTCCAAATTTCTTTTAAGCGAGCCGGTCTTCCGCAACCAAGTAAATAAGAATAATAACGCGTTGCATTTTCTTTATAATAATTTTGATGATAATCTTCTGCTGGGTAAAAATTCTTAAATTCAACAAAAGCTGTTTTAATTTTTTTTCTATTTAGCGATTTCATTTCATTAATAGATTGATCAATTAATTTGTTTTCTTCATTGTTTTGATAAAATATTACTGAAGTATAGCTATTACCTTTGTCACAAAACTGCCCTTTCCCATCATAAGGATCAATATTAATCCAAAAATTTTTAAGAAGTTCTAAATACGAAATTAATTTCGGATCGTATGTTATTTTAACAGTTTCAATATGCCCGGTTCTACCTTTTAAAACTTCTTCATATGTGGGATTTTCTTTCGTACCACCACTATATCCAGAAACGACATCAGTAACCCCATCAATTTTTTCAAAGGCAGCCTCCATACACCAAAAACAACCCCCTGCAAAATATGCATACTTTTTATCTTGTGTGTAAGAAACTGATGAAAACAATAAAATAATAAATGAAATTAATAATTTTTTCATTTTAATGAATGTAAAAATTTAAAATTCCAAATAAGATAATTCCAAAAAAAGAGGACAACAAAACATTCTTTTTTGAAAGAAAAAGAACAACAATAGTAAGTCCTGCCACAAAAATTCTTATAAACGTTGATGTCTGTTCTAAGGCTCCAACTGGATGAATAAAAATTCTAGCAATTAATGCACTTAAAATTCCATAAGAAATGCAAGAAACAAACTTAAATAATTTACCATCTTCATTTACATATTTTGCAGACAATACTCCTAAAAACCGAGATAAATAAGTTGCAGCTGCTGAGATTAAAATTGCTACATAAATATAATTTGCTGACATATTTTACTTTATAAAAATTAAATAAGAAGTTATTCCTGCAATTAATCCAGCGATTAATACAGACCAACTTGGTGTTACTAGAAATAAAAGAGGAGATAAAATTACTGATAAAATAACTGTTAAAATAATGTAGTTTTTATTTAATCCAGCAACAATCATACACATAAAATAAATCGGGTTTAAATAAATAATTGCTACAAAAATATTTTTACTAATAACGCCAGCAGTATAAAAACCAATTACTGTTGTAATGGTCGACATAATCCAAAGTGTTGCACTAAGACCTAAAAAAAAACTAAAACGATTTTCTTTTTCAATTGTTTTATAATTGTTAAGCATATGAACCCAGCTTGTGACTGCTATAAAGTGCGCAACTACATAGTAGTGCCATCTTGGTCTATTTTGTTCTCTAATAACTGGAATTAAATTTATAGTCATTGGGTATAATCTTGCATTAGTTAGATAAACCGACAAAAAAATATTTAAAAAAGTTCCATGAACGATAAGTGTCTCAGCCATAACTACTTGTCCTGGTAAAGCAAAACTAATTAAAGTTGAAAGAAAACTTTGTGTCGCATTTAGTCCTGTATTTTTAAAAAGAGCACCCAAAGCAAAAAAGCTTGCTGCTAAACTGATTCCTGGAATTCCCATTCCAACAATACATCCTTGTCTAAAATGCTGATTAAATGTTTTGTTCATAAATTAATTTTAGCGCTTAAAATTCTACAAATCAGAAATAACAAAGCACATTCAGATAATCTACTTATTACAGTTGAATAATTAACTAAACTAATAGTAAATTTTATTTGGTATTATTGAGAAATTTAGAACTATATTGACTAATTATCTTTATATAGTTATCTAATTTCCTGCGCCGAGTTATTTCAAATTGCGGGCGCTATATAAATCCAGCTAAAGCGATGCAATTATAACCGCCGCTTTATCTGGTGGTTTTTTTCGAAAATTTTCCTAAAAAACCTTTGTTTAGAATGAATTATGAACAAAGATTTGAATATTAGTTTTGAGTTCTTTCCAGCCAAAGATCAAACGGCTGATGCAAGTCTATGGGAAAGCTTTGTTAAACTTGAAGCGTTTAATCCAAAGTTTGTATCCGTTACTTTTGGCGCTGGAGGCGGTGCAAGAGATAAGAGCGATTACTTAGTAAAAAAAATAAAAAAGAATTCAAATACTCCGGTTGCGGGTCATCTTACTTGTGTTGATATGAGTAAAGACGAAATTAACACTATTGCTTTAGATTGGTTAAATAATGGAATTAATAAAATCGTAGCTTTACGTGGTGATGTTAGAAAAAAAGATTCAAAATACACTCCTCATGAAAAAGGCTACATTAATGCTGCTGACATGGTTAGAGGTTTAAAAAAATTAGGTAATTTTGAAATTGCAGTAGCTGGTTATCCTGACAAACATCCCGAATCTAAAAATGAAAATGAGGATTTAGAAAATTTAAAAATTAAAGTTGATCAAGGTGCTGATAAAATCATAACTCAATTCTTCTTTGATCATGAAAAATTCTTAAGATTTAGAGACAAATCAATTGCGCTTGGTATTAAAGCTCCTATTATTCCTGGAATTTTACCTATTGATAACTTTAAAAAAGTAAAAGATTTTAGTTTAAAATGTGGAACGTTCATTCCTAAATGGATTGAAGATAAATTCTCTAATTTAAAAGAAGATGAAAAATTTGTTGGAATCGATATAGCTTGTGACTTAGTAAATAAACTGCATGCTGAAGGTGTTAATGAATTTCATTTTTACACACTAAATAAATATGAATTAACATATGCGGTTTGTAAAAATCTTCTAAACGAAAAAAAAGCGATACAAAAAGAATATAACCAAAACGTAAACCAATTTTTTAAACAAAAGGAGATATATATATAATGATAAAAATAAACTGCATTGGCTATCCAAGAATAGGTCCAAAAAGAGAATTAAAGAATGCTTTAGAAAAATATTGGAAATCTGAAATTTCTGAAAATGATTTATTAAAGTGCGCTAGTGATTTAAAAAAAAATAATTGGCAAACACAAAAGGATAATGGGGTTGATTATATTTGTTCAAATGATTTTTCTTTTTATGATCAAGTTCTAGATACCATTTGTTTAGTAGGCTCAATTCCTGAAAGATATAAACATAAAGACGATAAAGTTTCTTTCAAAACTTATTTTGCAATGGCACGTGGCTCACAAACAAAAGATTTGGATGTTCCTGCGCTTGAAATGACAAAATGGTTCGATACTAACTACCATTACTTAGTGCCAGAATTTTCAAAAAATCAAAAATTCAAACTAAGTTCAAACAAACCGTTTGAAGAATTTGATGAAGCAAAAAAATTAGGCTTTAATACTAAGCCAATCATTCTAGGCCCTCTTACTTTTTTAAGTCTTGGAAAGACTACGGATGAATCTTTTAAAAGCATTGATTTATTAGATAATTTGCTACCAGTTTATGCTGAAATTTTATCTGGTTTAAATAAGAAAGGAGCTGAATGGATTCAAATTGATGAGCCTATTTTAGTAAAAAATCAAAATGCTGATTTTACTAAACTAATCAAAAATACTTTAAATCAATTAAAGAAATTTGCTGGTTCGTCTAAAATTATCCTAACAACTTACTTTGAAAAGTTGGATCCGGAAGTTGAAAAAGAAATTTTGGAAAGCGATGTAGATGGAATTCATTTTGATTTAATACGAGGAAAGATTTCAAATATAAGTTCCTTAAAGGATACTAATAAAACAATTTCTATTGGAATTATTGATGGAAGAAATATTTGGAAATCTGATGTTAATAAAAAAATTGAACAAGTAACAGAGTATTCAAAAAATATTAAAAACCTATGGATCTCTTCTTCTTGTCCATTATTACATACACCTTATGATTTAGGTTTAGAGACTAAAGTTCCTGAAAAAATTAGAAAGTGGCTATCATTTTCTAAGCAAAAACTTATTGAACTTAATCATATTAAAATTTCACTAAACAAAGGTAATGATGAAATCAAAAATTACTTAGATGAAAATAAAAAAGATATCACTAGCAGAGCAACATCCGAGTTAATTCATGATGATAAAGTTAAACAAAGAGCCAAAAATGTTACAACGCAGATATTAAATAGAAAATCTAACTTTGTTAAAAGATCTGAAATACAAACGAAGGTATTTAACTTACCTTTATATCCAACAACAACCATTGGATCTTTTCCTCAAACTTCTGACGTAAGAAATGCCAGAGCTAAATTTAAAAAAAATGAATTAAGCTTAAAAGAATATGAGGATTTTCTAAAAGTAAAAACAATCGATGCTATTAAAAAACAAGAGCAAATAGATATCGACGTTATTGTTCATGGTGAGTTTGAAAGAAATGACATGGTTGAATACTTTGGTGAACAGCTTAAAGGATTTACATTTACATCTAGTGGCTGGGTGCAAAGTTATGGTTCACGATGCGTAAAACCTCCAATTATTTTTGGAGATGTTTCTCGTCCAAAATCTATGACTGTACAATGGTCAAAATTTGCACAAGACCAAACAAAAAAAATCGTTAAAGGAATGCTAACGGGTCCAATAACAATTTTACAATGGTCTTTTGTTAGAGATGATCAACCAAGAAAGAATACTGCATTACAAATTGCTTTTGCAATAAGAGATGAAGTTGAAGATCTTGAAAGCAACGGCATTAAAATGATTCAAATTGATGAACCTGCTTTAAGAGAAGGTTTGCCTTTGAAGAAAAATGATTGGAAGCAATATTTAGATTGGGCTGTTAATGCTTTCCAAATTTCTGCTGCTGTTGCAAAAGATGAAACACAAATTCACACTCATATGTGTTACGCTGAATTTGAGGATATTATTGATGCGATTGCTGCTTTAGATGCTGACGTTATCTCCATAGAAACATCAAGATCTAGAATGGAATTATTAAAAACATTTGAAAAGTTCAAATATCCAAATGAAGTAGGACCTGGTGTTTATGACATTCATTCTCCTAGGGTTCCTAATAAAAATGAGATGAAAGAGCTTATTCAAAAAGCTTCTAAGTTAATTGATAAGAAAAGAATTTGGGTAAATCCAGATTGCGGTCTTAAAACTAGAGGCTGGCCTGAAACAATAGCTGCACTTGAAACTATGGTGCAAGCGGCGAAGGAATTAAGAACTGAGAAATGAAAAAAACAAAACTTGGAACTAATACTAATTTAATTCGAGGAGGATTAAACAGAAGTCAGTTTAATGAGACCTCTGAAGCGTTGTTTCTAACATCAGGATTTGTTTACGATAGCGCCGAGCAAGCCGAAGCTATTTTTAAAGGTACCAAGAAAGGCTTTCAGTATACTCGATACTCAAATCCTACTGTTGAAACATTTGAAAAAAGATTAGCACTTCTAGATGGTTCTGAGGATTGTTTTGCAACAGCAAGTGGAATGGCTGCTGTTTTCTTTTCATTAATGTGTCAATTAAAAGCGGGAGATCATTTGGTTTCATCTTCTGCTTTATTTGGATCTTGCAAAGAGATTGTCAAAAATATTTTGCCTAGATATGGGATTGAAGTAACATTTATAGATGGAAAAAATATAAATGAATGGAGAAAAGCTATTAAAAGAAATACAAAGATTTTTTTCTTTGAAACTCCTTCAAATCCACTTTTAGAATTAATTGATGTTAAAGCAGTTTGTAATATTGCAAAAAAATATAAAATTAAAACTGTTGTTGATAATATTTTTGCAAGTCCTGTTTTGCAAAAACCAGTTTTATTAGGAGCAGATATTATTGTTTACTCTGGAACAAAACATATTGACGGACAAGGACGAGTTTTGGGTGGAGCAATATTATCTTCAACAAAGTTTAAAGAGAATGTTTTAAAACCTTTCTTAAGACACACGGGTCCTGCTATTAGTCCATTTAATGCTTGGGTTTTGCTAAAAGGTTTAGAAACTATTAAAATTAGAGTAGAGGCGCAGTCTAATATTGCTTTAGAAATTGCTCAATTTTTAGATAAGCATTCTAAAATTGAAAAAGTATTTTATCCATTTTTAAGAAATTTTTCTCAATACTCGCTTGCTAAAAAGCAGCAAACTCTTGGTGGAACAATTTTAAGTTTTAAAATTAAAGGAAAAAAGAAAGATGCATTTAAATTTATTAATAAATTAAAAATATTTGATATTTCTAATAATTTAGGTGATGCAAAATCTATTGTAACTCACCCAACTACAACAACTCATCGTATTTTGACTGAAAACGAAAGATTATCGCTTGGTATTACTGAAAATTTAATAAGACTTTCAATTGGCTTAGAAACAGTTTCTGATCTTAAAAAAGATATTGCGGCTGCATTAAAATAAAAATTATATTTTTAATCTTTCAACAATCTTGTCATTTAATAAATGAGAATTTAAAATCTCATCAATGTCCTCTGAGGTTTTAAAAGCGTACCAAACACCCTCAGGATAAATAACCATTACTGGCCCCTTCTCGCATCTATCTAAGCAACCAGATTTATTAATTCTAATTTTTTTATTTAGTTTTAAACCTTTAATCTTTGTCTTTAATTCTATTTGCAATTTTTCAGAATTTTTTGAACTGCAACAGCCTTTTGGATTGGAGTCGGGTCTTTTATTAATACAACAAAAGACATGTTTTTCGAAAAACATTTAAATATTTTTAGTTAAAATTCTAACTAATAAAAAATAAATTGGTCGTGGTAAAATTTGTAGAATTTTAAAAATAATTTTCATCTGAATTGGAAAAGTAATGTCGTATTTTTTAGCTAGAAGACCCTCAAAGATAATTTCAGCAGCTTTGTCTGCCTCCATAATAAATGGCATATCAAATGTATTTTTTTCTGTTAGCCTGGATTTGACAAAGCCAGGATTAATAATGCTTAAAGAAATATTATTTTTATCGCAATCAATTTTAATAGACTCAAAATAGTTAATCATGGCAGCTTTTGAAGGTCCATAAGATGAGGAATTTGGCAACCCACCTAATCCTGCAAGGGAACTAATGGCTGCAAGATGACCAAATTTTTGTATTTTAAAATGAGGTAACAAAATTGAAAAGCAGTTAATCATACCAAAAAAATTAACTGCAAAAGTTTTTTCAAATAAGTCTAACCTAATATCAAAAGTATTATGCGGCTCATAATAACCAGAGCAATAAACGGCTAAATCAATAGTTTTAAATTCTTTTATAATTTCATTAATAATTCTCTGAGAATTTACTTTATCTGTAACGTCTAAAGAAAATGTTGATATTTTTGTTCTTTTTGAACTGAATTCTAATTTTAAATTTTGTAATTTTTCTTGAGTTCTTCCTAATAAAATTAAATTATCACACTGATCTAAGTATTTTTTGCCAAGTTCGTAACCTATGCCGAAAGTAGCTCCTATAATTACAACATTCATAAATTTTACTTGATTAGCAACTATTAAAAATTATCATTAGTGATATAAGATAATACTGATATGGCATCAAGAATTGAATCTGATAGTTTTGGTAAAATCAAAGTTCCAGCAGATAAATATTGGGGAGCTCAAACAGAACGTTCATTAAAATACTTTAAAATTGGAAAAATATTAGTCCCACTAGAGATTATAAGAGCTATAGCTATTGTTAAAAAAGCCGCTGCTATTGTTAATTTTAAATTCAAATCTTTAGATAAAAAAATTTCTCAAGCAATTATCAAGGCCTCTGATGAGGTAATTAAAGGAAAATTTAATAATCATTTTCCACTTAAAGTTTGGCAGACAGGTTCTGGAACTCAAACAAATATGAATGTTAATGAAGTTATATCTAATCGAGCAATTGAAATTTTAGGTG
Source organism: alpha proteobacterium SCGC AAA028-C07 (assembly GCA_000419465.1). Classification (GTDB taxonomy): domain Bacteria; phylum Pseudomonadota; class Alphaproteobacteria; order Pelagibacterales; family Pelagibacteraceae; genus Fontibacterium. The sequence continues at coordinate 90,509 of ATTB01000001.1, read as the reverse complement.
GAAAAATAGGATCAAAAAAACCTGTGCATCCAAATGATCATGTAAATAAATCCCAATCTACAAATGATACTTATCCTAGTGCCATCCACATAGCAGTCGCTATTGATGTAAAAGAAAGACTTCTTCCTTCTTTAAAATTATTGGAAAAAGAATTAGCTGTAAAAGTAACTAAATTTAAAAATATAGTTAAAATTGGAAGAACGCACCTTCAAGATGCAACTCCACTAACTTTGGGACAACAGTTTTCTGGCTATCATATGCAAATTAAAAATTGCATCAAACGTATAGAAATAGCTTTAAAAGAAATGTATTTCCTGGCTCAAGGGGGTACAGCTGTTGGAACCGGCATTAATACTAAAAAAGGCTTTGATAAAAAAATTGCATTAGAGATTAAAAAAATTACTAAACTACCGTTTAGAACTGCTCCAAATAAATTTGAAGCACTCGCAAGTCATGAACCAATAGTTAATTTATCTGGTGCATTTAATACTCTTGCTGTTGCTTTGATGAAAATTTCAAACGACATAAGATTTCTTGGCTCAGGTCCTAGAGCTGGTTATGCGGAGCTTATTCTTCCAGAAAATGAACCAGGCTCATCAATCATGCCTGGCAAAGTAAACCCAACACAGTGTGAAGCTGTTACAATGGTTTGTACAAGAGTCATTGGTAACCATACAACAATTACTATTGCTGCATCAAACGGACATTTTGAATTAAATGTTTTTAAACCAGTGATTGGTCACAGCATGATTCAATCAATTGAATTATTATCAGACTCTATTGAATGTTTTGTTAAATATTGTCTAAAAGGTCTTAAAGCAGATACAAAAAGAATTTCTCAGTTATTAAATAGTTCATTGATGCTAGTAACTGCTCTTGCTCCAAAAATTGGTTACGATAATGCTTCTATGATTGCAAAAAAAGCACACAAGAATGGAACGTCTTTAAAAGAAGAAGCTCTGAAAAGCGGATTAGTTGATGAAAAAGAATACCATCGATTAATTAATCCAAGAAAAATGACACACCCAAATTAGAACAAGAAACTATAAATTCTTGGATCTAAAACATTCAAAATATCTTTATTTAAGCGCAGATTAAATTCTTCTTGAACAATATTAAGATTATTTTTATTAAATTTTTTATTACTATTTCCAATGATTTCATTCACCACTACTCTTCCCTTTCTCATATTTAAATCTCCTTTCATTTTTCCAGAAAAACTAGCATTTGGTAAAAGCGCTATCTTTTCCCTTGCTCCATTAGTATTTTTGTAAAAGTTCTTAATATTTACTAGATCAATTTGTGAATTAAAAAAAAATATTGTTTCTCTATTCTGAGTAATAAAACGACCATTTATCTTTAATAAATCATTAAATTTGGAAATTAAATTTAATTCCTTAATATTTACATCACCACCCTCAACGACAATAACAGCATTAGCATCAGAAAAAAGATTGTGATTAGTGACCATGTTTTTAAAATTTAATTTAAAGACAGCATAAAAATCTTCATGAATATTAAATAATTTATTATGCACTAGATAATCTTTAAGATTACCATTGGATAATTTTTTAAAATTTGTATCTATAAAATTAAATTCACTTACCAAAGCGAGTCTTGGTTTAAAATCAATTTTTGCAGAACCTTCTCCTTTATATAAAAAAGAATTAACTAAAATATTTTTTAAATCTACATGTTCATCTTTTAAATCAAAACTAAATTGCAAAGTTAAATTATTTAATCCAATTGTGCTTAGGGTATTTGCAAATCTAATTTTTGCATTTCCTAAAAATTCATTTTTTAAAAAATTAATATCAGCTAAATCTGCATCAAAATAAAATTTAAGATCTTTAGACTCTATAGATAAATGACCAACGCTTTTATCCCTATTTCTTGCGCCCTGGAAAGTACTTACAAAAGGTAAATTAAAAAGATTTCCTGCTAAATCAAATCTTTTTAAATCTCCCTTGTCAAAAATAATGTCACTATTAATATCGCTAATCTCAATAGAATTGTTTTGTGAAGAATATTTTAAGTCTAAGTTTTTAACTTTAATTGCCTTAAGATTTTTAATAGAATCTGTATTTTTAAAAAAATTATCAAAGTAATTGTTTTCTAATTCAATAATGCCATCAACTACTTCAACGTCGGTAATATTAAACTTTCTAAGAACTATATCAAAAATATTAATCCGAAGATTAACTTTGTAAATATTACCAATATAAACATCTTCTTTTTTGTTAGTTTCAAAAATATCTACTGAAAATAATTCAATATGAGGCCTTAAAAATGGTTTGTAAGTAATCTTTTCATTAATCTTAACCTTAATAAAAAATTTCTCCTGAATCTGATTTTCTATCTCAGGTTTATATCGATCAAGATCTACAAAAAATGGTGATAAAAAAATAATAAAAAATATACCCGCAAAAGCAACCATCGCTCTGCTATAAACTTTATGATTATAAAAAGAGTTTAAAGTGTTTAATAACTTTAAAAACTTTAATTTCTTAAGAATCATTTAATTTTTGATATATTATGTTAACTACTTGATCTATTTGATTTTATGAACTCCACTAGCCAAAATTACTTATTAAACCTCAATAATCAACAAAAAGAAGCTGTCATTCATGCCGACGGTCCATTGTTAATTTTAGCTGGCGCAGGTTCTGGCAAGACTAAAGTTTTAACAACTCGTGTTGCTCATCTCATTGAGACTCAAAAGTGTTGGCCTAGTCAAATTCTTTGCGTAACTTTTACTAATAAAGCTGCAAATGAAATGAGAGAAAGAATATTAAAAATTCTTAGCGCTCAATCTTCATCTCTGCCTTGGCTTGGAACTTTTCATTCAATTAGTAATAAAATTTTAAGACGTCATGCTGAGGCGGTAGGTTTAAAATCTAATTTTACAATTTTAGATACACTTGATCAGTTAAGACTAATAAAAAATATAATTGAATCAGAAAACATTGATATAAAAAAAATACCACCTAAATTAGTTGCTGCTTTTATAGATGATTGGAAAAATAAAGGTCTTATTCCAAGTGAAGTTAAAATAAATAATGAAAACTACATTAAAGATACTGCATTAAAAATATATAGAATTTACCAGCAAAGATTGAGGATTATGAACTGTGTGGATTTTGGAGATTTAATCTTACATTGCGTAACAATATTTAAAACTATGCCTGAAATTTTAGAATTATATCATAATAATTTTAAATATATTCTAGTAGACGAATACCAAGACACAAACTTTATTCAAAATATTTGGCTAAACCTATTATCGAAAAAAAATAATAATTTATGCTGCGTTGGAGATGACGATCAATCTATCTATAGTTGGCGTGGTGCTGAGGTTAAAAATATTTTAAATTTTGATAAACTAAACGCTAATACAAAAGTTATTAAACTAGAACAAAACTATAGATCGACTCAAAATATTTTAGATACTGCCTCCTCTTTAATTTCTAATAACGAGGATAGACTTGGCAAGAAACTATGGTCTGAAAATTCTAAAGGGGATTTGATAGAAGTTAATTGCTACAATAACGGATACGATGAAGCAGTAGCAGTTGCAGATGAAATTGAAAAAAATTTATCAAAAGAATATTCACTCAATCAAATATCCATATTGGTTAGAGCTGCTTTTCAAACAAGAGAGTTTGAGGATCGATTTATAAAAATTAATCTACCTTATAGAGTTATCGGAGGATTAAAATTTTACGACCGAGCAGAAATTAAAGATGCTATTTGTTATATTAGAATTATTTATCAGGAAAATGACGATCTTGCCTTTGAAAGAATAATCAATACTCCAAAACGTTCTATTGGAGATGCTACACTAAAAGAAATTCATAAAATCGCTAAAGAGAAAAGTATTAATTTAGAACAAGCATCACTTACGTATTGCGAACAAGAAAACTCCACTGGTAAAACTATTTTAAGCTTAAAAAAAATTATCACTGATATTCAGTTATGGAGAAAATTATCAAAAGAAATAAGTCATTATGAACTAACGGAAAAAGTCCTTGATGAATCTGGCTACTCTCAAATGCTGATGAATGAAAAGACACCGGAAGCTGACAGCAAACTAGAAAACTTAAAAGAATTAATATTATCAATGAAAAATTATAGTAGCCTTCAAGATTTTCTTGAAAATATCTCATTACAAACCTCCATAGATCAAGATTGGAATGGTGAAAAAATAAATTTAATGACTATGCATGCGGCTAAAGGACTTGAGTTTGATGTAGTTTTTTTACCTGGTTGGGAAGAGGGATTGTTTCCTAATCAAAAATCAATAGATGAAAAAGGTCACCAAGCAATTGAGGAGGAAAGAAGACTTGCTTATGTTGCAATTACTAGAGCAAAAAAGAAATTATTTATCTCTTTTGTAAATAATAGAAGAATTTATGGTGGCAAGAGAGATAGGGACATAGACTGGATGCCAACACTTCCTTCACGTTTTGTTGATGAACTTCCTAAAGATAATATCAATATGAAAAATCATTTTTCAGAATACCAAAAAAATGATTTTGATTTTAATCAGGAGATTGACTACGACAAGCCGTCAAGAAGTCCTGGTTGGGAAAGATTAAAACAAGCAAAACAGAATAAGACTAATTTTAATAAAATTAGCTACAGCAATAATAATACAATCTTTAAAGTTGGTGAAAGTGTAAGTCATGAAGATTTTGGCAATGGAAAGGTAATACATATTGAAGATAATAAAGTTATTATCAGTTTTAAAAAATATGGTGAAAAAAAGATAATTGATAAATTTATAAAAAAAAGTAATGAACAAAATTAATCAATTAAGAAATATTTTAAATCAAGAAACCTGTGATGCTTATTTAATTCCAAAAAATGATGAATATTTTGGGGAGTATGTTCCTGAAAATAAAGATAGATTAAAATTTATATCTGGGTTTACTGGTTCAACAGGACTTGCATTAATTTTAAAAAATAAATCTTATTTATTTGTTGATGGTCGTTATACACTACAAGCAAAAACTGAAGTAAATAAAGATTTTAAAATTTGTGAAGTTCCTAAAATTGAACCTCATCATATACTTAAAAATATAAATAAAAAAATTACTTTAGGATTTGATCCAAAACTTTTTACTTTAAATTCCTTAAAAAATATTATCTCTGAAAATTCAATTAACTTAAAACCTATAAATTTTAATTTAATTGATAAAATTTGGAAAAACAAATCTAATGTTAATCATAATAAATTTTATCTTTTTGAAGAAAAATACCATGGAGAAAACTATTTAAATAAAATTGGTAAAATAAGTAAATTTCTTAAATTAAAAAATATTGATTATTTACTTTCAACATCTGTTGAAAATATTTCTTGGTTATTAAATATTAGAGGGTCTGACGCCATGTCTAGTCCACTTACCAATGGAAAAATTTTATTTAATAAAAATAGAAAAATTATATTTTTTACGAACATTAATAAAGTCACACCTCAGATTAAGAAATTTTTTGGAAATAAAGTAATTTTTATTAAAGAAGAATCTTTTATTAACTACTTAAGAAAAATTAAAAAATCTAAAATTTTAATAGATAAAAAAACATGCAGTTTTTATTATGAAAAAAATATTCATTCTTCAAATACAGTTATTAATATTGAAGACCCCATCTACTTATTAAAAGCTATTAAAAACAAAACAGAAATCAATAATACAAAAATTGCTCATTTATTTGATGGGATTGCTTTAACTAAATTTATTTTTTGGTCAAAAAATAATTATAAAAAAACAAAGTTAACTGAAATATCTGCGCAAAATAAGTTAGAGATGTATAAAAAACAGCACCAAGAATATTTATATCCAAGTTTTAATACCATTTCAGGATTTGGATCAAATGGAGCCATTGTTCATTACAGATCAAGTCATAAAACTAACAAACAGATCAAAGGGAATAATATATTTCTTTTAGATTCTGGTAGTCAGTATTTTTATGGAACTACGGACGTAACGCGAACAATAGCTATTGGTAAAGTATCAAATTTTCAAAAAAAAATTTATTCAACTGTTCTTAGAGCACATATTGCAGTTGCCTCATATAAATTAAAAAAAAATACACTTGGAAAACATATAGATAAAATTGCAAGAGCTCCTTTATTAAAACTCGGTTACAATTATACACATGGCACAGGTCATGGGGTTGGTTATTTTTTAAATGTACATGAAGGACCGCAAGGATTATCTCCTTTTAATAATCATAAAATATTTCCAGGAATGATCCTGTCAAATGAACCTGGATTTTACAAAGAAAATGACTTTGGAATAAGAATTGAAAATTTAATTTATTGTGAAAGGGTTAATAACAATCATTCAAAATTTATAAATCTCACAATGGTTCCGTTTGATAAAGATTGTATTAACAAGAAGCTTTTAAATAAAAATGAAATAAATTGGATTAATACCTATCATCAAAAGATTTTTTATATATTAAAACCTTTCATGAATAACGTGGAACTTAAAATGCTAACCAAAGCTTGCTCAGCTATTTCTTGATAACTTTAACCACTCTTTTTCTTCTATAATTTCAACACCCAATTCTTTAGCTTTATCAACTTTATTTTTTGTAGGTTTAGATAAGCCAATAACTAAATAATCTAATTTTTTAGTAACAGAACTTAATATTTTAGCACCGAAAGTTTCTGCTAAAGATTTAGCTTCAGATCTGCTCATGTTAGAAAAGCCCCCTGTAAACATAATATTCTTTCCTGAAAAAAAACTATCAATTTTCTTTTCTATAAAATCTTGGATATTCAAAATCTTACTTAATTCATGAACAACTTTATTATTTTTTTTATCTTTAAAAAAATGTATTAGCGATTCAATTTGAGTTTCTCCAATTCCATCGATTTCATCTAAACTATTAATTTCATTCATTAAAAGATCTGGATTACAAAGTTTTAGAAAATTTTTCATTGAAACAAAATAACGTGATAAATTTTTAGCATTTTCTTGACCAATATGACGTATGCCAAGACTATATATAAATTTTGCAAGGCTAATATCTTTGCTTTTCTCAATTGCTGTCTTTAAATTACTAACTGACAATTGTCCCCAGCCTTCTAATTTTTCTATTTTTTTATAATCAAGAGTAAAAATATCTTGAGGCAAACGAATAAAATTTAAAGACCAGAAATCTTCAACAATTTTTTTTCCAAAACCATCTATATTAAGAGCTTCTTTTGACACAAAATGTTTAATTTTTTCTCTTGCCATAAATTCACAGTTAAATCCTGTGTCTGTACATCTTTTAACTACATCTAATTTTTTTGAGGTTTCGTTATAATCTTTAACCGCAGGTCGACCGCAAAGACATTTGTCTGGAAATGTAAATTTTTTAGTATTTTTATCTCTTTTAGATTTAATAACCTCAACTACTTGTGGAATAACATCTCCTGCCCTTTGAATGATAACCGTATCGTTCAACCTAATATCTTTTCTAATAATTTCATCTTCATTATGTAATGTTGCATTAGACACTAGAACCCCGCCCACATTTACTGGATCTAGTTTTGCAACTGGAGTCAGAGCTCCTGTTCTTCCAACTTGTATTTCAATTTTGCGAATAACGGTTGTAGCTTTTTCAGATGAAAATTTATGAGCGATAGCCCATCTTGGTGATGATGATAAACTTCCAAGTCTTTTTTGTAAGGTTAAGTCGTTAACTTTATAAACGATACCGTCAATATCGTAATCTAATGAAGATCTTATTTCTTCAACATGAAGATAACTTTTGATTAGTTCATCTGCTGAACTGAAAGTTTTTGTAAGTGGGTTTATTTTGAAACCAATTTTTTTACAAAAATTTAAAAAATTTATATGTGTTTTAAATTTCTTTTCATCAATATCACCAATGCTATGAGCAAAAAACTTTAATGGTATTAAGGCAGTTTTTTTTGAATCTTTTTGTCTTAATGAACCTCCTGCCGCATTTCTGGGGTTTGCAAAGTCATTTTTAATTTTTTCAAAATCTTTTTTTCCAATATAAACTTCACCTCTAATCTCAAATTCTTTATCTATGTTTTCACCATGAAGAACTTGTGGAATATCTTTAATAGTTAATAAATTTTCTGTTATATCTTCTCCATACTCACCGTCTCCTCGCGAAAGTCCTCGAATAATCTTATTATTTTTGTAAATTAAAGACGCTGAGATGCCATCGATCTTAGGTTCTGCCGTTAATTCTATAGGGGTATCTTTTTCAAAATTTAGATAATTTCTGATTTTTTTTAAAAAATCTTCCACGTCATCTTTTGTAAAAGCGTTATCTAAAGATAACATTGGTACAAGATGTTTAACTTTAGAAAATTTTTCTGAAGGAGCAAAACCTACTTTTTCCGATGGGGAATTTATATCTACAATATCAGGATTTTTTTTCTCAAAATCTAAAATATCTTTTTTAATTTTATCGTACTCAGCATCTGAAACTAATGGTTTGTCTTTTTGATAATAAGCCTTATTTAATTTTTGAATTAAAGTAATTTTTTCTTTGTACTCTTTTACAGATAAAGACTTCATTAAAAGTTAATTAAGTATTTTTTTAAAACCATCTAAAAGAGATTTGTCTTTTTTAGGTAAGGTGGTCTGATTTGTTGAAACTAATAAATAACTTTTTTTATACCACTCGCTAGAATTAAAATTATAACCTAAAATTGCCGCAGCTTTACTAGCATCCTCTTCCAGTCCTAATTTATGATAAATTTCAACCAGTCTATACAAAGCCTCTTCGATATAAATTGTGGTTTGATATTTATCTACAATTATTTTTAATCTATTGATTGCTGCTGCCCATTTTTGTTTATTCATATAATATCTTGCAACATACATTTCTTTTCCGGCCATTAAATCATTCAACAGATCTAATTTATATTTTGCATCGTCTGCATATTCTGTATTTGGATAACTATTTATTAAAGATTTAAATTGAGTAATTGCTTTAACAGTTTTTTCTTGATCTTTAGAAAATTCACTTACTTCTTCAAAATAACAAACACCTTTTAAATACTCTACATAAACTCTTTCAGGATTATTCGGGTAAAATTTTACATAACGTTCAAGTACAGAAAGTGTGTCTACACAACGGTTTGCTTCATAGTAAACATATGCCATCATTAATAAAGATTTTGGAGCCCATTCTGTGTACGAATAATCTTTTTCCACCATCTTAAATTTTTCAATTGCTCCTTCTGCTTTACCTTCATTAAAATCGTCCATCGCAAAACCCCATAACTTAGGAAGACTAACTTTTTCTTTTGGAGGGGCGACTAAAGGTTTATCGTTTGATGAAGAGCAACTTAGAACAAATAAAAAAATTAATAAAATATTGAATATTGTTTTTAGTCTGAGCATTAAAATTAAAAGTAATTATTATTTCTTTTAATTAAGTTTTACCACTAAAACTATAAATTCACTACAAGTTGATTTGGTGAATAAGAACTAACACTAGAGAAATTTTTTGTTTTTTGAGTTGCTAAATTCCACGCATTTTTATTTTTTATTAAAGCTTCTAATAGTTTACGAGTCATATCATGACCGCCTTGATAACAATTTACTTTTCCAATAAGTGAATAACCGGCTAAATATAAGTCACCTATACAGTCTAAAATTTTATGTCTTACAAATTCATCTTTATGTCTTAAACCATCTTGGTTTAGAACTTTGTCTTCAGAAACAACGATTGCATTTTCTAAAGAACCTCCTTTTGCAAGTCCCATCTTAAATATATTTTCTAGATCTTTTTGCAAACAAAAGGTTCTAGAGTCATGAACTTCCATAAACCCATTTTTCTCTAGATCTATTTTTTTACTTTGTCTTTTAATAACACGATCATGAAAATCAATTTCATAATCTATTTCTAATTTATTTTTATTTGTTGGTTCAATTGAAATAGACTTATCTTTATCTTTAATAATAATTTTTTTTAAAATTTTAATATATTTTTTTTCTGAACTTTGTACTGTAGTGCCGACGTCTTGTATGGCAACCGCAAACTCTTTTGAACTTCCATCTAGTATTGGCAATTCTTGGCTATCGACTTCTACTATGGCATTATCAATGCTCATTCCTGATAAAGCAGACATTAAATGTTCGATGGTTGAAATTGAAACATGTTTATTAGAAATAGTAGTGCACAATTTTGCTGGCAAAGCATTGCTAATATGCGCCTGAATAATTTTTTCTTTTCCTTTATAATCGACTCTAACAAAGGTTATTCCCGAATTAGGAGCTGATGGCTTAACAACAAGATTAGCAACTAATCCGCTGTGTAGACCCACACCTTTGAAATTGATTTTTGACTTTAAAGTCTTTTGATACATATCTTTGATGAAATAGATATTTAGTAAAATCCATAACAATAGCTAATCACCTTTTGTTACGATTTCTACTTTTGAAAAATAGATAAAAGTCTTGAAAAAAAGCCTGTATTTTTAAATTTAATTGGCAAAGCTTCCGATGGAAATCCATAAAAATAGTTCTTAACCATTCCATAACAAACTAAAAAATCCTGGGATAAATTATTAACTAAATTTTCATCTTCTTGTTTTATTTGCAAAACAAGCTCCGTTCTTTGTGAAAAGTATTTTTTTATTAAACTTGTTAGACCAACTAAGTTTGATCCTCTGCCGGAAAGATAAATTTTTTTAGTTTTTATATCTATTGAATTGTAAGTTTTAATTTTCCTATAAATTAGCTGTAAAATTTCTTCAACTCTAGAATTAATAATAGTATTAACAATTGTTTTTGATATTTTTCTAAAATCATCATCTGGGAACAAATGAACTGGTAAATATTCAATCTTATCTTTTGTATTCTCATTTAAAATACATTCTCCGCTCTCAACTTTAATTCTCTCGGCGATCTCTATTTTAATGTCTAAAACTTTAGCTAAGTCTTTTGAAATCTGATTTGAACCGTAGGGAATAACACCTACATATGAAAGAGTGCTATTTTCAAATATAGCGAAACTTGTCTTATCTTTCCCAAAATCAATGCAAATGGCTCCTTCGTTTAAATCATTTTGATTTAAAAAAGATAAACCTAACGCATAAGTACCAAAGACATAATTCTCAACTGACAATTCGCAAGAATTGATAATATTTTTTAAATTATCAATAGAAGAGTGTTCCGCTAAAACTGCATGAATGTCAGCTGAAAAAATATTTGCTTTAAATCCAACTGGATTTTCAACATTAATTTTTTTATCAATTTTATAATTAGATGAAAATATGTGTATAATTGCATTATCTTTATTATTTTTAGCAATTTCATCTACAGCAATATGTATCAAGCCTTGAATATCTTTTTCATGCTCGATTTGATCGCCATGTACACTTTTATATTCTGTTAATAAGTTACTAGAAATATTTTCAAACTCTGCGTTTACAATAATATTTTCTAATGAAATACCGGCTTGCTTTTCAGAAATTTCTAAACACTCACGTACTGCTACATTTGCTTCATGAAAATTCGTAACTAAGCCTTTTGTAATACCTTTTGATGCAACAATTGATTTTCCTAAAATCTCAATTTTATTATTTTTTAACTTTACAATTAGACACTTAATTTTTGAAGAGCCAATATCTATAGATGCAATTAATTCATTTTTTTGAATCATTATCTATTTTACAAAAATTTTGTTCTTAAGTCTTAAGTCGACATATGTAAATTTTTCATCTTTGGACTGAATAAGCACTTTATTTAGATTGTTAATCTGTTGATTATAATCATATCTGCCGAGCATAATTTTTTTATTACCTTTTAAAAATAAATCCCATCTTTCCGAATTTATAAATTCAAAGCTAGCAATGTTGGCTAAATCAAAATTATTATTATTTAACGCTTTATATAATCTTCTTAGATCTTCAATATCAAAATTGCCTTTTGCTTGAGTTTGATTGGAAAAATTATTTGAATTAAATTTTTCTATTAAAGTAAATTCTTTGGTAATTATTAAATTATTATTGCCTTTTTTCCAAAAAACAAAAGGCTCATGCTCAACTACCATCACATTAAATGTTGATGGAAATTTTTTATTAATATTTAAAAAATGAATCCATTCATTTTGTGAAACCACTTCATTCATTTTTTTATGGTCAATACTTAAAATGCTAGTGTTAACTAAGAAGTTAAATTGTTTTTTGAGTTTTTCTAAGTCAGTATTTTTTGAACCAGAAACATTAACTGTTTTAATAATAAAAAAACCAAGCTTTAATAAAGGTAGCTCTGGATTAAACGTTGTGAGAAAAATTAATAAAGCGAGAAAAATATATCTCTTTGTTTTGATCATCTATTAATAGAAGCATCATTAATTATCCATTTAACTAATTCATTAAAAGAAATGCCGTAATAATTTGCAATCTCCGGAACTAAAGATAAACTTGTCATACCTGGCTGGGTATTTACCTCAAGAATATAAATTTTATTAACTTTGTCAGATTCATTATATCTAAAATCAGACCTCGTTACTCCTCTGCAGCCTAAAATATTATGTGCCTGTAAAGCCATATCTAAAATTTTTTTATAGTCAGTTTCATTTATTTTAATAGGAATAATATGTTTTGTTTTAGCATTAGCTGAATATTTGGCTTCATAATCATAAAAGGATCTTGTCGGCACAATTTCTATTCCACCTAAAGCTTTTGATCCCATAACCGCAACCTGTATTTCTCTTCCTGGAATATATTTTTCTAGAATTAAAAAATTATATTTTTTTAATAGGGTGACAATTGTGTCTTCATCAGATTTCTTTGGTTCATTAAAAATATAAACACCTACACTTGATCCTTCATTGTTTGGTTTAACTACGCAAGGGTATCCAATTTTTGAACTTTGAAAATCTTCCACAGTTTTAATTACTTGATACTCGGGCGAACTAATTTTGGCTTCTTTAAAAATTTTTTTTGATGTTAATTTATCCATTGCAATTGCTGAAGATAAAATTCCAGAATGAGTGTAGGGTATTTTTAAATGTTCTAATAATCCCTGAATAGAACCATCTTCTCCAAATCTTCCATGTAAAGCATTAAAAACTTTATCAGGTTTATTCTTAATTAACTTTTCAATAAAATCATCTTTTGCATCTAAACTTGTCACATCAAAACCAATTTCTGAAAGAGCTTTTGCACAGGCTTTACCGCTATCTAAGCTGACATCTCTTTCGGCAGAAATCCCACCCATTAAAACTGTAACTTTTTCTTTGTTCATTTTTTTCCTACAACTTCTAATTCTAGCTCTAAATTTACATTAGTCTTTTTAAAAACTTCTTTTTTTATTTTTTCAATTAAATTTTCAGCATCTTGTGAGCTTGCTTTATCTAAATTCTCTAAAAAATTACAATGTAAATTAGATAATTTAATTCCGCCAACTCTTAAATCCGCGCAACCAGACTCTTTTATCAATTGCCAAGCTTTTTTTTCTGAATTCTTTGGATTTTTAAAAGTACTACCGCCTGTTTTAATTTTCTGTGGCTGCTCAGAATCTTTTTTATTTTTTAAATTTTTCATAATTTCTAATATTTTTTGTTTTTCGAGAAAAGATCCTTTCATTTCAATATTGGTAATAATTTGATTTTTAGTAAGTGAACTATGTCGATATGAAAAATTAATATCTTTATTACTAATGATCTTAATTTCACCATTCATATCGATAACTGTAACGCTCAACACCACTTTGGATATATCGCCACCATAACAGCCTGAATTCATGACTACTCCACCAGCAATCGTTCCTGGAATACAATATAGAAATTCAAAACCAGTTAAATTATTATTGGCCGCATATTCTGCTAAAATTGATTTTGGCGTTGCAGGTCCACAATTTATAATGTCGTTATTAATTTTTATATAATCAAAATCTTTCCCAAATTTAATAACCACTCCATCAAACCCTTTATCTCTAATTAATAAATTTGAACCAGAACCAATTACAATAATTGGAAAATGCTTATTATTATTTCTTAAAAATATTTGTAAATCTTTTAAATCTTTCGGCTTAAAAAAAAAATTTGCTTTTCCTCCAATTCCAAGCCAATTAGATTTGGATAAATCAAAATTTTCTCTCAGCTCTCCATATAGATTTTTTTTAAGTTCTGAATAAAAATTAATGCTCATTTTTTAAATTAACAGCGATTTCTCTAATCCAACTACTAATACTCCCGGCCCCCATGCAAACTATAACTTCATTTCCATAGGTATGACGTTTTATAAATCTTTCTAAATCAAATTGATTTTCAATACATATAACATCTTTTTTTGAATTCTTATTGATTAGCTTAGCCAATTCATAATGATTAATATTTTTTATTGGTTTCTCGCTTGCTGCATAAATAGGACATAAAACAACTAAATCACTATCCTTAAATGCATTTGCGAATTCTTTTTTTAATGAGGCTACTCTTGAGTATCTATGGGGCTGAAATACCGTTACGATTTTTTTTTCCTTAAAACCAGATTTAATAGCATTTAAAACTGAGATAATTTCTGTTGGATGATGAGCGTAATCATCGTAAATTTCACTTCCTCTAAAATTAGTTATTTTAGTTAATCTTCTTTGCACTCCCAAAAAATTTTTTAAAGTTGCTTTGATAGTATTGTTTTTAATACCTAAGCTTTTAGCAACTCCAATTGCAGCGGTTGCATTAAGAACATTATGTCTGCCTAATAAATTTAACTCAACATTTTTAATATGTTCAACTTTGTTATTAAGTTTTACAGATATGTTAAAAACCATCATCTTCCCTGAATTCTTTACATTGTAAGGGTGGAGATCTGATCCTCTTTCAAAACCATAAGTAATAATATTAGACTTATTTTTTTTTCTTAAAATCTTTTTTAAAAATTTATCATCAGTACAAACAAATGATTTACCAATTAAAGGTGTTTTATTTATAAAAGTTTCAAAACTCTTATATAAATTATTAAAATTTTTATAATAATCTAAATGTTCTTTATCAATATTACTAACTACAGAATAAGTAATGGGTATTTTTAAAAAACTGCCATCAGATTCATCTGCTTCA
Organism: alpha proteobacterium SCGC AAA028-C07; assembly: GCA_000419465.1. Classification (GTDB taxonomy): domain Bacteria; phylum Pseudomonadota; class Alphaproteobacteria; order Pelagibacterales; family Pelagibacteraceae; genus Fontibacterium. Next base: position 75,458 of record ATTB01000001.1, on the reverse strand, counting down.
ACAACCGCCCAATCTCCTTTTCCAAACAATGCATTTGAATTAATTGAGTTTAATATTCCACCATTAATAATCATTGGATCTAATTTTGCTTTAGATAAAATTGTTGATATCAATGATGTAATTGTTGTTTTTCCATGAGCTCCGCTAATGACTATGTTTTTTTTTAACTTAACAATTTCAGAAAGCATCTCTACTCTCTGAATAACTGGTATTTTTTTTCTTTTTGCCTCTCTTAACTCTGGATTATCTTTGCTAATTGCAGATGAAAATACGACTAGTTTGGAATTTCCTACATTTTTTTTTGCATGATTAAAGAAAACTTTTAATCCAAGTTTTTGTAATCTTTTTATATTTTTATTATTTCTTGATGGATCGCTACCCTGAACTTTAAATCCAATATTATGCATGATTTCGGCTATACCGCTCATGCCTATTCCTCCTATACCAATAAAATGAACTTGGTCATTAGTCGTAATTTTAAAAGTCATGATAGAATTTTATTAATTTCTTTTTCAAAAATTTCATTAACATCTGTTTTGGTTAATTCTTTTAATTTGCTCTTTTTTTCAAGTAACTTTTCCTTGCTCAGCATCAATTCTTTGACTAAATCAAATAATTTTTCGCTGTTTAGATCTTGTTGATCAATAAGCCAGCAAGCATTTATTCTTAAAAAGTAATCTGCATTATAAAATTGATGATTGTCTAGAGAGTCTTTAAAGGGGACTGCTATAAATGGTATCTGCAATAAAGCTAGCTCTGATAATGTTGAGGAACCAGCTCTTGTAATGACCAAATCTGATAACATCATATATTTTTCAATATTTGGTTCAAAATTAAAAATAGTAACATTAGGATTATTTTTATAAGAAAAATCTATTTTTAATTCTTGTTCTTTATTTCCAACTTGATGAAAAATTCTTATTTTTTTATTTAAATTAAATAATTTATTTAACGACTGCGGTAACGTTTTACTAAAAATTTCCGCACCTTGGCTGCCGCCAATAATAAGCAAAGTAAAATCAAAATTATCATCCTTTTTAAAATAATTATTTTCCTTTGCTAAATAAATTTGCTCTCTAATTAGTTGACCAACAAAAGTAACTTTATCATTACTAATATTTAAATTTTTTAATGGGTATCCAGTAAATATTTTTGTCGAACTATTTAAAAAAAATTTATTAACCCTTCCGACTACGGAGTTTGTTTCGTAAATAACAAACTTTTTTTTTAATAATCTTGCTGCTAATAAAATTGAAAAAGAAACGTAGCCCCCTGAACCAATAATCAACTGTGGCTTCTTTAATAAAAGAAAAAAAATTGAATATAAAAATGAAATAAATATTAAAAATATAGAATAAATTAATCCTAACCCTTTTTTTCCTGTGGGCGTTTGTATATTGATAAAATTAATTTTTTTTTTATTAATGTTATTAATAAATTTTTTAGCTCTATAATCAGTAATAAAATCTACATTAAAATTTTTTTTTTCTAGATATTCAGCAAGTGATATAGCTGGAAATATATGGCCCCCAGTACCGCCGGTACAAATTAAAATTTTTTTCATTAAGATAATTTTCTTTTAGTAAAACAAAGTAATATTCCAAATATTATTCCAGAGCCAATCATAGATGAGCCTCCATAGCTTATGAAAGGAAAGGTCATTCCTTTATTTGGAAGTATATTCAATGTAACTCCCAAGTTAATAATAGATTGCAAATAAATTAAGCAGGACAATCCTATTAATACTAATTTTCTAAAAAGATTATTTTCAGTATTACATTGAGAATAAACTCTTAAAAAAATAAAAGTTATTATTAAAAAAATTATTAATATCATTAAAATACCAAATTCTTCGCCTATAACAGCCAAAACAAAATCTGTATGAGCTTCAGGAACTCTTTCTTTTAATATTCCCTCGCCTATTCCTCTTCCTGTAAATCCACCTTGTTTAATTGCCTCTAGTGCTTTTTGTGTTTGCAAATTATCGCCTTTATTGGGGTCGATAAAAGTTTTCAATCTTCTAAAAATATAAGAAAATCTTTCGCTAAATAATAATATTACTGACGCTATTCCAATAAAAATAGCCGATCCCAAAGAAATAAGAAGAACAATACTAACTCCAGAAACAAATATCAAAATTAACCAAACTGAAAAAATTAACAAACTTTGACCTACGTCTGGTTGATTAAGTAATAATAATAAGGAAAAAAATAATACACAGAAACTAAAAAAAATTCTTAATTTAAGATCTCCAATTTTTGAATTAGAAATAATTAAAGAACATAACAAAATAAAAAAAGGTTTGTAAATTTCAATTGGCTGAAATCTAAAAAAAATTAAATTTATCCATCTTTTAGAACCTTTAACTTCAACTCCAAATATTAGAACAGACAATAATAAAAAAGAGGTAATAATGAAACCTAAAATACAATATTTTTCTATTTGCTTTGCTTCTAATAAAGACAAAGAGGTTAAAATTAAGAAACTAAAAAAAGCAAATAAGATGTGTTTTGCTATTAAAAGATAATCTGTTTTGTAAATTTTTTCTGAAGCAACACTGGAAGTAGAAGAATAAGCAAAAAATATTCCTAAAAGCATTAAGGAAATTACCAGAATAAATAGTAGTTTATCAATATTCCTCCACCAAAGAGCGAGTTGATTAGTGTTAGTTCTTCCAAAGTTAATCATGAATACTTTTTTACTAACTGCTTGAAAGTATTGCCCCGATGTTCAAAATTTTTATACTGGTCAAAAGATGCGGCAGAAGGACTTAATAATATAACTTGCTTTAAATTCGGATTCTTTTTTGTCTCGCTTACAGCTGATAACAATGCATTCTTAAGAGAGTGGCTAGCATTATATTTAATAGTATTTTTAATTTTTTTTAGAAAAAAATTTATATTTTTTCCAATAATATAAGCTTTCAATATAGATCTCTTAAACTTTTTAATAGTTATCTTGTCTTTTTCTTTTGCAATACCACCTACAATCCAGTGAATATTTTTATAATTATTTAAAGCAACTTCGGTTGATGCAAAATTTGTCGCTTTAGAATCATTTACAAAAGTTAAATTATTTTTTATTTTGATAATTTCTTGTCTATGGGAAAGCCCACTAAAATCTTTAATTGTTTTTAAATAAACTTTTTTTGAAATGTTAAATAATTTTGCGATTTGCAATGCAATATAAAGACAGTTACTAAAATGAGATCCTTTTAGTGCCGCGCTAATTAAACTATCTTTAATATGATGATGAATATTTTTTTTAATTAATTGAATATTTCTTTGATTGTATTTTTCAGATTTTAAAACTTTAAATATTTTAGATTGCTTATCGTTACTTAAATCTAAAAAACCTTTGCCTGTCTGTGTTAATCCTTTAAAAATTTTAAGCTTTGCTAAAATATATTTTTCAAAACTTTTGTGTCTTTCAATATGATCTGGGCTAACATTCAATAAAATCGAAACTGAACTTGTTAAACGCAAAGAATAGTCGAGTTGATAAGATGACAATTCGAGTACAAAAATTGCGGATTTTTCTTTATATGGTAAATTTAATACAGGAGTTCCATAATTCCCCCCAATATAGACTTTCTTTTTTGAATTTTTTAACAAATCGTAAATTAATTTACACATGGTAGATTTACCATTAGTGCCAGTTACCAAAATAACTTTTTGATCTTTAATAGAACTACAAAATAAATCTAAGTCAGTAATAATTTTATTTGTATTTTTCTGAAAAAAAGATTTTTTTGAATGTGAATAGATGTTAATTCCTGGTGATATAACTATAAAATCGTAACTACTCTTAAACCAATCTTTATTTACTCGATATCTATTCTTAAATTTTTCCCTTAGTTGTTTGCTATCATCCCAGCATTCAATGTTTGCTTTATTTTTTTTTAACTGAGTCAAAGTTGCATTACCACTAATACCAAGTCCAAAAACTAAAAATTTTTTTTGGCTACACTGTTCTAGTGAGAGCATTATCTTAATTTAAGAGATGCAAGACCTACTAAAGCAAAAACTATAGCTATAATCCAAAATCTAACTACAACTGTAGACTCGCTCCAACCCTTTTTTTCAAAATGATGATGCAAGGGTGCCATTTGAAAAACTCTTTTTCCTGTTAATTTAAAAGATGCAACTTGTATGATAACTGACAAAGCCTCCAGGACAAAAAGACCTCCAACTATCGCTAATACTATTTCATGCTTAGTTATAATTCCAATGGCTCCAAGTGCTGCGCCCAGAGATAAGGAGCCAGTGTCTCCCATAAAAACTTTAGCTGGTGGAGCATTAAACCATAAAAATCCTAAGCCCGCGCCTATCATTGCCCCTAAAAAAATACAAATTTCCCCTGTATTTTTTATATAAGCCAACTGAAGATATTTTGAAAAAATAATGTTACCTGAGACATAAGCTATAAATGCAAAAGTTAGAGCGACTAGAATAACCGGAACAATCGCAAGTCCATCAAGACCGTCTGTTAAATTAACAGCGTTAGATGATCCAACAATAACTGCTAAACCAAATATAAAGTAAAAGATTCCAAAATTTAAGATGAAATTCTTAAACAATGGGAAATAAACTTTATAATTAAGCTCTGCTTCAGTATTCAAAATTATCAAATATATAACAATTATACCGCTTAAAATTTGCAAAAATAATTTTAATTTTGCACTAATTCCTTTAGAATTATTTTTTACAACTTTTATATAGTCATCAATAAAACCTATTGTTCCAAAACTTAATAAACAAAAAATTAATATCAAAATATATTTATTTGTAAGATCGGCCCATAACAAAGTTGAAAATAAAATACTTAAAATAATTATTAATCCTCCCATAGTAGGAGTTCCTGATTTTTTTATAATATGAGATAAAGGACCGTCATTTCGAATGGGTTGACCATGTTTTTGAAATGATTTTAACTTAGCAATTAAGCTCTCTCCAACTAAGAGTACAAAAGCTAAGGAAGTAGCAACTGATATTCCAGTTCTGAAGGTAATATATTTAAAAACATTAAAAGCATTAATTTCTGAGGAAAAATATTTAAAAAAAAAATATAGCATTATTAAAATTTCTTAAAAAAATTAAACAAACCAATTCTATTTGATGATTTGACTAATAAAATATCATTATTCTCTAAAAGATTGAAAATATTTTCTTTAAGAAAACTAATGTTTTTAACTAACATCCCTCTTTTACTAAGATTTAGCTTTTGATAAGTATGCCTAACTTCCGAACCAATACAATAAACTTTGTCTATATTAGTTTTATTTAATATTTTTGCTGCTTGTTGATGATAATATTTAGATCTTTTACCAAGCTCTAACATATCACCCATAATTAAAACTTTTCTTTGATTATCTTTTTTTCTTAATGAAAAATTATCGATGGCTTCATTAAGAGACATTGGATTGGAGTTATAACTATCGTTAATTAAAATAATTTTTTTATTCTTTATTTTAATGTTTTTTTCATTTCCTCTTCCTTCAGTAATTTTAAAATTAATAAAATTATTTTTTAAAAATTTTAAATTATGATTTAAAAAATAATGAACACATAATGTAGCAGCCACATTGTACAAGTAAGACTTATTAAAATTTTTTATTTTAAAATTAAATATTTTATTCTTTATTTTAAAAGATACTTTTGCTGAATTTTTTCTAATCTGAATATCTGATTTTGAAAAACCAAAAGTTAATATTGAAATATTTTTATTATTTGCAATTCTTTTTAAAGAATTAAAAAATTTGTCATCTCTATTTAAAATAATAACTCCATTTTGTTGAATACCATTCATAATCTCTGCTTTTGCTTTGCAAATACCATAAATGTTTTGAAAATTTTCTAAATGTGCAGGACCAATGTTAGTTATTATTGCAATATTTGGTTTTACTAAATTAACAAGATTATCAATTTCACCTTTTGAACTCATGCCCAATTCAAAAATACCAAATTTATTATCAGAATTTAAATTTGCTAAAGAGTAAGGTGTCCCAAAATGATTGTTAAAAGATTTCGGTGAACTGTGTGTCTTTCCAAATTTGCTTAATGAAATATTTAATAAATTTTTTAACGAAGTTTTTCCACAGCTGCCAGTTATAGCTATAATCTTAGCTTTGCTTCTCTGTCGCGCGTAGGATGCTAAATTTCTTAAACCTTCTAAAGTATTTTGTATTCTTATTAATCTTTTATTTTTAAATTTTTTACTTATGACCGCTAAATTATTTTTATTTTTTATTACTTTTTTAACATATCGATGACCATCGTTATTATCTCCTTTGATTGCAAAAAAAATTGCTCTATTTTTGACTTCTCTACTATCTATTGCAACTTTATTAAAAAATGACTTATTATTTATATTTGAATTAAAAACCGCATTAAGTTCTTCGCCTAAATAAAGTTTTGTTGTCATTTTATTTTAAAAAAAATTTAGATACTTTCTGATCAGAAAAATATTTCTTTTGATTGTTTATAATCTGATAATTTTCATGTCCTTTTCCGGCAATCAATAAAATACTGTCAGTATTAAGATTGTTAATGGCTGATTTAATTGCCATTTTTCTATCTAATATAATCTTCGATCTCGAACATCCTTTTTTAATTTGTTTGATAATAGAAATTGGATTTTCAGATCGAGGATTGTCATTTGTTAAATATATTTTAGACGCGAATTGATCTGCTATATCGCCCATTTTATATCTTTTTCCTTTATCTCGATCCCCTCCACATCCAAATACAACATCGACTTTTTTATTAAACTGCTTTGCTAATGTTTGAAGACTCTTTTTTAAAGCATCTGGAGTGTGAGCGTAATCGACTACTACAGCAGATTTTTTTTTATTGCCCACATACTGCATTCGCCCAGTCGCAGATTTTATTTTTGATAATGTGTTAATGATTTGATCTGGATTTTTTACAGATAAATAAGAAGCTAAAATTGCCGCAAGTACATTTTTAATTTGAAAGTCTCCTATCAAATCAAGTTTAATATTATATATTTTATTTAAAAAATTAATTTTTATTATTTGTTTCTTCCCAAAATAGTAATGAGAAATTAATTTAATTGTATTTCCTCTAGATCCGAAAGATAGAATTTTTATTTTTCTTTTCTTACAAATTTTATTAATTATAGAAAATTCAGGGATATCTGTGTCCAAGACAGCAAAAGAATTTTTTTTCAATAATGAACTAAAAAGAGAAAGCTTAGCTTGTAAATACTTTTTTAAATTTTTATGGTAGTCTAAATGATCCTGTGTAAAATTTGTAAAAATTCCTGCTGTAAAATTAATACAATCTAATCTATTTTGATGAAGTCCATGACTAGAAGCCTCTAAACATACGTTATCAACTTTATTCTTTTTTAAAAAATTTAATTCTTTATGAATTGTAATAATATCTGGGGTTGTAAGATTTGTTCTTTTAACTTTATTTTTATAAAAAATACCAAGCGTGCCAATAGCTGCTGAATTTATTTTAAGATTTTTTAAAATCTGAAAATAAAAATTAGCCACTGACGATTTTCCATTTGTTCCTGTAACTGCGATTATGTTCTTCGGTTTTTCTTTATATTTTGCAGAGCATACTTCCGCTAAAAATTTATTAACGTTTTTTACTATTAAATAATTTTTATTTTTTGTATTTTTACTTGTAACGACTTTGTAAGCACCTTTTGATAAGGCTTCTGATGAATATAGATTTCCCGACTGTTTAGAACCTTCCATTGCAAAAAAAATATCGTTTTTTTTTACTTTTTTTGAATTTATAGAAAAGTTTCTATTTTTATATTTTAAAAATTTAATTTTTTTACTTAACATTAAGCGCAATATTATAATTCTTCGAAGCTAAAATAGGTCCAATTCTTTTTATAATAGTCCCAGCGGTAGGAACAGCATTCCATCCTGAATCTGATTTATAAAAACCTTTGCTGGGAATAGCTTTTGGCTCATCAATCATAACCAACAATAAATACTCTGGCTTTTCCTCGGGATATGCCGAAACAAAAACAGTCATAACATCTTTAGAGTAGCCTTTAGATGTTTTGGAAACTTTAACTGCGGTTCCTGTTTTTCCTATCACCGAATAGCCATTAACATCAGCTCTTTTTGCAGTTCCTTGCATAGGGTCATCTTTGTCGACGACTTTTCTGAGCATTTTAACCATTTTTTTACTTGTTTCTTCGCTAATAACTCTTTCTTTTTTTGTATTCTGATTTTGTTTTACTAGAGTTGGATAAATTTTATATCCACCATTTACCAATGATGCATAAGCCGAAGCTAATTGAATTGGCGTAGTACTAATTCCATGACCATAAGAAGCTGTCGCTAAAGTACAATTATCCCATTTCATGGGCAGAGATTTACCTTTTTCTGGAAGTTCAATAGATGTCTTTTCAAATACTCCTAGCTTTGTTAAAAAATTTTTATAATTCTCAATTCCAATTTTTTCTATTATTTTTACTGTTCCTATATTCGATGATTTTACTAAAATTTCTGTAGTGGTGAGATCTCTTTTTAAATTTTTATCATGTTCATTGATTGGCTGAGAAGTGCCGCAATTATATACTTGTTTTTCTAAATTTTTAAATAAAGTGTTCTCATCAATAAGTTTTAATTCTAAAGCATTGGCAATTGTTATGGCTTTAAATACAGAGCCTAATTCATAAACACCAAGAGTAATTTTATTTAAAAATTTCTCATCGTTTACTAATGTGCGTCTATTAATGTCAAAATCAGGCAAAGAGACCAATGATATTATTTCTCCAGAATTAACATTCATAAGAAGTGAAGCCGCGCCTTTTGCTGAATAGTCTAAAATTGCGTTTTCTAAGGCATCCCTTACTTGCGACTGTATCACAGTATCTAGTGTTATTTGAAAAGAACTGTTAGAAAATTTTGCATTTAAAATTTGATTGTTAAAATGATTTTCAACGCCCGAGATTCCCTTGTTGTCTTCATCTGTTTGACCTAGTACATGGCTAAATAAATTTCTCTGAGGATAAATTCTAACCTGTCTTCTGCTTAATTCTATCGCAGGCTCTCCTAACATAATCGCTTTTTTATATTCAATATGATCAAGTTTTTTTTTAAGAACTAATCTTTTTTTATCTGCACTTTCTTTTTGAATTTCGTTTGTATTTAATCCTGGAAATTGAGATTTTAATTTAATCAAAAGTTGAGGTAAATTATTTGTCTTATCAACTCTTAGAACAAGATCATAAATATCGATATTTTTCGCTACTAATAAACTAGCCCTATCAATGATATCTCTTCTTTCGTTGTAATCTTTGTCAGTAATAAAATCATCAAAATTAATCTCATTACTTTTGTTAATGCCTAAATATAAGAGTTTTAATAAAATTATTAAAAATACAAAGAAAAAAATTTTAAATACAAAATTTGCTCTAGAATTAAATAAGGAATAACTGCTATTTATATTATTTTTATTATCCTCATTAATAAAATTCTGAAAATAAAAACTTTTTTGTTTATTATTATCTAATTTATTTTTCATTTAAGTATTTAAAATTAGTTTTATCCATCTCGATATAGTCAGGAGATAAGTGCAGTTTTGCTAGTTTTTTTACTCTTTCTGGAGCTGATAGATAATTATTTTCTAACTTTTCATTCTTTAATTTTTCAACTAAATCCGTTTGTTCTTGCTTTAATTTTAATATTTCCTTTTCAAGATCACGAGTTTTGTTCTTAATATAAGACACACATATTGTTCCAAAGATAACGACAAATGCTACTATTGATATTTTTTTACGCATGCATAACCTCTTCTAATTGAAAATACTTTTCAAGATTTAAATATGATCTTTTAAATTCAAAAGAATGATCTTTAATTTTAGTTGCACATCTTAGTTTTGCGGATCTTGCTCTGTTATTATTTTTTATTTCTTTCTCAGATGCAATAATCGGTTTTCTATTTTTAATTTCTAATATATTAAAATTACCATTTTCATTATTTTCGGGCAAATACCGTGACGTTCCTTTTCTTTTATTTGAAAAAATATCAAATATTTTTTTAACAATTTTATCCTCTAAAGAGTGAAAAGTAATAACAACAATCTTTCCATCTATAGATAAATTTTTTATCGCAGAAGTTAAGCCTTCATAAAGTTCTGTTAATTCTTGGTTAACAACCATTCTGATTGCTTGAAAAATTTTAGCACAAGCATCTACTTTATTGTATTTACTATTTTTATATCTTTTAGCTCTTAAAATAATATCTGCTAATTCTTGCGTTGAGTTTATTTCTTTATCTTGTCTTTTTTGCACAATTAGTTTTGCAATTAATCCAGAATCTTTATCTTCTCCGAATAAATTAAAAATATTTCTTAAATCTTTTTGTTCAAGTTTATTAATAATATCATGCGCTGTAACATTATTTTTTCCCATGGTCATTTTTAACAATCCATCTTGTCTATAAGAAAAGCCTCTCTCAGGATTATCAATCTGAAAAGAAGAAAGCCCAAGATCGAAAATTATTGCAACAGGGATTTTTTGTAGATTTCTTTCTTTTAAAATATTTTCTAAATTACTGAATCTATCAATAACAAATTCGAACCTATTTTTATATTCTTTGCCTATTTCTTTTGAAAATGATTCAACAAAATTATCTCGATCGATAGAAATTACTTTTGTATTTTTTTTAGATAATATTTTTCTTGTGATGCTACCGCCGCCAAAAGTACAATCAATATATAAGCCAGATTTATAAGGAGTTAATATCCTATCGATATCTTCCGACATCACTGGAATGTGTTTAAATTCCAGTGACATGGGGAAATTTTATCTTTAATTATTCTCTAATTAGTTTGACGTCTTAAAAAAGCAGGAATTTCTAAATCTGCTTTTTCTGCGTCTGTAAGATCATGTCCTAAATCTTTAAAGAATTGAGAAGAACCTTCTTTATCATTAGAAATACTTTTTAAATTTTCATCTTCAGAAAATAGTTTTGGAAAAGATGTAACCTCTTCAACTATTTGCGTATTTTCTTTTTCATTTAATACGCTTAAATTCTGAGAAGAAATATTCTGTTCTTGAGCAGTATTAGAACTTACGGCTTGCTCTTGAACATTCATATGATTCAATGCTTGATTATTTATCTCAGCAACATGCGAAGTTTCTTGATACATATCAAGAGCTGTCGCCCCATTAGTCATTGCTTGAGGAGCTGCTTGAGTTACATAATTTGGAACAAATGATTGCTGCGATTTATTATAAACCGTGCTGTATCCGTTGTTTCTATTATTAATATGTCTCATCATACTAACTACCGGCTTATTGTTAATGGCTGCTTCTCCACCTAAGCCCGTTGCAACAATTGACACTCTCATTTTTCCATCTAACGCATCTTCGAAAGTAGAGCCTACTAAAATTTCTGCTGAAGGATCAACTTCTGCTCTTATTTTGTTAGCGGCCTCGTCTACTTCAAATAAAGTAATATCGTTACCACCAGTAATATTAATAAGAAGACCTCTCGCTCCTTTTAATGAATAATCATCAATTAAAGGGTTGGCTAAAGCTGCTTCTGCAGACATTACTGCTCTCTTATCTCCCTCTGCCTCTCCAGTTCCCATCATAGCTTTGCCCATACCCTTCATTACTGTTTCAATATCAGCAAAATCTAGATTTATAAGACCTGGCTTAACAATTAAATCTGTTATTCCTCTAACGCCTTGCATTAAAACATTATCGGCCATTTTAAATGCCTGAGGGAAAGTAGTTTTTTCGTTAGCAACTTTAAATAAATTTTGATTAGGAATTATAATGCTAGTATCAACATATTTTTTTAATTCTTCCAAACCTCTTTCAGCGGCTTTTAATCTTCCGGGACCTTCAAAAATAAAAGGCTTTGTTACCACTGCTACTGTTAATAAATTTAAATCTTTAGCTGCTCTAGCAATTACTGGTGCAGCGCCTGTTCCTGTTCCACCGCCCATCCCAGCAGTAATGAAAACCATGTTGGCACCTTGCAAAAGATTTATTAATTCATTTAACGATTCTTCTGCTGCTGCTTGTCCGATATCGGATTTTGCTCCAGCTCCAAGTCCTCTAGTTAAATTAGTTCCAAGTTGCATTTTGCATGAAGCTTTATTGTGCTTTAAAGCTTGCGCGTCAGTATTTGCTGCAACGAATTCAACACCCTGAACTCCACAGTCTATCATGTTGTTAATAGCGTTACCGCCTGCTCCTCCTACTCCTAGAACAACTATTCTAGGTTTTAATTCTCTTAATTCTGGTACGTTTATTTTTATTGTCATTTGTTTTCCCTTTATTGTTATTTATTAATATTCATTAAGACCATTTTAAATATGATCTTAATGTCTTAGCTTTTTTTCTTGCTTCTTCTCTAAATTTTGAGAACTTTTGAGGTTCCCACATTTGAAATGTTTTTCCTTGTCCTACAAAAACTACTGTTTCTTTAATTCCAGAATGATCTAAAAGTTTTTTTGGAAGAACTACTCTTCCATCAGAGTCAAAATTTAATTGAAAGCTGTCTGCAAGTATCGATGTTGCAAATGTGTCTCTATTTTCTTCAAAGGGACTAAGACTGTCTATGCTATCGCTTAATTTTTCAATTCTACTTTGAGGGCAAAATTCAATTGATGAATTTGTAAATGAAGGGTAACAAACAACGCTATTGTATCCTAATGATGACAAATGAGATCTAAAGCTAGCTGGCACTGACACTCTGCCTTTCTTGTCTAACTTGTTTTCGAACGTTGATATAAACATTTTTTTTTAAAAAAAAATTTCCAATAAATTTATTACTAATATAGTTAATATTTATCATTTATGGGTTATCATGGGATAACATGGTATATAATAGTAAGTCAATGGAGAAGTGCTTTTAAAGTATAATTAATTTAATATTTTTGTTCTTATTTTGTTCTAAAAAAAATTAGTAAATATCAATTAAAATAATTAGATAAAAATTTAAGAAAGATTATTTAATTGCCAGTTAGTCTGTAAGCTGGGTTCTGTCATTGAAAACGGTAATTTATCTAGGTCTATTGTCGCCAATAGACTCGAGCAACCAACCCAAACAACTCACCCAAGATTAGGCTAGATTTAAATAAATTTAAATCATGTTGCTTCTATTTGGTCTTGCTCCCAGTGGGGTTTTCCATGCGGTTTTTGTTACCAAAAACCCGGTGTGCTCTTACCACACCTTTTCACCCTTGCCTTGATAAGGCGGTTTATTTTCTGTGGCACTATCCCTGAGGTCACCCTCGCCAGCTATTAGCTGGCACTGTTATCTTGTGGAGCCCAGACTTTCCTCTTTGAAAATATCAAAGCTACCATTCAACTAACTGGCAGTTATAATTATATATTGGGCAAAATTAAAATTCAACTATTAAATGAATTTTGCAAATTATTTAAAACTAAATAACATTCTTGATCAAAAATACCATTGATCAAATCCTGTCTATATCTTCTTTGAAAAGCTTTTATAAAATCTTTATCTAAGCTATCTGCTGTGAAAACCCTTGTATATCCTAGCTTTTTTATTATCCTTAACATATTTTTTTTGTTAATATTTATTAATTTTTTTAATCTGAAATTTTTAATAAATTGCTCATCTAGCGAATGCCAAATCGCTAAATCATTATTATACAGTTTTTTCCATGGAAATTTTTCTCCAGGATCTATTTTTCTATTTGGGGCAATATCAGAGTGACCAATTATGTTAACATTTTTAATCTTAAATTTTCTTTTTAATATTTTTAAGATCTTAATAAGTTGAACAATTTGTTTGCTTGGAAAAGCTTGATAACCATATTGATGACCTTTATTTTCAAGTTCAATACCAATAGAATTCTTATTTAAATTTTTAAACTTAAACCAATTTGATATACCTGCGTGCCAAGCAATATTATTATCTTTAACTAATTGAATAATTTTTCCAGTTCTGCTTATAAGATAATGGCTGCTTACCTCATATTTTTTTGAAAGAAGTCTTTCTACTGCTGATTGCAAAGATCTCATTCCTGTATAATGGATAATTACTGACTGAATATTACGTCTTTTATTACAATGGATATAATTAGGTGATTTTAAGTGTTTAATTTTCATTATTAAATTCTAAAATTACACTAAAAAGCGTTAAATTTCTTGGGTGTTTTTAATATGTAATTATAGAAAATATGTATATATAGAGAACTTTAAGATTATGAAAAAAATATTTCTAGTTATAGCTTTTTTAACAGTATTCAATTCCAAAACTATTTACGCTGCAGCAGATCTTCCTGATTGCAACGAAGGTATCAATAGAGCTGTATTTAGCTTTAACATGACAGTTGATAAATATTTTTTTAAACCAATTGCGCAAGTTTATAATGTTCTTCCAGTTGAAATTAGAAGCGGAATAAATAATGCTTTGTTGAATATAGATTCTTCCCTTTCGGTTCCAAACCAAATTTTACAAGGAAACTTTAGTGAAGCGGCAATATCTGTTTCGCGATTTGCTATAAATTCTACGGTTGGAATTCTTGGCTTATTCGATCCAGCAACAGCTCTTGGTATTGAAAAAACAAACAGAGAAGATTTTGGTCAAACTCTTGCGGTTTGGGGTTTTGATCACGGTTGTTATGCAGTAGTTCCTTTCCTTGGGCCAGCAAGTCCTAGAGATGCTGTTGGAAGAATTCTTGGAGTTTACGGTGACTACTTCTATATGGTTTCGGCTGGAGATAGAACGGCTTTAGGAGAAAATCTTGGCGACACAGTTTACTGGTCAACTAAAGGAACTGAAATAACTAATTTTAGATCACAAAATATTAAAAGCTCAGAAAATTTAGAAAAAAATTCTTTAGATCTTTATTCTGCTTATAAAAGTTTATATTTACAAAGAAGAGAGAACTTAGTTAAAAACATTAAAAGATCAGAAAGTCAGTACGGAGCTGGTGACGACGAGTGGAAAAAAATTAAATAATATTTCTACTTAATAATTAAAGAATGAATACTTTCATTAAAAAAATATTTTTTTTTATAAGCATTATCTTATTAGTATCTTCAAATTCTAATTCAGCGGAAAGCAATGCCGAAGCTTTCGTTCTTAAGTTAACGGATGAAGCGAAAATTATATTTAACGACAAATCGCTTAATAAAGATTCAAGACTAAAAAAACTCAATGAGCTTTCTTCAAAATATTTAGATTTGGATGCTCTTGCTGGTTATACGCTTGGCGATTATAGAGAAAAGGCTACAAATTCTGAAAGAGAAAATTTTAATAAATTGTTTAGAGAATATTTTATAAAAAATATGTCTTCAAAATTAAACGATTTTGCCGATCAAGATCTTAAAGTAATAGATTCAAAAAAAATTAATGAAAATAATATTATTGTAAGTACTAAAATCTTTTCAAAAAAAGATGCTCAAGAGATTGCTGTTGAATGGAGAATTTTTACAAAAGACTCAAAACTTCTTGCAAGAGACCTGGTTGTTGAAGGATTAAGTTTAGCAAGAACACAAAAGGAAGAATTTGCATCGATAATAGCGAGCAAAGGTTTTGTTGGCGTAATTAGTGCTCTAGAAAATTTTAATAAATCTAATTAGTTTAAATTGAATTGGTGGGCCCGCAGGGATTTGAACCCCGGACAACCCCGTTATGAGCGGGGGGCTCTAACCAGCTGAGCTACAGGCCCGTTTCGAACGGATATAACATTAAAAATATAGTTTATTAACTAAATTCTAACTATCAAAGAAACTTTTTAATTGTCTAGATCTGCTAGGATGTTTTAATTTTCTTAAAGCCTTAGCTTCAATTTGTCTTATCCTTTCACGCGTAACTGAAAACTGTTGACCAACTTCTTCTAAAGTATGATCTGTATTCATTCCAATTCCGAAACGCATTCTTAAAACTCTCTCTTCTCTTGGGGTTAATGTGGCTAAAATTTTTGTAGTTGTATTTCTAAGTCCACTTTGAATTGCCGCATCAACAGGTATTAATGCATTTTTATCTTCTATAAAGTCTCCCAGATTACTATCCTCTTCATCTCCAACTGGAGTTTCAAGAGACACTGGTTCTTTAGCAATTTTTAATACTTTTCTAACTTTATCTAAAGGCATAGCTAATTTTTTAGCTAGCTCTTCTGGTGTTGGCTCTCTTCCAAATTCACTAAGCATTTGTCTTGATGTTCTAACAATCTTGTTAATTGTTTCGATCATGTGCACTGGTATTCTAATGGTTCTTGCTTGATCAGCTATGGATCTTGTGATTGCTTGTCTAATCCACCATGTTGCGTAAGTTGAAAATTTATAACCTCTTCTATATTCAAATTTATCAACGGCCTTCATAAGACCAATGTTACCTTCTTGAATTAAATCTAAAAACTGCAATCCTCTGTTTGTATATTTTTTAGCAATCGAAATAACTAATCTTAAATTAGCTTCAATCATTTCCTTCTTGGCAATTCTAGATTCTCTTTCGCCTTTTTTGATTTTGTTAACTAAGATTTTAAAATCTGAAACTGGTAATCCTATATCTTTACTAATTTGAATTAGTTTGCTTTTAATATTTTCATATTCTTTTTTTTCTTTAGTAAAGAAATTATGCCATTTTTTATTCTCTCCTAAAAAACTTTCAAAATTTGGATTAATTTCATTTCCTACATAAAATTTTATAAATTCCTCTCTAGGAATTCCATGTTTAGAAGAAAGTCTTAAAAGCTCTCCATCAAAATTTATTAATTTTTTATTCTCAACGTAATTTAGTTGAACTAACTCTTCCTGCGTTGCTGGGTTTAGCTGTAATTGCAAAATATCTTGGCTAATTTCCTCTTTAATTGACTGATAATTTTTTTCTTTGCTTGGACTAAACTTAGATCTAGCAAGTACAGTTTCTAACTTTTCTTTCTGATAAGAAATAAGTTTTTTATAATTTTTTGATAATTTTTCAAAAGTTTTTAAAATTTTTGGCTTAAGCTCAATTTCAAGCGCAGCTAAAGAAATATTATACTCATCATTCTCTTCTTCAATGGCTTCAACACTCTTATTGTCTGGATCTGCTTCTTTATCTTTCTTTGATTTGGGTTCTTTAACTACTTTTTCAACACTTTTTGCAGCTAAAGCTTTTGTAAAATTCTCATCTTCTAAATAATTACTATCAAGATCAATAATATCTCTAACCAACATCTCGTTGGCATTTAATTTATCTTTCCATTCAAATATTTTTTTTGCCATCAATGGACTCTCTGCCAATGCAGAAACCATTACATATTTTCCAGATTCTATTCTCTTTGCGATTGCAATTTCACCCTCTCTAGATAGAAGCTCAACGCCTCCCATCTCTCTAAGATACATTCTAATTGGATCATCGCTTCTATCGGAAGTCTTCTCAGCTTTTGGTGCTTCTTCTTTTGTCTTAACTTTAAAGTCAGACTTTTGTTTTACTAAGGTAATAAGATTGTCAAAAATATTTAAAACAGCCTTTTCTAAACTTTCTGGAGTGCTGTTTCTTTTTCCTAAAGATTTTTTTAATTCTTCATGAGTAATAAATCCTCGAGCCTTTCCACGCTCAAGCAATTTCTCAAATGATTTTGAAATAAGCTTATCTGCTTTCACTTTAATATCTGTTTATTGGAGCAGTATATATATTTACTAGGATAGAAAATTACTAGACTTTTTTTGATGCTACAATCTGGTCTTTTAAGGATAAAAGTTCGTTATACTGAGCCTCGTTCATATTTTTAGATAATGATTCTTCTGCATCTTTTAATTTACTCTCAAGTTTCAAATTATTAACTTGTTCAATCAAATCTTGTAAAAAGTTATCGAACTTTTCTTCATTTAAATTTTCTGAAATTCCTTTTATAGATGAAAATTCATTTATATCTTCAATAATTTGACCAAAATTATTTTCTCCTAAATGCTTTAATAAATTAAATTCTTTAAATGTTTCTATCTTTTCTAAAATATTTATCAAAACTTTCTTTAATTCTTCTAAATTTTTATTATGAAAATTAATTATTGAAAGTTTTGCAGATTGATTTTTTAAAATCTGAACATTATTTAAAAAAAGATACATCAAAGAAAATTCTTTTAATTCAAAAGATGAATACCTTGTAATTTTTCTTGTAAGTTCTTTAGTCTTATTTAAGGGTTTAAGACTTTTAGCTTTTCTATTTGAAAATTGCTCGAAAATTTTATTTTTAAAAAAACTTATATAATGTTTTTTTACAGTCGAATCTTGAATTAATAAACACAAGTCCATTAATTTTTTTTCAAAGCCAGCTCTTTCTTCTGGTTGCTCTGATTGCAAATCTTGTAAATTATTTTCAAAAATAAAGTTACCAATATCAATTTTTTGATCTATTAAAGTCTCAAAATTATTTCTTCCATTCTTTCTTACAAAAGAATCTGGGTCAAAACCGCTTGGTAAAATCAAAAATGATAATGAATAATTTGGCTTCATATGAGCAATTAACTTTTCGGAAATTTTATGAGCAGCATTTTGTCCACTTCTATCACCATCAAAACAAACAACGGGATCATTAAAATAGCGCCATATTAAATTTAAATGGGACTCAGTCATTGCTGTACCAAGTGTTGCAACTACATTTTTAAAACCAGCCTGATAGAGACTAATCGCATCCATGTACCCCTCAACAACAAAAACAATTCCACTTTGTTTATTTTCGGTTTTAGCGTTGTTTAAATTATATAAATTATAACCTTTTTTAAAAAATTCAGTTTCTGGAGAGTTAATATATTTTGCTAGGTAATTCTGACTTAGGGCTCTTCCACCAAATCCAATAACATTATTGTTATAGTCAAAAATTGGAAAAATTAATCTATTTTTAAACCGATCAATAAGTTTATTATTTTTTTCATCATGAAAAAATACTCCACTCTCAATAAGTTCTTTTTGATTAAAATTACTAAATAATGAAACATTCAAACCATATTCTCCTGAATATCCTACTTTAAATGTGGACAATATTTCCTGCGTCAAACCTCTACCAAGAGCATATTTTTTAACACTCTCATTCTCGGAAAAGTTTTTTTGATAATTCTGCAAAGCAATTGTTAATATTTCGTCATATTTTTTTCTTTTATTTTCTACTTCAATACTTTCTTTCGTAAATTTAAATACTGGCATACCAGCTTTAGCCGCTAACTTTCTAACTGCATCGCCAAAATTTAATTTTTCAACCTTAACTAAAAAATCGAAAATATTTCCATGCTCCCCTGAGCTAAAACAATGATAAAATCCCTTTTCATCATTAATAGTGAATGATGGCGATTTTTCTTTAGAAAATGGAGATAAGCCTACAAATTCTCTGCCTCTTCTTTTTAATTGAACTGTAGCTCCTACTATGTCGGAAACTTTTATTCTTTGTTTTATCTCTTCTAAATACTCTTTTGGAAATTTCATTTACTTAATAGTTCTTTTAATAATGTTCCTGCTTTAGAAAAATCTATACTGCCAGAATATTTGGACTTTAAAATTGCCATTGCTTTTCCCATATCCTTAATTGAGGTCGCCCCTGAATCCTTGATTGCGCTTTCGCAAACTTTTTTAGTTTCACTATCATCTAGTTGTTTTGGAAGAAATTCTTGAATAATATTTATTTCCTTATCTTCTTTTTCTGCCAAATCATTTCTTGAAGCTTTTTTATAGATATCTAATGATTCCCTTCTTTGTTTTAACATTTTGTTAAGAACTGCAATTACATCTTCATCTTTAATTGAAGTGTCTTTTACTCCGGCTCCTCTCTTTTCAATTTCTTTATCTTTCACTGCAGAAACGATGAGTCTTAAAGTAAGAACCTTGTCTTTATCTTGTTTAAGTGCTGATTCTTTTAATTGAGCATTTACCTTATCTAATAAATTCATAAGTTTTAAATTACTCTAAATAATCCAATTGCTCAAAAGAAAATATTACCAACTTGACTGGCGATTAACTTTTTCATAATGTTCGCCAACTTTTAAATAACTTAAAAGCTCTTAACTCATGGGTTGTATTTGTCTAAAGAAACTAATTTAGAAAATAAATACAAAATAAAAAGTTCTATTAATTCTAATGCTATTTTAATTCTTGAAGATGGAGAAGAGTTCCATGGATTTGGAATTGGTGCTTACGGAATTTCTTCTGGTGAAATATGTTTTAATACTTCAATTACCGGTTACCAAGAAATACTAACGGATCCTTCTTACTCAGGACAAATTATAAATTTTACTTTTCCTCATATTGGTAATGTGGGTGCCAATAATGAAGATTTAGAAGGAGATAAAACTTGGGTTAAGGGCGCAATATTCAGCGCTGAAGTAACTCATTCGTCTAACTTTAGGGCTTTAGAAAATTTAGATCAGTGGTTAAAAAAAAATAACATTACTGCAATTTATGGGATTGATACTAGAAAACTTACTTTAAAAATAAGAAAGTTTGGGCCAAAAAAAGCTACGATAGCTTTCAGAGAAGATGGAAAGCATAATGTAAAAGAACTTTTAGAGATTACAAAAAAATTACCTAGCTTAGAAAATTCAGATCTTACTAGAGAGGTAACTTGCAAAAAATCTTATCAATGGATTGGTAATAAATTATGGAGTGCGAAAGGATATGAAGTTCAAAAGAATAATAAATATAATATTGTTGCAATTGATTACGGTATTAAAACTAATATTTTAAGAAATTTCTCTGAACTGGAATGTAAAGTAACTGTTGTCCCCTCAACAACCGCTGCTAAAGATATACTTGCTTTAAAACCAGATGGTGTTTTTTTATCTAATGGACCTGGAGATCCGGATCTTACAGGAAAATATGCAATTAAAATAATTCAAGAAATAATATCCTCAAATACACCCGTATTTGGAATATGTTTGGGCCATCAATTACTAGCTTTAAGTCTTGGTGCAAAAACAAAAAGAATGCATCAAGGCCACAGAGGCGCAAACCATCCTGTTAAAAATTTATCAAATAATAAAGTAGAAATTACAAGTCAAAATCATGGCTTTGAAGTTACAAAAGATAGCCTGCCTAAAGATGTTGAGGTAACCCATGTGTCTCTTTTTGATACATCTATTGAAGGTATAAAATCAAAAATTAAACCGGCATTTTCTGTGCAATATCATCCAGAAGCATCTCCCGGTCCGCATGATAGCAACTATCTTTTTAAAGATTTTATAAATTTAATAGAAAAAAATAAAATTAATGCCTAAAAGAAAAGATATAAAATCAATTTTAGTTATTGGGGCGGGACCTATTATTATTGGTCAAGCATGCGAATTTGATTATTCAGGAACGCAAGCATGTAAAGCACTAAGATCTGATGGTTATAGAATTATTTTAATTAACTCAAATCCAGCAACAATTATGACTGACCCTGATGTTGCTGATAAAACTTATATTGAGCCTATTACCACTGAAATTATTGAAGAGATTATCAAAAAAGAAAAGCCTGATGCAATACTGCCAACTATGGGAGGTCAAACTGCACTTAATGCTGCTATGGCACTTAAGAAGGAAGGAATATTAAAAAAATATAATATTGAATTAATAGGCGCCAATTCTGAAGCAATAGAAAATGCTGAGGATAGAGAAAAATTTAAAAAAAATATGACCGACATTGGTCTTGAGTGTGCAAAATCTATAATTTGTAGATCAATTGAAGATGCAAAAAAAAGTTTAAAATCAATTGGCCTGCCAGCAATTATCAGGCCTTCTTTTACTCTTGGTGGATCTGGCGGTGGAATTGCTTACACTGAAGAAGAGTACTTAAAAATTATAGCAAATGGTCTCGATCTTTCTCCAACAAAAGAAGTTTTAATAGAAGAATCTTTGTTAGGTTGGAAAGAATTTGAAATGGAAGTAGTTAGGGACAAAAACGATAACTGTATAATTATTTGCTCCATCGAAAATGTTGATCCAATGGGAATTCATACAGGAGATTCTATTACTGTCGCTCCCGCATTAACTTTGACTGACAAAGAATATCAGATCATGAGAGATGCTTCTTTTAAATGTATTAGAAAAATTGGAGTTGAAACGGGAGGTTCTAACGTTCAATTCGCAATCAATCCAAAAAATGGAAGAATGATTATTATTGAGATGAATCCAAGGGTTTCTAGATCTTCTGCGCTAGCTTCAAAAGCAACTGGGTTTCCAATAGCAAAGGTAGCCGCAAAACTTGCTGTTGGTTACACTTTGGATGAATTAAAGAATGAAATCACGGGAACAACCCCTGCCTCATTCGAACCAACTATAGATTATGTGGTAACTAAAATTCCAAGATTTGCATTTGAAAAATTCAAAAATACTGATGCAATACTTGGAACAGCAATGAAGTCTGTTGGTGAAGTAATGTCTATCGGAGGAAACTTTAAAGAGTCCGTTCAAAAAGCATTAGGTTCATTAGAAATTGGACTTGATGGCTTTGATCAAAACGAAGAAATAAATATGCAAGATTTAAAGAAAAAACTCATAGAAAGAACTCCTCAAAAAATACTTTATGTAGCTGAGGCTTTTAGAAGAGATCTAAAACTAAATGAGATCTATGAAATGACAAAAATAGATAAATGGTTTTTAGAACAAATACAAGAACTGGTTACTGTAGAAACTCAAATTAAAGATGAAGATGTTTTAAATAATAAAGAAAAACTCCAATATATTAAATCAATAGGTTTTTCAGATAGAAAAATTGCAAAGATTTTAAAAATAAAAAGTAACGATGTAAGATCAGCTAGGAATAAATTTAAAATTCACCCTATATATAAAAAAATTGATACATGCGCAGGAGAGTTTGAATCTAAAACTCCTTATATGTATTCTACTTATGGAAGTAGCGATCTAAATGCTTGTGAGTCTGAGCCAACAAATAAAAAAAAGGTTATTATTCTAGGTAGCGGACCAAACAGAATAGGACAAGGAGTAGAATTTGATTACTGCTGTTGTCAGGCAAGTTACGCATTAAAAGAGGTTAATTATGAAACCATCATGATTAACTGTAATCCAGAAACAGTCTCAACTGATTATGATACAAGTGATAGGTTATATTTTGAGCCTTTGACTGAGGAGCATGTAATTGAAATTATTAATAAAGAAAAAAGTAACGGCTCTCTTTTTGGTGTTATAGTTCAGTTTGGAGGACAAACACCATTAAAACTTGCAAAATTTATTCATGAAAACAATATTCCAATCTTAGGTACTCAACTTGAATCTATTGATCTTGCTGAAGATAGAGAGAAATTTAAAAATTTTGTAATCAAAGAAGAATTACTTCAAGCAGAAAGTGGACTTGCAAGATCTGAGGCTGAAGCACTTGAAATTGCAAAAAAAATAAATTTCCCAATAGTAATAAGACCTTCTTATGTTTTAGGCGGTAGAGCTATGGAAATTGTATACGATGAAGATCATCTTAAAAAATATATAAAAGAAGCGGTTAAAGTTTCAGGAAAAGAACCTGTTCTAATAGATAAATTTATTAACGATGCAATTGAAGTTGATGTGGATGCTATTTGTGATGGCAAAGATGTTTTTATTGCAGGGATAATGGAACATATTGAAGAGGCGGGAATTCATTCTGGAGATTCTGCATGTTGTATTCCTCCATATTCATTAAAACAAAATGTTATTGATGAAATATCAAAACAAACAAAGAAAATTGCTTTTGGTTTAAGGGTATTAGGACTTTTAAATATTCAATTTGCTGTAAAAGATGATCGAGTTTATGTCTTAGAAGTAAATCCAAGAGCTAGCAGAACTGTACCTTTTGTAGCAAAATCTATTGGAGTTCCTGTTGCAAAAATTGCAACAAAAGTAATGACGGGTTTAAAATTAAAAGATCTAAATTTAAATAAGAAAAATCATAAATTATATTCTGTTAAAGAAGCTGTATTTCCTTTTAACAAATTTCCAAATGTGGACACTTTGTTGGGACCTGAGATGAAATCAACTGGGGAGGTTATGGGAATTGATAAAACATTTGGTCTTGCTTTTGCTAAAAGTCAATTTGCAACTGGCAACAAAATTCCAAAATCTGGCATAGCTTTCCTGTCGGTAAAAAAAGATGACAGAAAACATATTTTGAAAATTGCACAAGAACTTAAAAAATTAGGATTTGATATCCTTGGGACATCTGGAACTTCTGATTTTTTAAATTCATCAGGAGTTGAATGTAAAAAAATTAATAAAGTTATGGAAGGAAAACCTCATATTGAAGAGTCGCTTAATGAAAAGAAAATTTCTTTAGTTATAAATACGTCACAAGGAAAACAATCTATAAAGGACTCTTTTTCTCTTAGAAGAGCAGCTCTTACAAGTGGTACTCCTTACTACACAACTATTGCTGGGGCCAATGCAATTACTGAGGCTATTAAGTCTTTAAAAAATTCTAAATTTGAAGTTCTTGCTTTGCAGGATATAAATTAATTAACTTTCCAGTCAGTTTCGAAAGTTACATAATTTACTTGAAGACATCTTCTGTCTCTTTTGATCTCTTTTTTCTCTAATCCATGCCAAGTGTCAGGACCGCTTGTAAAAACATATCCATAATTATTTTTATAAGGGACAGTTTTTACTAACTTTAAATTCTTATCATAGAAATCAGTGCCTAACTCTTCAGATTCATAATTATCTGGATTTGCAAATAACAGGCAGGACATTAATTTTTCTTTAATGTCACAATGGGGTTTTAGCCAAAAACCAACTCTGTCAGCTATGATTTCAACTCGCACATAAGCTTTGCTTAAATCTTTTTTAATTTTTGAACCAACATATTTAGCTGTTTCCATCTTACATAATTCATCGATAAATTTTTTTAAATGCG
Organism: alpha proteobacterium SCGC AAA028-C07; assembly: GCA_000419465.1. Taxonomy (GTDB): domain Bacteria; phylum Pseudomonadota; class Alphaproteobacteria; order Pelagibacterales; family Pelagibacteraceae; genus Fontibacterium. The sequence continues at coordinate 50,675 of ATTB01000001.1, read as the reverse complement.
GATAGTCTTTATAATTAACCTTTGTAACAAACTCTCTTATCTTTCCTGCTTTTCCACCAGTTGGATCTCCAGATCTATATGTCCCTGCACCGCCGTCTACTGCTCTAGTACCATCAAAATCAATTTTAATTTCCGGAACCTTTGCTTCACAAATTTCTTTTATTTGCCCATCAGTCAATGGTTCTGTTAACTCCCAGTGATCAAATGGATAGTTTGAATAAGCTGATTTATTTTGAAATGATTTTAAAAAACTCATTAATACTAATTTAACCTTTCTTTTATTATTCTCGCAATACGTTTTGTCTCATCTAATTCCGGATAACTCCAATTATCAGTATTTTCTCCCAAAAATTTAATAATCCCCTTCTCTCTAAAACTATTAAGAAAATACTCAAACCTATTATTTCTTCTCTTTGCCTTCATTTTAGCCACAAATATTGGCTTTTGTGTGACCGCACACTCAGAAACCATTGAAGTAGAATCGCAAGTTACAATAATTGTTTTGGATAATTTAAGAGCTGATAAATAAAATTCTTTACTGACAAAATCAATAATAACCGCTGAATTTAAAAAAAACTTTTTAGCAAAATCAATAATATTGTCTGGTGTTCTTCTTGATCTAACAAGAATTAATTTAAAACCTTTGTTTAAAAAATGATCTCTTATTGATAAAAAAATATTTCCAAGATCAATCTCGTTAAAATCATAATACCTATTGGGGCCTCCTAGGATTAAAGAAACAATCTTGTCTTTTTCAGATAAATTATATTTTGAGAAAAAATTACTACTATTATCGATTTCTTGTTTAGTAATATAATGAAGGGCGCCAAACGTGCTTAATACGTTGCTTCCTTTTATTTGATCATGCTCGGGAGCAACAATTAAATCAAAATTTGAAAAATTGACTTTAGGGTTCTGAATATGAATATTGAATAAATTCTTATTATTTCTTTTTAAAAACAAAGAAGAAATAATACTATTTTTTCCGCATGAAATCAGAATTTGATTCTCTATTTGATCTGGAATTTTTCCATCAATAACAGATTTGCTAACGGGCACTAAATTTATAGGAAAGTATCTCCATGGTTTTTTTAAATTTACAAAACAATGATTAAAATCCAATTTTAAAGCTTTTGCTAAACCTTCTACTTGGCTCACCATGCCATGAGCGCCTTCTGTTAATAATAATGCTTTAAAATATCTCATTGTTTAAAATGATAATTAATTATAAGTATTATAAATTAAAATCTACAATGAATGTCGATAAAATAAATAAAGTAATTATTATTGGGTCTGGTCCCGCCGGATATACAGCCGCAATTTATGCCGCAAGGGCAATGCTTGAACCAGTTTTAATTGCTGGTTCACAACCAGGCGGTCAGTTAACGATCACTACTGATGTTGAAAATTTCCCAGGATTTGCAGATGTAATTCAAGGTCCTTGGTTAATGGAACAAATGAAAGAACAGGCGCTAAAAGTTGGAACAAAATTCATTGAAGATCATATCTCTACAGTTAATTTTAATAAAAAACCTTTTGAAATAATTGGAGACTCCGGAACTCATTACTTTGCAGAAAGCATTATTATTTCAACTGGCGCACAGGCGAGATGGTTAAATTTAGATTCAGAGGAAAAGTATAAAGGATTTGGCGTTTCTGCTTGCGCAACTTGTGACGGTTTCTTTTATAAAAACAAAGATGTTGTTGTTGTGGGAGGAGGAAATTCTGCAGTTGAAGAATCTCTATTTCTTACAAATTTTGCAAAAAAAATAACACTTGTTCACAGAAAAGGTGAACTAAAGGCAGAAAAATTATTACAAAAAAAATTGTTTTCGCATCCAAAAATCAATGTGATTTGGGATAGTGTTGTTTCAGAAATTGTCGGAACAGAAAACCCTAAAGGAGTAACTGCTGTTAAATTAAAAAATATCAAAACAAATACCATCACAGAAATTCAAACACATGGACTTTTTGTTGCAATCGGACATGACCCGGCAACAGCTTTGTTTAAAGGACAAATCAATATGGATAGTAACGGCTATATAATAACTCAGCCCGACTCTACAAAGACTAATGTGCCAGGAGTATTTGCTGCAGGAGATGTAAAAGATAAACTATATAGACAAGCTGTTACAGCGGCTGGAATGGGATGCATGGCTGCTCTTGAGGCTGAAAGACATTTATCTAACCACTAAGACTATTTTAGACTTTCGCAAAAACTTTTAATCTTTATTACGGCTTTTTCTAAAATTTGCATAGAAGTTGCATAAGAAATTCTAAAATAACCTTCTAATCCAAATGCTGACCCTTGAACAATTGCAACGCCCGTCTCTTCTAATAAGTAAGTTGCAAAATCTGTATCGTTTTTAATAATTTTTCCACTAGATGTTTTTTTATTCATTGTCTTTTTACAATTAGGAAAAACATAAAATGCACCCTGAGGATTTACGCAGGTTAATCCATTAATATTATTTAGGGCATGGACAACAAAATCTCTTCTTTTTTTAAACTCTAAAGCTCTAGTGTTAATAAAACTTTGATCTCCATTAAGAGCTTCGACTGCAGCGGCTTGACTTATAGAAGATGGATTGGTCGTTGATTGAGATTGAATTTTCTGTATTCCTTTTATTAATTCTTTTGGACCAGCAGCATATCCAATTCTCCAGCCTGTCATTGCATAAGCTTTACTCACTCCATTTATAACTATAGTTCTATCTTTTAGAGCGCTATCAATTTCTAAAATGTTTACAAATTTTGGATCATTAGCGCTTTTGACATCTTGATAAATAATATGCTCATAGATATCGTCTGTTAAAATGTTAACGTGTTTATGTTTTTTTAAAACCTTAACTAATTCAGTTAACTCTGATCTTGAGTAACACATTCCAGTAGGATTAGCTGGAGAATTTAAAATAAACCACTTTGTCTTGTTTGTTATTAATTGTTCAAGTTGTTCTGCAGAAATCTTAAAATCACTTTGTTCATCGCACTCTACAAACTTTGGAGTTCCTCCAGCTAATAAAACTATATCAGGATATGAAACCCAATATGGCGCTGGAATAATAACTTCATCTCCTGGATTAATAGTTGCAAGAATGCAGTTATAAATTACCTGCTTACCGCCTGTTCCAACTGTAATATTTTCTACATCGAAACTTAAATTATTCTCTCTTTTAAATTTATTAACAATTGCTTTCTTTAACTCTGGAGTCCCATCAACGGCCGTATATTTTGTTTGGCCTTCTTTAATAGCTTTAATTGCAGCAGCTTTTATATTGTCTGGAGTGTCAAAATCTGGTTCTCCCGAAGCTAAAGCTATTACTTCTTTTCCGCTTTCTTTTAACAGTCTAGCTTTCTGAGTAATTGCAATTGTAGGAGATTCTTTTATTCTCGATAAAGAAGTTGATAGTATAGACATTTAAATTAATTATATTTTGGAATATGCAAAATCTTTCTGAAACTAATATATTAGAAAAATCAAATACGAAAGAGCTTTCTTCAAAAAAATTAGAAGGTGGAAAAAAATTTCAACTAATAACTGAATACACTCCTGCAGGTGACCAGCCAAAGGCTATTTCTTTTTTAAAAACAGAAATATTAAACAACAAAAAAAATCAAGTTTTGCTTGGCGTGACTGGTTCTGGAAAAACTTTTACAATGGCCAAAATCATCGAAGAATTAAATCGTCCGGCTTTAATTCTTGCACCAAATAAAACTTTGGCTGCCCAATTATATGGTGAAATGAAAAATTTTTTCCCTAATAACGCCGTTGAATATTTCGTTTCTTATTATGACTACTATACTCCAGAAGCTTACGTTCCAAGATCGGATACTTATATAGAAAAAGAAGCTTCTATTAATGAACAGATAGATAGAATGAGACATTCTGCTACCAGATCTCTCTTAGAAAGAGATGATGTCATTATTGTTTCAAGCGTGTCTTGTATTTACGGATTAGGATCTGTGGACTCTTACAGTAAAATGACTTTGATTTTTAAAAAAAATGAAAGCTATGAAAGAGATAAAATTATTAAAGGGCTTGTTGAGCTTCAATACAAAAGAAATGATCAAAATTTTCATAGAGGAACTTTTAGGGTTAGAGGAGAGAATATAGAAGTTTTTCCATCTCATTATGAAGATGAGGCATGGAGAATTACAATTGAAGATAATAAAATAACTCAGATAAAGTCCTTTGATCCACTGACTGGAGCTGACAATAAAGAAATTAATTTAATAAAATTATATGGAAATAGTCACTATATCACACCTAGACCAACAGTAGAAAAAGCAATTAAAGAAATAAAAAAAGAATTAATTCTTACTTTAGAAAAATTTAGAAATGAAAAGAAACTTTTAGAAGCACAAAGATTAGAGGAAAGGACTAGATATGATCTTGAAATGATTGAAGCCACAGGGAGTTGCGCTGGAATAGAAAATTATTCCAGATTTTTATCTGGAAGAAATCCTGGTGAACCACCTCCAACATTATTCGAATATCTTCCTGACAATTGTTTAGTATTTGTTGATGAAAGCCATGTCACTATTCCTCAGTTAAACGGAATGTACAAAGGAGACTATACTAGAAAAAAAACTTTATCCGATTATGGCTTTAGACTTCCTTCTTGTATGGATAATAGACCATTAAAATTTGAAGAATGGGATATGATGAGACCTCAAACAATTTTTGTTTCTGCAACGCCAAGTGAATGGGAATTAAATCAAAGCAAAGGAGTTTTTGCGGAACAAATTATAAGACCAACTGGACTAATAGATCCTCCAATTTTTATCAGACCAGCCAAAAATCAAGTGGATGATTTACTGAATGAATGCATTACCGTCACTAAAAATAATCAAAGAATACTTGTTACTACGCTTACAAAAAAAATGGCTGAAGATTTGACTGAGTATCTCGATGAGAACGGAATTAAGGTCCGTTATATGCATTCTGATATTGATACTCTTGAAAGAATAGAAATTATAAGAGACTTAAGACTTGGTGTATTTGATGTTTTGATTGGTATCAATCTTTTAAGAGAAGGATTGGACATACCGGAGTGTGCTCTTGTTGCAATTTTAGATGCCGATAAAGAAGGCTTCTTAAGATCTGAAAGATCCTTAATACAAACTATAGGCAGAGCAGCTAGAAATGTTGACGGTAAAGTTATTTTGTACGCAGATAATGAAACAGAAAGTATTAAAAAAGCTATCAATGAAACTAACAGAAGAAGAACTAAACAAATTGATTATAACAAAAAAAATAAAATAACCGCTCAGTCCATCAAATCAAAAATTAATGACATTTTGGAAGGGGTTTTTGAAAAAGATTATGTCACTTTTGATAATGACATTCCTATTGGTGATAATCTTAAAAAACATTTAAAAATGCTAGAAAAAGAAATGAAAAAAGCTGCTGACAACTTAGAATTTGAACAAGCGGCAAAAATAAGAGATGAAATAAGAAAACTACAAGAAAGAGAATTAGAAATTAATATGAGTAGCAAAATTAAAGTTTATAACGATGATGTAAAAAAAGAATTAATAGGAAGATCAACACAGGGCAAGGCTGGAATGATTGCGAAAAAAAACAGGTAAAATGAATAAAAGTATTTTAATTACAGGATCCTCTCAAAGAATTGGTAAAGAACTATCTTTATATTTCGCAAAAATGGGTTGGAATATTGCGATTCATTTTAATAAATCAAAAAAACAAGCCAATATTCTTAAAAGGGAAATAGAAAGATACGGAGTAAAATGCATTTGTATTCAAGGCAATCTTTTGAATGTAAAAACAATAAAAAAAATAATCGCGACTGCAAATAAAAAATTAGGAAATATTAATTGCATAATAAATAATGCTTCTATTTTTAATAATGATGATATTTTAAATTTTAACGAAAAAAGTTGGAACGATCATATAAAAATTAATCTTTTGGCACCCGCTATCTTTATTAAAGAATTTTCTAAAATTAAAAATCTATCTGAAAATAAATCTATTATAAATATTCTAGATCAAAGAATATTTAAACTAACACCATATTTCTTTTCGTACACCATTAGCAAAACGGGTTTGCATACAATAACAAAAACTGCAGCCATGAAATTAGCACCAGCAATTAGAGTTAATGCGATTGCTCCCGGCCCCGTCCTTAAAAACAAAAGGCAAACTCAAAAACATTTTAGCAAACAATCAAAAAATACCTTGCTTGGTAAGGCTGTTAAAATTGAAGACATATGCAAAACTGCATATCTATTGGCAAATAGCGAAACAATTACTGGTCAAGTCATTGCCGTAGATAGTGGACAAAGTCTTAATTGGAAAACTCCAGATATCATTGGAACTAATGAATAAGACTAATATTATAAAACTTTTCGAAGATAAAAAAAAATTAAAATCTAAAGAAATAATTTTTATTAAAAATTATACGTGCAAAGCAATTATTGGCTATCATGCCTTTGAGAAAATCAAACCTCAAAAATTAAGATTTAATGTTGAAATTTTAAGCAAACAAAAAAGAGTAATTGATGGAAATATTAATTCAGTGCTCAATTATGAAGAAATTATTAACAAAATAAATTTTTTTTTAAAAAAAAAATATAATTTTTTAGAATCTTTTGCAAATGATTTTATTTATGAAATTTTTAAAAATCAAAATGTTTTAAATATTAAAATAAAGATTGAAAAACTAAACATAATTAAAAATACGGAATCTGTTGGAATAGAATTCTTTAAAACAAGAAATGACTATGAAAAACTTTGATCAAGGCAAAAAAATCATAAAAAACATAATTCAATTTTTACCTAATGGTCCTGGCGTTTATAAAATGCTAGATGATAAAAACACTATTATTTACGTAGGAAAAGCAAAGAATTTGCCTAATAGAATAAACAGTTACATTTCGTCGTCTTATTTGCCAATCAGAACAGAAAGGATGATTTCTAGCACAAAGAACTTAGAATTCATTTCAACGCAAAATGAAGCTGAAGCATTATTACTTGAAGCTAATCTAATAAAAAAAAATCAACCTCGATATAATATATTACTAAAAGACGACAAATCTTTCCCTTATATTCAGCTAACAAAATCACATAAATTTCCTCAGCTAACTAAATTTAGAGGCAAACAAAATAAAAGTGACATTTTTTTTGGTCCTTTTGCATCTCCTAGTTCGGCAAGCTGGACAATTAAAACATTGCAAAAAGTATTCTTATTAAGAGTGTGCGATGATTCAATTTTTAATAATAGAAAGAGACCATGCATTTTACATCAAATTAAAAGATGCTCAGCTCCATGTACAAATGAAATCAATGAAGTTGATTATAATAAACTTGTTGTAGACAGCGTTAATTTTTTAAATGGCAAATCTGCCCTTATACAAAAAAAACTTTCTAAAGAAATGGAAATTGAAAGTAAAAAATTTAACTATGAAAAAGCAGCAATAATTAGAGATAGAATAAAAGCATTAACTCAAATTCAATCATCTCAACGAATTAATAAAAATAATTTTAATAATGCAGATTTAATTGCTGCATTTCAAAAAAATAATATTACTTGCATTGAAGTATTTTTTTATAGATCAAAACAAAACTGGGGAAATCAAGCTTTTTTTCCAAAACATGACAAAGAAGATACTATAGACGATATTATTTATTCTTTCCTAATTCAGTTTTATGAAAATAAAATCCCACCGGAAGAAATTATTTTAAGTAAAAGTATTAAAGATTTAGATCTAATCAAATCCGCTTTAGAAAAAAAATATAATAAAAAGGTTAATATAAAAACTGCAAAAAATAATAATGAGGAGCTTTCCATAAAATTAGCCATTAAGAATGCACAATTAGCTCTAGATAAAAAACTATTGGAGAATGATAACAATGAGCATTTTTTATCATTAATTAATAAGGAATTTAATTTAGGTTTTAACCCAAGCCTAATTGAAGTTTACGACAATAGTCATGTTCAAGGGCTTAATGCGGTTGGCGCCTTTGTTGTATTTGGAAAAAATGGATTTATTAAAAAAAAATATAGAAAATTTAATATATCAAAAACAAATATTAATCCTGGAGATGATTATGGAATGTTAAAAGAAGTCCTTTCTAGAAGATTTGCAAAAATTAAATCAAATAATGAGATTGAATCTCCAGACTTAATTGTAATTGATGGAGGAAAAGGTCATTACAATGTAGCTAGAAAAGTTTTGGACGAACTGGGGCATTTTAGTCTTAATATGATAGCAATTGCAAAAGGTGAGAGAAGAAATCAAGGCGATGAAACTTTTTATTATAATAATAAAAAGATCAAAATTAATAATAATGTATTGTTATTTTTCTTACAAAGATTACGAGACGAAGCGCACAGATTTGCAGTCTTTTCACATAGAATTAATAGAAAGAATACTTTTGCTCAATCTGCACTTGATAAAATTGAGGGAATAGGAAAAGGAAGAAAGAAATTGCTATTAAATCACTTTGGTTCTGTAAAATTAATTGAGTACGCAAGCATCGAAGATATAAAAAAAATAGATGGAATAAGCGATTTAGTTGCAAATAAAATCTATAATTTTTTCAATAGAAATAGTTTAATATCTAAAAAATGAAAATTCCCAACATTTTAACTATCGGAAGAATTCTTATTGCTCCGATATTAGTAATTGTTTTTTACTTTCCTGGAGAATTAAGTGATTGGTTATCTTGTGCAATATTTGTCATAGCTGCTTTTACAGATTATCTCGATGGATTTTTTGCTAGATTATATAAACAACAATCAAAATTTGGTGAACTGCTAGATCCAATTGCAGATAAAGTTCTAGTTGCTACAGCACTAGCACTCTTAATAATGAGTCAAACCATCAAAGGACCCCATGTAGTGGCAGCAATTATAATAATAACAAGAGAAATTTTAATTTCAGGACTAAGAGAGTTTTTAGCAAAAGCACAAATTTATATTCCTGTAACAAATTTATCTAAAGGAAAAACCGTGATACAAATGATTGCTATCTCTATTTTATTAGCTGGAAGCAGTGGCGATAAATTTTTATTTAATTATGGAATCCAATTAGGAATATATTTGCTTTGGATGTCTGCAGCATTAACACTTTGGACCGGATACGCTTACTTAAGAAAAGGAATAGATCTTATTGACTAATTATTCTTATTAATTTTTATTAACTAATTTTGAATAATCGTCATCTAACTTTTTAATCATATCAACCACAGCAAACTTAACATCTCCAATTTGAGATACAGGAGTCACTTCGGCTGCGGTACCTGTTAAAAAACAACCATCAAATTTATTGAGTTCATCAAGTTTTATTTTTCTCTCTAAAACTTTAATCTGAAGTTGTTTTGCAATTCCTATAATTGATCTTCTGGTAATTCCGTCTAAAAAAGAATCTGCTATCGGAGTGTGAATTTCATTATTCTTTGTATTAATAAAAAAAATATTTGCTCCAGTGGCTTCTGCAATGTTTCCCTGATAATCCATCATTAAAGCATCATGATAACCATTTTTCTCGGCTTCATGCTTGGACAAAGTTGAAATCATATACAAACCCGAAGCTTTTGAGTCCCAAGGAATGGAATCTGGTGCTGGTTTCTTCCATTTAGAGATTCCCAGTCTAATTCCTTTTATTTTAATTTGCGGATCAAAATAAGAGCCCCACTCCCATGTTGCTATAGCCAAATGAATCTGACTTTTTTGTGCAGATATTGCCATCATCTCGCTTCCTCTCCACACAACTGGTCTCACATAGCCGCTCTTAATATTTTGTACAGAAATAATTTCTTTACATGCATTGTCTATTTCTTCTGCAGAATAAGGAATCTTCATACCCATTCTGTCGGCCGAATGAATTAATCTATTTGTATGTTCTCTTAATTTAAAAATTTCTCCATTATAAACACGTTCACCTTCAAAGACGCAGCTAGCATAGTGAAGTCCGTGACTAAGAATATGTAAATTAGCTTCTTTCCAGTCTACAAGTTTACCATTGTACCAAATTTTTCCTGATCTTTTATCAAAAGGGATTGGATCCATTAAAGTTTAAAGTAGTAAATAATTAAAATTGTATTGGTAAATAAGTAAAGTAGATATGTCAATAAAACTGACATACAATATAATTTTAAAATGAAAGACCTTTTATATTTAAGAGAAAAAAGTTTAAAAGAAATTATAGAACTTATTTTTCAAGTATACATAGATTCATATTCAGATCCACATGAAGTACTAAAAAAAAATTCTTTTGGTAGAGCGCATCATAGGCTTCTTTGCATCATAGAAGGAAATCCCAACATCAGCATTGCTGATATATTAAGAAAATTAAAAATTACTAAACAAAGTTTAAGTAGAGTTCTACAAGATCTAATAAAAAAAAACATCATATCGCAAAAAAAAGGAACAAAAGACGGCAGACAGAGAGAGTTGGTTCTGACTGAAAAAGGCATAAAACTATGTGATGAAATATTTAATAAACAAAAAAAAAGAATAATTAATGCACTTAAAAATTCAAGTTCGGATGAAGTTTCAAACTTTAAATCAATAATGAAAAAAATAATTAATGGATAATTCAAAAATACATATTTTGATTGTTGATGATGATGACAAAATAAGAGATTTATTAAAACAGTATTTAAAAAATAATAATTTTTTTGTATCTACGGCAATCAACGCATCTGATGCTGAAGAAAAATTAAAAATTGTTAAATTTGATCTAGCAATTATTGATATAATGATGCCCGGCAAAGACGGTTTGCAACTTACAAAGGAAATTAGAGAAAAAATTGATTTACCAATTATTCTTCTTACAGCTAAAGGCGAGGCCGAGGATAGAGTGAGAGGATTAGAATTGGGAGCAGAAGATTACTTGCCAAAACCTTTTGAGCCAAAAGAGCTTTTGTTAAGAATTAAAAATGTAATTAAAAGAATTAAAAAAGATAAACATATAATAACTGCGATTAAGATAGGAAAAGCTAATATTAATATTAAAAAAATGGAAATTCAAAAAGATAAAAAAATAATAAAAATTAATGCTAGTGAAAAAATTCTATTAGAAAACATGATTAGTTCTGCGGGAAAAATATTTTCTAGAGAAGAAATATCAAAGATTACTAACTTAACACAAGAAAGAAGCATAGATGTCCTGGTTACAAGACTAAGACAAAAAATCGAACCAGATCCAAAAAATCCTAAGTACTTACAAACAGTCCGTGGTACCGGATATGTGTTGTGGTTAGATTGAAATGCTAAGAAAAATATTTCCCAGAACTTTACTTTTTAGATCATTACTAATTGTAATAGCTCCAATAATACTTATTCAAATTGTCGTTGGAGGAGTTTTTTTTGATAGCATTTGGTACAAAACAAACAGGGGTTTAGTTAGATCTGCGGCAAACGAAATAAACACATTTTTAGCTCTCTACCCTGAGTTCAAACAAAAAAACAAAAGTAATGAGTTAGTTAATATTTATAAAGATAAAAGCGGCATAATAATCTCAATCAAAAAGGAAACTCAGCAACTTCCATCTGCGGAAACAGTAAAGTGGTACAGTTTATATGACAAAATTGTCTTAGAAGAATTTTCAGAAAAAATAAAAAATCCATACTGGCATAATGTCAGATTTAATAGTTCATATGTTCAAGTATTGGTGCTCTTAAATAAAAACGAAGTTATTGAATTTTTAGTGCCTAAATCAAAAATAAGATCTACATCAGGAAGAATATTTGCGCTTTGGATTACTGTCCCTTCATTAATATTTCTTTTTATTTCAATAATTTTTCTACGTAATCAAATAAGACCTATCGTTCTTCTTTCTCAAGCAGCAGAAAGATTTGGTAAAGGGCAATTTGATAGTGATTTTAAAGTATCGGGAGCTCTTGAAATTAGACAGGCTTCTTATGAATTTGAAAGAATGAAAAGAAGAATTCTGAAACATATTAGTCAAAGAACAGCTATGTTATCTGGTATTAGTCACGATCTGAAAACACCTCTAACCAGATTAAAATTACAAATCGAGCTTTTAAACAAAAATCAAAAATTAAATTCACTAAAAGAAGAAATTAACGAAATGGAGAAAATGATTAATGAATATCTTGATTTTGCAAGCAATCAATATTCCCAGCCTGTAGAAAAATTTAATATTGTCCAATTAATTCAAAATTTAATTGATAAAAGTTTTAAAAAAAATATTAAAATAAAGAGTCCTAAAAGTTTAATATTCTCTGGCAGAAAAAATCTAATTAGAAGATGTATTGCTAATATCATAAACAATTCTCAAAAATATGCAGAAAATATTTCAATTACGTGTAAAAAAATAAAAAAAACCATTCTAATTAATATTGATGATGATGGCCCTGGAATTGCGGATGAGCACAAAGAAAAGGTATTTAGACCATTTTATAGAGTGGACAAATCAAGATCTCTTAAAGATAGTAATGTAGGATTAGGTCTTTCAATTGTAGAAGATATTGTTAATTCTCATGGTGGGACTGTAAAACTATTAAACAATCCAAAAGGCAAAGGACTAAGAGTTTCCTTATCTTTTCCTAACTAGTTTTTTTAAACTTTCTATTTCTAAGTTGAGTTTGTTTATTTTACTTTTCATTTGCCTCAGATCTTCCTGAGAAGAATTGTTAAAATGATGCATGATCTTTTCTTTTTTAAACTGAATAATATTACTTATTTCTTGCTTGATGTCTTTTGCGGTTAAAATCCCTAATTGAAATAAATTTACAAAATCATTTATAACTTTTTTATAATTATTCATATATTCTTCTTGATGATATAGTTATAAATAATTCTAAGATTATTTAAATGTTTATTCACAATCTAAATCCGGTCATTATCAATTTTGGTTTTCTAGAAATTCGCTGGTACTCCTTGGCTTACATTGCTGGCATATTCTTTGGTTTTTACTATGCAAAACATTTAATTAAAAAGCACTGGGATAAAGAAAAAATCAATATTCAAAATCTTGATAATTTTTTGATTTATCTAATTTTGGGAATTATTTTTGGGGGGAGAATTGGATATATTTTATTCTATAATTTTAATTATTACTTACACAATCCAATTGAAATCTTATTTTTGTGGCAAGGTGGAATGTCTTTTCATGGAGGTGCTATCGGCGTTTTTATAGCTTCAATAATTTTTGCAAAAAAAAATAAAATTAGAATACTTGTTCTGACAGATATAATTGTCTGTGTTGCTTCGATCGGTATATTTCTAGGAAGAATTGCTAATTTTATAAATGGAGAATTATATGGAAAAAAAACTTTTTCAAATTATGGGGTAATATTTCCAAAAGTTGACATGGAACCAAGACATCCGTCGCAACTATACCAAGCTATTCTTGAAGGTTTAATATTATTTTTATTGTTAAATATTATTTTAAAATATAAAAAAAAATTATTTAACGGCGAATTATCTTGTTATTTTTTAATTTTTTATTCTGTATTTAGAATTATATCAGAAATGTTTAGGGAGCCAGATAAGCATATAGGCTATATAATTTTTAATTTATCTTTAGGCACGTGTATAAGTCTATGTTTTTTAATCTTTGGAATAATTGCATATAAAATAATTAAAGATGAATCGTATAGAAAAATTAATTAGTAAAAAAAAATTTATTCCGTTAAATCAATTTATTAATATCGCATTATACGACAAAAAATTAGGCTACTATCAAAATAATAAAATATTTGGCCGAGATGGAGATTTTATAACATCTCCACTAATATCTAGCATTTTTTCAGAAATGATAACTGTGTGGATTGTTTCTTATTGGATTTATATAAAAAAACCAAAAAAGATTAACATATTAGAATTAGGTCCTGGGAATGGCTTGATGATCAAGCAAATAATAAATTCAATTAAAAAAATTAAAACTTTTAATGCAACATTTAATGTTTATTTACATGAAAAAAGTGAAAAATTAATAAAAATTCAAAAAAACAACTTAAATGATTTTAAAAATATTATTTGGATTAAAAATATTAATAAAATTAATCAAGATCCAACAATAATTATAGCAAACGAATTTTTTGACGCATTTCCTATAAAACAATTTTATAAAGAAAATAATAATTGGTACGAACAATGTGTTGCCTTTAAGGATAGTAGTAAAAAAAATATTACTTATTACAAAAATAAAATTAATGATAACTCTTTTAAAAAATATTCAAAATTTTACAATATTAATAAAAGCAAAATTATAGAATACCCAGTCAATATCGAAACTTATCTTAATTCAATATCTAAAATTATAAAAAAAAATAATGGAATTTTTCTAATGTTTGATTACGGTTATTCAAGCGTTCTTGGAAAAAATACTATTAGAGCAATAAAAAAACATAGAATTGTTGATTTGTTAAAAGAATATACTGATTGCGATATTACATTTGATATCAATTTCAATATATTAAAGAATATTTTTAAAAGAAATAATATCCAAAATATTGGAACTGTATCTCAAAACTTTTTTTTACAAAAATTAGGAATTATGGAAAGAGCAGATCAAATAATCAAAAAACAAGATGCATCAGCTAGTAAAAACTTAATTCTAAGTATTAACAAATTAATTAATCCAAAAGTAATGGGGAATTCTTTTCATGCATTGGCTTTTTCTAATAAAAACTGCAAATTTAATCTTGGATTTATTTAATGATTTTTCATTCAAAAAAAATTAATAAAATACCTGGTTTGAAAAGTTTTTTTTTCACAAGAAAGAATGGCCTATCTAAAGGAATTTACAAAAGTCTAAACTGCGGATTAGGATCTAATGATAAAAAAAAAATTGTTAAAAAAAATGTTTCGATAGTTTCAAAAAAAACTGGTTGTAAATTAAATAAGCTAATTATGTTAAAACAGTATCATAGTAATAAAATAATTAATTTTGATAATTTTTTAGTTAAAAAAAGGTATAAAGCTGACGGAATTATTACTACATATCCTAATTTTTCTTTTGGGATTTTAACTGCAGATTGCGTTCCAATATTAGTTGCTGATAAAGAAAATAAAACAATAGCAGCTATTCATTCTGGATGGAAAGGTGCAAATTCTGGAATTATTGAAAATCTAATAAAAAAATTTAAACAAAAAAAATCAAAAATATCAAATTTAATTGTGGCAATTGGACCATGTATAGAGCAAAAAAATTATGAGGTAAAAGAAGACTTTGTAAAAAAGATTAAGTTTAAGAATTATGATTATAAAAAATATTTTAAAAATAGTAATAAGAAAATTTACTTTAATCTAAGATTATTCGTAAATAACAAATTTTTAAAACTAGGAATACCAAATAGAAATATCGATCATATTAATAAAGACACTTATAGCGATTATAAAAACTTTTTTAGTTATAGAAGATCTGTACATAATAATGAGTCAGATTATGGAAGATGCATCTCTGTAATTTACAGATATTAATTGATTAACTAATTGTAAAATTATATAAAAAGATCTCATGAAGATTGTATCTGGAACAAGCAGTATTTCCCTAAGCGATAAAATCTGCAAATATTTAAAAACAAAACCAACTCAAAGAGAAATTGTAAGATTCGCTGATTCTGAAGTCTACGTTGAGATTAAAGAAAATATGAGAGGCAACGATGTGTATTTAATACAATCAACTTCTTATCCTGCTAACGACAACATTATGGAATTACTAATATGCATAGATTCTTTAAGGAGATCTTCAGCAAAAAATATAACAGCAGTCATTCCTTACTTTGGTTATGCAAGACAAGATAGAAAAGTTGTGCCAAGATCTCCCATAAGTGCAAAATTAGTTGCAAACTTAATTACTAACGCTGGAGCGAACAGAGTTCTAACGATGGATCTTCACGCAAATCAAATTCAGGGTTTTTTTGATATTCCCGTTGATAATTTATACGCATCTCCCGTTCTTTTAAAACATATATTAAAAAATATTGGCACGAAAAATATTGTTTGTGTTGCTCCTGATGTTGGAGGAGTGGAAAGAGCAAGGGCCATTGGCAAAAGATTGAATGCCGGTTTAGCGATCATTGATAAAAGAAGAGAGCGTCCAGGACAATCTGAAGTCATGAACGTTATTGGTGAGGTTAAAAATAAATCTTGTATTATAATTGATGACTTAATTGATAGCGGTGGAACAATCTGTAACGCTGCTGATGCTCTTATAGAAAAAGGAGCAAAAGAAGTTTATTGTTATGTTGTTCACGGTGTTCTTACAGGCTCGTCTATAGATAAAATTAAAAAATCTAAGATGAAAAAAATTGTTATCACTGACACAATTGATAATGCAAAAAAAATTAAAGGAGTTTCGAAAATAGAGGTGGTTAGTATTGCCCCATTAATTGCTGAAGCTATCAAGCGAATATCTCAATCAACTTCAGTTTCCAGCTTATTCAAATAAATAACAATAACTTGTTTTTTTTTAGAAGTTAATATAAAACAAGCGATCTTGATTATATGGAAAACTTAAAGCTCGAAGCATCAGAAAGAAAACTTAACACCAAAGGAGATCTTAAAAAATTAAGATTAGAAGGTTTTCTTCCAGGTATTTTATATGGCGATAAAGAACAAAGCTTACCTTTATCAGTTAAAAAAATTTCAATTAAAAAAATGTTAGAGTCATCTAACTTTATGAGCTCCGTTATTGAAATGAGTATAGGCGGATCAAAACATAAAGTTTTAACTAAAGATATAAATTTTCATCCTCTAAATAATGAACCGATACACATAGACTTTCAAAAGATTAAGTCCGGAACAAAAGTAACTGTTAATATTCCTGTAAAATTTATTAACAACGAAAATTGTCCAGGACTGAAAATGGGTGGAGTTTTAAACATTGTAAGAAGAAAAATAGAATTAAGATGTGCTGCTGAAAATATTCCTGCTGAAATCGTAGTTGATTTAGCTAATAAAGAAATGAACGAAAGTATTCACATATCTTCTGTAAAATTACCTGATGGAGCAAAACCTATAATTAGTGATCGTGATTTTACTATAGCAACCATCGCTGCTCCTACAGTTGTTAAAGAGCCTGAACCAGCTACCGCTGCTGCGGGTGATGCCGCTGCAGGTGATGCTGCTGCTCCAGCTGAAGGTGGAGCTGCTGCGGGCGATGCTAAAGCTGCTGATGGGAAAGCTAAACCGGGAGAAGCAGCAAAATCTCCTGATGCTGCGAAAAAACCTGCTGCTGCTGCAGCACCTGCGGATAAAAAGAAATAACATCTAAATGTTATTATTTGCAGGGTTAGGAAATCCAGATCCAAAACATGCAAATAACAGACATAACGTAGGCTTCAAACTTATTGATGCTTTAAATAAAAATTTTGGACTCTCAAAACAAAAACCAAAATTTAAGGGTCTGCTAACTAACGGTCAAGTACAGGATAATAAAGTAATAGTAGTAAAGCCATTAACCTTTATGAATAATTCTGGAATGTGCATTAGAGAAATAACTGATTACCATAGAATTAAAACTAATAATATTTTTGTTTTTCATGATGACATGGATATCGAAATTGGAAAAATAAAAACTAAAATGGGAGGGTCTAGCGGTGGTCATAATGGTATTAAGTCAATAGACGACTCTATAGGACCTGATTATAACAGAATTAGAATTGGTATTGGCCACCCTGGTGACAAAGAATTAGTAGATAAACATGTTCTAAATGATTTTACCGAAGAGGAAAAAATTATAATAGATCAAGTTATTAAGAAAATATTTAAAAATATAAATCTTCTTATAGAAAAAAAGCTAGACGATTTTACTTCTAAAAGTAATCAATAAGTCTATATGAGTTTTAAATGTGGAATTGTAGGCCTACCCAACGTTGGTAAATCAACGCTATTTAATGCTCTTACAAAATCTAAAAATGCACAAGCAGCTAACTTTCCTTTTTGTACAATAGAACCAAATATTGGTGTTGTTACTGTTCCAGATGAAAGATTAGAAAAACTTTCAAATATTGCAAAATCAGAAAAGATTATTCCAACATACATAACATTTGTAGATATTGCTGGACTAGTGGCAGGAGCATCCAAGGGTGAAGGCTTAGGCAATAAGTTTCTTGCAAATATTAGAGAAGTTGACGCTGTAATACATATGCTAAGATGTTTTGATTCAAGCGAAATACAAAATGTCAATAAAACAGTAGATCCTATAAGAGATTTGGAAACAGTAGAAACTGAAATGATGATTTCGGATTTAGAATCCGTTGAAAAAAGATTGTCTCAAAAAAAAAATAAAAATAATGAATTAAATAAAGAGACTTTTGAGATTTTAGAGCATGTTTATGAATCTTTAAAAAAAGGAACTCGTCCAGAAAAGTTAGAGGAAAAATTCGATAAAAAATTAGTTAAAAATTTAGGTATTCTATCCACCAAACCCAGAATCTTAGTCTGCAATGTAGATGAGAATAGTGTCAGCACAGGTAATAATTATTCTGGCAAAGTAAAAGAGAAATTTAAAAATGATACAGTAGTAATTGTTTCTGCTGAAATTGAACAACAAATTACTGAACTTCAAGATTCTGAAGCTAGTGAATTCATGAAAGAAATTGGAATAAAAGAATCTGGTTTAGACCAAATTATAAAAGCTGGATATAAAATTTTAAATTTAAGCACTTATTTTACGGTGGGTCCTAAAGAAACTCACGCATGGACTGTTGAAAAAAACTGCAAAGCTCCAGATGCAGCTGAAGTTATTCACTCTGATTTTAAAAAAGGATTCATTAAAGCAGAAGTTATATCTTACGTAGATTATATTCACTATGCAGGAGAAGTGGGTGCTAGAGATAATGGAAAATTAAAGATTGAAGGAAAAGACTATGAAGTAGCTGATGGAGATATTTTACACTTTAGGTTCAACACGTAACCAAATTTTTTTCTTAACAAGATAAACTAATACTGTAAGAATTAATAAATAAACTACTGTCTTAAATCCTATTCTTTTTCTAGCCTCTAAATGAGGTTCTGATGCCCAAGTTAAAAAAGTCACTACATCTTTAGAAAGTTGTTCTTCAGTTGCTGGAGTGCCATCTGAATACTTAACGGAATCTTGGTTTAAAGGTTTTGACATTTTAATTTTATTACCTGGCATATATTTATTGTAATAAACTCCATCTTCGAGTTTTACATCTTTTGGAGGCTTGTCTGTATAACCCATCAATATAGAATAAATATAATCTGGCCCACCTGCTCTAGCTTTTACTAAAACTGACATATCGGGCGGATATGCGCCGCCATTTGCTGCCCTTGCTGCTTTTTCATTAGCAAATGGACTTGCAAATTTATCAGACGGCTTTCCAGGTCTTTTAAACATTTCCCCGCTATCATTTGGCCCATCTAAAACTTCAACTTTTGATGCTATTGCTTTAACTTCTTCTTCTGAAAAGCTTGGCCCACCAACTTCTGATAAATTTCTATAACTTAAAAGATTCATTGAATGACATGATGCACATACCTCTGTGTAAACCTGGTAACCTCTTTGAAGAGATGCCCTATCAAACTTTCCAAAAAAACCATCAAAAGACCAAGATTGCTTTAAAAGCTTCTCTTGTTTTTCTGCAGAAAAAGAATTTGAAACATTAAATATTAAAAGGAAAAAAAATAATGAAAATTTTAATAAAGAACTCATAATTTTTTTAAAAAATTTTAAATGTTTTGATTTTTCCTTGTTTTTTCCAATCCTCATACTCATGAATACTTTTGGGCATGGGCAAAGGCTTTTCTGTTAATGATACCAAAGGAGCTATAACTAAAAAGAATAAAAACCAATAAACAGTACCTACCCTAGAAATTAAAACATAGATACCTTCGGCAGGCATTCCTCCTACATACATCAATACGAAAAAATCAAGCACAAAAAGAAAAACAAATTGTTTCCATACGGGTCTAAAAACTGAAGATCGAACTTTAGACAAATCTAACCAAGGTAACAAACCCAGAACAGCAATACTGCTTACCATAGCAATAACTCCTAAAAGTTTGTCAGGAATACTTCTTAAAATTGCATAAAATGGTAAAAAATACCATTCTGGAACGATATGAGCTGGAGTTATCAAGGGATCCGCAGGAATATAATTATCTGGATGTCCGAGATAGTTTGGCGCGTACATTGTAATTAAAACAAAAGCTAATAAAAAAATTAACATTGCAAACAAATCTTTACTAGTTGTAAAAGGAGCAAAACTTACCGTATCTCTAGTATCCACTGGCTCAATACCAGATGGGTTGTTCGAGCCAACAATATGCAAGGCTATTACGTGAAAAATAACTATCCCTAAAATTCCAAAAGCTAAAAGCCAATGTAAAACATAAAAACGATTTAGAGTGGAATCTCCAACTGCATAATCTCCCCACAACCATGTAACTATTCCCTCACCTACTAATGGTACAGCTGAAAATAAATTTGTTATAACTGTTGCTCCCCAGTAACTCATTTGACCCCATGGCAAAGTATAACCAAGAAAAGCAGTGGCCATCATCATGAAAAAAATAACAATTCCGATCAGCCACATTAGTTGTCGTGGTTCTTTATAAGAACCATAATAAAGTCCTCTAAAAATATGGATATATACTGCTATAAAAAAGAAAGAGGCAAAATTCATGTGAGCATATCTAAGAAGCCATCCATAATTTACATCTCGCATAATTTTTTCTACAGATGTAAAAGCCTCGGATGAAGATGGCTTGTAATGCATTCCAAGCGCCAAGCCTGTAACAATTAAAAATATCAGGCATATCATTAGTATTCCACCTAAACTCCAAAGATAACTTAAATTTTTTGGAACTTGAAAATCTAAGTATTCGTATTTAAACATTCTGATAATTGGAAGGCGATTATCTATCCAACCAACAACTCCTTTGAACGGAGATCCCCCTACTTTATTTGTATGAACAGGTTTGATTTCATTTTGATTAAAATTAGAATCTTTTTCACTCATAAAAATTTTTATCCTAATTTAATTTTATTATCTCCAACAAATTCATATGTTGGAACTTCCAAATTAGTTGGAGCAGGACCTTTTCTAATTCTTCCAGAACTATCATAATGAGAACCGTGACAAGGACAAAACCATCCACCATAATCACCTTTGCCACTAATCGGAACGCAGCCTAAATGAGTGCAAACCCCGACCAAAACTAGCCATTCAGATTTTTTAACTCTTTTATTATCGGGTTGAGGATCTTTTAATTCTTTAAGGTCAACTTTTTCAGCGCTGGCAATTTCTTCTTTGGTCCTTCTTTTGATAAAAACAGGTTTTCCTCTCCATAGAACTGTTATTTCCTGTCCTTCTTTAATTTTTGACAAATCAACTTCAATGGATGCAAGAGCCTTTACTGAGGAGTCCGGATTCATTTGATTTATAAC
Organism: alpha proteobacterium SCGC AAA028-C07; assembly: GCA_000419465.1. Classification (GTDB taxonomy): domain Bacteria; phylum Pseudomonadota; class Alphaproteobacteria; order Pelagibacterales; family Pelagibacteraceae; genus Fontibacterium. The sequence goes on along the minus strand of ATTB01000001.1, from coordinate 29,317 downwards.
CGGCCAAACAGCAGCTCCAACTCCTACTGCACCAACGGCTGTAGTTGCAACAGTTAGAAAATCTCTTCTGTTTTTCTTATCTGAATTATTATTGTTTTCTGACATAAATATTTAATTTAATTATTTCTAAACTATTTTCTTTTCCATAGCCAGAATGACGCATAAATAATAAATTTCTAATATGATTAAAATTGCATTATTTCAGCCCGATATTCCTCAAAATACAGCTGCAACCATAAGATTGTGTGCATGTTTAAATGCAACTTTAGAAATTATTGAGCCTTGCGGGTTTCAATTTGATGAAAAAAGACTCAAAAATATTTACATGGATTATTATAAAAATTGTAAGATTATAAGATATCAATCTTTCGATGATTTTATTAAAACTAAAAAAGATAAAAGAATAATTCTAATAACAACTAAAGCAGAAAAAAATTATTATAATTTTGATTTTAAAAAAAATGATACAATATTATTTGGAAGAGAAAGCGCTGGTGTACCAGATTCTGTACACGAGATAGCCGATGCAAGACTAAAAATACCAATGTCTAAAAAAACCAGATCTTTAAATGTTGTAACTTCTATTTCTATTGTATTATCTGAGGCACTTAGGCAAAACAATTACAATAATCTTTAATAATGAATTCAAATTTAGAAGAAAAAAAAATTATTGCTAGAAATTGGTTTGAAAGTTTAAGAAATTCTATTTGCGGTGAATTTGAAAGGATCGAATATCTCAAGTCTAAAAAAAAAATCTTATTTAAAAAAAATAAATGGAATGCTGGCGGAAGTTCTAAAGGCGGAGGAACATTTGCATTAATTGAGAATGGCTCGGTTTTTGAAAAAGTTGGAGTTAATATTTCGACAGTCTCTGGAAAATTTAATAAAGAATTTAGAAAAAAAATTCCAGGAGCAGTTAATAACCCTAATTTTTGGGCCTCCGGAATCTCTGTTGTTGCACATATGAAAAATCCAAAAGTTCCGGCATTTCATTTTAACACCAGATTTATAGTTACCTCAAAATCTTGGTTTGGTGGAGGGATGGATATGACTCCATGCATAAAAGATTTAAATCAAAAAAAATATTTTCATCAAGAAATAAAGAAAATGTGCAATCTTCATAATAAGAATTATTATTCACTGCATAAAAAAAATTGTGATCAATATTTTTATTTACCTCACAGACAAGAACCTAGAGGAGATGGTGGAATATTTTATGATTATCTTGCTTCCAATAACTGGAATGAAGATTTTAATTACACAAGAGATGTTGGAATGACTTTTTTAAGAGCATCTTCTAAGATAATACAAGAAAAAATGTTTTTAAAATGGAATGAAAAAGATAAAGAAAAACAATTAATAAAAAGAGGCAGATACGTGGAATTTAATTTATTATACGATCGCGGCACTAAATTTGGTTTAAATACCAATGGAAATATTGAAGCTATTTTTATGTCGCTTCCTCCGCTTGCAAAATGGTAAAAATCTAAATGGAAAAAGAACCAATTACGCCTCAAGGTTTAGAAAAAATTAAAGAAGAACTAAAAGAGAGAATTTCTGTAACTAGACCAAAGATTGTTACTGCTATTTCGGAAGCGAGAGCTCATGGTGATCTAAAAGAAAATGCCGAATATCATGCTGCAAAAGAAGAACAGGGTCATAACGAAAGAAGAATTCAAGAAATTGAAACAACAATAGCAACTGCAAATATTGTCGATGTTGCAAAAATCAAAAATGATAACAAAGTAATTTTTGGATCAACAATTATTTTATTAGATATGGAAACTAATGAGAAAAAAAAATACAAAATTGTTGGTAAAGATGAAGCAAATGCAAAAGAAGGTTTGTTATTTTATAAATCACCAATCGCATTAGAATTAGTTTCAAAACATACGGGCGATTTTGTCTCTGTCAAAACTCCAGCTGGAGAAAAAAATTATGAGATTATTGAAGTTAAATATATTTAATTTAAGTATTAAATATTACGCAAATTTAATTTAAAATTATTTTCAATCCAAGAATCTTTTAAAAATTCTAATTTTTTTCCAAGTTTCTTTCCTTGTTTAAATCCTTTTTTAATTAAAAAATCTCCCGAAATAGGAAATTTTGGGACTTTAAATTTTTTAATAAATAGTCTGTACTTTATAAAAGTTTTTAAATTAACTTCCTTTTTTACACAAAAAATAAAATTTAAAAAATCTAAAGTAAATTCTTTATCATAAAAATATAACTGACGTCTGATTGTCTGATAACCATAAGGTTTATTTTTTAGTAACTTAAACTGTTCGTAAATAAAATTAAGATAGTCTTTATCCTTGTTAGACAGTCGAAATTCTCTAGCAAAATAGATATTTTTTTTATCATATCCAACTAATAATATTGAAAGTAGTTGAAGATAATCTAAATTTAATCCTAATTTTTCATTCAAAATCTTAACTCTATTTAATCTCTCAAAGAATTTTATTTTATATACTCGGCTAATAATCTTCTTGAAATAATTCTTATTATTAATTTTAAAAAAATTTTTTAATTCTAAAATTTTTTTTAACTCAATAAATAATCTTTCTTGGGAGATAAATTTTAAAAATCTAACATTTTTATTAATAATTCTTATAATATTGCGATCTTTAATATTAGAGTTGTATTCTAATGAAAATCTTATGAATCTTAGAATTCTTAAATAATCTTCTTTAATTCTTAAATCTGCACTTCCGATAAAAATAATCTTTTTATTTTTTAAATCCCGGGTTCCATTTACTGGATCAAAAATCTTTCCAAATTTATCACAATAAATTGCATTGATTGTAAAATCTCTTCTTAAGGAATCTTCTAACCAATTATTGGTCCATTGAATCTTTGTATGCCTGCCATCAGGCTTTATATCTTTTCTTAAAGATGTAATTTCATATTTATAATTCTTAGAGAAGGTTGTAATTGAACCATATTTAATTGCTAAATCTAAGACTTTATAATTATTTTTTAATAATATTTTTTTAACCTCCTCTGGCTTATAAACGGTAGCCAAATCGATATCTGTTGTTAATTTTCCCTCTATTGCCTTTCTAACACAGCCTCCAACAAATTGTGTTTGCGTTTCTAAGTTAATTGGATTTAAAATTGAAATTAATTTTTTATTTTCTTTAGAAAATAAAAATGATTTTCTCATTAAAAATATTAATATAATTCTATTTTACCAGAAAATGTACTATTTTTTTCTGATAATTTTTTTAATAAAATTTTTTCTTTTCTAACATTTAATGAAAAATATACATTGATATTTCTTTCAAAACCAAATTGTCCGTAATAATCAAATTCTCCAATTAAAATAATAAAATCAATATTCTCTTCGTTAATAGCATCTATGCTTTTGTTAACTAATTCTTTACCTATCCCTCTTCCTTTGAATTTCTGATCAACTATTAGGGGTCCAAGCATTAACCCACTATTATTTTCTATTTTACAATTAAAATATCTGATGCTTCCAATTATTTTCTGTCCTTTGCAATAAACTTTTGAATATTTAATATTGTGCTCGAGATTCTCTCTTAATCTAAAACTGGGTCTTGCATATCTTCCTGGACCTAGAACAACTTCTTCAAGTAAAAAAATTTTTTTATTATCTGATTTTTTTTCTTCTCTAATCACAGCAATTATTTTTAACTTGGCTGGGGCTCCAGGATTCGAACCTGGGATGGCGGGATCAAAACCCGCTGCCTTACCGCTTGGCTAAGCCCCAATATTAATTTTAGAAATAAGGTTATATTATTTTTGCTTTCCTTATCCAATAACTTTTATAATGTTTTTTTAGAGAAAGAATAGCTTCAGCTAAATGTGAGTTATTTTCAAAAATAGCAAAACAAGCTGAACCACTACCTGTCATTCTGGCTATCTTACAGCCTTTTAATTTCTTAAGAAAAGTTAATAATTTTAATATGGTCTTGTTTTTTTTAAAAGCACTCTGTTCTAGATCATTTCCTTTATAATTTAAAAATTTGAACAAATAATTCATATTTAGAATATTCTTTTTTAAAAAGTAAATTTCAGAATTATTTTTTTTTGAAAATATTTTGTTTGAAAGATAAATATTTTTTGTGGAATTAAAACAATTTGGATAAACTAATAATAAATTAAATTTTGGTTTTTTGTTAAATTCTATAATTTTATTATTAGGTCCATAAAGAATTTTAAAATTAGTATTTAAAGAAGGCTCAACATCAGCCCCTATTTTATTACATATTAAAGAAATTGTTTTTTTTTTTAAATTTAGTTTTAGATATTTATTAAAAAAATTAAGTAATATAGAAACATCTGCTGAACCACCTCCAAATCCAGACCCTTGTGGTATATTTTTTACAATTCTAATTTTAAATTTATGTTTATTAAATTTTGGGTATTTCTTTAAAATATTAAATAATTTTAATACTGTGTTGTTAGTATTGCTTATTCCTTTAGAAAATTTTCCAGTAAAAATGATCTGATTATATGTTCTATTAGCAGATACAAAAATCTGATCATAAATATTAAAAAAACAAAATAAGCTTTCTATTTCGTGATATTTATTTTTTAATTTTTTGATTACTTTTAAATATAAATTTATTTTACCATAAGCTTTAAGACTTTTTTTTATCATCATCATCTAATCCAAAAATTATTTTTTTATTAATAGATTCTTTTAAATCTTGCTCAATATTTTTAAGCTTAATAGCATTTTGCCAAACATATCTAGCTTGGATTTGTTTTCCATTTGTCCAAAGAACATCACCGTAATGATCATAAATAACTGCTTCTGAAGGTTCTTTTTCATAAGCTGTCTGCAAAATTTCTTCTGCTTTATCAAAATCTTTCAGTAAAAAATATGCCCAGCCAAGTGAATCTAAAATATATCCTCGTCCTTTACTTAAGTTGACAGCCTCAACTAACATTTCTTTTGCTTTATCTAAATTAATTTTTTTTTCTAACCAACTATATGCTAAATAATTTAAAACCTCAGGCTGCTTAGGTGAAATTTTAAGAGCTTGTAAAAAATTTTTTTCTGCATTTTCCCATGTCCCTGCTCGCTCTTGGCTAATAGCTAGATTGTAATAATAAATCCAATCATCATCTCTTTTATCCTTTTTTAATGCTATTGATTTTTCATATAATTCTATAGATTTGGTGTAATTTTTATTAGCTCTTAGAAAATTTGCTAATTCAAAATATTTTTCAGATGCAAAAAATTCATTATTTTTTAAAAAGTTTTCAAGTAAATTAATTTGCTTATCAGTGTTATTGTTTGGTAAAAATCTTAACCTTATTAAATTTGCATACCAATTAAATTCCTTTCCTAGTTTTTCAATGATCTTTATTTCTTTTTCTGATTCTTCTAAATTATTTAATATAATAAGATTTTCTACTTTTAAGATTTTATTAGACAAAAAATTAGGATTTAAAAATTCACTCAAGTTTAAATAAAAATTTGAAATCTGAACTTGTTCATAGTTTTGATAAAAGTTAGCAAATAAATATAATAATTCTGCTAAACCATGATTAATATTTTTTCTTTTGTAAAATTTGTCAATTTTATAAAATTTATTTTCACGAGAGTCTAAAAAGAGCTGTTTAAATAATAAATTTTCAGAGGATATTTCTAAATTCCGATTGATAATATCATTAATTTTATCTTTATTATTTTTTTCTAGATAATAAGATAAATAAAAATAATTATACCTATTTAATTCTTTTTTATTAGAAATTTCACTAAAATTTAGATCAATATTTTTCTGATTATCTAAATACAAATTAATTAGAATTTTTTGCGTTAAAGAAACATTTTTAAAACTTGAATTTGACCTGTTAATCTTTTCGTTTAAGTCTTCAGTATTCTTATTTGATAAATCTGCCCACAAACCAAGATTTTGATACAATTCTAATAGTAGTGGGTCACTAAAGCTTTGTTTGGGTAAAGAAATATAGCTTTGTAATTTTGAGTATCTTTCTTTTTTAAAATCATGAACAAATAATATGAGATTAAATGGATATAAAGATTGATAAGATTTATCTAACTTTTTTATAAATATATAAGCTTCTTCAATTTTACCATTATTAACTAATGTTTCGACATACTTCAGATTAAATTCTGAATGATAAATTCCTAAATTTTCAATATTTTCGAAAAAATTATAAGCTTTCCGCGAGTCATTTTTTTGTAAAGAAACACTGCCAGATAAATAATTAGAAAAGTAATTTGAATTTTTAACTAATCTTTTTTTATTTTCTAAAATATTAGCATTTAAATACGAATAATTTGCTATAAATAACAAAAAAAACACTATGTAAAAAAATTTTTTATTCATAAAAATGCTCAAAAAATATTTAAGTAATAAAACTATAAACCTACTGGAATACTATTCAACTTTAAATGTTAATAATATTTTTTCCAATGATATAACTAAATCTAATCACCAGGCCTTTGCTAATAAAGAACAGTTAGTTTCGCAACTATTTAAAGAGATTAATAATCAACTAAATACCAAAAATAATAATAATTTTTTTTATAAAGGAAATCCAGATTCTCAAATTATGATACTGGGGGATTGTCCGAATGATGATGATGTTAAAAATCAAGAAATCTTATCTGGATCTAGGGGTGAACTTTTGAATAAAATGCTATCATCAATATCTCTCGAGAAAGAGAAATATTATTTATCCAATATTTATTTTGAAAAGGATATTGACATTAGAAATAAAAGTAATTTTTATAAAGATATTTTAACTAAACATTTAAAAATTATCAAACCAAAATATATTTTATTACTTGGAGAAATAGCTTCTAATTTTTTTAATGATTCTAAAAAAAAAATATTAGATATTCATGGAAAATGGGGTTCAATTATTGTTAATAAAAATAAATTTATAACATTCACAACTTTTGACCCAGAAATCTTATTAAGAGAGCCTGAAAATAAAAAATTATCATGGGAAGATCTTAAAAAATTTAGAAATGAAATATATAAAAACTAATGAATATTTTAAATGATCTTAAGTTTGGCAAAAATATAATTGGTGTAGACGAAGTTGGCAGAGGATGCTTAGCCGGACCAGTTTTTGCTGCTGCAATTAAGTTAGATCAAAACAATTTTCCCGAAGGAATTAATGACTCTAAAAAACTTAACAAATCTAAAAGATTAGAAATATTTAAAGGACTTATAAAAAAATGTGAGTATAGCGTTGGTATCTCTTCTGTTAAAGAAATTGAAGAATTAAATATATTGCAGTCTTCTTTGCTTGCAATGAATAGAGCCTTAGAAAAAATTAATATTAAAAATCATGTTATTCTTGTTGATGGAAATTTTTCTCCTGACAAAAATAAAAATATTAGAACGGTTATTAAAGGCGATCAAAAATGCATTTCTATAGCAGCGGCGTCTATAATAGCGAAAGTTTCTAGAGATTTATTTATGGAGGAACTGTCTTTAAAGTTTCCAAATTATAGTTGGGAAAAGAATTGCGGTTATGGAACAAAAAAACATCTAGAAGCTATTAAAAAATTTGGAATTACTGAGCATCATAGGAAGACTTTTTCCCCCATACACAACCTATTGATAAATTAAAAAATAAGACACAATCAATACGCAGACATAAGTTGACTGAGGGAGTCTTCTAATATTATTTTCTCTCCTTAGTTGTATGACAATAAATAGGGACACGATCATTCTTGGGGATTCATTAAAAGAATTAAAAAAAATTCCAAATGAAACTTTTGACTGTATTTTTGCAGATCCTCCTTACAATCTTCAATTACAAAGTAATTTAGAGAGACCAGATCATTCTAAAGTTAAAGCCGTAAACGATGATTGGGATAAATTTGATAGTTTAAAAAAATATGATGAATTTTCTATTTCGTGGATCAACGAATGCAAAAGAGTTTTAAAACCGAATGGAACAATATGGGTAATCGGAACTTATCATAATATTTTTAGATTAGGCAAAGTAATACAAGATAAAGATTTTTGGATTCTTAATGACATAATATGGAATAAAAGAAATCCTATGCCTAACTTTAAAGGAACAAGATTTACTAATGCTCACGAAACACTAATCTGGGCTGCTAAAAGCAAAAATTCAAAATACACGTTTAACTATAAATCATTAAAATGTTTTAATGATGACAAACAAATGAGATCTGACTGGGAATTGGCTCTTTGCACCGGAAACGAAAGAATAAAAAATGAAGAAGGTAATAAAGTTCATTCAACACAAAAACCCGAGGGCTTATTGTACAGAATTATTCTATCTTCGACTAAAAAAGGTGATTTTATATTAGATCCTTTTTTTGGTACTGGCACAACTGGAGCTGTTGCTAAAAAACTAGGACGATACTATTACGGAATAGAAAGTAATAAACAGTATTTTCAAACTGCTGAGACAAGAATAAAAAAAATAAAAAAAGTTGATGATAATTTTTTAAAAACTATAGAGAACAAAAGAAATGAAAAAAGGATACCTTTTGGTTATTTAATTGAAAGTGGAATAATAGAGCCTGGATTAAAATTATTTGATGCCAAAAATAAAATTCAGGCACATGTAATGGCTGATGGTAGTATTTTATACAAAGATATCACAGGATCTATTCATAGCGTTGGTGCTAAAGCACAAGGGACCGAAAGCTGCAATGGCTGGTCTTTTTGGCATATTAAAATGGAAAATAAACTATATCCGCTCGATCACTTAAGAGAAAAAATCAGAAAAAATAACTAGAACTTCTTGGATTATAATTAAAAATCCACCCAAACATAAGTTTTTTAGCTAAAAAAGACTTCTCTATTATCTTGAATAATATGCTTCTCAAAATAATTAAAAATGGATTTTTCAAATGAAATAAAAAAACATTTAGATGTGATCTAAGAATTATTCTTCTAACTCTACTGTTCCGTTTATTAAAATAAAATACACCCAGGTTATTAGTAACATTCTTAATAATTTGTTCATACAAAACATAGGAATCTTCTATTGCTAATGCGGCTCCCTGCGCCTGAAAAGGTACAGTGCCATGAGAAGAATCCCCAATAAAGATTTGATTGTCTCTATAAAAAACTCTCTTTTTTAAAGAAAATATTGGCCATCGATATACCTCGTGAAGCGTATCTAGCGTCTCTCTTAAAATTTTATTTTCTGAAAAAAATATGCTTCTAAATTGATCTGCTGGAAATGGAATTGAATAATTTACATCATCGCCTGTGTACGTTGTTTTTTCTGAAGATTTGCTAATTCCTGTAAAACTTAAATTGTTCTGATTATTAATAAAATAGGTTACTAAATGTTTATTTCCACTTAACCATAAACGAACAACATCATTCTCTAATGAATATTTTGAATAAAAGTTTTTTAATACACCTCTGTAAGCATAAAAATTTGTGCTTTTAATTATATTGTTATCCAACCTTGACTTAGAAAACATTCCATCAGCGGAAACTAACAGATCGCAATAATCTTCTGAACCATCGCTAAATTTAACTCTAATAATATTATGATCCTTAATGGTTTGTACAACTTGTTTGTTATAAAAAATTTCCTTAGGAGTTAAATTTTTTTCTAGAAATTTTATTAAAATATTTCTATCGCAGGTTAGATAAGGAATTTTATCACTAACAATATTTTGAAGATTCATCCTAACTTCAAACTTACTTGTAAAATCACCAGAATGTACTGGGTTAATACTTAAATAATTAATTCTATGAAAATTATTATTCAAAAAAAATCTTGAATCTAAAAAATCTAAAATTCTTACTGCATTTGGAGTTAATTGAATTCCCGTAGGCCTTGATAACTTTCTTTCAAATCTTTCATATATTCTAAAATTATTAAAATTATTTTTTTTTAGAAAATTAGCTAGAGTTAACCCAGCAATGCCTCCTCCAATAATAATAATTTTTTTAAACATATTTAATCTTTTTTGATTTTATTAATTCTATAAATTTTTTTGAGAAACCTGATAATAATGAGTTATCCATTTTATTATAATTTATCCAGTAAAATTGTTTATCCTTAATTTTTTTAATTCTTTTAAAAAGAACAATTTTAATTACCATTTTAATATTAGAAATATTATGAATAAAATTCTTTTCAATTATTTTTGGCTGGCCCTCGAAAAGAAAACTATTTTTTTTAAAATTCATGTCAAATAAATTTTTTTTATAATCTATTAATGGGAGATTCGCAAAATCTTTTAATAATTTATTTTTTTTATTAAAAAATAAAATTTTATTTTTTTCTGAAGCATATAATAAATAATATTTTTTAATATTAACTTTCTTCTTATTGAAGATTTTATAATCGAAATCTTTTTTTTTAAAAGAAATACAATTTTGCTTTACAGGACAAATATTACATTTTGGATTTTGCGGAGTACATACTAATGCTCCCATCTCCATTAATGCTTGTGCGAATTGAGAAAAATTATTTTCTGATTTAATTTCTTTTAATTTTAAAAAAATACAATTTTTAAAATTCTTTTTGTTATTTTTATAACCAAATAATCTAGCTACAAATCTTTCCACGTTTCCATCTATGCCTATAAAATCTTTATTAAATGCTATGGCCATAATAGCTGACGCAGTATAATCGCCAATTCCAGGAAAGCTCTTTAAAGTTTCAAAATCATCAGGCAGTGTTCCTTTGTATTTTGACTGAATTATTTTTGCAGTATTAAGTAAATTTTTTGCTCTAGAATAATATCCAAGTCCCTGCCAAAGTTTATAAACCTTTTCTAACTTTGCTTTTGATAATTTTTTTAAATTAGGAAATGTTTTTAAAAACTTATTGAAAAAAGGAATCACTATTTTAACTTGAGTTTGCTGAAGCATAAACTCGCTGACTAAAACTTTATAAATTCTATCCTGAAAACCGCGATATCTTCGCCATGGCAAATCTCTTTGATGATTATCGTACCAAGCAAGAATTTTATTTGATAAAACATTTTTCATGGTTATGGATAAATCTTCAAATAAATTATTTACTCAAGGTTTAAGACCTTTGCAAAGTTTATTACCAGAAAATGCAAAAAAAATACTAAAAAAAGACGGCTTTGTATATTTTGAAATAATTAAGAATTGGAAAAATATAGTTGGAGAAAAAATGTTTAAAGATGTGACACCTTCAAAAATCAAAAAAATTAATAATGAAAATATTCTCTCTATAAATGTTAACAAAGATATAATGATAGAGATTGAATATTCAAGAGATCAAATTATTGAAAAAATTAATAGCTATCTCGGATTTAATGCTATTAATAAAATACAAATTACTTCTAAAAACCCCTCTTTTGAAAAAAAAAAGAAAAAAATTATATTAAGTGAACATATTTTAAAAAAAATAGACGAAATTAAAAGTAAAAATTTAAAAGAAATATTTCTAAAACTTAATAAATAGAATTATGTCGATCGCGATAAAAAATTATTTAAAAAAAATATTATTTATTACTTTTTTTATGTTATTTAGCTCTTTTTCTTATAGTCAAAATAATGACGAAATATTTATCGGTAATAAAAACGCAAAAGTTGAAATTAAAATTTACAGTTCATTTACATGTCCACATTGCGCTAATTTTCATAAGAATACTTATCCAAAACTAGTAAAGGAATATGCAAGTAAAGATTTAATAAAAATTACTTTTATTGATTTTCCATTAGATATTGCTGCATTAAATGCAGCAAAAATTGTTAGATGCTCAACAAAAGAATCAAGTATCTTGCTAATTGATGAGATTTATAAAAATCAAAATGTTTGGTCCGCAGGTGATAAAATACAAGAAATTAACAAAAAGTTATTTTTAATAGCCAATAAATTTAATTTATCTGATGAAAAACTTTCAAGATGTTTAAAGGATCAAAAATTGGAAAAAAAAATATTAAATGACAGAATTGATGGTCAAAAAAAATATTTTATTAACTCTACTCCTACTATTGTTATTAATGAAAAAAAATTTGAAGGAAACCTTACTTTTGAGAATTTATCGAAAGAAATATCAAAAATATTAAAATGAAATTTAAAAAACTAGAAATAGTTGGTTTCAAATCTTTTGCCGATAGAACTCATTTGTTAATTGAGGATGGTCTTACAGGAATTGTTGGACCAAACGGTTGTGGAAAATCAAATATTGTCGAGGCTTTAAGATGGTGCATGGGAGAAACATCTGCAAAAAGCCTAAGGGGTAGCGGAATGGAAGATGTAATATTCTCCGGAACATCAAACCGTCCTTCCAAAAATATTGCTGAGGTTAATATTCTTCTAGAAAATAACGAAAATATTCCTCAATTTAGAGATACGCCAGAAATAGAAGTTAGAAGAAGAATAGAAAAAGACAAAGGGTCAAGCTACTACATTAATGGAAAAGAAGTTCGAGCAAGAGATGTGCAAATATTATTTGCAGACCTTTCTACCGGAGCTCACTCTCCCTCAATGGTAAGTCAGGGAAAAGTTGGATCTTTAATTACTGCAAAGCCCACGGACAGAAGAGCAATATTAGAAGAGGCTGCTGGCATTGGAGGACTACATGCTAGAAGACATGAGGCGGAGCTAAGATTAAATGCTGCTGAAAATAATCTTAAAAAAGCAGACGACATAATGAAACAAATCGAACTTCAGTTAAAAAATTTATTAAAACAAGCGGAAGAAGCTTCGAGATATAAAACAATATCAAATGATATTAAAAAAAAAGAAGCATTGCTATCTTATTTAAAAATACAAGAAATTAATAAAGAACTCAAAGAAAGTCAGGAAGGCTTAAATGAAATTGATGATGATATTAGCGCAGTAACAATTGAAAAAAATTATAGCAGCGAACTATTAGAAAGTGAAAACAAAAGAATTAAGCCTCTAAGAAATGATTTTGCAGAAATTACAAGCAAACTACAAAGACTAAACCTAGAATATGAAGATTTATTCAAGCAAGAGCAAAGAACTAAAGAAGAATCTGAAAAACTTAGAATTGATTTAAAAAATACTAATGATGATCTGCAGAGCGAAAATATTAACATTAATAATGCTAACTCTAATATTAAGCGATTAACGGAAGAAAAGTCTGAAATATTAGAGTTTGAAAAAACTTATTATGAAATTGAAAACAAAACTAATAATGATTTTAAAAAAATTTCAGAAGAATTAAATATTGAACAAAAATCGCTCGAGACTCTGTCGGAAAAAATATTTGCAAATATTGGAAATACAGAAACTAAAAATGCTATTAATAATTATTTAAATTATTTTAAAAATTTTAGTAATAACCAGTCTAGAATATTAAATGATACAATAAATAATTTTGAAAACATTGGATCTCAAAAGGTTAAAGAAAATTTAAGAAATGTTCTAATTAGTTTCGAAGAAACATCTAAAAATATAGAAAATTTATATAATCTAATCAAAAAAGATAATGAGCAATTATCGCCTTTTAATAAAGAAGATGCAAAGAACGAATTTACTCAAAAAACTTTTTTACTTAAAGAACTACAAGAAAAATATGCAATATTTCTAAGCAAGTATGAAACGATAAAGAACGACTCTATTAAAAGAAAAGAAAGAGTTAAGAGTATTGATACTGAAATAGATAACTGGCGTAATTTAGAACAAAACTCAAAAACAAAGTCAGAAAGTCTTTTATCAAGACTAAAAAATTTAGAAAAAGAAATCACTAAAATTCAAATTAAGCCAAGTGAAATTGGTGAGCAAAAAGGATTTTATCAAGAAAATATAAAAAATACTGAAGAGGCTAGAGCAAAGATTAATTCTGAAATTGAAATTGCAGAAAATAAAATTACGGAAATTAATAAGGTTTTAACAGATATTAATGAAAAGGTTCTGATTGGACGTGAGAAAAAAGTGCGCTTTGAAACGCTTATAGATAATCATAAGGTAAAAATTGCAGAGTTAGAAAATAAAGTTAAGGAAGATTTTAAATGTTCAATAGACGATCTATTAAATGAAGAGGATAAATTAACTATTGAAAAAACAAGTATTGAAAAAACAGAGGTCTCATTAAAAACTCTTAAAGATGAAAGAGATAATATGGGCGCTGTAAATTTAAGAGCAGATGATGAGACTAAAAATCTTGAAAACCAAATAAATAAAATGATGGAAGATAGAAAAGATCTTCTGGCTGGAATATTAAAATTAAAATCTAGTATTAACCAATTAAATCAAAAAGGAAGGGAAAAACTAATTGATGCCTACGATAAAGTGGGAAGAAAATTTAATGACGTATATACAAAATTATTTGGAGGAGGAAATGCTAGACTTGAACTTATAGAATCTGATGATCCTTTGGAAGCTGGTTTAGAACTTTTAGTAAGTCCTCCTGGAAAAAAATTGCAGTCAATTACTTTGCTATCGGGTGGCGAACAGGCTTTGACTGCTATGGCTTTAATTTTTGCAGTATTCTTAATTAACCCAGCTCCTATTTGCATTTTGGATGAGGTAGATGCTCCACTGGACGATGCAAACGTTACAAGATTTTGTTCGTTAATAGAAGAGTTAACAAAAATTACCGAAACAAAATTTATAGTTATTACTCACCATGCTTTGACAATGTCTAGAATGAATAGATTGTACGGGGTAACGATGGCTGAGAGAGGTGTAAGTCAACTGGTCGCTGTGGATCTTGAAAAAGCAGAAGAAATGGTAGCATAAAGGTCAATGTCAGAATTTGACGATCTTAAAAAGAAGATCGAGTTAACTCAAAATAAAAATAAGATTAATTTATCCAAAAATAATAATAATATACTCGGTTTAGCATTAAGAATTAGCACAGAACTTGTTGCTGCAGTTTTTGTCGCAACTTTTATTGGTTACTACCTAGATAAATGGTTAGGAACTAAGCCAATTTTTATAATAATTCTATTTATAGTTGGTATTGCGGCTGGAATATTTAATGTTGTGCGATCTGCAAAAATGATTAATAAAGGCTAAATTTATGGCAACTAATCCAATGCAACAATTTGAGGTTCACAGAATAGGACCTTCCCTATCTTTCAAGGGAGTGGACCTATCTTTTACAAACTCAAGTCTTTTTATGCTGATTAGTTCAATATTAATTATTATTTTTTTTATAGCAGGAACTAGCAGAGTTAATATTGTTCCTGGCAAGTTTCAGTTACTTAATGAGTTGGTCTTCAATTTTATTTCTAAAATGATTAATGAAACCGTTGGTCCAAATGCCAGACCTTATTTTCCTTTTATCTTAACTATATTTTTATTTATTTTAACCCTAAATATGGTTGGTTTATTGCCCTATGCCTTCACTGTTACAAGTCAGATAATTATTACATTCTTTCTTGCTGTTGTAATATTTGTTGGAGTAACAATAGTTGGGTTTGCAAAAAACGGCATTGGATTTTTAAAAATATTTGCTCCCTCAGGTGTACCTATTTTTTTATTTCCCATTATAGTTGCAATTGAAATTATATCTTTTTTAAGCAGACCTGTAAGTTTGTCAGTTCGTTTATTTGCAAATATGCTTGCCGGGCATACAATGCTTAAAGTGTTTGGTGGTTTTGTTGTAAGTCTAGGTATTGTTGGAGGATGGCTTCCTTTAAGCTTTTCTGTTGCTTTAACAGCACTAGAAATATTGGTAGCTTTTTTACAAGCTTATGTATTTGCAGTTTTATCGTGTATTTATTTAAATGATGCTTTAAATATGCATCACTAAAAAAATTAACAACTAACAAAAAAGGAGAAAAAAAATGGAACTAGCAGCAGCAAAAATGATAGGAGCTGGATTGGCAGCAATAGCTTTGGCTGGAGTTGGAGTAGGTATGGGAACAATATTCGGTAACTATTTATCGGCAGCTATAAGAAATCCTTCTGCAGCTCAAAAACAATTTCCTACTTTATTATTAGGATTTGCTCTGACAGAAGCTATAGGTTTATTTGCTTTAGTTATCGCTCTTTTAATACTTTTTGCATTTTAATTATTAAAATTAATTAATTTAATAATTTTAAGTAATGAAGAACAAAAGTGTAGCTATTATAATTTATTTGCTATTTTCTAATAAAATAGCATTTGCCAAAGAAGGTATGCCTCAACTCAATCCAGAGTTTTGGTTATCTCAAATCTTATGGTTAACTATAATTTTTGTAATACTATATTTTTTAATTCAGAAGTTTTTTAGTCCTAAATTGTTTGCATTAATAGACTCAAGAACAAATTTTATTAAATCACTTTTAGAAGAGGCTGAGAGTTGCAAGAATCAAATTCAAAAATTAGAAAATGAATATAATCTAATTATTTCTGAAGCTAAAAATCAATCAAAGAAAATATCTATAAAATTAAAAAATGATTTTAATGACAAAATTTCTTTAAAAAGAAAAGAATTTGAAAATATACTAAATTCAGAAACCGTAAAAGCTGAGCAGGAAATAAATAATTTTAAAAAACAAACTTTAGAAAATATTGAAAATATAGCTGGAGATTTTTCTAAAGAATTAATAGAAAAAATAACTGGCACAGCTCCTAACAGCAGCAATCTCAATGCGGTGATTTTGGAGATCTCTAACAAAGAAAAAAAATCTCAATATGTTTGATGCGACTTTCTGGGTAGCAATATCCTTTATAATTTTTTGCTTAATAATTATCTATAAAAAAATTCCTCAGGTAATTAACAATTTGTTAGATAATAAAATTAATGAAATTAAATCTGAAATAGATAATGCAAAAAATTTAAAAAACGAAAGTGAACAATTGCTACTAAAATACAAAAGAAAGATAGAAGAAGCCCATACTGAAAGTGGTAAAATTATTAATAGTGAAAAAAAAGAAACTGAAATTTTTATTAAAGAATCGGAAAATAAATTTGAACAATTAATTGCTAATAAAAAAAAATCATTAGAACAAAAATTAGATCAAATGAGAATTAAGGCGATCAAAGATATACAAAATATATCCAATAAAATTGCTCTAGAAGTGGTAAAAAAAATAATATCAAATTCCACTAATGATGAAAAAATGAAAGCGGTAAATCAAAAAAACCTGGAAAAAATTTTTGTTAATTTAAAGAATTCTAAAACTTCTTAACTTTTTGAGTGAGACCCATCACAAAAAGGTTTTTTATTAGTTTTTTTGCACCCGCATAAAAAATAAGATTTGTCTTCTTGTACTTTAAATTTAATAGGTGCTAAATTTGTAGTCTTATGAGAGCCATCACAAAAAGTCCCGTCTTTAGATAGTCCGCAGGCACACCAGTAATAATCTTTGTCTTTTTGTAAATGGACTTTTATTGGATTTTGTTTTTTAATAAATTTTTCTTGCATGCTATTATAGCATAAATTGTATGTTAAGTTATTTCAATGAACAAAAAATTAATTTTAATTAGATGTGAATTTATAGATACTATTTATATTTATTGGTTTGGTCTCTATAAAGCTTCCTAATATAATACTAAGTTCAAGATTTAAAAATTTAATGGAACAAAAAATTGTAAACGTATTTCTAGCAAGTCCAAGAGGATTTTGTGCCGGCGTAGATAGAGCAGTTGAAATCGTAAAAAAAACTATTAATAAATTTGGAGCTCCAGTTTATGTGAGACACGAAATAGTACACAATCAGTTTGTCGTTGAAAATCTAAGATCGCTTGGAGCAATATTTGTTGAAGAGCTTTCTGAAATAAAAGATAAATCTAGACCTGTTATATTCTCAGCTCACGGGGTTCCTAAAAAAGTAATTAATGAAGCAAAATTAAATAACATTATTTACATAGACGCAACATGCCCTTTGGTGACAAAAGTTCATAAGGAGGCTGAAATGTTAGCAAAAGAAGAGTTTAATATTATTTTTATTGGTCATAAAAACCACCCAGAAGTAATTGGAACTATAGGACAAATAGATAATAATTATATTACATTAATTGAAAATAAAGACGATGTAGATAATTATTTTCCAAAAATTAAAAATAATAAATTTGCATATATCACGCAAACTACTCTTTCAGTGGATGATACTTTAGAAATTATATCCTTATTGAAAAAAAAATATCCTTCAATAAAAGAACCAATTAAAAGTGACATTTGTTATGCAACTACAAATCGCCAAGAAGCTGTTAAACAAATTGCAGGGAAATGTGATTTATTTTTAATTGTTGGTAGTAAGAGCTCTTCTAACTCACAAAGATTAGTAGAAGTTGCAAAAAGATTTGGTTCCAAGGAAAGTATCCTGATGCACTCTGATCAAGCATTACCCGTTGATAAAATTAAAAATTCTAAAAATATAGGTATTAGTTCTGGCGCCTCAGCTCCTGAAATATTGGTTGAGAATTTAATTAAAGAAATTAAAAGTATTACCAATATTAAACTTGAAGAAGTAATTACTTCTGTTGAAAAAGTTTCTTTTAAACTTCCTACAATGCTCATTAAATAATGGCTGTATATACTAAATTAGAACATCCAGAAGTGGAGCAATTTTTAGAGCAGTACAATATTAATAACTTTAAAGATTATAAAGGAATTACAGAGGGAGTAGAAAATACAAATTATTTTATAAAAACATCAGAACAAGATTACATTCTTACTATTTATGAAAAAAGAGTTGATGAAAATGATTTACCGTTTTTTATAAAATTGCTGTCTAGTTTGTCAGATAATAGATTTCCTTGCCCAAAACCCATTGCAAATAAAAAGAATGAAAAAATTAATAAAATTAAGAATAAAAATGCTGCTTTAGTAACTTTTTTAAATGGACAATCTAAGAATAAAATAACTAGTGAAGACTGTTTTGAAATAGGAAAAATAACGGCTCAATTACACGAGATAACAAAAAAATTTAAAATTAGTAGAAAAAATAATTTATCTATTGAAAGTTGGCAAAATATTTTTGAAAAAACTATTAAAAAAAAAAAAGATTTAGACGAATCTATTATTAAAAAAACTAATAATTATTTAAGTTACTTAAAAGGTAAATGGCCTAAAAATTTACCTAAAGGCATCATTCATGCAGATTTATTTCCAGATAATATATTTTTTACAAAGAATAAAGTTTCGGGAATTATAGATTTTTATTTCGCGTGCAACGATTTCTTTGCTTATGAAATAGGAATTTGCTTAAACTCTATATGTTTTGATAACAATTCTACATTCAATATGACAAAAGCCAAAAATCTTATAGATGGATATTCATCAATAAGAGCGTTAAGTGAAGATGAAAAAAAATATTTACCTATTCTCTGTATGGGTGCAGCTATGAGATTTTTTTTAACAAGACTATATGATTTTTATAACACCGATAATAAAGCAGATGTTAAAATTAAAGATCCTTTTGAATACTTTAAAAAAATTGAGTTTCATTCAACTATTAAAAATTTTAACGAATATTTTATTTAATGAATGAGATTATAATTTATACAGACGGTTCTTGCTTAGGTAATCCTGGAAAGGGAGGTTGGGCCGCTGTAATTATTAATGATAACAAAGAAGAGACAATATTTGGGTCTGAAAAAGAATCTACAAACAATAGAATGGAATTAACAGCGGCTATAAATGCTTTATTGAAAATTAAACAAGATAAAAAAATAAAGATTTATACAGACTCTAAATACGTCAAAGACGGTATTGAAAAATGGATTAATAATTGGAAATTAAATAATTGGAAAAATTCCAACAAAAAAGATGTAAAAAATAAAGATCTTTGGACAAAATTAGATAATGTAATTAGCAAAAAGGAAATTACTTGGAACTGGGTAAAAGCTCACTCTATCAACGAATATAATAACAAAGTAGATATTCTTGCAAGGAACGCTGCTAATGCAAACGATTAGCTCTTATATAATTTTTAATTTTATTTAAGTTATTAGGCAACACGTTATAAAATTCTTTCTTTTTAAGATTTTTACTAATCTCATTGGGGATCTTTGGATTTCTTCTTAATATTTTATAAATAGTTTCTGAAAATTTAGCGGGATGCGCAGTTTCTAAACAAAATAGATTCTCTGATTTTTTGCTATGATTTAAATAATAATCCTCCAAAGCCTTTAAGCCAACCGAGGAATGCGGATCTAATATTTTATTATTATATTTATAAACTGATTTAATAGTGTTTTTAGTATTATCTGCATTTACAGACTTGGAATAAAAAATATTTTTAATTTTATTTAAAATATTCTTATCTATCTTATAAAAACCCTTGCTATTAAGCCGCTTCATTAACTCCGATATTTTTTTAGAATTATTGTTATAGTAAGAAGAAATTAATCTTTCAAAGTTACTGGCCACTTGTATGTCCATACTTGGAGAAATACTAAATTTTACTTTTGACGGCCTATAAATTCCATTTTTCAAAAATTTATATAAAAGATCATTTTCATTTGTCGCAATAATTAATCTAGATATAGGTAAGCCCATTTTGTAAGCGATATAACCAGCATAAATATCTCCAAAATTTCCTGTTGGAACTGAAAAAACGCTTTTTTTATTTTTTTCAGATAAACGAAAATGTGAATAAAAATAGTAAACTATTTGAATAACAATTCTTGCCCAATTTATTGAGTTAACTCCTGACATGTTAATAGAACTTCTAAAGTGACTATCATTAAACAATGATTTTACTAATGTTTGACAATCATCAAATGACCCCTTAACCGCAATATTAAACACATTCTTTGAATTCACCGTAGTCATAAGCTTCCTCTGCGTTATAGAAACTTTTCCTTTTGGATGTAAAACAAAAATTCTTAAATTTTTTTTATTTTTTACAGCATCGATAGCTGCGGCACCAGTATCTCCAGATGTTGCTGTGACTAGATTAATTCTATTTTTGCTTTTTGAAAGAATTGTTTCGTACATATTACCTATCACTTGCATTGCAATATCTTTGAAAGCTAAAGTTGGGCCGTGGTATAATTCTACTAAATTAAAATTTTTTACTCTTGAAAATTTTACTACATTATTACTATCAAATTCTTTATAAGACTTTTTTATAATTTTTTTTAACTCACTTTTTGAAAAAGCATTGCCTGTGTAAATCTTAATAATTTCATAAGCTAAATCATTGTAATTTAATTTTGATAATCTTTTCAATACAAACTTAGATAAGTGCGGTATCTTTTTAGGAATATAAAGACCACCATCGTGGGCAAGCCCATTTAGAAAAGTATCAATAAAATTATAAGTTTTTTTATTGTTTCTAGTACTGATGTATTTCATTAAAATTTCTTTCTATAATATAAAAAAAAAATTATAGTAAATATTGCTAAGCCATACCATGTTATAGCATATTGCAAATGATTATTTGGCAGACGAACCTCATAATCATTAGGAATAATATCTTTGTTAGTTTTTGAAGTTTGAATAATTAATAATGGATAAATATTCTTGTTTAGAGATTTCTTCAAATTATCAATCTCAACTGAATATAAAAAATCTTCTTTAATATTATTATTCGGAGTAAATAAGTTTTTTTCTCTTATTTTCCTTGTATAGCCTTCAATAATATCATCATTAAATAAGGTATTTTTTATTAAATTAATCTTATCTTTTCTAATCCATCCTTTATCCACTAAAACTAATAACGAACTATTAATTTCATAAGGGACTATAACTTTGAAGCCTATCTCTCCTTTATTAAGATGATATAAAAATATTTTTGTATTTAAATCTTTTTTTTTAAATAAAATTTTTGTGTATTCTTTATCTATATCTACGTTAAAATTAATTGAACTTGTTTTTAGATTTTTTTCTAAATCAGAAATTAAGTTATTTTTTAAATACAGTCTATAAACTTGCCACGTTCCCAAAGAGAGAACGGTGAATATAAAAAATATAAAGAATATATCTAATGATTTAATTTTAAACAAAACGGTCTATTAACTTCCCCAAATATATATTGAAGCAAATAAGAACAGCCAAACTACATCAACAAAATGCCAATACCACGCTGCAGCTTCAAATCCAAAATGATGATCAGGCTTATAGTGCCCAGCTTTTGCTCTAAAGTAGCAAACTGCTAAGAAGATTGTTCCAACAAGCACATGAAAACCATGAAAACCTGTGGCCATATAAAAAGTCGCTCCATAAATTCCTGTGCTAATCTTAAAATCAGCAACCATATACTCGTAAGCTTGAAAACAAGTAAAAATAACCCCAAGAATTACCGTTAATAACAATCCATTTAACAATCCTTTTCGGTCATTCTCTAACATGGAGTGGTGCGCCCAAGTCACGGTCGTTCCTGATAAAAGCAGAATTAAAGTATTTATTAAAGGTATATGCCAAGGATCTAAAGTCTGTATGCCTTTAGGTGGCCATACACCTCCTATAACTGCATCTGGAAAAAGACTTGAATCAAAGTAAGCCCAAAACCAAGCAACAAAAAACATAATTTCAGATATTATAAAGAGCGTCATTCCATATCTAAGACCAATTTGAACAACCGGAGTGTGATCGCCTTTATGCTCGCCTTCAATAACAACGTCTCTAAACCACATAAACATAGAATAAAGTGTTAAAGCTAATCCAATTAATAAAAGCCAAAAAGATTTGGCATGCATATAGTACACAGTTCCAAATGCTAAAATCATTGCAGAAAAAGAAATGGTGATCGGCCAAATACTTGGATCTACCAGGTGATAATCATGTCCTTTTTTATGACTGTCTGACATTAATTTTTATCCTTTTTAAAATTAGCTACATCAAAAAAAGTATAAGATAAAGTAATATCCTTAATTTCCTTTGTAGATAAGTCGTCTACTATTTTTGGGTCAATAAAATATGCCATTTCAAACACCATTGTTTCTTTGCCTTTTAAAGTTTGTTGCTCAAAACAAAAACAGCTAATTTTGTTAAAATATTTCCCAGCAGAATCAGGAGTGACATTAAATGTTGAAACCGCTGTTGAAGTTTCGTTTCCTAAATTTTTTACTATAAATTTATTAGTTAAGACTTGGCCTGGGTTAATATCTAATTTTATTTTTTCTACTTTAAAATCCCAAAACAAACCTTTTGCAACGTTAGTATCAAATCTAGTTGTAACATTATGATTTATAATAACATTCGGAACTTCTTTAGCAACTTTCGTTGTTCCACCAAATCCGGTTACTTTACAAAACAATTCATAAAGTGGAACCGAAGCATAAGACAATCCGAGCATCACAAAAAATATAACAACTAAATAGATAGGATTAATTTTATTTTTAGTTTGCGAGCTCATAAAGGTCTAACAAATATTCCGTTTCCTATATTTAAAATTGTAAATATAAAAAAGAATATTACTAATAATATTAATAGAATTGCTGTGATATAATTTTTTTTCATTAAAAAAATTTAATAAAACTTTCAATTAACAATAACGTAAAAATTAAAAACAAATACAAAATAGAAAAAGCAAATATTTTTTTTGAGAGTTTTGCTGTTTCTTTTTTGTTATTAGTTTTTAATAATTTAAATGTTAAAAAAATATAAAATAATCCTAAAATAATAGTTGGCACTAAATAAACTAAACCTGCAAAATTAAAATAAAAAGGAAGTATAGTTATAGGAAACAACATAAGTGCATAAGCAAAAATATTTTTCTTAGTAAAATCTACGCCTGATACAACTGGTAGCATTGGGATTTTAGCTTTTTTATAATCCTCAGATTTATATAAAGATAATGACCAAAAATGAGATGGAGTCCAAAAAAATATAATTAAAAATAAAATTATTGGTTCAATCGACAAATTATTATTGGCAATAGTCCAGCCTATAACTGGTGGAAATGCTCCGGCCGCTCCTCCTATTACAATATTCTGAACACTTCTTCTTTTTAGCCAAATCGTATAAATAAAAATATAAAAACCGATAGTAATAGCTAGTATTGAAGCTGACAGAATATTTGAAACAAAATACAATCCTGCAATAGAGATTAAGCTTAAAAAAACACCAAAATATAATGCCTGTGTGTTTGAAATTTTACCAAGCGGAATTGGTCTTAAGCATGTGCGAGACATCACAGCATCAATTTCTGAGTCGTACCACATATTAAGTGCTCCGGCCGCGCCCGCACCTAATGCTACAAAAAACAATGCTGAAGCTGATGTTAAAAAATCTACCTGCTTATTTGAAATAATTAAGCCTACAAGAGCAGTAAAAACCACAAGAGACATAACTCTTGGTTTCATTAAATTATAAAAATTTTTAAGAATTAAAATATTTTTACTTTTTTGATAATTAGCAAATGTGGATTTGTACACTTTATTTAATTATTTAATTTTAGGCAGTTCATTAAACTGATGGAATGGAGGTGGTGAGCTTAAAGTCCATTCTAACGTAGTCGCACCTTCTCCCCATTGATTATCAGGAACTCTTTTTCCTCTAATAAATGCGTGCGCAACTAATGCTAAAAAGATTAAAACTCCAAATGCAGAAATATAAGAACCAACAGAGGAAATATAGTTCCATCCCGCGTAAGCATCTGGATAATCAGCGTATCTTCGTGGCATTCCTGCTAATCCTAAAAAATGTTGAGGGAAGAAAATTAAATTTACTCCTACAAATGTTAGCCAAAAATGTATTTTTCCTAAAATTTCTGAATATTCATATCCAGACATTTTACCAAACCAATAATAAAATCCTGCGAATATCGAAAATACCGCTCCCAGTGAAAGTACATAGTGGAAATGAGCTACTACATAATAAGTGTCGTGAAATGATGTATCAACTCCAGCGTTTGCAAGTACAACTCCTGTGACACCCCCAACCGTAAATAAAAATATAAAACCAATAGCCCAAAGCATTGGTGTTTTAAGAGTAATAGAGCCTCCCCACATTGTGGCAATCCATGAAAATACTTTGATACCTGTAGGTACCGCAATAATCATAGTTGCAAAAACAAAGTATGCTTTTGTATCTACGCCTAGACCGACTGTGTACATGTGGTGAGCCCAAACAACAAAACCTACAACTCCAATAGATACCATTGCATAAGCCATACCAAGATATCCAAAAATAGGTTTTTTTGAAAAAGTTGAAATAATATGGCTAACGATTCCAAAGCCTGGAAGGATCATAATATAAACTTCAGGGTGTCCAAAGAACCAAAATAAATGTTGAAATAAAACCGGGTCCCCTCCTCCTTTGGGTTCAAAAAAAGCTGTTCCAAAATTTCTGTCTGTCAGTAACATTGTGATTGCACCTGCAAGAACTGGTAAAGACAACAATAATAAAAAAGCAGTCACTAAAATTGACCATGCAAAAAGAGGCATTTTATGCATCGTCATCCCAGGAGCTCTCATATTAAAAATCGTAGTTATAAAATTAATAGCACCAAGAATTGATGAGGCTCCAGCAACGTGCAAACTTAATATTGCAAGATCCATAGCTGGTCCTGGCTGTCCAGCTTTTGAAGATAATGGAGGGTATATTGTCCAGCCTCCGCCAACTCCTAATCCGCCAGGAGGACCTTCAACAAAAATAGAGGCGATTAATAAAATAAACGCTGCAGGTAATAACCAAAAGGAAACGTTATTCATTCTAGGAAATGCCATGTCAGGAGCGCCAATCATTAAAGGAAGAAACCAATTTCCAAAACCACCTATCATTGCTGGCATAACCATAAAGAAAATCATTATCAAACCGTGACCGGTAACCAGAACATTGTAAAGATGGTAATCACCTTTTAAAATTCCATCTCCCGGATACATAAGTTCCATTCTTATTAGAACAGAAAAAGCTGTTCCAATAATTCCTGCAATAATTGCAAAAATTAAATATAAAGTTCCTATGTCTTTATGATTTGTTGAAAACAACCATCTAGTCCAAAAACTTGGATAATGCGAATGATCAGAACTTGTATTAGCCATTTATTTTTTCTCCTTTTTTAAATTTTCTGCAACAACATTATTCTCTGGATATTTCGCAAACTTAGCTTTGGCTTCCTTAAGCCAATCATTATATTGTTTTTCTGAAACTACTCTTACTGTAATTGGCATAAACGCATGTCGAGACCCACATAATTCTGAACATTGTCCATAATACACGCCTTCTTTTTCAGCTTTAAACCAAGTTTCATTTATTCTTCCTGGAACAGCATCTCTTTTAACTCCAAAAGACGGGACTGCCCAAGCATGCAACACGTCATTAGCTGTAATTAAAACTTTAACAACTTTACCAACTGGAACAACAACGTGATTGTCAGTTTCTAAAAGTCTTGGTTGATTTGGTTTTAAATTTTTTGTCTCAACCATGTTGGCATCAAATGCAATATTTTGATCTGGGTACTCATAACCCCAGTACCACTGATAACCTATGGCTTTGATAGTAACGTCGGCTTTTGGAATAACATCTTGTTTATAAAGCAATCTAAATGATGGAACCGCTATTACTATTAAAATCAAACAAGGAATAACCGTCCATAAAATTTCTATAAAAGTATTGTGTGATGTTTTTGAAGGTACTGGATTTTTTGAAGCTCTAAATCGTATAACTGGATACAAAAGTAAAAAAAGTACAAAAACAGATATTGCGACTATAATTGGAAGTAAAATACGGTCATGCAGATGAACAATGTCGTCCATGACAGAAGTTACTGACTCATTAAAACCCATTTGCCAATTGCTCGCTGCAAATGATATGCTTGGATAGATAAAAAGCACTAAAGATAAATAAAATTTATTAAGTAATTTTTTTGTCATTTATTAAAGATATACTCTGTAAATATAGTTATTAAACTATATTATTATCACAAATATATACAAAAAATTTGCGACAATTTATCTAAAAATGAACCCAAATTTAAATGAGTTTTTTTCAGAAGAAAATTCAATTTCAAAAAAGTCAGCAGAAACAATAGTTAATAATACTCTTTTTAAGTGTGATGACGGTGAGTTATTCCTAGAATCTACCGTTTCAGAGTCGCTGGTATTAGATGATGGAAAAATCAAAAATACGAGTTACGATTCTAGCAAAGGTTATGGTTTAAGATCAGTTAATAATGACATTACAACCTATTCTCATTCCAACGAACTAACAGAAGAATCTCTAAAAAAATCTGCAAAAATAATTCTGGACGCTAATAAAAATTACTCTGGAAAAATAAATTCAGGACCAAACAAAACTAATAAATATCTATATACAGATGTTAATCCTATCGAAGCAAAAAATTTTTCTGAAAAAATAGATCTGTTAAATAAAATTGATAAATATTTAAGATCGAAAAATTCATATGTTAAACAAGTTTCAAGTTCAATATTTTCTGAATACCAACAAATAGAAATTATAAGACCCGACAATCAAAGTTATTCAGACAAAAGACCCCTTGTTAGATTTAATGTTTCAGTCATGGTTGAAAAAAATGGAAGAAAAGAAACGGGAAGCTATGGAACGGGTGGGAGAAAAATATTAGATGAATACATCACTGAATTAAATTGGAAAAAGGTTTGTGATATAGCCTTAAATCAAGCGTTAATTAATCTTGAAAGTGTTGATGCTCCTGCTGGCGAAATGAAAGTGGTACTAGGACCTGGTTGGCCTGGAATACTTTTGCATGAAGCGATTGGGCATGGGCTTGAAGGGGATTTTAATAGAAAAAAAACTTCAGCATTCTCAAATTTAATGGGGCAAAAAATAGCTGACGAACAAGTAACAGTTGTTGATGATGGGACAATTGAAAATAGAAGAGGATCAATCACTATTGATGATGAAGGAACCCCAACTAATAAAACTGTTCTGATCGAAAAAGGAATATTAAAAAATTATATACAAGACAGATTAAACGCAAGATTAATGAATGTGCAGCCAACAGGAAACGGTCGAAGAGAAAGTTTTGAACACATGCCAATGCCTCGTATGACAAACACTTATATGCTTTCTGGAAAATATCATCCTGACGAAATAATTAAATCGGTTGATAAGGGAATTTATGCCGTTGCATTTGGCGGTGGGCAAGTAGATATCACAAACGGTAAATTTGTTTTCTCTTGCACTGAAGCTTATGAAATTAAAAATGGAAAAATTGGCAGACCATTAAAAGGCACAACACTAATTGGTAACGGTCCTGATGTCCTTACAAAAGTTAAAATGGTTGGTAATGATATGGAGTTAGATGCTGGTGTTGGAACCTGCGGTAAAAATGGACAATGGGTACCAGTTGGTGTTGGTCAACCGACAATTTTAATTGATGGTATTACTGTTGGTGGAACTCAAAATTAATTAATCAGAGAATTTAATATAACAAGGCCTACAACGGCTGCTGTTTCTGATCTTAAAATATTCTGTCCTAAGGAAATAGGAATACAATTACTCATACTATTTAATAAATCTCTTTCTTTTAATGAAAAATCACCTTCTGGACCAATTAATAAATAAAATTCGCGATTTTTATTATTTTTAATAACTTCTTCAATTTTTTTATTAGAGGAATTAATGTCTGCAAAAAAAACTATAGAATTTTTATCAAGAGACTTGAGTTTTTTCTCTAACTTTTCAACCGAATGAATAGCTGGTAAATATAACTGATTAGATTGTTCGCAAGATTCTTTCATAATTTTTTCTGTTCTCTGAATATTTAAATTTTTAGCAACCGATTTTTCAGAAATAACAGGGTAAAAACTTTTAATACCTACTTCTGTACATTTTTGAATTAAATAATCTAATTTTGAACTTTTAATTAAAGAAAATATCAAAGATATCTTTCCAGGTTTGTTTATGTTTTCAATTTTTGAAATTAATTTTACCTTTATATTTTTTTTATCAAAGGCGATGATCTCTCCTTTAAACTCTCCATCCTTAGAGTTAAATAAAAAAAGATTATCCCCTTCTCTTAAACGCATCACATTCGTTAAATAATGAGCATCTTCTTTTTCTAAAATTAAATCTAAATCTAGGTTTAATTTTTTATCTAAATAAATTCTTACTTTTAAAGACATAACTGTTATTGTAACTAAATTATCTAATTTTTACAAAATGTACCAATTTGCTAGCCTATTAAGATTAAATAAACCAATAGGAATTTTTTTACTATTCTGGCCTTGCGCTTGGAGTTTAGCAATGACCCAATGGTACGTTGTTAATAATTATCTATTTATTAAATACTTAATTCTATTTTTTGTTGGTTCAATAATCATGAGAAGTGCTGGCTGCGTCTATAATGACATTGTAGACAAAAAAATTGATATCAAAGTTAAAAGAACAAAAAAACGTTTAATAGCCTCAGGAAAAATAACAACGAAAACTGCTTGGGTTGTTATTTTATTACTACTAATACCTGCGTTCATAATATTATTTCAGTTTAATAATTTTTCTAAAATTTTAGGCCTGTCTTCTG
Source organism: alpha proteobacterium SCGC AAA028-C07 (assembly GCA_000419465.1). Lineage (GTDB taxonomy): Bacteria > Pseudomonadota > Alphaproteobacteria > Pelagibacterales > Pelagibacteraceae > Fontibacterium. The sequence goes on along the minus strand of ATTB01000001.1, from coordinate 69 downwards.
GATTGTTAATTATTTCTTATCCTTTTATGAAAAGGATAACATTTTGGCCTCAGTTATTTCTTGGGTTTA